>CAYSLU010000032.1:0-50357 GCA_964431965.1 uncultured Verrucomicrobiota bacterium
AGGCCGTACGCCAGCGAGGCCGCCGTCGGCTCGTTGATGATGAGCAGCACTTCCAGGCCGGCGATGCGGCCCGCGTCCTTCGTCGCCTGCCGCTGGCTGTCGTTGAAGTAGGCCGGCACCGTGACGACCGCCTGCGTGATCTTCTCGCCCAGGTACGCCTCCGCATCCGCACGGAGCTTCTGCAGAATCATCGACGAAATCTCGGGCGGCGAGAACAGGTCGTCGCCGATCTTCACGTGGGCGTCACCGTTCTTCGCGCGCACGACCTCGTACGGCACGAGCTCGATCTCCCGCTTCACCTCTTCAAACTTCCGACCCATGAAGCGCTTGATCGAATAGACCGTGTGTTTCGGGTTCGTCACGGCCTGGCGCTTCGCCGCCTGGCCGACCAACCGGTCGCCGCCCTTGGCAAATGCCACGACGGACGGGGTCGTCCGCGACCCTTCGGCATTCGGGATGACAACGGGCTGTCCGCCCTCCATCACGGCCATGCACGAATACGTCGTCCCCAAGTCTATTCCTAGGACCTTTGACATGGCGTGTTCTCCTCAGGCAATACCAACATGCACGGCGGGCCACTACTGGTTCACCGTACCTGTCACAGTTCCACGTGACACTCAGAAACCGACAGGAAGAATAGCAACCAGTGTGCCAGAACCGGCGAATGGTGCGGACCATCAACTTCAAGCATTTGCCCTGCAATCTATTACGTTATTTGTCGCCTATGATCTCGACCGATATTGACGTCGATCAACACGCGAACAAATGTCGCACCTTGCCCCGTCATGACTGCAGGAGCGTCACATTGTCGCACCTCAGGAAATCCTGTTCTTTGCCTGTCCTGGGGCCAGCATGAACGGAGAGGCCACCCAACGAGAGCGAGGAACCGCCGCACCCGGGGCCGGCCGTGCCGCTTCCGCGCCGCCGGCCAACCGGAAGCAACAGCCCGCGATCACGCACGGCAGGGGCTCTTGTCTTGACTCATTTCAGGCCGGTCGGGACGGAGCCCGGTCCAAAATGCAAAAGAACGCCCTTTCGGGGATGAAGGGACGACCTCTGTGTCGTCCGTTGACCGAGACTAGACCAAGACAAGCGGCCCTGTCACGCACGGGCCGCGCAGGCAGTTTGCGCTTGAATCCGGCCGAAGCACATGATCCCATGACGGGCGTTGCGACGGTCGTCCGCCCGGCACCCGACGGAGCCATTGTCCATGACCACACCGAGCCTCTCCACTCGCCTCGCCCGCGCGACGGCCGAAGCACAGCATGAAGTCGAGCGCATCGAGGCCGAGCTCGATTTCGCGGAGCGCCTCTGCCGCCTGCACGGCGCAGCCGCGCCCGCGTGGCGGACGCTGATCGCGAGCGCCCGAGCCCGGATGGAGGCGGCGCTCGAGGCCCGGCGCTCCGACCGCATCCCCGACGCCGTCCGCGACGCGGAGCGGGCGCTCGCTCCGCTCGCCGCCATCGCCAAGACCTACACCGTTCACTGCGTGGGACACGCCCACATCGATATGAACTGGATGTGGTCCTGGCCGGAAACCGTCTCCATCACGCACGACACGTTCGCGACCGTGCTCCGGTTCATGGACGAGTTCCCCACCTTCACGTTCGCCCAAAGCCAGGCGAGCACCTACGCGATCATCGAGGCGCACCACCCGGCCATGCTGGACCGCATCCGCCAGCTCGTCGGCGAAGGCCGCTGGGAGGTCACGGCCAGCCACTGGGTCGAAGGCGACAAGAACCTGGCCGGCGGCGAAAGCCTCTGCCGCCACCTGCTCTATACGAGGCGCTACATGCAGCGGCTCTTCGGGCTCGCACCCGAGGATGTGGCCATCGACTGGTCGCCCGACACCTTCGGCCATCCCGCGACCGTCCCGTCCTACCTCGCGCGCGGCGGCGTCCGCCATCTCTACCTGCACCGCCCCGGCGTCCACACGCCGGCCAAGCCCGAGGCGTTCTGGTGGGAGGGGCCCGACGGATCGCGCGTGCTGGTCCGGAACGACATGGCGCTCGGGTACAACGGGGTGATCGCCCCCGCGATCATCCCCCACCTCGAGCGCTTCGTGACGCTCACCGGCGGGCGCGACTTCCTCTTCGTCTACGGCGTGGGCGACCACGGCGGGGGCCCCACCCGGCGCGACATCCGGCGCGCCCTCGACATGGACGCCTGGCCCGTGTTCCCGCGCTTCCGCTTCTCCACCGCGCGCGCCTTCTACGACGCGCTCGAGACCGCCGGCGCGCGCCTGCCCGTCGTCCGGGGCGAGCTGAACACGGAGTTCACCGGCTGCTACACCACGCAGTCACTGATCAAGAAGGCCAACCGGTTCGCCGAGAGCCGGCTGATCGACGCCGAGGCCGCTGCGGCTGTCGCGCATGCGGCGGCCGGCCACGCCTACCCGGCGGAAGCCCTGGCCGAGGCGTGGCGCGACACGCTCTTCTCGCACTTCCACGACATTCTTCCCGGATCGGGCGTCCACGACACCCGCACGTACGCGCACGGCCTCTACCAGAAGACCGTGGCCGCCACGTCCATGATCGAACTGCTCGCCCTGCGCCGCCTGGCCTCGCAGGTGGACACATCGGCCGCGTCCGAAGCGCCTCCGGCCGAGCCCCCGCCCTCTCGCCTGGCGGACCGCGCCGGCGCGGGAGTGGGCTACCGGGCGAACGACGGCGAACTCGTCCGCTCCGACCAGACCATCGGCCAGGGGCCGCGCCCCTTCGTGGTCTTCAACCCGACAGCCTTCGACCGCCACGACGTGATCGACGTCACCGTGTGGGACAACGGCCCGGGCGGCGGCGTCCCGCTCAAGGACCGCTCCTTCCGCGTCGTCGCGCCCGACGGCCGCATCATCCCCGCGCAAGTGGTGGAAACCGGCGGATACTGGGGCCATGCGTTCGCCACGCTGGCCTTCCCGGCCGCCGTCCCGGGTCTGGGCTATGCCCTGCATATCGTCGAGGAGGACGCCGCCCCGGCCGGAAGAGAGAAGGGACTCTCCGCCGCCCGCCTGACCGGCAGCCGGCACCACTGCTCCTACGCGCCGCCCGAGCGGGCCAGCGAAGGCATGGAGAACGACGAGGTGCGCGTCGCGCTCGACCCGCGAACCGGGGGGATCCGATCGCTTCTCGACAAGCGGTCGGGCATCGACCTCATCGATCCATCCTCCGGCGGAGCCTCTCTCGAATACGCCGTGGAGCGGGCGATCCCGATGTCCGCGTGGTCCATCAACAACGCCGGCCCGGTCCAGGCGCCCGAAGTCCGGGCCGTCCGCCGCACGCTCGAGGGCCCGCACCGCGCCGCCATCGCGGTGGACCTGCGCGTCCGGGAGTCGGACCTGACGGTGACCTACGAACTACGCGCCGGCGACCCGAAGCTGCACGTGACGGTGCGGGGCACCTGGTTCCAGCGCGGAGCGCCCGAGTCGGGCATCCCGTCGCTGGCCTTCGCGATCCCCCTCGCACTGGACGGAGCCACAGCCCGCTACGAGATCCCGTTCGGATCGATCGAGCGCGACCTCAGCGGCGGCGAAGAGGTGCCCGCGCTCCAGTGGGCCATGGCCGCCGGGACCACGCGCGCCGCGGGACAGCGGCGCGGACGGGCCGCCGGCTGCCTGCTGCTGAACGACAGCAAGCACGGCCACTCGCTCCATGGCCATGTGTTGCGCCTCACCTTGATCCGCAGCGCATACGAGCCGGACATCCTGCCGGAGATCGGCCGGCACGACATCCGGATGGCCATCCGCCCGTTCGCCGGAGTCCTGCCGGTGTCCGAGGCCATGTGCGAGGGGCAGGCGTTCAATCGCGCGCTGCGCCCGGTCGGCACAGACGCCCATGCCGGCCCCCTGCCTCCCGAGTTCGCCATCGTGCGCGTCTCGCCCGGACCGGTCATCGTAAGCGGCGTGAAGCGAGCCGAGGAATCGGACGCGCTGATCGTGCGGCTGGTCAACCCGGATCCCGTGCCCCGCACCAGCCGCATCGAGCTGGCGTCGCACGCCGCCGGCCGCGTGCGGGACGCCGGCGAAGTCGATCTGATCGAGCGGCCCGTGTCGGGACGCGCCGTCCGCCGGTCGGGGCGAAGCGTCACGGCCCGCGTCCCAGCCTTCGGCATCACAGCCGTCCGAATCGACCTGAAGCCATAGAAGCCTGCCGGCCTCGCCCGGCGCGGAAGGAGACACACATGCTACGGATTCCGACCGTTCGAGCGATCGCCGCCCTGGCGCTCGCCATCGCGTCTGCGTCGGCAGCGCCCGCCTTCGCGGCCGGCAGCAGGGGCCAGCCCGACAACCCCTTCGCCTTGCCGCAGTTCGCCGCCGAACAGCAGCTGCTTCAGATGCAGCTCCAGCAGCTCATCATGCAGCAGGACATGGCCCAGGCCGAGCGCGTCCTGAAGGCCGCCATCGAGCGCAACCCCTCTGTCGGCGCCAACTACTACAACCTGGCGTGCATCCTCGCGCGGCAGGGCCATGGCGACCAGGCGCTGAGCCACCTCCAGCGCGCGGTGGCCACGGGGTTCGCCGACGCCGGCTCGCTGGTTCGCGACCCGGACCTCGACGCCGTCCGAAAGGAGCCGGGGTTCGCCGCCGTCCTTTCCGAAGCCGAGGAGACCGCACGTCGCGCCGCGACCGAAGAGAGCCGGTTCGCCATCGTGCCCATTCGCGACGGTGTCGCGGCGGTGACGGAGTCGAACGTGATCTGGGAGGGCCTGTCCGGCGTCTTCCGGTGCGGGTTCTCGCTGCCACCCGCTCCGCCTCCCGCCGAGCTGGGCATCCGCGCCCCGGGCCAGGCCGGAGACCTGGTCCGGGGCTGGCTGCGCGGCGGCACGGCCGGCGGCCTCTACGGCGTGCTCTACGACAACCACGACGACGGGCACAGCGCCCTCGCCGTCGGCGACTTCCCCGGCCTGACCCGGATCCGGTATGCCCCGGCGGTGAGCCAGGCCCGGCTCGCCAGCGGGCTCCAGGTCGCCTTCCTCTACAATCTGCCCACGCTCGGCAACTCATCGACCGCCATGACGGAAGGCCCGTTCTGGCGAAGCCTCCCGCGCCTGGCCCTGATCAATCCGAGCATGGCCGCCATGCTGTACAACCAGTACGCGAACAATCACCTCTACGTCTACCCGACCCATCGGGACATCGACGACGACCACGGCGACACGTTCGCCGCCAACACGCCCTACGTGGTCGCCTGCGCGGGGTCCTCCGGCGCGGACCAGGCATTCCTCCGGGCGCTCGCCTGCACGATAGCGGCCTTTCCGGCGGAGACCCGGCGCGCGCTGACGCTCTCGGGCACGCTGGCGCCGACGCTCCAGATGATCCTGCGCTCCACGGCCCGCACGCTCGCAAAGCCGGCGGACTACCTCACGGGGGCGGCCCACCCCACCGCGCTTGATGGCGCCGCCCTGGACGTCGACCGGATGGTGACCGTCGCGCACGAGATGGCGCCCGACGCCCTGCCCCCGAGCATCCATCTCCGCGTGGTCCAGGAAGACACCGGCGTGCCCGGCATCGACTTCTTCGATGTCCCGAACCGCGAGCGGCTGTTCGACTCGCCGTCGGCCATCGCCCGCCTGTTCCGCTCCGTGAAGTACCAGCGGCGCATGGTCGTGACCGCGGAAGGCAGCCGAGACCTGAACGCCCGACCGCTCACCTACCGGTGGGCGGTGCTCCGCGGGAACCCCGAGACGGTCCGCATCAAGCCCTTGAACCCGGCCGGCTCAATGGTCGAGATCACCGTGGCCTGGCACGAGCCGCGCCCGATCCAGGCCGGATCAAAGGTCACGTCGCCCCGCGTGGACATCGGCGCGTTCGTCCACAACGGCGTGCACTACTCCGCGCCGGCCTTCGTCAGCTTCTTCTGCTACCCCAACGAGAAGCGGACCTACGCCGAGGACCACCGGATCCGCTCGGTCGAGTACCGCACGCCGAAGGCCGGCGTCCCGTACGTCGATCCGGCGATCGACCTGCCGAAGGACTGGCGCGACGACTACCGCTACGACGGAGCGGGCCGCCTGATCGGCTGGACGCGCGCACGCGTCACGGAGACCGAGGAGTTCACGAGCGACGGCGCGCTCGTCATGACCAAGGACCGGCTGGGCCGGCCGCTGAAGGCACGCGTGGTTCAGTACGCCGGAACCCCGGCCGCGCCCGGCGTCGCCCCCACGCTCCGCCAGCTCCCGACCGACATGGTCCTCCGCTACGCCTACCGCTCCGACGCCGACCGCGTCGGCTACATCACCGGCCGAATCACCCCGGGTTCCCCCGATGCGCCGGCCGCTCCGTGAACCGGCCACCATCCGAGGACAAGAGATCGATGAAGCGGGTCGAGTACGTGTAGCCGAGAGAGTGTCGAGACTAAGTGTGCGAGCACGTGAAGAGCAAGCCCGGACTCTTCATCCCCACACTTCGCCGGATACGCGTACTCCCGCTCTTCCTCGCCATCTCCGCCCCGGCCACGACTGGCCCCAAACTGTGGCACGGGCCTCCCGGCCCGTGTTGACGGCGTGTTGCCGTTCGCCTCTCCGCGCCTGCCGTGTCTCCAGCGCAGCGGGTGGTGAATCTTGCTCTTTCTGGTAAACCAAATGTGTAGTCATTTGTGAGACAGCACGCTAGTTTCTTCGTGAGAAGCACAAGATCGAGGTCAGCCCATCGTCCTCAGTAACCGAGGTGTGCCATGAAAGAGTCCGTCCAAAGGAAGCAGGTCGCGTGGCCGAAGATCATGGTGTGGGGAGCCCTCGCCGCCATGGTGCTGGCCGCGGCGGGGATCACACTGGCGAAGAAGACCCGAAGGATGGAAGACGTCGTTCTCGCAACAGCCACTCAGCCGATCGGAGCCGTCGTTTGCGTGGCGTTGGAGAAGGGCTACTTTGAGCAGGAAGGGCTGCGCATCGTCACCCAGCCCTACGCCAGCGGCAAGGACGCCCTGCAGGCCGTGATGGACGGCAAGGCCGAGGTCTGCGAGGTGGCTGAAACGCCGGTGGTGCTGGCGGTCCTCCAGGGCAAACCTGCCCGGATCTTCGCCTCTGTCGCCTGGAGCCAGAAGAACATGGCGCTCGTGGGCCGCTCGGACCGCGGGATACGGGATCCGGCGGATCTGCGCGGAAAGAAGATCGGGGTCACGATGCGGACCAACGGCGAGTTCTTCCTGCACCAGTTCCTTACCTCACGTGGGATCGCGCGCTCCGATGTCCAGGTCGAAAACATCGCGCCGACCGGCATGGTGGCGAGGCTTACGGAGGGCACGGTGGATGCCGTCGCGACGTGGAATCCGCACGTCGCCAAGTTGCAGAAGCGACTCGGAACGAACGCCGTCGTCTACCACGATGTCAGCTACGTGTGGACCTGGAACATGGCGACCAAGACCGCTTATCTGGACGCGCGGCCGCGCACGGTGCAGAAGATCCTGCGGGCTGTGCTGCGGGCGGGCGAGTTTGTCCAGGCGAACCCGGCGGAGGCCCAGGCCATCGTTGCCGCGCGCACCGAAATGGACCCCGCCATTCTGGCCGAGATATGGGGAGTCTTCTCCTTCGGCGTCGGGATCGAGAACATGCTGCTGGGGTCCCTGAACAGCCAGGCAGCGTGGGCCATCGAGAGCGGACTGAGCGATGCAAAGGAACGACCGGACTTCCGCAAGGTGATCCACACGAAGGCGCTCAGGGAACTGAAGCCCGAGGCGGTCCTCCTCCGCGACTGAGGCACCCGCATGCGAAGGGTCACGCATGCGAAGGGTCAGCATGCGAAGGGTCAGGGCTCGTCATTCGCCATTTTCGGGCCTTCAGAACGTGCACCAGCCGGACTGACCATCGTGCATGGGACGCCGTCACCCGGCGCGTCTTGAGCAGTCATCCGCGGGACAGCACGCCGGCGGGCCGCACCGCGCGCAGGCTCCGGCGCATCCACAGCAGGTAGATGGCCGGGTAGACGAGCAGCTCCATCAGGAAGGATGTGGCCAGGCCGCCGACCATCGGGGCGGCGACGCGCTTCATCATGTCGGCACCGGTCCCCATGGACCACATGATCGGCATCAGGCCCATTGACGCGGCGGCAACGGTCATCAGCTTCGGACGGATCCGCTTCACGGCGCCGTGGATGATCGCCTCGCGGAGTTCAGCCTCGCTGCCCAGCTGCCCCCGGCGCCTGGCATCCGCGCAGGACAGGTCCAGGAACAGCAGCATGAACACGCCCGTCTCGGCATCGAGCCCCATCAGCGCGATCATCCCGACCCACACGCCGATCGAGATGTTGTAGCCGAGGGCATAGAGCAGCCACACCGCGCCCACGAGCGAGAACGGAACGGCCAGCATCACCACCATCGTCTTGAACGCGGACTTCGTGTTCAGGTAGAGCAGCACGAAGATCAGCAGGACCGTCAGGGGCACAATCAGCTTGAGCCGCTCGCGGACGCGGAGCATGTTCTCGTACTGTCCGCTCCACGCGATCGCGTACCCGGCCGGCAGAGTCACAGCCGACTCCACCGCGCGTCGCGCCGCCGCGACGTAGCCGCCGATGTCGCGCCCCGCCACGTCAACGTAGACGTAGCCTGCCAGCATGCCGTTCTCGTCGCGAATCATCGCCGGGCCGGACGCCAGCACGATGTCCGCCACCTCGCCGATCGGAACCTGCACCCCGCGAGGCGTCGTGACCAGCACGCGCTCAAGCTGGTCGACCTCGTCGCGCAGCTCGCGCGGGTAGCGCACGCTGATCGTGTAGCGCTCCCGGCCCTCGATCGTCGTCCCGATCGGCTCCCCTCCGACTGCCGTCAGGATGACCTCCTGCAGATCCGCCACGGTGAGGCCGTGGCGCGCCAGCACATCGCGCCGCGGCACGAAGTCGACGAAGTAGCCGCCCGCCGCCCGCTCCGCGAACACGCTGCGCGTTCCGGGAACTCCCCGCACAGCCGCCTCGACTTGCTGCCCAATCCGCTGGATCTCCTCCAGGTTCGCGCCCAGCACCTTGATGCCCACGGGCGTTCGCACCCCCGTGCTCAACATGTCGATGCGCGCCTTGATCGGCATCGTCCAGGAGTTGACGTTTCCGGGAATCTGCAGCGCCCGGTCCATCTCGGACACGAGCTCCTCCCACGAGATCCGCTCCGGCCAGACATGCCCCAGCACAGCGCGCAGCGGGCGCGGCCAGCTCGAGAAGAAGCGCGTCTTCGACCGCCACTCGGCCGGCGGCTTCAGCATCACGGTCGTTTCCATCATCGAGAACGGCGCCGGGTCCGTCGATGTGTCCGCGCGGCCGCTCTTGCCGAATACGCGCACCACCTCCGGAAAGGACGCGAGCGTCCGGTCCTGGAGCTCCATCAGCCGCCGCGCCTCTGCCACCGAGATGCCCGGCAGCGTGGTCGGCATGTACAGGATGGTCTCCTCGTTCAGCGGCGGCATGAACTCGTGGCCGAGTCGCCGGTAGACCGGAACCGCCGACGCGACCGCCAGGACCGCCAGCAGGATGACGGTGCGGGGGTGCCCCAGCACCCAGCGGCACGGCGGCTCGTACAGGCGGAACAGCACCCGGCTCACCGGGTGACGCTCCTCGGGATAGTACCGCCCCACCGCCACCGCGCTGGCGATCGATGCCAGCCACCGCGGCCGGAACCGCAGCGGCTCCATCCGCGCGAACAGCATCCGCACCGCCGGGTCGAGCGTGACGGCCAGCAGCGCCGCAATCCCGATGGCCAGCGTCTTGGTGATCGCCAGGGGCTTGAACAGGCGCCCCTCCTGGTCCACCAGCGTGAAGATCGGAAGGAACGACACCGCAATCACCAGAAGCGAGAAGAAGACCGACGGCGCCACCTCCAGCATGGCCTCCAGCCGGATCCGGTGAAAGTCCCCCACCCGGCCGTGCTCGCCCCAGAGCTCCAGCTTCTTGTACGCGTTCTCCACCTCCACGATGGCGCCGTCCACCAGCACGCCAACCGAAATGGCAATGCCGGCCAGGCTCATGATGTTGGACGTGACGCCCAACAGGTACATGGGAATGAAGCTCAGCGCGACGGATACCGGGATCGTCAGGATCGGCACCAGCGCGGACGGCACGTGCCAGAGGAAGAACAGGATCACCAGGCTGACGATGATCATCCCGACGATGAGTTCGTCGCGCAGATTGCGGATCGAGTTGCGGATCAGCTCGGAGCGGTCGTACGTCGTCACGATCTCCACGCCCGCCGGCAGCGACCGCTTCAGCTCGTCGAGCCGAGCCTTCACGCGCTCGATCACGCTGAGCGCATTCTCGCCGTGCCGCATGACGACGATCCCGCCCACCGTGTCGCCGCGGCCGTCGAGATCCGAGATGCCGCGCCGGATCTCCGGTCCGATGCCGACCTCGGCTACGTCTCCCACCCGGACCGGCGTACCGGATGCGTCCGCCTTGACCACCACCTCGCGGATCGCGTCCAAGCCCTTCAGGTACCCGCGCGCCCGCACCATGTACTCGCGCCCGTTCCACTCGATCAGGCGCCCGCCCGATTCCTCGTTGCTGCGCCGGATCGCGCCGGTGAGATCGGTGATGGACACGCCGTATGCCTGCAGGCGGTTCGGGTCGATCGTCACCTGGTACTGCTTCTGGAATCCCCCGATCCCCGCCACCTCCGCCACTCCCGGCACGCTCTGCAGCGCGAAGCGCAGCACCCAGTCCTGATAGCTCCGCAGCTCGGCCAGGTCGTGGGTTCCGCTCCGGTCGACCACGGCATACTGGAAGACCCACCCCACCCCCGTCGCATCCGGCCCCAGCTGCGGGCTCGCCCCAACGGGTAAAGTCCCCCGGATCTTCTGGAGATACTCCACGACGCGGCTCCTCGCCCAGTAGATGTCAGTCCCGTCCTGGAAGATCACGTAGACGTAGGAGAAGCCGAAGTCGCTGAAACCCCGGATGGCCTTCACGCGCGGCGCGCCGAGCAGGGCCGATACGATGGGGTACGTCACCTGGTCTTCGAGCACGTCGGGACTGCGGTCCCAGCGCGTGTAGACAATCACCTGCGTGTCGCTGAGGTCCGGGATGGCGTCGAGCCGGATGCGCTCCATGCAGTAGACGGCGAACGCCACCGCCGCAGCGACCAGACCGATCACCAGGAACCGGTTCCGGGCCGAAAAGACGATCACCCGCCCGATCAGGGTCTGCTCCGGCGGTGGACGATCATCGCTCAAGGCTGCTCCCCCGCGCTCTCCAGGGCCGCCCGCAGCGAGGATTCCGAGTCGATCAGGAAGTTGGCGGACACGACCACGCGGTCGCCCTCCGCCAGCCCGCCCGCCAGCTCGTACCAGCCGTCCGCGCGCCGCCCGATCCGCACCAGCGTCGGGACCAGGCGCCCCATGCCGTCGTCCCGAAACGCGTACGCCCGATCGCCCGACCGCATCACGGCCGACTCCGGTATCGCCAGAGACTCGCCGAACGGAACCCGGATCCGCGCGTCCCCGAACAGCCCCGGCCGCAGCGCCAGCTTCGGGTTGTCGATCTCCAGCCGCGCGAGCGCCGTGCGCGTGGCCGGCGCCAGCACGTGCCCCACGAACGTCACCGAGCCCGTAAACACGACGCCCGGCATCCCGCCGACCGTCACGCGTGCGCTCATGCCGGTCGCCACGTCCGGCAGATCCGGCGGATACAGATCGGCATCCGCCCACACGCTCCGGAGGTCGGCCACCAGGAAGAGCGGCTCGCCCGGCGCCACCTTCTGCCCCGGCAGCACATTCTTCTCCAGCACCACGCCGCTGGCCGGTGCGTAGAGCGTCAGGGCGCGCTCCGGAACCCCCGCGCGCTCGATCGTGGCGATCTGCGACTCGGAGACGTCCAGGACCAGCAGGCGCCTCTTGGCCGCGTCCCGCAGCTCCCGGGCCGTCTCGCGAGCCGCCACATCCGCCGAACCCGCCGCCGCACGCGTCTCCCGCAGTATCGCGAGATACTCGGACTGCGCGGACACCAGCTCGGGGCTGTAGATGGACAGCAGCGGCTCACCCTCGTGGACGGCCTGGCAGGTCACCGGCACGAAGAGCTGCTCGATCCAGCCCTCGGCTTTCGTGCTGACGCGCGTCAGAAGCCGCTCGTCCGGCACAATCCGGACCGGCGCCCGGATCTCGCGCACCAGCGCCCGACGCTCCACCGCTCCCAGCTTCAGGCCCAGCCGGTCCCGGGTTTCCGTCGATAACGGCACCGCCGCCAGACCGGGAATTCCTCCGCCGGCGCCGGCCGCGCCACCGGACGGGACAATCTCAACCAGGTCCATGTTGCAGATCGGGCACGTGCCCGGGCTGTCGGACACCACCTGCGGATGCATCGGGCAGTGGTACCGGGGCGCGTGCGCCGCCTCCCGGGCCGGCGCCGCTCCGCGATGCCAGCCCACCCGGTACGCCGCGCCGGCCGCAAGCGCCACCAAGGCCAGCATCAGCACGACTCGCACGGCGGCAGCGCCACCGGCGCGATCCGCGATCGACTTCATGTTCACTCCCGCGTTCCGGCCTAGGGCACGATCAGGGCAGACGGGGCCGTTACGCCCACCGCCCGCAACAGGCGGGCCGCCGACCGCCCCGCCTCCGCGTCCGCTTCCACCGTCATCCGCCGCGCGCCCAGCAGTGCCAGCTCCGCCTCCACCAGCTCGCCGAACTCCGTCCGCGCGGCCGCGTAGCCCGACCGCGCCTGCTCGGCGCGCAGCCGGGCGGCCGGCATCAGTTCAGCCGCGTACAGGCGCGCCGTCTCGCGGGCCGCCGCCAGCCGCTGATGCGCGTCGCGCACCTCCGACTCGACGCGCCGTCGGACCTCGGCTTCCCGGGCCAGCGCCGCCTGCCACGTGTGGCTCGCCTCCCGAACGCCTGCACCAACCTTGCTCCGCCACACGGGAAGGTCGAGGCCGACCGCGAACATGACCTGATCGTCCCCGTCCCTGATGCTCCGGTACTCGCCACCCAGAAAGTAGTCCGGATAGCGATCCTGGCCCGCAAGCCGACGCGCCGCCCGCGCGCGCTGCACCTCCGCCTCGGACGCACGAATCTCCGGCCGCAGCCGCGCGGCCGCGGCCAGCAATCCGTCCAGCGCGGGCACGGCACCGGTCGAACTGACGGATGCATCCGCCTCCACGGCCACGCTCCCATCCCGGTTGAGCAGTTCGCCCAGGCGGATGCCGGCCGACTGCGACCGCTGCACGGAGTCCACGATCCGCTGCCTCGCCAGGGTCCGCTCGGCATTCGCGCGAAGTGCCGCGCCGAGCTCGCCGGCACCGGCCTGGTATCGGCCGCGGGCGGCGTCCGAAAGCCCGTCCAGCGTTGAAACCTCCGCCCGGGCGATCTCGACGCCGGCGCGCGCCGCGATGAAATCATATCCCGCCTCGCGCACGGCCAGCGCCATGTCCAGGGCGGCCGCCTGGTATTCCATCGCCTCGCGATCCGCATCCCGGCGGGCAGCCTCGACCCGGAGACTCCGCTTGCCCGGCCACGACAGCGGTTGCTGGAACTCGACCCGCTTCTCGGCTGTGTCCGGAAAATCGCCGCCGCTCGACCGGTCCATCCCCCGATACGCCAGCGTCGGATTGGCCGGAGCCGCCTGCTGCGCGCCTCGCTGTTGGGCGCCGGCCCACCGCTGCATCGCGGCCGTCAGCCCCGCGTTGGAGCGCAGCGCCTCATTGACGGCATCGTCCAGATGCATTCCCGCCGCCGCCGACACGTCCCCCGTGTACGCGCCAGCCAGCCCAACCCAGGAACCGAAGAGCAGCGCTGCGGTGATAAGTCGAACATGCACGGACTGCGGCCTCCGCCAATCGCTCGTAAGCGACACGGGGCTGGGCCGGCTACACGCCGGAACAGCAAAGCCGCGGACCATCGCCCGCGGCTTCGCTCCAGCCCTGCTTCGTCCGGCAGGCGTCACTTGGCAGGCGCCGGCTCCAGAGCAACTCCTGCCGACTCCAGCTTCCGCACATACTTCGCCGGATCCTTCTTGAACTCGGCCGGGCACCCGCCGCAGCAGAAGTAGACCCGCTTGCCGGCGTAGTCCGCATACACGCTGCGGTTGATACTCCCGCCCATGACCGGACACACGGTCTGCGCCTTCGCCGCCGAGTTTGTCCCAGCCGCCTCGGCGCCGGCCGTCACCACTGCCAGCAGCACCCCAGCCAGCATACGACTCAGCACGGTTCTATTCATCTCATGGTCACCTCATGAGGAAGGCACACGGCGCGCCCCCCTCACGTAGTTATGTTAAGGCCGGAGCGGCCCTCGAACAAGCGTCATCTCAAACCGCCAGGCAACTGGGTTGCGCCCCTCGACCCTCGCCCGGATCGCCGCCTTCTCGCCCTTCGCGATCCGGTTCAGCCGCTCGAGGGGCGTGTTCCCGATGGACTCAGCATTATCCTCGAATATCCGTGTCGCACCCCTGCCAGCCGGCCTCCTCAGCACGCCGCGAGCTTCAGGGCCTGGTCGATGTCCGCCTTGATGTCCTCGATGTCCTCGAGCCCGATCGACAGGCGGATGTAGTCGGCCGTCACGCCCGTCGCCGCCTGCTCTTCGGCCGTCAGCTGCTGGTGCGTCGTCGAGGCCGGGTGGATCACCAGGCTCTTGGCGTCGCCGATATTCGCGAGGTGCGACAGCAGCTTCAGCGAGTCGATGAACGTCTTCCCCGCGGCCAGCCCGCCCTTGATCCCGAATCCGATGATTCCGCCGTAGCCGCGCTTCAGGTACTTCGCGGCAACCGCGTGCGCGGGATGGCTCGCCAGCCCCGGGTACGTCACCCAGTTCACGAGCGGGTGGCTGGCCAGCCACTGCGCCACCGCCAGGGCGTTCTCCGAGTGGCGCTGCTGCCGCATCGGGAGCGTCTCCAGCCCCTGCAGGAAGAGGAATGAGTTGAAGGGGCTCAGCGCCGCGCCGATGTCGCGCAGCAGCGTCACGCGCACCTTCAGGATGAAGGCCACGTTGCCCATGCCCGGCACGTTGCCGAGGGCGTCCCAGTACTTGATCCCGTGATAGCTCGGATCGGGCTCCGTGAACTCCGGGAACTTCCCGTTGTTCCACTTGAACTTGCCCGAGTCCACGATCACGCCGCCGAGCGAGGTGCCGTGTCCGCCGATGTACTTCGTGGCCGAGGTCGCCAGGATGTCGGCGCCGAAGTCGATCGGCCGCACCAGCCCGACGCCCACCGTGTTGTCCACGACAAGCGGGATGCCCGCGTCATGCGCGATCTTGGCCAGCGCCTCGAAGTCCGGCACGTCGAGCTTCGGGTTGCCGATGGTCTCCGCGTAGATCGCGCGCGTCCTCGGGCCGATCGCCTTGCGGAAGCCGTCGAGGTTCTGCGAGTCCACGAACTTCACGGTCCGCCCCAGCTTCGGGAACGTGTAGTGGAAGAGCTGGTACGTCCCGCCGTATAGGTTGTTCGCCGAAACGATGTCGTCGCCCAGCCGCGTGATCGCCAGCAGCGCGTAGGTGATGGCCGACTGGCCGGACGCGACACCCAGGGCGCCCGTGCCGCCTTCGATGGCCGCCACGCGCTTCTCGAACACGTCGGTCGTGGGGTTCATCAGGCGGGTGTAGATGTTCCCGAATTCCTTGAGCGCGAAGAGGTTCGCCGCGTGCTCCGAGCTCTTGAATACGTAGGATGTCGTCTGGTAGATCGGCACGGCGCGCGCACCCGTCGTGGGATCCGCCACCTGCCCCGCATGCAATGCCAGTGTGTCCAGTCTCTGCGTCGTCATTCCGCTTCTCCCTTCCTGTTCTGATTCACCCCTCAGATGCTGTAACTCGATTCGCCCGGCTCCGCCAAGGCGCGATGCCGGCTCGCCAGGTCGCTCAACTTGATCGCCTCCAGGCTCGCTCCCAGTCCCGCCGACACCCGCGCCCATGCTTCATTCGCCACGCGCTCGCTGCTGGGCGAGAAGCCGCTCATCCCTTCGCTGCCATCCACCAGGACATGCCCGCCTTCCAGGACATCCACCAGATCGCGGAGCGTCATGGACTCCGCCGGACGGGCCAGCTGAAAGCCGCCGCGCGCTCCCGGCGTCGCGAGCACCAGCCCGGCTGCCTTGAGCGGAGCCGCCACCTGCCACAGGTACTTCTCCGAGATGCCCTGCCGGCGCGCCACGTCCTTCAGGGTCACCGCCCGGCCATCAACCGCCGTGGCCAGATCCAGCAGAAACCGCAGCCCGTATCGTCCTTTGGTCGAAATGCGCATAGTTCATTCTCTATCATTCCTATCGACGATTACGACTGTAGCAGATCCAAATGCCATGTACATGGTGTTTTTCTGGCGGTCGCCTCAACAGCTGCCATGGGCACGCATCCGACTCGGCCCTTGAATGACCGATGGCTTGGGCGAGGATTGAGGACGCAGCTGCCGCCTTGCCCAGCACCGCACGATCCCGCTACTCTCTCCAAGAGCGCGGACGCCGCCATCGGACAGCGTCCCCGTCCCGAATACATGAGCACCAGCCGCCGCACAGTCCTGTTTCTTCAGCTCGCGCAGCTCGACAACGACACGCGCGGCGCGCACGAGAACGTGCATCTGGCCGAAGCCTACCTCGTCCATGCCCTGCGCCGCTCCCCTGAGCGCCTCGCCTATCGGGCCTCGAGCTTGCCCGCCGCAGCCGACGCATGGGCCGACGCGCAGATCGTGCGCGAGATCGAGCGCGCTGCGCCCGCCGCCCTCGCCTGCACGCTCTATCTCTGGAACATCGAGCGGACGCTCCATGTCATCCGCGCGGTCCGGCGCCGCCTGCCCGCCATCCGCGTCATTGCGGGGGGGCCCGACGTGGCCCGCGCGCACCCGTTTCTCTTCCGCGACGGCTTGATCGATGCCGCCGCCGTCGGCGAGGGCGAGCCGGTCTTCCCCGCCCTGCTGCGCGCCCTTCGCACCGGCATGGACCCCGACCTCGCCGGCGTCGCCTGGCGCACCCCCGCCGGCTATCGCTGGGGCTCCCGCCCCCCGCCGCCCGTGGCGCTCGCCGACTGCCTGCCGCCGCCGCAGGCGCCCGGCCTGCGGCCCGACGCCGCCGGCATGGCCTATGTGGAAGCATCCCGCGGCTGCCCGCTGACCTGCACCTACTGCCGCTATCACCACCTGCGCAGCCGCATGAGCTACCTTCCGGCCGCCGACCTGATCCGCCGCATCCGCGCACTTCGCGATCTCGGCGCCAGCGAGATCCGCTTCGTCGACCCCACTCTCAACGCGCACCCGGAGTTCGACCGGATCATCGCCGCGTTGGCGCGCCTGAACGCGAATCGCCGCATCGCGTTCTTCGCTGAAATGCGCGGCGATACGCTGACAGCGGATCAGGCGCGGCTCCTGGGCGCAGCCAACTTCCGCGAAATCGAGGTCGGGGTGCAGTCGACCAACCGCGCCATCCTGCGCCGCATCCGCCGCCCCGGGAACCTTCCGGCGGTCGAAAACGGGATTCGCCTCCTGCTCCGCAGCCGCGTGCGCGTCACCGTGGACCTGATGTACGGCCTGCCGGGGCAGACCGCCGCCGATTTCCGGCAGTCGTTGCGCTGGGCGCTCCGCCTGCCCCGGGCCGACATCCAATGCCTGCAGACGCTGCTCCTGCCCGGCACCGATCTCCGGGAGACATCCCGCCGCTGGGGCATAGCCGCACTCGCTCGCCCTCCCTACGGCGTGCTGTCAACCTCCACGATCACCGCCGACGGCATGGCCGGGGTGGAAGCCTTCCTGCACCGCCAGTCGCGCCTGCCGCTCGACTGTCCGACCGGCCGGTTCGTCGGGAGCCGGCTCCCCGACCTGTTCCCGGAGCGCATCGCGTTCGACTGGCACGCGCCGGACGCAGCCAACGGAACCGCGAATCGACGCGCGCTCGTGTTCCAGGGGGGCGACCTCTGGGGCCGCCGGGCCGTGATCGTCCGCGCGATCCGGAGCGCGATCCGTCAGGAGCCGCACATCCTGTGGCAGTTCGTGCTCGCGCCGGCCGGCGAGGAGCCCCTCGACCTGCTCGATGCGGCGATCGGGGCAATCCGAAAGGCGCCGCTTCATATCAACGACCGCCAGGCGTCCGTCCTGTTCAGCGACAAACGGTCCGCCCGCCGCCTGTTCGTCCGGATCCGCCGCCCATCCGCCTTCAGCCGCGCGTGGATCGACGCGGCGGAATCCCTCCTGGCCCGGGCGTTCTTCTGAACGCGTCCGCGTAGCCGCGCGCGTGCCACGGGCTCACGCCCGCGGCTACAACGTTGATCCGACTCGGCGTTCAACCGCTGCCGGGTTCAAGCAGTGTCAGGCTTGCTCCGGCCCCATCACTCCACCTCGCACGCAACCCTGAAGCCAATATGCACGGCCCGCTCGCCGGGCTCGAGGCGTGAGCGGTAGGCGCAGCGGAACGTGTCGGGATCGAAGTTCCAGCCGCAGCCACGGAGCACGCGCTGCGTCCCCCGCGCCGGGCCTGTCGGGTTTGCCGGTGGCGCGGTGGCATACGCGTCCGCGGCATACCAGTCGGAGCACCACTCCCACGCGTTGCCCGCCATGCCGCGCACGCCGAACGGGCTCACATCCAGCTGATGCTCGCCGGCTGGCGCGTAGACGCCGTTCTTCGTTCCGGACTGCGTGCCATCGTAGCTATCGCCCCACGGATACAGCCGCTGCGCATATCCCTTGGCCGCCTTCTCCCATTCCGCCTCGGTCGGCAATCGGTACGCGCGCTTCGCCACGCTGCTCAACCACCGACAGAAACCCTGGGCGTCATCCCACGAAACCCACGTCATCGGAAACGCGTCCGACTTGCCCCACTCGGCCCCATACCAGTCCGGTGGAGCCTTCACGCCCGGGTTCGCCGCCAGATACTGGCGATACTGGCCAACTGTGATTTCCGTCTCCGACACATAGAAGGCACTCACGCTCACCCACCGCTCCGGCCGCTCGTCACGTCGGCCCTCCGCAATCCCGCTGCCCATGGGAAACTCGCCGCCGGGGATGAGCACCATTCGAATCCCGAGCGGCCCGTCCATCCGCTCGGACGGAAGCGGCGGCAGCGAGCCGCCGGGATACGCCCGAACGACCGGCCCGGCCGCGGATCGGAAGTCGTAGACCAATCGACTCTTGTCGTCGGCAATCACCTCGACCGCGCCACTGTCGCGCACGCTACGCACGTTCGGCGAATCGAAGAGCATGTTCGAGTCCAGCCGCACGAGCCGGCCGTTCTCGCGGGCGCCGGTCATGCGCCACCCGTCGCCGGCCCGCTCGTTGAGCATCTCCACGACCGCTCCGTCAGGCGCGGTCCAGCGAACCACGCCGTCCTCAAACCGCGCTTCCAACGCGTCCAGCGCCCGGCGGAAGGACGCCGCGTCGGGATAGTCACGCTTCTCCGCCACCATGAGCACGTGGCAGTTCGTGGCGAGGTCGACCTGCCCGGCCCAGGCCGATGCATCGCCGCCGATCTGCACGCGGCCGTCGCGCTTCGGCTTCATCGGGCCGTGCCACGTGACCGTCCCGAACGTGGCCAGGACGTTCCGCCGCTGGAAGATGGTGCGCCCCTTTCCGTCGCGCGCCGTGATCACGGCCTCCGGGGCCGAGGCGAAGCTGATCGAGCAGTAGCATCCGTCGTAGTAGCTGCCGCTCCCCTGAGCCGAGGCCATGGTCGCCGCCGGCGTCACCCACCCGACAATCGGGATCCTCAGTTTGCCGGGCCCGTGCGTGACCGTCTTTCGCAGTTCGTAGCGCCCCCTCGCCTCCGGTTCCCGAAGCAGGCGCTCCGCCGCCTCGGGCGGCCGGTACCCGTCGGTCACCAGATGCACGAGGAACGGACTACCGCCACGCGGCGCCCCACCGGAATCGGCGAACCACAGGCGCGCCACGTCGCACATGGAGTTTCCGGCGTTGCTGCCCTCGGAGCCGTAGCCGCGCGCATGCGGCATGCCGCGCCAGTACCGCAGGCCGACCTGCGCGAAGTCGAGCGCGAGGATATCCAGGTGCATCCGCGCCGCCATCGCCAGATCCGCGTCCGGGGCGGCCGACGCCAGCATGCCCAGAACCTTCACGGTCACCAGCGCATAGGACGGCGAGTGGAACTCGCTCCAACCCCAGCCGGCGCGGTCGGCCAAGAACGCCCGCAGCAGCGCCGCCCGGGGCGCGGGATCGCGCCCGAGCACGACGTCGATGAAGTAGGCGGACGCCAGGATGTTCAGCGAGTGGTTCTCGGTATACTCCGCCGGCCACTCGTAAAGCGAGTCGGCCGCACGGTTGCGGTCCGGGTTCGGCACCCGCCAAGCGCGAAACAGGCTGAGCAGGTGAACGCGGGCCGCGTCGGAAAGCCTCGCCGAATCCCTGAACCGGACGTACGTCCACAGCAGATCGGTGAACTGGATGTCCGTGTCCGCCACCAGCCTGCGCCACATGGATACCGGCTCGACGGTCTCGAAGTAACGATTCGCCTCACCCAGGCGCACGCCTGCCTCCAGGCAGGCGTGCGCCACGCACCAGCGCTCGGAGTCAACCCACGTTCCCGGGCTGGCCACCGCCGGCAGCGGCCGGTTCGTGAAGCCGGAGAGGGCCATCGCCCGACGCGCCTCAAACCCATCATCAGCCAGCCCCACCCCCGCCAACGCCATCCACGCGACAACGACCAGAAAATTCCTCATCGCCTCCTCCTCGCTGAATGGGCGACAGCCTACTCCGAGACTCACAGAATATCGAACCGCAGGTAATGCCTCCGTGACGGGGGGGGGAGGACGAAGCGACATAGGTTTGGGTGTTTGGAGGGTCGGGCTTTGTCGCGACAGTCCGAGTTCAATTTCCTCACAGCTTCTGAGGCACTGCAACGCGGACCTCCGAATGTCGAAGGGCAGACTGCTCCCCTGGCCCACCGTTCCGAGTCCGCGACGGAACGGGGCGCGCCGCGAGGCGGATTGGGTCGCCCCGAGTCTGCGAGGGGCCCGAACGTGGGCGCGTCAGACCGGCCCGGATGGGCCGGCGCCGCAGGCGGCGCAGTACTCCTGTACGCGCCGTCCTGCGGCAACGGCCCAGGCGGGTCGGGATCACGCGCCCATGTTCGGCCCAATCCGCCGAGCTGTCTCGTATCGCTCAGCCTGCAGTCTCCCCAGCAAACACGAACCATTGGCGATGCATGGCGGAGCGCGATATAGTGCACCCCGTCGGATCAAGCCAGCACCACGCAAGGAGACGGTATCGTGACGACACCACCCGCCGCCGGGCCACAGACCTTCCTCCTCGGCTGCAACTACTGGGCTTCCCACGCCGGCACCCGCATGTGGTCCGACTGGCAGCCCGACGTCGTCCGCGCCGACCTCAGCCAGCTCGCATCCGCCGGCGTCCGGACGCTCCGCGTCTTCCCGCTCTGGCCCGACTTCCAGCCCATCACGCTTCTCCGCACCGGGCACGGGCGGCCGCAGGAGATCCGCATGGGCGAGGAGCCGCTCCCGGACACCGACGCCGGCCGGGCCGGCCTGTCCGAGCCCTGCCTCGACCGCTTCCGCCAGCTGGCCGACGCGGCCCAAGCGAACGGGCTGAGCCTCATTGTGGGCCTCATTACCGGCTGGATGAGCGGCCGCCTCTTCGTCCCGCCCGCCCTGGAAGGCCTCAATGTCCTCACCGATCCACACGCCATCCTGTGGCAGGCTCGCTTTGTGCGCCACTTCGTGCGGCAGTTCCGGACCCATCCGGCCATCCATGCCTGGGATCTCGGCAACGAATGCAACTGCATGGCCCCCGTGCCCGGCCGCGAAGCCGCGTGGGTTTGGACGTCCGCCCTCACCACGGCCATACGCGCCGAAGATCCGTCCCGCCCCATCTTCTCCGGCATGCACGGGCTCAGCCCGCAGAGCGATGCGCCGTGGACCATCCGCGATCAGGCCGAACTCACCGATGTCCTGACCACCCATCCCTATCCCATCTTCACCCCGCACTGCGACCGCGATCCCGTGACCACCATCCGACCCCTCCTGCACGCCACGGCCGAGTCCTGCCTTTACGCCGACGTCGGCGGCCGCCTGTGCGTCGCCGAGGAACTCGGAACGTTGGGGCCCATGATCGCCGCCGACGACGAGGCGCCCCGCTACCTCCGCGCCGTTCTCTACTCGCTCTGGGCGCACGGCGTCGGAGGCTGCCTCTGGTGGTGCGCCTACGATCAGGATCACCTGGCGCACGCCCCCTACGACTGGCATGCCTACGAGCGCGAACTGGGCCTGATCCGATCTGACCGCTCGCCAAAGCCGGTGCTCGACGCACTGCGGGAGTTCGATTCCTTTCTCAGCCGGATGCCCGCCCCGCCACCCCCGCGACGGATCGACGCCTGCTGCATGCTCTCGTCCGGACAGGACGCCTGGGGCGCCGCGTTCAGCTCCTTCATCCTCGCCAAGCAGGCGGGCTTCGACATCCGATTCCGCCACGCGGACCAGCCGATCCCCGATTCATCGCTCTACCTCCTGCCCAGCCTGTCCGGTGCCGCCGGCTTCTCCCGACGGTTCTGGCTCGCCATGCAGGAGCGCGTGCGCGCCGGCGCCACGCTCTACGTCAGCCACCGCGACGCGATCCTCTCCGGCTTCGCGGGGCTGTTCGGCGCGGAGGTCCGCACGCGCGAGCGCCGATCCGGGCCGGCCGATTTCGCCGTGTCCGCCTGGTCGGGCTTGCCGCGCTTCAGGATCGAGTCGCCCGTCCGCCTTAACCTCCAGCCGCGTGGCGCCGAGGTGCTGGCTGCGGAGCCCGACGGCAACCCGGTGTTCCTCAAGCACGCGTTCGGGCGCGGCATGGTGTACCTGATGACCGTTCCCGTCGAGACCGCGCTCGCCGAGTGCCCCGGCGCCTTCCACGCGCCCGGCGCCGCGCCCTGGTGGCGCATCTATCGCCACGTGGCCTCGGCCGCGGTCCGCGACCGCTGCGCTTCAGCGGCCAGCCCGGCGATCGGCCTGACCGAGCATTCCATCCACCCCGGCGAACGGCTCGTCGTCGCGATCAACTACGGATCGGAGCCCGTCGCCGCACCCGTCCAGCCGGCCAGCGGCTGGACGATCCGAGCCGTTCACGATTCCCCGGGCAACGCCCGGGCTTCGCTCCCGCTTCCCCCGCTCGAGGCCCTGATCGTTCACATGGTGAAGGGATGACGGTAGGATGTCAGAACAGGGAACCGCGGAATGTCGAAGGCCGGACTGGCCCCTGAACGGGGCGAACCGGATTCGCGCCATCGCCCGGCCCGCGAGGCCGCGGGCCCTCCCACAACGCGGCCCACCACGCCCCCGCGAGATCACCCTGACCCACCGTTCCGAGTCTGCGACGGAACGGGCCGAACCGCGGCGCGGCTTGGGTCGGGTGAGTCCGCGACCCGACGAGGCGGTGCAACGCGATGTATGGTTCCCATCGCGATCGTGCGCGACGCACGGTATACTGGCGTCATGAAGACACTATGTGCGGCTGCCGTGGTGGGGATGAGCCTGTTCGGCGGGCACCCCGCAGCCGCCGGAGCGAACACCCTCATGAACACAAACACAACCGAAACCGCCATGTTCGGAGCCGGCTGCTTCTGGTGCTCGGAGGCCGTGCTGCAGAAGCTCCCCGGCGTCGCATCCGTCACCTCCGGCTACGCCGGCGGAACCATGCGCAACCCAACCTACAAGCAAGTGTGCTCCGGCAAGACCGGACACGCCGAGGTCGTGCAGGTCGTCTTCGACCCGCACGTCGTGTCCTACGCGCAGCTGCTCGACATCTTCTGGCGCATGCACGATCCCACCACCCTCAACCGGCAGGGCGCCGACACCGGCACCCAATACCGCTCGGTGATCTTCTACTACTCGCCGGCTCAGCAGGCCGCGGCCGAGGCATCGAAGCGCGCACTCGAAGCCTCCGGGGTGCTCGCCGGACCCGCTGTTACCGAGATCGTGCCTGCCGCCGACTTCTACCCGGCCGAGGATCACCATCAGGACTACTTCAACCGCAACGCCGAGGCCCCCTATTGTCGCTTCGTCATCATCCCCAAGCTCAAGAAGCTCGGGATGGACCGCTGAATCGGTCGCCCCGCATGGAACCGTCATCACCCATCGCTCCGACGGGCGCCCAGCCGGACGACCACGATCTGGTCCGTGCTGCCCGCCTGGGCAGCTTGGGCGCCCTCGAGGCGCTGGTGTCGCGCCACGAGCGACGCGTCTTCGGGCTGGCCCGCCGCATGACCGGCTCCGACCACGATGCGGAGGACATCACCCAGCAGACCTTCGTGAGTGCCGCCCGGGGCCTGTCGTCGTTCCGCGGGCGGTCGTCCTTCTCCACCTGGGTCACCGCCATCGCCGCGAACGCGGCGCTCAAACTCCTCCGCAAGCGACGCGGCCTGCCCACGACTTCCCTGGATGCGGCGATCGCGCCGGACCGAGACGGCGCCATCGCCCACCCCGAGTTCATCGCGGACTGGCGGGAGGGGCCCGATCGGCTCGCGGAGCGCGCCGAGACCCGCGAGGTACTCGACTCGGCCATCGCCGCGCTCGATCCGGCGTACCGCGCGGTCTTCCTCCTCCGCGACGTGGAGGGACTCCCCGTCCGCGAAACCGCACGCGCCCTGCGGATCACGCAGGCCAACGTGAAGGTCCGACTGCTGCGTGCCCGGCTGAAGCTGCGCGAGCGGCTGACGAAGGCATTCGGCGATCCTTCGCGCCGCTACCAGCCGGCGCGCCACGCGCACGACCTGCGGCAGCCGGCGCCCAGACGAGGAAGACGCTCATGACCCCAAGACGAACGCGGACCCACACCATCGGCGGCAAGCGAGGCGCAACCTGCGCCGAGTTGCTGGCCCTCCTCAACACGTATGTGGACGGCGGCGTCGCCCCGGCCGTCTGCAAGGAACTCGAGTCGCACCTCGTCGGGTGCAACCCCTGCCGGGTGGTGGTCGACAACATCCGGAACACGATCACGCTCTATCGCCGGAACACGCCCGGCGCGCTCCCCGCCGGCTTCAGCGAGCGCCTTCACGCCGCCCTGCGCGAGTGCTGGAAGGCGCCTCCGCCCCGCCGCAAGCGCGCGTAGGCACCGTTCGCTGCCGGGTGCCTGGTGACGAAGTCCACGACGGGCAATGGATCCGCGAGCGCGTGCGGGTGGGGCGCGCATCCGGGACGGAGCGAGAGCACAACCCCGGCACCGCGTCAGTTCCGGTTCAGGTGGATCGGGATCTGGGCGTCCGTGAAGAGCGAGACCACGAGGGCGAGGACGACGAGGACCAACTCGCCGACGATGAGGCCGATAAACAGGTTCTTCACGCGGTCGTAGGTGTCCTTGTTCCCGTACTTGGTGACGGCAGACTTCGCCAGCCAGCCCAGGAAGATCGAGAACCAGTACGTCTTCATCATCGGGTTCACCAGCATGATCAGCCCGATCGGGTGCGGCAGCCAGAAGCAGATCTGGCGGAAGTACAGGAGCCCCCCCATCAGAGCGGCGCCGAAGCCCATCCACAGGCGGTTGGCGGACGCATCGACCGGCAGGGTCTTCGCCATCGAGGCCATCTGGTCGTACAGGCTCTTCGGGAACGTCGAATAGAACCAGCCGTTCATCGCATCCGCCCCGCGGCTGTACCCGAGCATCAGGTGCGCGGCGACCGACGCAAACAGGGCGAACAGGATGCACAGCACGATCGCGATGTGAAACCGCGCCCGCCCCAGCCGCAAGTCGTCCCGGATCTTGATGCTGTTCGCCATGGCCGGCGCGATGAAGGTCTTGATGTCGAGGAACAGAACGGAAAAGTAGACGAGCAGCGGAGTGAAGAGGTGCGGAGCCGTCCACGCCTTGTCCATGCCGAACAGCGTCCGGATGAGGTGGAACGGGTTGACCCAGGCCTGAAAGCCCAGGATGCCGCCCTCGGCGACGGCCCGGACGAGCCCGATGGTGATCATCATGATCACCAGGTACGCGAAGAGCGTGTAAGCCAGGTTCGCCCCAAGCCCCAGCCAGAGGCCGAGAATGAGCGCGACCGAGCCGACGAGGAAGAGGAACGAGGACGACCGCAGCTCCCGCTGCTCGGCGGGGTCCAGCTCGCGGACGGCCTGCGGAAGGCAGCAGCAGAAGAGGTACTTCCGACACTTGTAGAAGACGGCGGCAGCGAAGACCATCAGCGCTCCCCCGCCCTCGGCCGTCCGGAAGTTCAGGATGTACATCCACTCGCACGGGAAGGAGTTCTCGTTCGATCCGTGCCCGCTCCACACGAGGATCAGAAGCTGGACCATGTAGAGGACCGAGAAGAGCCACAGCGAGAACGAGATCTTCGCCGGGATCAGAAACGCCAGCCCGATCATGGTGAAGAAGATCTCGGACTTGGCGTCCGGATACAGGCCCCTCAGCGGCCCGTTGGCAATGTACGTCGCCCACTTGTTCTCGAGGTCGAACCGCTGCAACCCCGGAACGGCCTGGCTCAGGCAGAGCAGGTTCCAGCCCAGCACCGAGGCCGAAATGGCGAAGCCCACCCAGAACAGACCGTTCCGAAACACCGGCGGAATGATGCTCGCGGTCGGATCCCGTCCGGCCAGGATCTCCGGCAGCTCCGCCAGCGGGTAGATCAGCTTCTCGTTCTTGGCCCACTGCCGGAAGATCAGCAGGTTGAACGCCATGAGCACCGTGTAGGTGATCACGATAAGGAAGGACCAGCACAGCAGCGGCCGGGTCCAGTGTCCCCACGGGATGTCCGACAGCAGGTAGCGGCGCAGCGAGGCGTCGAAAGACGGAAAGGCCTCGACGATGGAGCGCAGCTCGGCGGCCAGCTCACGCGGCGTCGCGGCGCCGTCTCCGGCGCGGGTGCCCAGCGCGGCGATCCGGTCGGCGGAAGCCTGCATGCGGCCGATGATCGCCAGCTCGGCCACGGCCTGCTCCCGCTCGCGCTTCAGCTCGGCCAGCGCGCGGGCCCGCCTCCGCTCGTCGCGCGCGAGCCGGCTGACCGATCCGTCGATCCGCCGGAACTCCGACGCCGGGGCCGCCCGGCGCGCCGTCCGGGCGGCGGCCAGGTCCGCCTGCGCGCGAAGGAGCCGCTGCTGCTCGCTCCTCCAATCCGCGTCGATCTCCTGCTGGCGGGCGATGACCGCGGGCCGCGTATCTGCACGGCCCAGGCGCCCGACCGCCGCGTCGGCGGATGCGCGCAGCGCCGCCGCCGCCGCCGCCGGCAGGGGCTGATCCGGCGGGAAGGCCGCCAGCGCCACCTGCGCCCGCTCGAGCTCGCGGCGCGCCGACGTTCCGTGCACCAGCCGGCGGAACCGCCCGCGATACATCATCGCGCTCTCGCCGGTGACGGGCACGAACCCCGGGAACGCCCGCTGGGTCTCGGGCAGCCCGCGACGGAAGAGCTGAACGCGCTCGAAGGCGCTCTGCTCGAGCGCGCGCAGCTCGAGCTTGCGGGCCGCCAGCGTCTGCTCCGCCGCTCGGATGCGATCCGGGTAGGCGGCCAGGACACCGTCGGGGTCGCGCGACACGCTCCCGTGCTTCACCCACTCGGCCTGGGCCTGAGCATCGGCCCGGCGGGCGTTCTCCAGGTCCTGCTGCGCGCGAACCCGGTCCGTATCGTGCGCACCGGTGCGCGCCTGGAGGCCAGCCGCCGCCGTTTCGACCGCGGCGAGCAGCCTCCGGGCGCTTTGCCGTCGATCAGCCGCCTCGTGGACCTCGCGCAAAACGCGCGCCTCGTCGAACGCCACGCGATAGGCCTGCGCCGCCTTCTGGATGCCCGGGACGGAGACGAAGAACGACTCGTCCAGGTAGGGCTCCACGTAGCGGTTCCACTCCGACTGGTCGTTGTTCCATCCCCGGTTGAACAGGCCGCTCGTGATCGGCACCAGCTGGGCCATCAGCCCGAAGCTCGCGATGCCCGAGGAGACGGAGCCCATGATGAAGACCGTCAGGATCTCCGCCAGCGTGAAGCGACGGATCACCCGAAGCAACCCGCACAGCGGATTGAGCAGCAGGACGGTCGCCAGCAGCAGCACGTACGGCAGCACGGCAATCTGCGTGGCCGTCGCGACGAGGCCCTGCCGGTGCTCGAAATAGACGTTCAGGAAGGAGAAGACGACCGCCACGGCGGCGCCGACCGCCAGCGCGCGGCCGGTGATCCGCACCTCCGGCTCCCGGACCTCGGCCCGCTTTCCGTCATCCGGACTACCGGCCATCGAACACCTCCACAGCCTGGCGGGCGTACAGCTCCCGCCGGGCCGGCTCCAGGTTACGCCAGTGCATCAGGTACTTCCGCAGTTGCTCCAGGAACGGCTTGTTCGTGGTCTCCCAGTTCGAGTCCTGGCCCGATACGCGGTCGATCGTCATGTGAATGCGGTGGCTCTGAACCACGTCGTCCCACGCCGCGCGGAACCGGACCCGCTGCGTCACGCCGAGGTCGAACGGGGCCAGGGCCACGTCGTAGTCCAGCTCATACACCTCGCGCCCCTGCTCATCGCGCCCCCGCCGGCGCCCCCGGAAGGCGGCGATCACCTCGCCGATCGAGGCTTCGGAGAAGCGGGCGAAGTACTCCTCGATGTAGGCGATGATGCCCGGCACCAGCGCGGCCTGGTAGATGAACGGGAACACGATGCCCATCCGGTTGCCGTCGTGCGCGGGCATCGACCACTTGCGCTTGCCGGACGGAACCGCGGCCCGGCTGGCCACGACGGCCGGGTAGAGCGTGGACAGCAGCACGACCGCGATGGTGAAGAGGATGACGTACACGACGCCGAGCGAGGAGAAGTTCAGGTTGATGTCGCGCACCCAGCCGAGCTTGAGCAGTCCCAAGCTCGTCATCTGCCCGATCAGGTACCCGCCGACCGAGCCGATCACGCTGTACACGAATGCCTCGGCGAGGAAGAAGATCCCGATGTGCGTCGGGTTGAGGCCCACCGCGTTGTAGATCGAGATCTCGGACTTCCGCTCGTAGACGGAGCCGAGCATGGTGTTCAGGATGATGGTGCTCGAGATCAGGAGCGGGATGATCAGGCGCGCCAGCCCGCCGATGGACGTCTTGTACCCGGACCCGATGTAGTACACGCCCGCCGGATTCATCCGCTGCCCGCCCTCGCCGACCGAGAACGGCTCCCGGCTGGCGACAAAGAACTTCGCCTCCGCCATGGACAGCAGCTGCTCCATGGCCCGGTATACCGGCAGCGAATCCTTCAGCTGAACCGACACGCTGAACGGGAGCGCCCCCAGCCCTCGGGCCGTTTCGACCGGAGTCACCAGGAGCGCCGACAGGTCCACGAAGAAGACGCCGGTCTGATCGACGGTCGGATCCACCGTGGCGGATGCGGCCGCCTCCGTCTGCTGCCAGCCGAGCGTCTGCACGCGCTTGATCGGCAGCAGCGGCGTCTGGTTCAGATCCTGCATCGCCGCAAACCGGTCGTCGTCCAGCAACCCGACGACGAGCAGGTCCCGGCCGCGGAACCGCAGCGTCACCTTCCCGACCTGCTCCGGACCGATCCCGAGGGCGGCCGCGGCCCGCGCCGGCAGCATGGCCTCGTCGGCATCGTCCGCGCTGAAGTACCGCCCTCCGGCCAGCAGCGGCATGGGGCCGAGGAAGTCCGCGTCAGCCATCGAGAGCCCGAGCGCCGCCTCGATCTCGGCGGAGCCGCCGGCCGACGTCGTCACCCGGAACGTGTTGTACTGCTTGGACTGGCTGTCCCAGTCGAGCTTGGGCGGCAGGAGCCACCGTCGCACGGCCATGCGCCCGGCATCGCGCGAGAACAGATCGCCGACGGCCGCGAGCGTGGCCTCGTCCATGCAGAGGCTCCCGGGCCACTGGAAGAAGAGCCCCGTGTACGGCGAGTCCTTGGCCACCGGGATGATCGTCGGATTCATCCGCTTCGAGATGCTCGAGAAGGCCAGCATCGTGAACGTCACGAGCACGATCGTGGCCGTGGTCAACGTGGTCCGGATCCGGCGGCGCTTCATGTTGTGAACCCCGATCAGGAGCGCTTCCTGCCCGGCGGCCGAGTACCCGATCTCCGCCAGATCCATCCCCCCGAGCGTGCCGAACAGGTACTGCATCTCCCCTTCAAACCGGCCGTGAAGGATCCAGACGACGAACAGCCCGAGGATCCCCATGACGAATCCGATGAAGATCGCCTCGGGCGAGCGCGACACGCGAAACGCCGGGTGAATCACCCGGAACAGGATGAACGTCAAAACGAACAGCGCGGCGAAGAGGCCCATCTGGACCTCGATCTTCGTGGTCTTGAACATCAGGCGCTGGGTGAAGAAGCAGAACGGCAGCAGGAGGGCCATGTAGAAGACGATGGCCTTGAGCATGTCGTTCGTCACCGCCGAGATCTGCTGGTAGGCCTTCACCTGGGCGCCCAGGGCGATGGACAGGCTGCGCAGGTAGCCGTTGTGGTCGCCGGACTCGCGCGCGGACTCCGCCTCCGCCCAGGCCGCATCGCCCCGGCGCATGAACTCGTCCACCAGCTGGTTGGCCACGCCTTTCAGCCCCTTGAGCCGGTGCCGGTTCAGCCCGGCGGCATCCCCGGCCGCCAGCCGGAAGAAGTCCGGCCCAAGCTCTTCGGTGGACAGCACGCCGGTTCCTTCCGGCGCCGTCGGAGAGGACCGGAGGCCGAGGCGCAGGCCGGCCGTGAGGATCTTGACCCGGTCCGGATCCTCCACGCAGACCGCCATCGGCCCGCCCGAGATCGGCACCTGCTTGGCGGAGAGCCCTGGCGAGCCCAGCATGCCGTACCGCCGCGGCGTGGCATTCTGAGCGCCCTCGAGCACGATGTACGAGGAGACCGTGATCGGGGTGAACGAGATGGCCGACGAGTCCCGCCGCTCGCGGACCACGATCTCCTTGCAGGGGAACATCGACACCGTCAGGCTCGGGACCGCCTTGACGTTCGAGTCCACCTTCTGCTGGGCCTCGCCCGCGTCGATGACGTACTCCAGCCGGCGGAAGTCCGGGTCCATGCGGAACGCGACGGACGGCAGGGCCGTCTCCGACGCCTCCTTCAGGCCGTAGAAGACCTTGGCGGCCCGGTCGTCGGTCATCATCGAATAGCAGCCCAGCGAGTCTCCGGCAACCGAGACCGCCCCGATGGAGGGCGGGTACAGCAGGACCAGGCTGCCGGCCACCGGGATGTCCGGCAGGACGTTGGCGGAGAACTGATCGAACTCGAAGGTCTTCAGCTGGATCGCCCAGGACTTCGCCTTCGCCTTGGCCCGGGGCAGATCGGTCGACGACATGATCGTGCGATCCGCCAGGACGGCCTGGACCAGTTCGGGCACAAAGGCCGACAGGCGCTCCACGCGCGCCGCCGGGAGGTTCGAGACCGTGTCGTCCGGCGCGAACAGGCGGCCGCCGGTCGAGAACACGTTTCGCAGGCTGACCGCCGGCGTATTGTTCGCCGTCACGAAGTAGCCGATCGCCGAGTCCGAGGCGTAGAAGAAGTACTGCTGCGGGAGGCCGGAGGGCGCCGTCATCGTATCCGCCAAGGGGCTTTCCCCGCCCAGCCGCCGGGCCACCTCGCCCGCCAGGCGCACGGTGTTCACGCCGAGCCGGCGGCCGTACACATCCTCCTCGTTCAGCGGATCGATGGCGCAGAACCCGATCTGGTCCGTGGACCAGTCGAGATCCAGCGTGACGACCAGGTTCACGGTACGGCCACCCAGGGCGTCGCGGACCGCGCCGTTGTCGACGTCCATCTGCAGGTCGCGCCGGTTGAGCCCGACCCAGCTCTCGTTCTCGGCGACGATATCCCGGATGTAGCCGCGCAGGATGTCGACCTCCCGGGCCGTCAGGTCGCTCAGCGTGGTCTGAATGCCCACCTTGTTGAACAGGGTCAGGATGCGGACGTGCGTATCGAGTTCGGCCTTGAGCCGGGCCGCCTCCGCCTCGCGATCCGCGGGGGGGGCCTTCGCCTGCTGCAGCCGCAGCAGGCGCGTCTTGACCTGGTTCACATCCCGCTTGGCGCGGGACACGACCGGCTTCTTCGGCGAGACGTTCCGGCCCGTCGACTTGTCCTCCAGCGTGCGCAGGTCCACGAGAGCGGCTTCCGCCGCCGTCCGGTCGGCGAGGTCGATCCGGCGATACGTGTCGATGATGAGCTGCTGGTACCGGATGTCGGACGCGAGCAGGTTGCGCACATCCTCGACCTGGTTGCCCGGAGCCAGAAGGTGCCACGAGAGCATGCGCTCGCCCTGGTAGCGCCGGGTGTGCGCGTTGACCGCCGCCAGCATCACGGAGCGGGCCGGCCGCTCCCGGCGGAATCGCGCCAGCAGATCCGAGAGGATCTGCAGGTTCGCCGCCGACTGCCCGCCCTCGGCCAGGTCCGGCACCACGCTGTTGGCATCCATCGGCGCGACCAGCACGCACACGTCCCGCTCGAGCTCGGGGTCCCGGCCCGGGATGAACACCCACAGATCGCGCAGAATCTCGTCGCGCCACCGGGACGGCTCGGCACGGAGCTGCCCGTCGAGCGCGCGGCCACCGCCCATCTGTCGGCGGAGCGCGGCGCCGTCCTCAGCCGTGATGAAGAAGCGCGGGATCGAGACCTCGGACCGATACACCTTGTCCATCCGATCCACGGCCGTATAGCCGCTCCGGCCGATGAACACGAACGCCTGAACGCCAAACCGCATGAACCGCTGCCAGGCGCCGCCGCTGTCGAACTCCATCAGCGCCACGGCCCCGTCCAGGCTCTCGCCCCGAACCGCTTCCAGATCCTCGTAGGACCCGCGCCCCAGATACACGAGGCGCGTTGGAATATCGTTGGTCGGCAGGTTGCCCGGGCGGAACAGCGACGGGTGCAGGGGCCACGCCCGGATGGGCGCACCGCCGGCCGGGGTGATCGTTGCCGCGCCGGTCTCAAGCGCCGGGGCTGTGAACCGCACCTCGCCATTGGTGAAGCCGCTGGCCGCGAACAGGGCCGCGATCTTACGCTCCATGGCGAGGTTGCCCGGCGACCCGGGATGGCGGACGCGGGCCCCGTCAACGAGCCCCTGAATCCGATCCATGGCGGCAGGGGGATCGGTGACGGCGACGCCGGCCGCGGCGGACAGGGCCACGGCGATACTGGCTATGAACCGAGCCACGATGCGTTCCAACCGGAACGTTGTCATCCCGCCCTTCCCCGGTGCCGGAGCGCCGCGGCCGCCAGCTGCAACCGGGCCGTATCGCGCATGGCCAGCTCCTCCGTCCCCGGCTTTGCGAAGCATCGTCGAAAACCGCTGCAGGGCGAGGATATGGTGGCGGCGCAGGGACTCGAACCCCGGACACGAGGATTATGATTCCTCTGCTCTGCCAACTGAGCTACGCCGCCTCAAAAAAACCGCGACAGTATGAAAGCCGACCCGCGCGATGTCAATGCGATCAGGGCCGTTCCATGAACTTGATGAAGCGCAGGAAGCCGAGGAAGAGCAGGACATTGACCACGGTGGACGCGACCCACACCTTGGTGCTGTACGGGTCGTGCGCGAAGAACCAGTAGTAGACCACCCAGGCCAGATTCGACAGGAGCGCGCCGAGGAAGGCGAACCCGATGACCGCGAGCAGCCCGCGCGGCACTTTGCCGGTATCGGCGGGGTGCGGCTTCAGCTCCGACAGCTTGAAGGACTTCTCGGGCGGCTGGTACGCCGTGTCGCCGCCCAGGCGCTTCCATCCCCGGAAGAACCGGTAGTGGAAATAGAAGGCCAGGATGACAAGGGGGCCCGTCCACAGGAAGTTGAAGCGGTACGCATAGTTGTTGACCGGGAAGAACTGCTTCCAGACGTCGACATAAAGGCCGGCCAACGTGCCGCCGATCATCACGGCGGGCGCCCGGCACAGGGCCACCGCGCCGCAGAACTGGCCGAACCGCTCCCGCGGGTACAGCGCCATCTGCCGCGGCAGGTCGGCGGTCTGCCCGATCGCGCTGAGCAGCGCGCCGAAGACCGCCCCGTGGATCGCGCCGATCCAGAAGTAGAGCTTCGTGGGCGGCATATCGATGAACAGCCACACCCAGTTGCCGAGGCAGAAGAACGCGCCGAATGCGGCCGCGTAGGCTGCGACGCGCACGGGATGCCACCGATCGATCAGCGCCCCGGAAAAGGCCAGGCAGACCGGGATCGTAATCGCCGAGATGGCGCCGATCTTGCCGATGTAGCTCAGATCGAGCCCCAGCGATTTCATGAAGAACACGTTGAACACGCCGATGCACCCGGCCATGGCCCCGAAGGCGTACATCAGGTTGATGTCCCACCAGAACCGGTTCGTATAGCACTCCCGCCCGAAGGTGCGGACGTTGTCCATGAAGCTGGGCTTCTTGGCCTGGGCCGGCGGGGGCGGGTACTCCCCTTCCTTCACCCGGAACAGCATGATGCCGAAGCCCACCATGTAGAGCGCCGCCGCCCCCAGGTAGATCTCCTTCATATGGCTCTCGGCGAACTTGAAGATGAAGAAGTTGTAGAAGACGCCGGTCAGCGTCCCGACCAGCCGGAACCAGCTCATGTAGCGGCCCATGAGCGGCTGGGGCACCACGTCGTTGAACAGGTACCAGTAGACCGTGTTCACGAACATGTTGAAGAGGTCGAACATGGCCGCGAAGATCGCGAGGAGGAAGATGGTGACCTGAGCCTGGCTGAAAATGTTCCCGAAGAACATGCCGTGCGTCCACTTCCCGATGCTGTCGCTGAACCCGATGAGCAGCAGCGACAGGGTGATGAAGGGCGCGGTGTAGAGGATGAACGGGATCCGCCGGCCCATCGGCCCGCGGTGCCGGTCGCTCTTGAAGCTAAGCCAGGGGGTGATGCCGATGTTGAAGATCCCCGGCAGCGTCGTCATGATGAAGCCGATGATCATGTTCGGCGAATCAAGGCTGCGGAGCTTCAGCGGCAGAATGCTCGGCACCACCGTCTCCATCATGGTGAAGCAGAAGTCGCCCCAAAGCATCCAGGCGAAGAGCGCAATCAGGCCCCGCTTCGTGTAGGTGATCGTGCCGCACGTGTAGATGTCGCCCTTGGTCGCGGCAGCGGTCGGACTGGTATTCACGCGGCGGTTCTCCTCATGTCTCTTCCGACAGGGAAAAAAAAGATCGCGATGGATACCACCCCCACCATTCGGTGTCAAGAAATGGGGCGCGGCAATGGGGCGCGCCTGGAATTGCCCGCTCAGGGGCCGACCGCCCGACGGTAGCTCAAGGGCCGAGTCGATCATTCGCCCATCGACGCGGCTCGCCCTTCAGGAAGGGGTCGAGTATGCTCCCCGGGATCGGCGCCCGACCACTGGATCGCTCCGGCTCACGCGCCGACCCAGACGCAGGCAACGGCTTCAACGCCAGCAAGCGGCGAACGGCGCTACCATGCCAGGCGACATCGTGCAAGGCCCAGGCCGACGAAGGACGAGAGCAGCAGAGCAAGTGTCGACGCCAAGTCCGGAATGTGGTTGAGGCGGACCGATGCCGCCAGCGCGCCGTCAGCACCAATGCGGCCAACGCTGTCGCCGTTAAGGTCCGCAACGGTCAGCCTCATGGTGTCCAGATGGCCGGATGCCATGTGGGGCACCGAATGAAACAGGCGGCCGACAGGACTGCCGTAGAGATCACCGAACAAGCAGCTCATCTCCACCCGATTCGGAGCCGTCTCGGCATCACAGGGAGCGACCATATGCTGCCCGAAGAGATGTAGGGATATACTGCTGAGGACATAGGTATGCGCTGCATCGTAGTAGGACTGCTTGTAGACGAACCCCCAGGCATTCCAGTTGTTGCCCACTTTTGGGAGACTCATCTGGAAGAGCGTCCATGTCCCCCCGTCGCCGGTTGTGCCGTCGTCAACCTGGTTCCACACGTTGCCCGGATCGTTCAGGCTCCCGCTCAGGGCTGCCGACATCCACGTTGGCTGGTCCGCGTTCCTCCCGACCTCCAGCGTCACCGGGAGGGCAATCGCGCCTACAGCGGCCAACAGCCAGAACAACACAGCCAGCACACTCTGCTTCATACCAAACCCTCCCCCGGGAGCACGCTATCCCGGTCCAAGATCGCCATTACCATCAAGCATCTCAAACGTAGCACGAAGCGTGCCTCCCTCATCGCATGTCGCGCCTACCACCCAACGAAAACGAGGGCAAGGCGTTATGCGAACGTTAGTTGCCGATGACTGGCCCCGGGGCCCATGAAACGTAAGAACCACCGACATTCTGTCGCACGTCGTCCATCCGCTCCGTTGGAGGGCCCGGGAGCGCCTCACCCCGGCCGCGCGGGGTACTGGCCGACGGATTCGGGAATCTCGCAGCAGAAGCGCTTCCACGGCTTCCAGTCGCGGCCATACGAGCGGTTGTGCGTCAGATCGGAAAACCAGCTCGCCATTGTCACCGTTACGTCATACGGCGCCGTATCCGGGCCGCCGTGGCGGCACACGGCCCGCGGAAACGGCGCATGGTCCGTCAGCACCCGCCGGATGTGCTCGTATCCCCGCCCCCACGGCATGTGGCACAGCTCGGCCAGCCGCGTGAAGCGCACGTGGCAGTCCGTGGCGTACTGCAGATCGCCGGCTCCCAGGTCGCGCCCCATCTTCGCGACGTACTCGAGCCGCTTGGCGGACATGTAGGCGTTCATCTCCGGGCTCTCGAAATGCCCTTCCGTCACCCACACCGTCCGGCTGGGACCGATCCACCTCAGCCCGATGCGCCGGAAGCACTTTTCGACGGCGACCGCGTCGCCCGAGGCATCCGCCCAGATCTGGTTCGCGCGCGACCAGTTGTGCAGCGTGTAGCGCTGGTAGAGCTCGGCCAGATGTCGCACGTCACGCGCGAACCGGAGGAGCGGCACGTTCCCAACCGGCCACGTGTCCTCGATCCGCTCGTCCAGCCACACGCTGCACGACACGCTCGAGAAGCAGGCGACGCCCTTCTCGTTGCCCACGCCCCAGGACTCGACGTAGCCGGTTCGCGGCCGGCGGAGAACCAGCTTCGGAAACTGCGTCTTGAGCTGGCGCAGCCCGGCATACGGCCGAGGCGGGCGCCACCGGTACCCGCGAGGCTTCGGGGGCGGCGCGCTCTCCGCGCTCTGGCCGCCGATCACTCCGTCGGGCCCCGCGAACATGACTCCGGAGCAATGCGCCGGCTCGCGCTCGAGCTGGAGCCCCCAGTACCAGCTCTCGATCTCCTCGCGATAGGCCAGGTAGCTCCGGACAGCCGACTCCTCCAGCGTGCAGCCCGCCCCTTTCGCGAAGCCGCGCAAGTGGTCGATGCGCTCGGGATAGATGTCCTCCAGCTCGGGATAGCGACCGTAGTCGGGCGGCGTCTCCAGCCGCGCCATCACCCATCGCGCCAGGTCGGTCCGCGCCATCTGCCCGAGCGTGCCGCGCAGCCAGCGGCTCCTCAGCCGCCTCGCGATCTCCTTCGAAACGCCCGCCCGGCTGGTCTTCTGCCCGTCCGCCACGCCGTCCTCGAACGGGACGACGGGCACAATTTCGATCTGGCTCATTTTTCGCTCCGCCTGCTCGTCTCCAGCCTGGTTCAGAAGGCGCCGCCGGCCGGGCGGCGCCCAGGTCCCGCCCGTCAGGCGGGACCTACTTCCCGTACACGCACCGCGCCATCACGCCCCACGCCTTGCCGCCGTTCGTATTCAGGGCGAACACGATGCGGTTGAGGCCCTTCTTCCAGCAAGCGGCGCCCGCGAACTGCCCCGGCACAGCCGGATTGGTCGCGGCCGGCTCGCAGGCGCATGGCCGGCCGTTGACCCACACGCGCACCGGGCCATCCGCGCCGAAGCGCAGCTCGCCCTTCCCCGCGCGCGGCAGGACGATTGTGCCCGACACATACAGCATCCCGTCCCGGCCGGCATGGGCCGGCCGGACATCCCCCAGCTGCTCGCTCGCGACATAGGGAGCCGCCGTGAGCGCCAGGCCGGCCGGCAGGGCCGCCGCCCGACGGATGTCCGGGCACGCCGGCTGGAGCTCGGTCGCCCGGAAGGCGCGCACCACCAGGTCCGGCCCGGGCTCCTGCTCGCGCCGGCCCAGGACCAGATCGTCCACCGTGAGGCGCTTGAGACCCGCCACCGACGACGACGCGATCATCCGCCGGTAGCCGTCCAAAGCGCTCAGCTGCGCGGCCAGACGCTTCCGGTCCACCACCGCTCCGCCGTACGCCCGGTAGCCGTCCTCCAGCCGCGGGCGAACCTGAAGCGCCGCGGCCTTGATCGACCGCAACGCGCGCAGGGCGGCGCCCCGGTCCCCGGCCTGCAGCGCGCGCCCGATCGCCAGGTTCGCCTCCGCGCGCACGCCGAGGTAGCGGATGATCTGGCCCGGCATGTCGAGCATGCGCAGCGTGTCCGCGTTCCGCTTCGCCGCCTTCCGGAAGGCGGCGGCCTGCGCGATCAGGTACTCGCCGGTTTCGCGGTAGTCGAAGGCGATCTGCATCCAGCTCGGCCAATACGGGTTCAACGCCGCCGGCACCTCGATGGCCAGCGGGTCGCCGTCAATGAACGCGCGCCGCCGGTCCGTGCGCACGACCTCGGCCAGCCCGGCCAGCTCCGTGTAGAAGTCGCGATCCGTCCCCCAGAAGCGGCGCGAGAAGCGCGCGCCCCATGTGACATAGTCGTGCGGGGCGTCGGTCCACCCCCGCTCCGCCACGAGCGCCTGGAAGAACCAGTAGTTGTCCAGGTACTGGCCGCGGTAGTACTCCCAGTTCGTGTTGAACACGCCCGTGGCGCCGGCGGCGATCGCCTCGTCCATCGTGGGCACGATCCAGTGGTGGCCCCGGTGGACCGGGATCGAGTCATGCCAATAGAGATTGGTCGCCGAGGCCATCTGCACCTCGAATCCGGCCTTCACCAGCGCCCGGGCCGTTCCGCCGTACGGGGCCGTGTAGTGCCAGTCCGTGATGAGGATATCGCGGCTGACGCGATCGAGCGCCGCGCGCGCCTGCGCGGAGGTTCCGCCGTTGGCCGCATCGACGCGCGGGTAGTCCTCGCGGGAAATGAACTTGTCGGCGTAGATCATCGTGCGGGCGCCGTGCCGCCGCACCTCGCCGTTCAGCCAGTTCAGGTGATCCGCGAGCAGCTGCTCGGGCGGGCCGTGCCGCCGGCAACGCTCGCACTCGCCCGAGTGGGACTCGTCGTAGCCCACGTGGATGAACGGGGACCGGAACGCGGCCGCGGCATCCGCGATCAGGCCCGCCAGGAACGGCCGTGTGCCCGGGTGCGTCGGGCAGATGTTGTACGACTCTCCGGGGCGCTCGCGCAGCTCCGCGTAGCGGCCGTGCAGCAGGTGCTCCATGTGCCCCATGGTCGCGAGCTGGGGAATCACCGTGATGCCGAACAGGCCGGCGTAGGCGCAAAGCTCGCGCGCCTGCGTCGGGGTCATCGCGCCCTTGGGCGCCACCCCGGGCGCGCTCGGAAACGCGAACTTGTTCTCCAGGTACAGGTGGAGCGTGTTCATCCGGAAGTACGCGAGGTGTTCCACGACCCGGCGCAGGTGCGCCGGCCGGTACTCCATCTCGCGGGCCAGGTCCACGTGGATCCCGCGCGTCGCCACGCGCGGCCAGTCGACGATGCGGGCCTTGGGCATCGCGCCGCGCGCCGCGGCGTCCTCGAGGATCTGCCGGAGCGTCTGGAGCCCGGCGCACAGTCCCGCATACGTTCGCGCGGCCAGCCGCGCGGTGCGCCCGATGTCGAGCGCATACCCCTGGTCCGCCAGCGCCGGCGGAACCGGGCGGCCGAATGCCAGCCGGAGCGACCCGTCGAGCACCACGTCCACCCGCAGGCGCGCGCCGCCCCGACTACCCAGCCACGGCTTCAGCACGATATCCGCCAGCGCCCGGAAATCACGTTCCTCGGTGGCCGCGCGAATCCGCGTATTCAGCATTATCCCCGCCGGCGCCTTGAGCGAACCGCTCTCCTTCGCCACGCGCGGAAACGGAATCAGGTCGTTCAGCATCATGATAGTCCACTCCATTGGTTCCTCACCCAACCACACTGCCTGACGCCTCTCCCGCAGTAGGCGCCTCCTGCCGGGAGGCGCCTAGGTCCCGCCCGGCAGGCGGGACCTACTTGGCGGCTACGCTCCTGCGGAACGCATCCAACTCGGGCACGCCCTCGAGCACGCCGATCTCGACGCGCATGCGACGGCTTTCACCCGGCTGCAGCATCGGCAGCCCACCCGCCTTGCGAAGCTCCGCCCGGCTCGCAATCCGCACGTTGCACGGCTCGAGCCCGATCACGTACTCGCCCGGCCACAGCCGCTTCCACTCCGAGAGGAACGGGAGCGTGTCGGGGCTGAAGCGGATCGACAGCCCCAGGCCGCCCGCCAGGCACGGGTTCAGCAGTGCGGCGCTCGCCCGGCCGTCCGTCCCCGCCGCCATCGTGTGCAGGAAATCCTGCTCGACATACGCCGTCTGCGGCGCCGAGAACCGGAACCGGTCGGCCATCCCCGGCCGCATCGCCTCTTGGTACGGCTCGCAGGCCGAAGCGCTCAAGGCCAGCTCAGCCGCCTCGTCCAGAAGCGGGAAGCCCGGGTTGATATGGTAGACGATCACAAATGGTGCGGGGCGAAAGCCGAAGTTGGTGACCGTGTCCTCGATCTCCAGGCACCGTCCACCCACGCGCGCCGATATGGTCCGCTCCAGGCGCATCTTGTCGCCGAACAGGGCGCACTCCTCGACCGTGCCCTGCAGGCGCATGACGTACTCGTCGCCTTCCCACGCCGACAGGTCCCGCACCTGCCGCGCCGGCGCGTGGGCAATCCGCCCGTGCAGCCCCAGCATCGCATCGCCGTCCGGGCCGGGCGGCCCAACGTGCGTCAGCCCGCACGTCGTCAGCAATCCGGCGAAGAACGTGCGAAGCCATTCGCTGCCGGATGCGTCATAGAACGCCGGGTGCGCCTCGCCGGCAGCCGAAAGGAAGGACAGGTTGATCCCTCGGTAGCTGGCCAGCGAGATATCCATGGCCCGGTCCGGAAGCACGGTGAACTGCAGCCCCGTCCCGGACCGGAAATCAGCCGCGCGACCGCCGCGGGCCGGGCCATCGGACAGTTCGTAATGCCGGATTCCGCCGAGTTGCGCGATGTTCTCCGCCCGCTCCTCGACCTGCCGCCGCGTGTAGGTTCGACCGGCAATGTTCACGCCCACCTCCTCACCGCAGCCGCTTCCATGTCTCGATCAGCCGGCGCGTGTTCCGCCACGCGTTCGGCGTGTCGTCGCGCACGTTGTCGACGGGCGACAGGATGAACCCGCCGCCTTCGCCGATGATCCGCATGGCCTGCCCGACGGCCCGATCCGTGTCGGCTTCGGTCCCCTGCTCCACTGTCACCGCCCCGCTCACGCCGCCCCAGATCGCGCGCCGCTTGGCGCGAAACCGGCGTTTCACCTCCGCCAGGTCCGTGCCCTTCCCCTCTTCGGGATCGAGCCCGATCAGAACATCGACTCCCGCCGCCAGGATGTCGTCGAGGATGGGCACGAATGCGCTCGTCGTGATCAGCCCGAACTTGCGGCCAGCCTGATGCACGAGATCCACTTCGCGCTTGAGGAACGGAAAGACGATCGCGCGGTAGGCCGACGGCGTCCAGAACTCGGTCGTTTCGTACCACGCGCGGCGCACGACGATGTCGCATTCGGTCTCGTCTAGGTAGACCGCGATCTGCCGCGCGTTCCACTCATGGATGATCCGCGCGTACTCGCGCATCAGGTCCGGCCGCGTGAGCGACAGCACCATGACGTCTACAAAGCCCGAGAGCCATGCCATCGCGTCCACGCCCATCACGCCGTCGTCGCTCCGGACGCTGGAGTTGCACGAACTCCACCCGCCCATCTGCAGGACGCCGTGCCGCCGGGCGAGCTCGCGCGAGACAGCCGCTGTTTCGCGGAGCGCGCGGATCTCGGCGTCCCGAAAGGGGCCGAGCAGGTACGGCAGTTTCTCCAGGTCCTGCTCCGGCTTGACCAGCACCTCGGTCGCGCGCGGCACGACCCAGTCGTTGAACACATCGAAGTTGTCCGCCGTCGGCCAGCCCTCGGCCTGAACCACTCGCTGAGTGAGCGGGCCCTTGGGCGTGTCGATGTGGCGACAGAAGACCGTGCCGTCGCCCTCGCGCTCGGACCAGACGCGCTCCCGTGCGTCCGCGTGCATGGACCAGCCAAGGTAGCCCACGTGGGTGTAGGCATCGAGCCCCATCGCCAGTTGCTGCTCGACAAAGGAGACCTCGTCGCGGGCGCGCCCGCGCAGGTTGAAGAACGCCATGAAGGAACACGGTGTATAGTCGACCGGTTCCCCGCTCATCGCCGCCAGCATCCGCTCGCGAGAAGTCATGCGTTCCCCTTCCGAATCGCCTGTTACGCCGCGCCGGGACAATATGGGAAACCGCCGCCGAGTTCAACGCATGGTCACTCGAACTGCACGCAGGAATACAAGGCGCGAAAGTACGCTAGGCTTCGGTGCAGATGCAAGCCTGCTGCTCCGGTCTGATACTCCGAACTCCGCCAGTCCGCCTGTTCGTCATCCCCGGCCCAACTCCGCCCGACTTTACTCTGGCTTTGTGGCGCCCGCCCCTACTACATTCCCATCCAAGACGCCCCGCCGAGGGGCTGGCTCATCGTAGCGAGGAATTCGCGTGACACCCACCGGGCAGTTCCACTTTGCGCATCGGTCCTGCTACGTCAATTTCGCCGAGCATCTCCAGAACGCGTGGAACCCGAACGTGCTCTATCCCGGCGCGCCGAACCGGTGGGCGCCGGCGGAGTGGCGCGCGTTCTTCGCGATGATCCGCGCCTTCGGCTACACGCACTTCGAATACTGGCTGCCCCCCACTCTGTTCGATCACCCGACGCTCGCCGGCGATCCCGTGAGCCGAGCCGTCGCAGCCGAGATGCGCGCGGTCACCGACTGGGCCCATGAAGCCGGCCTGAAGACCATCCTGCTCGCCAGCCCGGCCTGCATCGGCGCAGCGTGGCGGTTCCCCTGCCCGAACGATCCCGCCGACCGCCGGCTCATCCTCGACCTGTGGCGGCACTGGACGCGCGCGCTGCCCGAGACGGACATGTTCAGCATCTTCCCCGGCGATCCCGGCGGCTGCAACCGCAACGGCTGCGACCACACGACGTTCATCGACCTCGCGCTGGAGATTGCCGGCGTGGCCCGGGACGCAAGCCCGAGCTGCCACATCCAGATCGGCACGTGGGGAACCCCGTTCACGGGCTGGGGTGACGACCTTGCGCGCATCCCGGGCTGGACCGGCGACTGGAAGACGCTGACCGACTCGTCGCGCTGGCCGGCCGGCACACGCTGCCATATCTGGAACGGCGGCCCGGCCCGGGCGGAGCGAGCCATGAACGACTTGCTCCGCCGCCTGCCCGCGTTCCCGGCCGAAACCGTGGTCGCGCTCAACCTCGGGTTCAGCCCGGACGGCGACGCGACCATGGGCGGCGACGCGCGGGCCTATGCCCGGGAAATCGCGAAGGTGAGGCCGATCGTGACGTGGGACTACTCGGCATCCGAGGGCGAGCTGGTGTGCTATCCCCACTGGCGCCTCCCGCGCCTCGCCGCGCGCCGACGCGAGGAGCGCGCGGCGGCGCCCTACTCCGGGGGTATGTGCTACACGATGTCGCCCAAGCTCAACCTGCTCACCCTCTACGCGGGCGGCCGGCTGTTTGCCGACCCGGACGCCGATCCGGACGCGGTTTCGCGCGAGTTCTGCGCCCGCGTGTTCGGGGCGGAGCACGCCCGGCTTGGCGAGCTGTTCGAGGCATTCGAGATCGTCCCCGGCTGGGGACACTATCCCCGCCGAAAGTGGGCGCGGGCAGCCGTCGCTGCCGCCTGCACGGAGATGATCGACCGGCTTGAAGCGGCCGACCCATCGGCGGGCGACCTGCCGCTCTTCCCGGATCCCGAGGCGCACCGGCAGGACCTGCTCTGGTTCGCGCGGCGGTTCCGCGAACTCGCCGGGCCCTCGCCGGATCGGGATGCCATTCGTACGGCCTACTGGGATCGGGCGCTCCGGATCTACGACTCCATCCCCCAGCCCGCCGACGTCCGATTCGAGGCCGCCCGCCGCTTCTCCGAGATTCTGTCTCAGGAGCCAAGCTTCTTCGGAAGTTGACCCCTCGCCGGACCCCCGCTCTATACAGGATACCGTAGAGTGACCCGTGCTCACCCGTCTCCAGATCCACGACGCAATCGCCGGTGCCGGCATCGGGCGCGGCGACCACGTGCTCGTGCACAGCAGCATGCGCAAGCTCGGGCCGGTCGACGGCGGCGCGGACGCCGTGATCGACTCGCTGCTCGAGGTCGTCGGGCCGGACGGAACCCTGGCGATGCCGTCCTTCTGCTACACGCCGCCGGAGCCGTGGTTCGACCCGTCCTCAACGCCCGGCCGCACCGGCGCGCTGACCGAGGTGTTCCGGCGGCGCCCGGGCGTGCAGCGGAGCTGGCATCCGACGCATGCGATCGCGGCGGCCGGCCCGCGCGCCGCCGAGTTCCTGGCCGACCACCACCGGACGTCCGCCTGCGGCTTCGACTCGCCGCTCGACCGCCTGACTCGCGCCGGCGCCTGGGTGCTCCTGATCGGCGTCTCCCACACCTCGAACACGGCCGTGCATCTCGGCGAAGTCCGCGCCGGCGTTCGCAAGTTCGGGCTGTGGGGCGATGCCGCGCCTCCCGCCGGCCGGGTCCGCACCCCCGACGGCGACGTCGTCGCGTGCCACCTCGACCCGAGCGCCAGCTGCTCGCTCGCGTTCAACGCCATCGACCTTCCGATGCGACGGCACGGATGGATCTGCGACCGCGCGCTCGGGGCGGTCGGCTCCTTCTGCCACGTGGCCGTGATGCGAGCCCGGTCGGTGGTCGACGCAACGGCCGAGCTGGTGGCGCTGTATCCCGACATCCTGTTCTGCACACGGCCGGACTGCGCCCGGTGCCAGCGCGGGCGAGCCTGCGCGCGGCCGGGCCGCTCCCACCGCAAGACGACCGGCTGTTCCGAAGCGTGTTGACGCATTACGCCCAGGGACTGGACTCCGCCGCCCACTACACATGCGGCACCTACAGCTCCTGGAACATCGTCGCGCGGCTCACGGTCGCCGCCGCGCTCGGCGACCGGCAGGTGTGGCATGACGCGATGTACGGGTGAGGTCGAGCTGAGCGTGACATCGAACGCCGGCCGCGCCCGGTGGCGGATACCGTTCGAGCGGGCGCCGGTCTGCAGGTCGTGACGAATCGGGTCGCCGTCAGCGGTTCAGCCAGAAGCCGGCCGTCAGCAGCCCGCGCTCAAGCCAGTAGCTGACCAGCGCCGTCACGGGCAGCGTCAGCACCCACGCCCAGACCATTCGTCCGACGATGCCCCACTTCACGGCGCTCAGGCGCTTCGTGGCGCCGACGCCCATGATCGAGGTCGAAATGACATGCGTGGTGGACAGTGGAATGCCCCAGTGGCTCGCGACGTGGATGATCAGGGCCGCTGTGCTCTGGGCCGCGAACCCGTGAATCGGCTGCAGCCGAACCAGCTTGTGGCCGAGCGTCTTGATAATCCGCCACCCGCCGGCGGCCGTGCCCGCCGCCATGGTCAGAGCGCACAGGATCTTGATCCACAGCGCGATCTCGAAGCGCGGCGTGCGAAGGAATTCCAGCCATGGCGGGATGCCGTCCAACGCCCCGCTCATGGTGCCCGTGTAGAGCACGAGCGCGATCATGCCCATCGTCTTCTGCGCGTCATTCGTGCCGTGGCTGAAGCTCAGCCAGGCCGCGCTCACCAGCTGCGCCTTCCCGAACACGCGGTTGATCAGGCGTGGGGTAAGCCGCTGAAGGCAGATCAGCAGCACGCACATGACGGCAAACCCGAGCACCATGCCCAGCACCGGCGATGCGAACATGGGAATGATCACCTTGTGCCAAAGCCCCTCCATCTGGCCGGTATCCGGGTTCACGGCCGCCCACCGGATCACCGACCAGTGCCCGCCGGACGACGCCAGCGTGGCGCCGCAGAGCCCGCCGATCAGCGCATGGCTCGAGCTCGAAGGCAGGCCCAGCCACCACGTGAGGAGATTCCAGACGACCGCGCCCAGCAGCGCACAGAGGATCGTGTTGGACGTGACGTAAGCGGCATCCACCAGCCCCTTCCCGATGGTGGTGGCCACCGAAACGCCGGCCATGGCCCCCAGCAGGTTGAACACGGCCGCCATCACGACCGCCTGCCGGGGGTTCAGGACCTTGGTGGACACGCTGGTCGCGATCGAGTTCGCCGTGTCGTGAAAGCCGTTCACGTACTCGAAGACGAGCGCGATCAGGACGACGCCGAGAATGAGGGTCATGTGGCCACGCGGGGATCAGGAGTACTTCAGCACGATCTGGAAGATGATGTTGCCCGCGTCCCGGCACCGGTCGATGATCTTCTCCAGCGTCTCGTGCAGATCCAGAATGATGATGACCTTCAACGGCTCGTACCGCCCGCTGTAGAGGTCGCGCATCAGTTCCAGCATGATCTTGTCGGCCTCGCCCTCGAGGTAGTGCAGGCGAGCGTTCTCCTCGCGCATCTCCTCCAGGTGCGCCCGCTCGCGCAGGCGCTTGACCATGCACACGACCGTCTCCGTCGTCTGCTCCAGGAGGGACATCTGCGGGCCGAAGTCGACGCCGCCCAGGTGGTTGCGGCACAGCAGGAACTTCTCGCTGAACTTCTCGGCCGTCTTCGGGATCCGGTACAGGGAGAGCGACAGGGCCTCAATGTCCTCCCGCTCCAGCGGCGTCACGAACGTCCGGCACAGCTCCTCGGTGATGTCCTCCGTGATGCGCTTGTCCTTGCGACGCTTGTGAATGAACTCATCAAGCGTCGGAACACCGTCCGACTTGCGCAGCAGATTGAGCAGGAGTTCCACGCTCCCCTTGGCCTCCACGGCGCTGGCCTCGAGCAGGTCGAAGAACTTATCGTCGTACCCGAACAGTTTTCGCAGTGCTTTCATGGGGCGTTATACTTGCCACATTAGCGCTTGATTAGCACGCCATTTTTCGGCTGTCCCCCGGCCGCGCCTCCCCCCCTGGGCCCGCCGCGAACCCGGCCCGGGCGCTCAAAAAAACGCCCGGGAAAGTACTGGACTCACCCCCGTCGCCACGGTACAGTATCGCCCGCTTTTAACCCTGCGCAAGGAGAGCGAGGCTATGCCTAAGAAGAAAACCAAGAAGTCGGTCGCGAAGCGCGTGAGGCTAAGCTCCCGCGGCAAACCCAAGTTCTCACGCCCGGGTCGCGGCCACTTGCTGACCTCGAAGTCGAGCAAGCGAAAGCGCCACCTGCGTCGCGCGAAAGTCATTCATCCCAGCTACGCGAAGGAACTTCGGAACCAGTTGACATAACTGGCCCGTCTCGAAAGGGTTATCGCCATGTCCAGAGCCACCAATGCTCCCGCCTCCCGTCGCCGCCGGAAACGCCGCTTGGAACTTGCCAAGGGCTTCCGCGGGTCCCGCAGCAAGCTCTTCCGCCAGGCGACCGAGGCCGTAGACCACGGCGCTCAGATGGCCTTCGGCCACCGGAAGATGAAGAAGCGCGAGTACCGCAGCCTGTGGATCGTCCGCCTGTCGGCGGCGTGCCGTGCACAGGGGCTGACATACAACCGCCTGATCGAGGGGCTCCGCAAGGCGCAGGTCACGCTGAACCGCAAGATGCTGTCCGAGATCGCAATCCACGACACGGCCGGCTTCACGAAGATCATCGGCATGGCCAAGGCCAACCTGGCTTGACCCGTTCGTGCCGACGCACAGCCAAACGCCGCGAGGAGCGCTCCTCGCGGCGTTTTCGCCTTTAAAGAACCACCCCCCAGTCAGCCGGGTTTCATGGATCTTGTGTTTGGTCAGCGTTTCGCTGACATCCATACCCAACCGACTGAGGGGTCTATGTTCGTCGCACCGTCCGAGCCCCTTCTCTTGACAACCATATTGTCCCACAGTTCGCCGAATGTGGCTGTCAAGAGACTGTGAAAAGATTGTGTACGCCGCGCGGCAACGGACGCACGATAGCGGAGCGCATGAGCAGGGAGGAACGCCGTGAGCGAGCCCGGACGGACATCGAATCGAAGTGCGACGACGGGGCCGCGATGGCTCTGGATCGGCGTCTGCGCTTACCTCGCGCTCTTCGCCGTGAACTCGACCACCCGCCTGCGCTTCTTCTCTCCCGATTCGATGAACTACGTGGACGTCGCCCGCCACATCGCAGCCGGGCGCGGCATCGTGCAGTCCACCCTCGGCTTCAACCAGCCCCACTTCAATCCGGCGGCTGCCATCCCCGCCCCGACGACGATGCAGCCGCCGCTCTATCCGGCCGCCATCGGCGCGCTCATCCGGATGGGCGTGGAGCCCGGCAGCGCCGCCCTCGCAATCCCCGCCGTCTGCTACGGGCTCATCCTGGTCCTGGGCTGGCGCATCGCGCGCGCGATGGGGGGGACTGCAGCCGGCTGGCTCGCGCTGGCGGCCCTCCTCCCGTACTTCCCGCTGACGTTCGTCTCACGGTTCGCGTTCAGTGAGCCGCTCGCCATCGCCCTGGCCGCGGCCGCGTGGATCGCCGCCGGGCCTCGCCCCCCGGCGGGCTCGCGCCCATGGGTCAAGGACCTCCTGGCCGGAGTCCTCGCCGGGCTGTCCGTCGCCACACGCTTTGCCTTCCTCCCGATCGGGGCCGCCATCGCCGTTCGGCTGATCGCCTGCCGAACGTCACCGCGCGACCGCGCACGGGCCGTCGTCCTGTTCGCCCTCGGCGCCTTCGGCTGCATCGCCCCGATCCTGGCCCGAAACCTCGGCATCGAGGGAATGCTCATGCCGCGGCCGAATCCGCCGCTCCTCGGCTGGCGTCAGCATGCGGCCGACGGAGCGCTCAGCCTGCTCGCCCAGTACGCAGGGCTCGTCCGCCCCGGCCTGCAAGCCGGAATACTGGCCGTCAGCCTGGCGCTGATCGGCGCCGCCGCATTCTCCGGCCGGCGGGCAGCCCCGGCATCAGATCCCGCGTTCCGGCGCGACGCCGCCGCTCTCGCCCTCTGGCCCCTGTTCTACCTCGGGTTTCTGCTCTGGCAGCGATCGCGCCAGCACTTCGACCCGATCGACGTGCGACTTATCGCGCCGGCTGGAGTGGCGCTGATCGTGCTGGGCGCGGCCTGGGTCGGCCGCCGCTTCACGGGCGGCGTTCGAATCGCCGCCGCCCTGGCTGCCGCATCGCTCGTCGGCGTCATCGGACGGGAGGTGGCTCTGGGGCGGACATGGCCCGTCTACGACGCCGAGCGCCTGGTCGCAACCTCGCCGACGCTCACATGGATCGCCCGCAACACCGACGACCGCGACCTCGTCATCGGGAACAACACCATGGACCTGGCGTTCTATCTCGGCCGATCCGCCGCCGTGTCCTTCTCCCCCTACCCATACACCGACCACGCGGACTGGGACAGACTGGTCGAGTTCTGCCGTCGGAATCGGACCCGCTACCGGGGCTTCTACGTGGTGCTGCGCGGCCGCGCCGAGGACGCGGGCTGGCGGTTCTTCTATGGCAACCTGTTCGCGGACCTGGCGGCAGGAAAGACCAGCTCCTACCCCGGCGTGACACCCGCGGCCGACCTCCCGGACGGCGTCATCTACCGGCTGACGCCACCCGGAAGTCAGAAGGCAGAGGGCAGAGTTCAGAGGTCAGAGTGAACCAGCTGACCTCTGACTTCTGCCGCTCTGACCTCTGTCCAGTCACTGTCCCCGCGTTCCATGGAACGTGCGAATGGTGTAGCGGAACTCCTTCTTCGTGCGCGGCTCGAGCGCGAGCGTGAACTTAACCGTGTCGGCGTCCACCTTCTCGAACTCGCCGAACTCCCCGCTCTTCTCGAACTCCCACTTGCGCGCTCCGAAGTTCCGCTGCACCTCCACCTTCACGGCCGCGTCGCGCGTGTTCTTCACTTCCACCTTCCACTCGCGGACCTCGTCCCACCCCGCGATATTCCCGCCGTTGCCGAACAGATAGTTCTCCGTCTTGAAGCTCATCAGCGTCGGCTTCACCACCACGTTCTCGACCGGTCCGAGGTTCAGCTCAACGTCCTCATCGACCGGGATGTACTTGAACTCCGACTGCCCCTCGTACGAGAGGTGCCCCGCCGCGTCCGCCAGCCGGTACGCCTTGAGCATCCCGCCCGGAATCGGCGTCTCACCCAGCTTGTGTGCCTTGTCGTTCTTGAAGCTCAGGAACCGTACCACCCCCGGCCCCCACCGCTCCTCCTCGTACTTGTACAGGTTCACCACCGGCACCCCGTCCGCTGTGAAGCTCGGCAGCCGCTTCGCCCACCCGTTCACGATCGTCTCCGTCCCCTCGATCGTGTACAGGAAGTACTCGCTCAGACCTTCCTTGCGAATCTCCTTCCGAACGGACGCGGATGCAGCCGGCGCCGGCGCCATCATGACGGCCTTTGCCACCTCCAGTTTGTCGGCGAGGCCGCGCCCCAGTTCTCCCCCTTCCATAGGGACGGGACCCGGCCGGCCGTACGGATACTGGCGGCGCGCCAGTTCGGCGATCTCGTCGAGGATGTGGACCTTGCCGACGATGAGGCGCGTCTGCGCGTCCTCGTAGTCCT
>CAYSLU010000033.1:0-48678 GCA_964431965.1 uncultured Verrucomicrobiota bacterium
CCTTGCGCCGCTCGGTTGCTCTCAGAAACATGCGTGCAGTCTGGCACAGCCCCACACGCTGACAAGGGGGGAGGTCTTCACCGCACGCCCCATCAGCTCACTCACCACCAAAAACCCGCGAGAACTCCACCCCGTAGCACCCAACAAACTCAGAATCAGGGGTCAGTAGCGAAAGTCGGGCTAAGCCCCCGACGGGCAGTTCTTCTGGCTGCCATCGCCAACCAGTTCAAGGCCGAAGTAGTCTTCAAGTACGGCGGTGCGATGGCGAACGGGAAGAGCTTGCTGGGGCTGATTTCGCTTGGGGTTCCGCAGGGTGCGGTTGTGACCATTACAGCGACCGGTGATGATGCCAAGGAAGCCGTCACTACCATCGAAGCGATGTTGCAGACTCTATCGTCAGCTAGCGCTTCCGAGTGCTTGGCTTCGGCGTAGGGCACGGCGTCCGTTCAGACGCCCGCCTGTCGCTGGCTACCGACCAAGCCACTCAACGGCCTCATCGATCTGACTGAACACCTTTGCGTTCAGACCCCGATTGATGGCGGCGGTCTGCCCGAATCGGGCTTGGTCAATCATCGGTGCATCAAAGACCAGGGCAACCTTCCTGATCTTGTTCGGTGCTCGTTCCTTGGCTTGCTCGGCGAGGAACTTCGATGCGTCATAGCGATCCAAGAACGGCATCTGCCCCGTGACTTCACGGGCGTCGATGAGGATTCTGTCCTTGTCGTGCTCCAAGGCAGCGTCCATGGCAGCCCAAGAGACTAGGCGATCCGCGCGCTGACGCGACGGTCATGAATCACTCCGCCTCGTTCCGGCGATGGCGCTGCACGCGGCGGAGTTTCCGAAGATGATGTTGCTCCGATACGACCAATCCGACAACTTGGGGCGAGAAACGCTCGTCGAGCATTTCGACCATCGGGGAGTACAGGGAGATCGACCGGCTCTCCACAAACCGCGCCAGCGTCAACCATGCGTCCAAGTCGAGCGGAACCCCTGGCGTCGCCAAATGGCGCTCCAGCGTGCCATCCAACTCCTGCATGGTCGTCTTGACCATCTCAAGCAAGTCGACCGGATGGCAGTGGGTCTGCTTGTCCCCCTGGTGAGCCGAGGCGATCATGCGGAAGCCGGATTGATGCTGCCGCTCCTCCTCCTCGAAAATACCGCAGAGCTTGCGCACGACCGGATCCGTGGTAGCGCGCCCAAGTCGCTTGTAGAATTGTGCGCACTTGGCTTCGAGATCCGCCGCCTGCACGGCTACATCGTGATGTGAGATCCAGTATTCCATCGAACTCCGCCGTCCTGTCTGTCACCGAATTGCTACTTCGGGCATCCCTCGACGCCCCCGTACATACCGATTCATCTAACCGCATCTTGCTTCCCTATTGCAGCAGATCCAATGCCAAGACGCACATCCACTGCACAATCTGTCGGGGATGCGTAGATCGATGCGGAAGAGCCGCGTAAGGGTGCCGGATAAGCCGCCAAATGCGGCGGGGTGTCCGCCATGGGCGTCAGCGAACTGGATAAAGCCGCCAGTCCCAGGATGCCGTGTACATAATAGTTCGCCCGCTGCTCAATTTTGGCGGAAAAACGGGGCACTCCCCTGAAACCCCGCGCACTTGGCCTCCAAGTCAGCCGCCTGCGAGGCCGCATCGTAATGCGAGAACCCCGAGACCATATCTATATCCGAGGAGGCGGACTGCAGCATGGCTTCCATCGTGTTCACGACCTCCCGGGCGTCCGTGCCTTCCGCGATGATCGTCAAGCTCGCCCCCCCCGCATGACCCCGAGTGAAAGCAACCCAAGCAGGCTTTTCGCGTTAGCCATCGCATCGCCACACTTCAGGACGATGCTGGCGCTGAACTGGCCGGCGGCAGACGCCAACATGACAGCAGGCCGGGCGTTCAGACACCGATCATGCGATACGACGGCCTGCCGCATCACCGTTACGATACTACTCACGGCAATCACTTCCTTGCACCTCTATGGACCCGCTTCGTCCTAACCGGGTGTAAGCTAAGCGCAATTCGTGCGCGGCGCTATCCGTTGATTCCCGAGATGGGTGTAGGGAATCCCCTACACGCGGGGCCCGGACGCCGAGGGAATCGTCACGAGGACCCGTATGCCATGCGGCTCTACCGTCTCGACAGCCAGACGCCCGCCGAGATGCTCCACGCGTTCGCGGATCGAGAACAGGCCGAATCCGCCGGACGGGCTGAACGACAGGTTGTCCGTGGTGAACCCCACTCCGTCGTCTTCGACGCAGACGACAGTCTCGGCCTCGCTCTGATTCAGTTGAACACGCGCTTGAGTGGCCTTCGCGTGCCTCGCCACGTTCAGCAGCAACTCCTGAACGACCCGGTAGAGCAGAATCTCCACATCGCCCGATAGCGGCCTGTATGTGGTCGGCGTATCGAAAACAAGCGCTATCCCGTGCTTCTGCGCCATGCGTTCGCATAGATCCTGAAGGGCAAACGCCAGGCCGTGGTCGTGAAGCGTGGGCGATACCAGGTCGAACGTCATCGATCGGGTCTGCGCCAGCACCTGAGCAAGCGCCTGCCCCACCGTCCGGGCCACCGCCGCAACCACCTTCCCGCTGGCTCCCGGGGACAGGCGATCCAGTTCCAGCCGGGCGGCAACCAGCGTCTGCGCGATGTCGTCGTGCAGGCCGTCGGCAATGCGCTGCCGCTCGGCCTCCTCGGCCAGCGTCAGCTGGGTCACCAGGGCCCGGAGCTGCCGCTCATGGCTCAGGAGCTCCTGCCTGGCGCGTTCGCGCTCGGTGATATCCCGGATGGCCGTGTAGATGACGGTGCGGCCGTTGAGGACAAACCGCCCGCCGGCTATCTCGACGGGAAACACGGTGCCGTCGCGCTTCCGGTGATATCGGAGCGGGACGAGCGTCGATCCGGCCAGCACCATCTGCCGAAGCGCCTCCTCCGACTCCGCCGGCTGCGACGTGAGATCGAGGGCCTTCAGCCGAAGAAACTCATCGCGGCTGTATCCGTACAGTCGGCAGGCGGCATCATTGCCGTCCAGCATCCGCAGCGTCTCCGCGTCAATGAGGATGAGCGCGTCCGACTCGGTCTGGAAGAGCAGCCGGTACTTCAGCTCGCTATCCTGAAGCGCCTGCTCGGCTTCCCGGCGCTGCGCCGCTTCCTGCTTGAGCCCTTCCACCGCCTGCGTCAGCTCCGCCGTGCGCTCCTGTACCTTGCGCTCCAGCGTGTCGCGCGCCTGCTGAAGCGCCTGTTCAGCGCCCTTGCGCTCCGTTATGTCGCGCACGTAGCCGACGATCCCGATCAGCTGATCGTGCAGGTCATGCCACGGGGCGAAGTGCGCGTCGAACGTCCGCCGGACCCCGTCTATCGTCAGGCTGTACTCGCCGTTGAATGGCTGTCCGGTTTCAAGCACCCGGCGCTTGATCGCCATGAGCGACTCGCCGTCGGAATCCGGGAGCAGCTCGCCATCGGTCTTTCCCAGGATCTGCTCCCGGGTGTGCGGAGGTGTCGGCCGCAGGATCCACCGGTACGCGAGATCGCGATCCTGGAAGAACAAGGTGTCGGGGGAGTGCTCGGCCAGGAACCGGAAGCGGTCGGCGCTCTCCACCAGGGTCTTCTCCGCCCACTTCCGCTCGGTGATCTCACGGACAATGGCCTGAATGGCCGGCTTGCCGTGGTACATGGTGGGCACGGCGAGCGACTCGACCTGCACGGCCCGCCCATCCAGCCGCAGCACCCGCAGTTCGCGCAAGGGTGCCATCGCGCCCGCCTTCAGCCGGACGAATCGCGTGCCGACGCTCTCCCGATCGTCGGGATGGATCAGATCCAGGACACTCCGGCCGCAAAGCTCCTCGAAGGATTGGGCGCCGTGGAGGCGAAGCGCCGACCGGTTGGCATAGGCGAAGCAGCCGTCCTGATGAACCACGATGGCGTCCGGCGCCAGCTCCACCAGCAGCCGGTAGCGGTCCTCGCTCTCGCGCAGCGCGGCCTCCGCTTCCTTCCGGTCGGTGATGTCCCAGTTCGAGCACCGGCGCCCCAGGAAGCGGCCGTCGACGCCGAAGACCGAGTGGCACTGGTGCCCGATCCATCGGATCGCGCCGTCTCGGCGGACGATGCGAAAGTCGGGTCCGCTCGCCTCCGCCTCGTCATCGATGTCGGCCAAATGGGCCGCCGCCGCCGCGCGGTCGTCCGGATGCACGACCTGCAGGTACAGGCCGGGGTCCGCCAGGAACTCGCCGGCTCGATACCCGGAGATCCGCTCGCAACCGGCGGAGACGTACACGAAGGCGCCGTCGGGAGCCCGCCAGAAGTCCCACCCCATGGCGGCGTCAACACGGGAGAGGCATTGCACTTCATCCGGCGTGGGGTGGCGCGAAGGCCGGTCGGAGGTGGCGGGCTCAGGCGGTCGCCGATCAGTCATGTGGCCATCCGATTGCAGGGGCTGCCATCGCTACGCACCCTTCGGATCCCACACTCCCCGCCATCCAGCAGGACCTTATCGTAGAAGCTTCGCATGCGGCGCCGACAGCAAAGCGCTCATGCGCCCGAAGTATTAGCTTCCGGCCGCGCGCTGTCCAGCCACAATGTCGGCCGCCACGCAGGCCAGCGCATAGCGGCTCGTGTCGTTGAAGGCCGATGGGCTGCCGAACAGATTGCCGCGCCCTTCCCCGCCGGCGACGCCCTTGATGCGCGCCGTGACCTGGACCTCGAACAGGAACTGACCAGCGTCGGCATCCAGGGCCAGCTCCGCGAGCGGCACCAGCGCCTGAAGGCCGTACCCCGTGGCCGCCGGACCGGTCGCCACCCGCACCCCCGGCTTGAGCACCGCCTCGTTGTGCTGGAAGCGATACCCCTTGGCCGGTTCGCCACGCCAGGCCGGAACCAGGTACACCTGGCCGATCTCGATGTTGCCGAACACATGCCCGATCCGCTCGCGATCCGGGTTGCAGGCGAACACCTCCACGCAGGATCCGTCCCATAGCATGGGCGTGACCTCGACCGCGGGGTCGAAGACCGATGCCGACACAATCAAGTGCCCTTCTGCGACCGCCAGGCGAACGTCGCCGTAGTGGCCGCAGGCGGCCAGTCGCGCGGATCCCTTCACCGGCAGCACCGGCTCGTCCGAAAGGAGCTCCGCCACCCGGTCGAGCAGCGGCAGCGCCGGCAGCCGGCGCAGCGGATACCGCACCGTCAGGCGCTCTGAGGCCGGCTTGATGTCCGTCCCGGCCGTAGACAGCTCGATGCGCGACACGAGCGGCCCGCCCGCATCGCGGAGCCGGATGGCCGCCTCCGCCTCGGCGCCCTCGCCTGCCGCCAGGCGCCGCCGGACGGCGCTCCACTCGACCGTCACGCCGGCCGCCGGCTCCGCCCGCAGCGCCACGTCCGCATCCGTGGCATCCGCTGCCATGTTGCGCACGCGCACCCGGACACGGCCCGGCCGGCCGCCGCGTCCCCACGTGACGGTCTCCAGCACGTCGATCCGCGAGTCGAGCCGGCACGCCAGCGGCATCGAGATCCAGGCCGGCCGGATCCGCTCGCCACGCGAGAACAGAAACAGCTCATGGCACCCTTCGATCGCGGACCGATCGACGGCGACGTCGAACTCGACGGCCGCCTCGCATCCGGCCGGCACGTCGAACGGCACGGCGACCTCCGCAAAGCCCGGCCCATGCCGCCGCCGCTTGATCTCGACCCACTCCACGCCGCGGACCGGCATGTCCCCATCGTTTCGCAGGCGCAGCCGGACCCTCCCGGCTTCGCCCCGGGTGCCCACGGGGCGCACCACGTCGAGCGCCGCGCGGACACTCTCGATGGCGACGCGCTGCGCGTCGCGGTACAGGCCGATCCGGGAGAACGGAACGGGCGGACAGCCGCTGGTGCGACAGGCCGGACTGTCCGGCTTGAGCTCGAACACGCCGAACGCGGCGTCCTCACACGGGGCGTGGTCTTCCACGACGTTGTCGGCGTAGTCGAAGTAGCCGGGGAACTCGGCCCAGTGGGTCAGCAGCCAGGGCCCCCGGCTGCCGCAGACGATGTTGCCGCGCACCTGTGCGTTCAGCGCGGCCAGCCCCGCGCCGCGCTGCAGCGCGTCGTGAACCGCATCTAGGCCCGGGTACCGGCCGCTGAACGGAGGGCGATGCGCGTCCAGCGCGTAGAACTGGTCGCGCATCCAGCCGTGCATCATGGTGTCGCCACGATCCGCCTGGGCGGAGGCCAGCCGCTCGTCGAACCAGACGGCCGGCTCGCACTGCACGAACAGGTTGTGGTGGATCCGCAGATTGATCCCGCCGCCCGCCAGAACGGCCTTGTTCACGTAGTGGAAGATGTTCCCGTAGATCTCCGAGCCGCCGGACCCGTCGTCGTTGTACACGCCGGACGAGCCCCACTCGTTCCGGCCGGAGTCGCCGGCGTGATGCAGGTAGTTGTAGCGAATTACGTTGCCCTGCAGCGTGAAGTCGCGCCCGTAGTACATGCAGCCGCAGTCATCGCCCTGCAGCGTGAAGTTGAAGAACTCGTTGTACTCGATCAGGTGGTCGTTGCCCCGGTACATGATCATCGCGTGCGGGTGGTCGTGGAACCGGTTGTGCCGGATCGTCACGCCGCAGCTGTTCACGATGCGGACGCACTCCAGATACGTCCAGCCCTCGCGCGCCACATGATGCATCCAGCAGTTCTCGACCCGGTGCCCGGAGGGCTCGCCGAGGCGGCGGTCTCCCGCGTTCGCGATCTCCACCCCCGACTCTCCGGTGTTCCATATGTCGCAGCTTTGAACGGCATGGTCGTGCCCGCGTTCGATCCGGACGGCGGCGCGCCCGATGTTGCCGATCCGGCAGCCCGCCAGCACGACGCCCCGGCCGCCGGTCATGGACACGGCGTCGCCGCGCGTGCATTCAAAGCTCAATCCCTCGAAGCGCACAAACTCGACGTGCAGGCAATGGATCAGCGGAGCCGCAAGCGTCGATACGCGGACTTCGGACCGGTCGGTGTCCGTCGGCGGCCAGAAGTACATCGTCCCGGCTCGCCGATCCAGGTACCACTCGCCCGGCTCACTCAGTTCCTCCAGCACGTTGAAGTAGAAGAATCGCCCGCCCTTGCGCAGGCCGTAGTGCCCGGCCCGCGGTGGATCCACCTCGATCTCCTTGCGCTGCGCGTCCAGTTCGGTCACGCGAACCACGGTGGACGCCCAGTCCAGCGCAAAATGCCCGTGCAGGTAAACGTCATCGGCCGAATCCCACTGCGCCGGCCGGTCGTCCGTGTAGACCAGCCGGTCGCCCCGCACGTCGGCGATCAGCTCGAAGCCGCGATTGGGGAAGCGCGAGCGCTTCGGCCAGCGCGCAGGAGTCATGGGCTCGCCGTTGCAGAAGAGCTCCATCGCAGCGACCGAACTGCCCCCGCCGTGGCCGCGCGGATGCCAGACGCCGTAGTCCGTGAGGCCCATTCCCTTCAGGTCGGCCCGCAGCACGTGCCCGCGGGCCGCCGCCGGCAGCCGGCCCAGGATTGCGGGATCCTCGATCCGCTCGAACGCCGTCACGCGCCGCCCGCCGATCAGGCGCGCCGCGCCGGGACGCTCCGACCGCCAGACCGCCGGCGCAGCCGCCAGCCCCGAGTCCCGCACGTTCAGGGCGAGCGCCTGCTCCATCTCGTAGCAGCCGGCCAGCAGGATGATCTCGACCCCGCCCGCCGGATACGCGCCCAGCTGCCTCCACCCGCGGACCCGATCCCGGGCATCCTCCATCGTCAGCGGCGCTTCTCGGCTTCCATCGGCCCGGGCACGGTCCGCAGCCCCGCCGACCGACGGAGCCGGGGCCACATGCAGCGTTCGCTTCGGCGGCTGAACCATCGCCATCTCCTCATCTTCCAGAACCGGATGACGTGAATCGTGCCCGACTGCGCCGCCGCCCGTCAACGGATGCGGTAGCTCACGCCGGGCTGCTCGCCGGCGGCAGGCGCCAGGTCGATCATGAGGTTGCGCATGTCGGCGCCGCCGTGCACGCCCTTCTCGAAGGGGCCGGCCAGCTTCACCCGGCGCGGCTTGTCAAAGACGATGGAGACCGGCTTTCCGTATCGCGTGATCCGGACCTCGGCGGTCTCGACCGGCGCTTCCCCGACCGCCCGCCACGGGTCCCCCACCCGGGCCTCAATCGCCGTGGCCGCCAGCTTCGGCCCGTGGCGCACCGGAAGCACTTCCCACAGATCCGTGAGGGCATCGCGGCCGTCGGTCGTCAGGCCCGACTCCACCGCAACGCCGCCGGCATCCAGGCGCAGCTCGCGTCGGTAGCCGATCGACCCGTGAAGCTCCTTGCCCGGATCGGCGTCCGCGTGTCCCGCGAGGCTCCCGGAGATGGTGACGACCGCGCGCCGGTCTCCCTCGATCGCGATATGCGATTCGATGTCGCGGATGCGCGCCGTGGAGAAGTACTTCCCGCCCGGTCCACGCCCGGTGATCGCGTGGACCGCCCAGGTGTAGGGGCCGCGCCCGTTGGCATCGGTCCATTCGTCGGGTGCGCTGCCCTGCGTTGCGCGGCAGCGTCCGAGGAGGACCGTCCCGCGCCCGGGCGCCCAGAAGGCCGAGAGGCCGCCGCCGGACTTGCCCGACACGCCGCTCGCCCATTGCCGGGCCAGGGCGCCGACGTGGACGACCGCGGCGTAGTCGTCGAACCGCACGGCCAGGAACTCGCCGCCGCCGTTCAGGTCGCGGATGAAGCGGTCCGGGCGGTCGTAGACGGATCGGGTCAGAGGCGACTGTTCCTTCAGAAGCGCCGTCAGCCGCCGGTAGAAGCCGGGGCGATAGAGATCGTAGGCGAAGTTGAGGGTGTTGACCCAGTGGACTTCCTTCCACGGCCCGGGGGCGGCGCCGGACGGCTCCGCGCCTCCGATCTGCTCGATCCCGGCCTTTACGGCCGCACGCATGGCCGCCTCGTCCGGGACGCTGACTCGCGAGCAGAAGGCGTAGAGCGCCAGGTCGTCGATCATGCCCATGGCGGCATCGCGCGAGACCCACGCCCACTGGTCGCCGGGGGCGTCGGCCGCCGTGCCGGTATTGAAGTGCGTCGGGCCCACAAGCGAGCCGTCCGGCTCGGGCAGGCTCAGGTGCGACTTCAGAACCAGCATCTTGTGGAGCGCCTGGCTGATCTTCGGGTCGTTATACAGCATCGCGCCCCAGGTCAGAAACCGGAGGGCAATGCCCTGGTAGGAGACGTCGAACGCGCCGCCATGCTTCTCGTAGCCGGTCTTGCTCGTGATGGTGTCGATGACGACGTGCGCGCGCGCCAGGGCCCGCTTGGGGTAGTCGCCGCCGAGCGCGTCCGCGGCGTACCACATCGCCGACAGCTGGAAGAACTCCATGTCCGATCCGCCGGATCCCTGCGGCCGGCACGTCTCGAGCTTCTCGAACATGCGGACCAGGCCCTCCGCATAGGCACGGCGAGCCGCCTCGGGCACGGCGCTCCGGGTCGCGCGGAAGGTGTAGGCGAACCGGATCATGCTGCCGCCGAGGAAGTCGGAGCGCAGATTCCGGCCGGTGTCGTGCTCCTCGTCCTGCATGATCATGTCGGCGGCGGCGGCGACGAAAGCGCGCAGCTGGCCGGGCTTCGAGCCGTAGTACGGGTTGCCCGGGTAGTCCCACTGCGTCCACCAGGCGACATCCTTGGGGTCCATAAACCCGCCCCGCCCCGGACTGATGTTGACGGCGTCGCCCGCCTCGATGGCAGCGAGGGTGAAGTGCTTGGACGCCACGCGGAGCCCTTGATGGCTGGGGATGTCCGCCTGGCGGGTCAGGAAGAACATCCAGGCGCGGGCCGCCGCATCGACGTCTGCGAAGCAGGATTCGACGTACGTGACCGGCTTGAGCTCGAGGGCGAAATTCGTCTCCGTCAGCGTGGCGAAGTAGTCGCGCAGCGCCTTCTGATAAGGATGCCGCTGGGCAAGCGGAGCCGCCACGGCGAGCGACACCGGAAGCACCAGAACGGCGAGGCAGGCAAGACGCAGGGCGGCCGATATCATCTGCGTAACTCCTTCGATGCGGCGACCGCGGACGCCGGTCGATCATGCCCGGGCGGCTTACTCGGCTTTCCCGGCGATACAGTACAGGAACTTGAGCCCGCGCAGAAACAGATCGGATCCGGCGAGGGCGGCGGACGCCGTGAAGCTGTCGTCCAGCGGATTGCTGGCGAGCACCTCATAGGCCGACCCGGCCTTGATGACCACGGTCCGGCCGTTGCGGGCGGTTGCATAGACTCGGCCAGCCGCCGCAACGGGCGAGGCGTAGGCCCCCTGGCACCCCTCCAGCGCCTGCGGCCCGAACAGCGCCTCGCCGGTCGCCGCCGCAACGCAGCTGAGCACCGCTTCGTTTGCCTTGAAGTAGTACAGCCGCCCGTCGACCAAGAGCGGCGTGGGAACGTACGAGGTGTCCTTGTCTCTCTTCCAGGCCAGCGCTTCGGGCTTGTCGGTGAGGTCGCCCGATGCGGCGGCCAGCCGGATCGCGAGCAAGGCGTTGCCCCGGAAGCCGCTCATGCAGTAGACGCGCTCCGAGTCGGCCACCGGCGACGGGATCGGGTTGGCGGTCATGCCGCCGATCTCCCACAGGGACGCGCCGCTGGCCGCGTCATGGCCGCGGATCCGCTTGGAGGCGGAAACGACGATCTGGTTCTTGCCGCCGTACTCAAGGACGAGCGGCGTGGCCCAGGATGTCACCTCATCGCGCGGGACGCGCCAGGCCTCCGCGCCGCTCTTCCGGTCGAATGCCGCCAGAAAGCCGGGCCCCTCCTGGTCCTGGTTGATGATCACCCGCTCGCCCGACAGGACCGGCGAGACGCCTTCGCCGAACTTGGCCTTCATCTTGAAGCGGCCCAGCCGCTGCTCCCAGAGCTTCTTTCCGTCGAGGTCAAAGCAGTACAGGCCATAGGATCCGAAGTAGACGTACAGACGCTCGCCATCCGTAGCCGGCGACCCGGCGGCCCAGCTTCCGTCCGCGTGCGTCCCCTCGTGCGGAGCCTCCTCGGTCGCCACGCGCCTCCACAAAACGCTGCCGTCGCTGCGCTTCAGGGCCAGCACCGTGAACTGAATGACCTTTGAGGGAAGGAGCCCGCCGGACTTCCGGACGAACTCGGGCGTCTCGGCTTCCGCCTGCTTGACCGCCGCCGGATCGACGGCCGTGTCGGTCTCGACAGCCGTGGTCAGGAAAACGCGATCCTTCCAGACGATCGGCGAGGAGACGCCCCGGCCGGGGATCGCCGTCTTCCATCGCACGTTCGTCTTCTCGTCCCAGCGGATCGGCGGATCGGCGTCCGGCGAGGCGCCGTTCGCGAGCGGGCCCCGCCAGGCGGGCCAGCCGGACTCCGGGCCGCCGGCCGCAGCACCCACCAGCGGCATGCCGGCCCAAAGCCCGAACAGGAATGCAATCCACGTGCAGCGATTCATGTCACCACCTCCGGCGCGATCGTGCTTCGACCCGGTCATCCAGCCCTCGTCCGCTCCGGATCGATGGGCTGGCCACTCCGCAGCTTACATGCGGTGCCGGGGAAAGGGAAACCGCAGAATCGAGCGGACGGGGTGGCCCGCCGCACACTGGAGGCTTACGCGCGCGACGTGCACGACCACTTCGCCCGCCACGCGGCGGGCGTGCTGGACTGACCCGCTCCCGGCCCGGTCCGCTCGGGCAAAGATGATGATCGGCGGATCGCCGCGGATCTGCTAAGGATGGCGACATGATTCTGCAGCAAGGCCAGATCTGGAAGCAGGGCGACCAGTTCATCCGCATCGTTCGCCTCGAGCGCCTGAAGGTCGAATACAAGACGGTTCGGGACATCACCTCGAAGATGGGCCCCCACCTCAGCGCCACGAAGAAGGACTTCTGCCGCCTGATCAAGGGCGCAACCCTGATGGCGGCGGTCGCGCCGCCGACGCCGCGCGACGCGCCTTGACCCGAGACCGGCAGCAGGAGGGTTCCATATGGTAGGCGATCACAGGACGACCCGGGGCCCGCTCGGCACGGTCGAACGAACCCGATACGTAGGCAGCCCGGGTGCAAACACGGCGGCGGTGCTGACGCACGGCTACCGCGGCACAGGGCCCGCCCGCGTCGAGCAGCTCACCACGCAGGCATCCTCCGACGTGTATCTCGCGCCCCAGACCCGCGAGTCGCCCGACAACGGCCGCACGTGGAGCGCCTGGGCCCCGGTCCCCGACCGGGAGGTCCGCCAGGGACCGTTCTACATGGCGCTCCACGAGCAGGGGCGGATCTACGACCCGCGCAGCGGCAAGCTGTTCCGCCTCACGCTCCAGCGGCTGTTCCTCGGCGACCCGGCCGATGTCATGGAGAAGCTCAAGGTCGGCCAGATCAATTTCCGGGATCACTCGGTCTACCAGCTCTCCGACGACAACGGCCTGACCTGGGGCCCCATGCATCTGATCAAGTTCGAGGATGGCCCGGAGTTCGATCCGGCCGACTGGGGCAACGACGCGTATCTCAGCCGGAACCGGATGTACAGCGGCTACAATGCCATCGTGGGCCCCGACGGGGATCTGCTCTATTCCGCGATCGTGGTGGCGCCCCACGAGCAGGACGGCGTGCGCGAGGACGTCGGCGGCGCACGGATCTTCAAGGGGGCCTGGAACGCGGCGACGGGGCGATATGACTGGCGATCGCCCTTCCTGCTGACCGTCTCGAAGCGGATCTCGGCCCGCGGCCTGATCGAGCCCTGGCTGGCCGCGCTGACCGACGGCACGCTGTACCTGGACATGCGCGGCTCCTCCAGCGAGTGGACGCCCGGTCGGCACTGGTACTCCATCTCGAAGGACAAGGGCGAGACCTGGAGCCCGGTCACCGATCTGCGCTACGACACCGGCGAACCGTTCTACTCGCCGTCCACCTTTGCCAAGACCATCCGCAGCACGCGGAACGGCAGGCTCTACTGGGTCGGCAACATCTCGCCCGAGCCGCCCAAGGGCAACTGGCCGCGCCGCCCCCTGATCCTCGCGGAGTTCGACGAAGCGAAGGTCGCGATCCGGAAGTCCACCGTGACGGTCATCGACGACTACGATCCGGACGGAGACGCCAGTCCCTACGTGCAGTTCTCCAACTTCTCGCTGGTCGAGCACAGCGAGACCCGGGCGATCGAGCTCTACCTCACGCGGTACGGCGAAGCCGGAGCGCTTCAGGAAAAGACATACTGGCAGTCCGGCGCGTTCAAGTACGTGATCACGCTGGACTAGTCGGCGACGATGAAAGAGGTCCTGCCATGCAGTATCGAACGCTCGGTCGGACCCGGCTGAAGGTCTCGTCGGTCAGCCTCGGCGCGTGGGAGATCGGCGGCGCGGCCACCCTCACGTTCGAGGGCCTGGGCACCATTCCCCATGGCTGGGGCCGGGCGGACGACGCCGCTTCGATCGATCTCATCGACCGCTGCGGCCATGCGGGCGTGAACCTCATCGACACCGCCCCGATTTACGGAGACGGGCACAGCGAGGAAGTTGTCGGTCGCGCGCTGCGCGGCCGCCGCGACCAGTGGATCGTCTGCACCAAGGGCGGGCACGGCGCCGCGAATCGCGTCGCGTGGACGGATTTCAGCCGGGCGCGGCTGCTCGAGCAGATCGACCAGAGCCTCGCCCGACTCCGGATGGAGGCCGTGGACATCTATCTCCTGCACAACCCGTCGGACGACGACATTCGGCGCGGCGAGTGCCTGGAGGCGCTGTCTGCCATCCGGCAGCACGGCAAGGCCCGCTTCGTGGGGGTGTCCATCGGTCCGAACCAGATGGGCGTGGCGCTGATGCAGCAGGGCCTCGTGGACGTGCTGCAGCAATCCATCAGCATCATCGACCCGGGCGCGGCGGCGGCGCTGCTGCCCGCGGCGGTGAAGCACGATGTGGGCATCATGGCCCGGCAGGTCTTCGGCGCGGGCTTCCTCGCCGGCGCGGTCACCCCCACGACGGCCTTCACGCCCGACGATCGGCGAACCTGGCAGCCCGACGCCGACAAGCTGGCGCTGGCGGCGAAAGCCGAGGCGCTTCGCCCGCTGACCCGCGCGGATCGCACGCCGGCCCAGCTGGCCGTGCAGTTCGTGCTGCAGCTGCCGGGAGTATCGACCGTCGTCGCGGGCACCGGGAAGTGGCCGCACATGCGGGAGAACATCGGGGCGATCGATGCGCCTCCTCTGACCCCGGATGAGCTGAGGCAAATCGGCCAGGTACAGGCCTGATTGGACCGATTCGGTTGCCGATGCGCTCCGAGGTGGCCCGCGCCCGGAGGTCGCGGGCCACCTGTTCGTGAGCGCGGTCACCGACAGCGCAAGCGACGTGCGTCACAGGTTCGCGAAGGCGTCGGCAAACGGGTTGTTGAGAGCCGGCTTTCCGCCGGGCGGCGGCCGGCCGCTGGGCTTGGACGGCCCCTGCTTCGGCGCCCGGCTGGCGGAGCTGCTCGACGCCTTGCTCCGCTGTGACGGGTCCGGCTTGGACTTCAGCGACAGGGAGATGCGCTTCCGCTCCAGATCGACCTCCAGGACGGTGGCCATGACCCGCTGCTGCACCTTCACGATGCTCGCCGGGTCGCGAACGAACTGATCGGACAGCTCGCTGATGTGAACGAGGCCGTCCTGATGCACGCCAATATCCACAAACGCGCCGAACTGCGTCACGTTCGTAACGATGCCCGGAACCTTCATGCCCGGCGCCAGGTCGGTCAGCTCCCGGATGCCGGCGGCAAACGCGAACGCCTCAAACCGTTCGCGGGGGTCGCGCCCCGGCCGCGCCAGCTCGCCGAGGATGTCCGTGAGCGTCGGCAGCCCCACTGAGTCGGTCACGTAGCGCTCCGGGCGGATGGACTCGCGAAGCGCGGGCTGGCGCATGAGATCGGCCACCGACGTGTGGAGGTCGCGGGCCATGGCGTCCACGATGACGTAGCTCTCCGGGTGAACGGCGCTGGCGTCGAGCGGGTTGTCTCCGTCCCGGATCCTCAGGAAGCCGGCGGCCTGCTCGAACGCCTTGGCGCCGAGCCGCGGCACCTGCTTGAGCCCGTCCCGCCCGCGGAACGGCCCGTTGGCGTCGCGGTGCTCCACGATCTTCCGCGCCAGGGCGGGGCCAATCCCGGAGACGTACGCCAGGAGCTGCACGCTGGCCGTGTTCACCTCCACGCCCACGCTGTTGACACAGGCCATGACCACGTCGTCCAGGGCGTGCTTCAGCCGCCCCTGGTCCACGTCGTGCTGGTACTGGCCCACGCCGATGGACTTGGGGTCGATCTTGACCAGCTCCGCCAGGGGATCCATGAGCCGGCGGCCGATGGACACCGCGCCGCGCACGGTCAGGTCATGCTCCGGGAACTCCTCGCGCGCGACCTCGGACGCCGAGTAGATCGAGGCGCCGCTCTCGTTGACGAGGACGATGGCGACGGAAGCCGGAAGCTTCGGGAGGGACCGCACGAATGCCTCCGTCTCGCGGCTGGCCGTCCCGTTGCCGATGGCAATGGCCTCGATCCGGAAATGCGCGCAGAGCTTCGTGATGATGCCGGCGGCCTCTTCGCGCTCGCGGTCGGAAGCCGTCAGGTGCAGGACCGTGTTGCACAGCAGCTTCCCCTGCGGATCCAGGCACACGACCTTGCAGCCGGTCCGGTAGCCGGGGTCCATGGCCAGCACCGACTTGCGGCCGAGCGGCGACGCCATGAGGAGCTCTCGGGCGTTGTCCGCGAAGACGCGGATCGCTTCCTCGCCGGCCCGCTCCCGCAGGGCCATCCGCGTTTCGGCTTCCATGGAGGGAGACAGCAGCCGGTCGTAGCCGTCCTCCGCGGCCAGGGCCACCTGGCGGGCGGCGGCGCCGGAGCCGGGCGCAACCTGCGCCTTCAGCGCGGCGAGCGCCTCCTCGGCGAGCGGGCGCACATAGAGCGTCAGGAAGCCCTCGCTCTCGCCCCGAAACATCGCCAGCATCCGGTGGCTGGGCACGTTGCTCACGGGCTCGGACCAGTCGAAGTAGTCCCGGAACTTGGCCCCCTTCTCCTCCGCTCCTTTGACGACGCTCGACCGGACCGTCCCCTTCTTCTCGAACAGCTCCCGCATCCGCTTCCGGACGTCCGCGGATTCGCTGATCCATTCGGCCATGATGTCGCGGGCGCCCGCGAGGGCCGCTTCGGCGTCCGGAACGCCCGTGTCGGCGCTGACAAAGGCGGCGGCCTCGGCCTCGGGATTGAGGCGGTCCGGCTGCTCGAACAGGGCCTTGGCGAGCGGCTCGAGCCCCTTCTCGCGGGCGATGGTGGCGCGGGTGCGCCGCTTGGGGCGGTACGGCAGGTACAGATCCTCCAGCTCCGTCAGGGTCTCGGCCTTGTCGATCGCCGCGCCGAGGCCGTCCGTCAGCAGGTCCCGCTCCTTGAGCGAGCCCACGATGCTCTCGCGCCGCGCATCCAGCTCCGCGAGCTGAACCAGCCGGTCGCGGATCGTCGTGATGGCCACCTCGTCCAGCTGGCCGGTGCGCTCCTTCCGGTAGCGGGCGATGAACGGGACCGTGCCTCCCTCGTCGAGCAGCGCCGCGGTGGCGGCTATCTGCCGGGGCGGAAGTTTCAACTCTCCGGCAATCCGCAAAACATGTCGTTCGTTCATCCGTCCACTCCTTGCGCAAACATAGCTCGCGGCCAGCCCATCGTCCGCGGTCACGCGCCGCCCGCGCGCCGGGCGGCCGCGCCTTTGGCCGTCAGCGGCCGGCCGTCCTTGCTCCATACGTCCACGACGTTGCCCCCTGCGTCGCGCCGGACGATGGCCAGCTCGCAGAGTCCGTAGTACTCGGGCGTGTCGATGTACGCGTGATCCAGCGCGATCAGAATCGTGTCGGAAAAGAGGCCGTCCGTCACCGTGACGCACTGCAGATTGCCCCGATCGGCGACCGTCACGCGCCGCGGCGGCTCCCCCTGCCGGCGCGGCGAGATGACGGCGCCCAGAGCGCAGGAGACGGCGGTCTGAACCGCAACCAGCCGCGGGCGCCGAATGCTCGTGAACAGGATGCCGATGCGCTCCATCTGCGTCACATCCTGGTCCCGGCCGTACGGCCAGATCCATTCCTGGGGGCCCTGGGCCAGCGAGAAGGTCTCCGCGGCGCCGGGCGCAAAGAGGTTGTCCTTCATGAAGAACGAGACATCCAACCGCGCGCCTCCCTTGCGGACCACGGCGTCCCGCTCGCCGGTGATGGCGATCTCCGCCTCGGGGTGGGCCTGCATCTGCCAGATGAAGCGGCGCGGCTCGCCCGCGCCCGTGCGCATGTTGTCCAGCAGGACGATGTAGGCGGCCTGGTCGGGCGTCTTGACGAACAGGAAATGGCGGTCCGCCCAGGCGCAATTCCGCATCTGGGCGGCGTCGGCCCGGCAGTAGTCGACCATGGCGTGCGACTGGAAATCGCACAGCCGGCCGCCGGTCATGTCGCACGACATCCCGCGGCCCGGAACATAGTCGCGACACCGTTCATGGCCCTCCACGAACACGACGCTGTGCTGGTCTTCGGGGAAGTTGTAGCGCCCGGTATCGATCGCCAGGTACTGGCCGAAGGCGGAAATGTCGAAATGGCCGCAGTCCAGATGCGCGTGACCGAAGCAGGTGTGGCTGCGGCCGCCCCCCAGCAGTGCGGCAAAGACGCCGCCGGGCGACCAGGACGTGCGGAAGGTGGCCGTCCCCGTCCCCTCCGCGCACTGCGCCGTCGGCAGGGCGGACCGGTCGATTGTCCGCACCGGCGCATCGGCGTCCCACCAGAGGAACGCGGAGTAGAGGGACGGGTCGGGCTTTTCCTCAAGGGTGTGATTCGCCGCCGTCCCCCGCAGATTGGCAAACCATGGCCAGATGTCGCCATAGGGCCGTACGGGATGATCCGGCCCCTGAAAGGCGTGCCAGAGCCCCAGATGATCCGGGCGGTTGTAGCGCTTTGCCGTCAGCGGCAGCCACCACATGCTCCACGGCTCGAAGAGGCCGTGGTCGTTGGTGGTCGCGGCAAAGGAGTGATCATCCAGCAGCATGTGCTGCGAGGCATCGGGGATTCGCTCCAGCACCGGCTCTTCGGCGAACAAGTCGCGGACGCCGCGCTGGACCAGCAGCTGGGCATAGAGATAGACATACGCGAACATCGCATGCCCGTAGCCCGTGCCTTCGTAGCAGAAGCCGCTGGCGTCACAGCCGTGCCGGATGTACTGGCGGACGGTCTCCGCGGCCTTCCAGACCACCGTCTCCCAGTCCGGGTAGCCGGATTCCGCCCCCCAGACAAGGGCGGCGATCCCGGCGGTGATGCTCTTGCAGCACGGGATGTTGCCGCCGCTGCCATAGCCCGCCAGCGTGGCGTCAAAGTCGGCAAACCCGATGATGCTCTCGCGCATGGTTCGGGCGAGGTTGGCGCGAGTGGCGGCCGGGAGCGCGTCGCGGACGATGTCCCCCGCGAGCGCCATCTCGCTGTGCGACAGGACGAACGGCCCCCAATCCCGCCAGCGCCACTTCTTCAGCTCTTCGGGCGAGTGGACGTCCGCGTACCGCTCGATCACCCGGTCGAGATTCTCCGCGACATAGGCGAGCGCATCGGCCCGGCCGGCCAGGCGATGGATCAGGGCGGCGTCAACGATGCGGGGGGTAACGCCGGGCCAGCCGAGGTTTCCCTGGCGGAAGTCGCCCCGCCGCACGTCTTCCCGCGCCGCCATTTCCTCCCAGCGGGAGACGAGACGCCGCCAGAGCGTCGCATATGGCTCTTGCGTCATGCGCGCGCGCAGAGCTGCCTCGTCCGCGCTCGCCAGCAGACCCAGTGAGTCCATTTCGCAGCTCCCTGCCGACCCCGGTCCGTCAGCCCGGATCACGCCAGGTGAAGCCAGCGTTTCAGGACGCCCATATCGTGGGGAAGGCCCTCGGCGGGCGGGGCGCCGCTGAGCGACTCCAGAGCCACCCATCCGGAGTAGCCCCGGCGCACGACCTCGTCGGCCACCGCGACGTTCGGGGTCTCGCCGGTTCCGAGCGGGCGCCCGCGGCGGCGGGCCGGGTCGCCGGACTCCAGCGCGTAGTCCTTGAAGTGGAAGTTGACGGTGCGGTCGAAGAGGAGGCTCAGGTTCTTGTCGGACCGCTCTCCGACCGCCATGAAGTTGCCGGTGTCGAACACGAACTTCACGGCCGCCCCGGCGCGATCGAGGATGGCCAGGCAGTCTGCCGCGGAGCAGATCAGCGTCGGCGACGGATCGAAGTTCTCGAACGCCAGGGTGATGCCGCGTGCCGCGGCCATGTCCGCGTGCGCCGCCAGCGCGTCGGCGATCTGCCCCCGGGCGGCATCCAGGGACACGCCGTCGACGGGCCGGCAGCCGGCCACGTGAGCGATGACCGTGCCCATCTCGGCGCATACGTCGAGGCCGCGGCGGAGTTCGTCGATGCCCTTCTGCTTGTCCGCTTCGCTGGCGTACGCGAGGTTCGTGATGACGTCCATGACCGGCATGCACATGCCCCGGTCGGCCAGCAGGCGGCGGTAGCGCGGAATGAGAGCCGGGTCGCGGACGAAGTCGAGGTGGAAGGCTTCGATGCCCTTGGCCCCGGCGGCGGCACAGAGGTCGGCCAGCTGCTCGTGGGTCAGTTCGCCCCGGTCGATGCGGGGGCGGTACATGAACGTCATGACGGCGATCTGGATCATGGTCTTTCCTTTTGTGCTGGCAGACGGCGGCGCGGAGCCCCCGAGGACTGCCAGCGCTGGATTCACGCAGGCGGAGAGTCTGCCATGACGCTACGGCGCCGCACAAGCGCGACAGAGCCCACGCCCGATAGACAACCGGGAAATCGATACCCACGCCGGCCTCGACAAGCTGCGTGCTGATCACGCGCGTCGGCAATCCGGCGTGCAACCGTTCCTTGACGTGTTGAATCATCTCCGACCGATGCTGGCCACACATCAGCGCGGACAGATGGATGCTCCCCGGCGGCATGAGACGAAAGAGGTCATGGCAGTCTCCGCATCAAGGAATGCCTCGGTATCGAGAAAATCCGCATCAACGACACACGAAGAGAGCATTCGCACCCAGAGGTGAAACTGCTTCGGCTTTACGAATGCCGGAAGCGAGGAGACTCGTCGGAGCGAACCGACGCGCTCTGAAACAAGGGCACGAATGCCAGCCAGATCGGCAAATCCCTCATCAAGTCGGACACTCAGAGCAGCACGTCCAGTTTCAGCCTCATGCCTGTCCGGCAGGCCTGCGTGGTGCCCGGGCAGCTACGTATGCGAGAGGGCGCCCCAGTGGCCGCGAGGGCTGGCTGAAGACTTCTTCTGCGAGTGCCGCGCCCGCGGACGAATGGTTGACTCGGCAGCGACCCACCTGTCGCATTCGTCACCATCGAAGCAGGTATTCTCTCGGTGCAGATACTCCTGAAACTCAGGCGCGAGCTTGCCTACGTCGTGCAGAAGACCGCCATCCCACGCCCAGTCAGACGACTGGAACCCCCTTGCGAACTCAGCGGCGCGGCTGGCGACCGCGCGGAGATGGTCGTCCGGCCTCTGCCATTCGTGCGGAGGCTGACCGGGCTTGCTGTGCGCGTAGTGTTCAGCCAGTTACGAACCTACGATCCCCTGGCTATTTCGGTTTCGCGGGTGGCTGCTCATTGCCGTAGACCGCGGGCGTCTCTGCGACCCGTTCGGCCGGACGTGGCGGAATCCCTGGCCGCACCTGCGGGTGCTGCTTGAAGAACGATTCGTTCCACGCCCGTGTTTCCTGGTCGAGAGCCGCCAGCCGCTGCTCGGGTGTCAGCCCTTCCACCTCGCGCGCATGACGATCGCGGACCTCACGCAACCACTCGAGAACCTTGAACTCAGGCTTCATCGGGAGTCACCTCCAGTGGACTGCGGATGTCGAGCATGCCATATCCCTCCCGCAGATTCACGGCATTGAACCCGCGAATGCGGTCGAAGCGAACGATGTGACGGAAGTTCCAACTCACCAGAACATCCGCCCGATGGACTGTCGCCAGCGCCACATGCAGACAATCATCGCGGAACTGGCTGCCGACGACTCCGGCGTCAAGGTATGCCTGGGCCAGTCGATCGCCTTCTGCGCTGGCCGCGGCGAACTCCCATCGTATCGGACCGGGTTGGCGCACCAGGCGTTGGACCTCTTCGGGCGCCAACAGCAACTCCCGAGTCACGACGGGCGACAGCACGGCGACGAATCGGACGGCTTCGAGCGCCGCGAACAGCCTCCGCGTCGGCTCCGCAAACTCGGGGTCGAAGTAGCCCCCGATAACCGAGGTATCGAGATACAGCCGGGGGATCTTCATGATTGGCTTCCGGCGTGGTTCTCGGTCATCGCCTCGTTCCCTTCGCAGTCCGGATGCAACCCGGCCGACGGGGCCATTCTGTTAGCGCGACGGGTGCGGCCTGTCAACGATGATCACTCGCGTGCAGCCGTTCAGGAAACACCGGACGGGCGGCAGGGGGGCGGCTTGCGGGACGGCGGAGAGGAAAACGGAGGGGTCGGATACGACTGCGAGCCGTCCGGCACACGGAAATCTCCGGGTGCCCGGGCCCGGCGCCCGGCTCAGAGTAGGGTTATACCCCATACGGAAATGCACCCCGTTCGTCTACGGTAGCCTTGATGCAAGACGAACCCATGACCTCTTTCGCGGCTGGCGCCCCGGCGCACAAACCACGGCATGCCGAGTGAACGGAACAAGACAGATCCTCGTGCGCCTGATCACGGCGATGGCCGTGATGGTCCCGATCACGACAAGGGCGGCCGGTCCCGCGCCTGTCGATCTGGGTTCGGCCGCCCACTTCACAATCCTGGCCGGTTCCGGGATCACCTCGACCGGCGGCGGCACCAACACCGGGGATGTCGGACTCAGTCCGACCACTGGGACGGCGATCACCGGGTTGACCACCGGCCAGGTGAACGGGATCATCTATACGGTCGATGGCACCGGGCCTGCCGGTGCGACGGCTGATCCCGGGCTGCTATCCACGGCCAAGGTCGATCTGGCCACGGCTTACAGCAACGCGGCCGGACGAGCATCCCCTGATGTCGTGGATCCCGGATCCGGGGATATCGGGGGGATGACCCTCGTCCCCGGCCTCTACAAGTTCACGAGCTCAGCATATGTAACGGGAAGCGACGTCACGCTCGCGGGCGGCCCGGCTGATGTCTGGATCTTCCAGATCGGAACCACCCTGATCGTAGGCAATGGAATTCATGTGCTCCTGGCTGACGGCGCACAGGCCAGGAATGTCTTCTGGCAGGTGGGTTCCTCGGCAACGCTTGGAACGTCCTGCAGCTTCAAGGGAACCATCATGGCCGATCAATCCATCACGATGGACACCAGCTCGACGCTTGAGGGAAGGGCTCTGGCACAAAACGCAGCGGTCACATTCAACGGCAGCGGCGTCAACCTCCCGCAGGACAGCCAGGCGCCGGCGACGATCGGGGACTACACCTGGCTCGATGCGAACGGCAACGGAACGCAAGACGTGGCCGAGGTCGGGCTGTCGAACGTGGTGGTGACGCTGTACGACACCAACGCCGCGGCGGCGGCGACGACCACATCGTCCGTATCGGGCGCCTACGCGTTCACGAACGTGTTGCCGGGGATCTACACCGTCGCGTTCGCGCCGCCATTGGGCTACCTGTTCACAACTTCGAACGTGGGCGGCGACGACACGCGCGATAGCGATCCGTTGGCCGGGACCAACCGAACGGCGGCCTACACGCTCACCCCACGCGAGACGAACGACACGGTGGATGCCGGCTTCTACCGCGCGCTTCTGGATATCGCGGTGACAAAAGGCGTGAACCAGGCGCACCCGGCAACGAATGCGATCGTCTGGTACACGGTCACGGTCACCAACCTCGGCCCCTCGGACGCATCCGGGGTGGAGGTCACGGAGTACTGGCCTCCGGCCAATATCCTCTTCATGAGCGCCACGCCAAGCCAGGGTTCGTATGACAGCACCACGGGCGTGTGGCGGGCCGGGGCGCTGGCGGCAAGTGGGTCGGCGTCCTTGATTCTGACCGGCCAGGTGACCGCCGCATCGGGGGGGAGCGTTGCCGTCAACACGGCCACGCTGACACACCTCGACCAGCAGGACACCAATGCGGCCAACAACTCGGGCACGGCCGGAGTGACAACGCTGGCGCAGATCACGCGCCTCGATGCCGTTGAGGAGAATGGCGCCGTGGTGGTCGAGTGGGAAACCGCGTCGGAGCTGGACACGGCCGGCTTCTACCTCTACCGTCTCCGTGAAGACGGGACGCCGTCCGCCCCTGTCACGGATCGGTTCCTGCCCGGCCTCCTCACGGCGCCACAGGGCGGAGTCTACCGGCTCGTGGATGCCGGGGCCGTTCCGGGCGGAACCTATACATACATGCTGATGGAAGTGGAATGCCACGGCGCACGGATCAGCCACGGGCCCTATGTGGTAACCGTGCCCCCCCGGGGGTCCGGAACGGCTTCAGCGCCGTCGTACGCGGATGCGGTCGTGTCCTCGAACCCCTTCAGCAGACAAGCCCATGGGTTGCCGCCGCCGGACGACTCCTCGACGGCGATGGTCGGGGGCCGGCGTCTGTCCGCTCGACTCGTCACGGTTGGAGAACGCGTCCGGATCACTGTGACCGAAAGCGGCCTGTACAGCCTGGGGGCATCGGAGATGGGCCTGCGGCTGGGGGTATCCGCGGCGCACCTGATGCAGCTAATCGGCGGAAGGCAGGTGCATCTGACGTGCCAGGGCAGGGCCGTGGCCTGGCTGCCGGTGAGCGACGGGCTCTGCTTCTACGGAGAGCCGCTGGGCGGCAGCATCTATAGCCGGGAGAACGTGTACTGGCTCCAGGCGAACGCGCCCGGCGTGACGATGGCCGCCAGCACAGGCGCTGAGCCCGTTCCTGACGGGGCCAGGCAGGCCGTGACCGAGACGGTGAGCTTCGAGGAGAACCACTGGGCGACGACGGCGCTGTACAGCGATCCGGAGCGTGACTTCTGGATCTGGGACTATGTGACGAGCGGATCTCCGGGAGCGGACCGCAAGACCTTCGCCTTCTGGCTGAACGGATGCACGGCAGCCGAAGGGCCGGCCGGCATCCGGGTGGTCCTGAAGGGAGCCACGGAAAGCGGCCGGAACCCGGACCACCACGTTCGACTCATCCTGAACGGGACGCCCATCGCGGAGCAGTGGTGGGACGGCACGGACACGTGCGAGCTCAGCGTGCCGCTGGACAACCGCCTCCTGACCAGCGGTTCGAATCGGCTGGAGATGATCGGTGCTCTCGACGCCGGCGTCCCCTACAGTCTCTTCTGCATGAACAGCTTCGACGTTACGCACCAGCGCCTGGCGCAGGGGCTGGGGGATCGGCTCCTGTTCTGCGCCGAGGGACCCGAGACGATCGCTATCGACGGATTCACCGACGCCGGCGTGCGCGTGCTGGACGTCACCGACCCATGGAAGCCGGTGATCATGGCCGCGACGCGGATCGACGCCTCCGGGGGCGGCTATCGCGTGAGCTTCCGCCCCGTCGCTGCCGGGAATCGGTATCTGGCCGTGGCCCCGCCGGGCGTGATGACGCCGGCGTCCGTGCGTGGAGTATCGCTGCCGGGGTTGAAGGACTCCCGGAACCGAGCCGACTATGTTCTGGTCGCTCCGCCCGGATTGGAGGAAGCGGCCGCGATCCTGGCGAACTACCGAACCGCACGGGGGATGCACACTCAGGTGGTGGCTCTCGAGGGCATCTACGATGAGTTCAACTGCGGCATCGCCAGTCCCCATGCGATCCGGGCGTTCCTCGGCTGCGCCTACCGCACGTGGGATACGCGGCCAAGGTACGTCGTGCTGGTGGGACAGGGCACCTACGACTACCGGAACTATGGCGGATACAACCAGTGCCTGGTTCCGCCCCTGATGATCCGCACGGACGTCGGGCTGTTCGCCTCCGATATGGGCCTGGCGGATGTGGATGGTGACGGCCTGCCGGAGATGGCCATCGGCCGGCTGCCGGTGCTGACGGCGGGCGAACTGACCGGCATCGCGGGCAAGATCACCGCCTATGAGGCGGGCGGGCTGTGGAAGAATCGCATGATGATGGTGGCGGACAACCCGGATCGCGGGGGGAACTTCCCGGCTGACAGCGATGCCTTGCTCGGCCTGATGGGGCCCGATCTCCCGGTGGACCGGATCTTTCTTTCCGAACTAGGCCTGCCCAACACCCGGGCCGCCATCGCGCACGGGATGAACCAGGGAGCGCGCGTATTCAACTACATCGGACATGCCGGAATGGATCGCATGGCCAACGAGGGAATTCTGACCCTCCCGGATGTTGCCGCGCTCCGCAACGGAACCACGGCTCCGCTGGTGCTCGCGATGACCTGCATCCTGAATCGGTTTGATATTCCCGGGCTGGACAGTCTGGGCGAATCCCTGGTGCGAAACGGCTCGGGGGCAGTGGGCGTTGTGGCTCCGGTGTCCGCCGTCTTCAACGCGGACAGCGCCGTGCTGAACCGGGAGCTGACGGCCCAGCTCTGCCGCATCGGTCCTTCACGTATCGGCGACGCCCTCACCGCGGCTCTCCATCGCGGCGCCGACCGGGCCTGGACGCCCGAGCGCCTGCAGACGTACGTCCTGCTGGGGGATCCGGCTACGGCCGTGGGGGACCCCCAGTGGGCAACGCCGACCGGCCCGGACGAGCGGGACTCACGGCCCCTGGCCTTCGGGGAATGGCAGCGGCTCAATTTCGCGCCGGTCGAGATATCGGCAGGATTGTCCACGGAGCGAGCCTCAGATGCGGATGGCGACGGGATGTCGAACTGGATGGAATACCTGCTGGCCCTGGATCCCCGGGACGGACGCCTGGAGAGCGGGCTGAGCGTGGTCTTGGCCCGAGCAGCAGCAGATGGCCCCCGGGGGGAGTTCAGCCTGGCGCTATTCCTCAGGCGGACTGCGAGCGGGAGCCTATCCGTGACAGTCGAAGTCTGCGACGACCTGGTCGCGCCCCGGTGGAGAACCACGGCGCACACGGTCACCAGCACCCGCGATGCCGGAATGGGGATGGAGGAAGTGACGCTCGCGTTCGATGAACCGCCGAATCCGGCCGGCATCCTGTATGCGAGAATCAAGGTCAGCGAATAGGTCGGGAGACCGATGGAGGTGGATGAGGAATGACGGAGCATCTGCACGGCGTCTACAGGAAGAAGGGCGATATCCTCGATCGAATGGTGGCCGGGCAGGCCTTTCTGATCCCGATAAGAGGCAAGCTCGCGGATCTGCAGAGGATCTTCGCGCTCACGCCCGTGGCCGCGTTCATCTGGAACCAGATGGATGGCAAGCGAGCCCTGGCGGATATCGCCTCGGGCATCGTCAAGGAGTTCAATGTGAGCGAGGCGAAAGCGACGCAGGACCTTACCCGGTTTGCGGCCGTGCTACAGGATGCGGATCTGATCACCGAAGCAGCCGCCCATGAACTCCCCGGATGATCCCTGCTCCAGCCCCTCGGAATTCCTTCGGGCGCTCAACCGGAAGGTGGCGAGGGAGAGAATTCCCATCGCGGGCAGTTACGATCTGACTCACCGCTGCAACCTCCGGTGCGTCCACTGCTACTGTGGGCCCGCCGCGGCGTGCTCCGAGGTGCAGCAGCACGAGCTGACCACCCGACAGGCGACGTCTGTCATCGATCAGGCGGCAGAGGCGGGGTGCCTCTTCTTCCTCATCAGCGGCGGAGAGCCCCTGCTGCGGCCCGATTTCGCGGACATCTATCTCCACGCCAGGCAGAGGGGGTTGCTGGTGACGCTCTTCACGAACGGCACCCTCATGGACGACCGCACGGCGGACGTGCTCGCGGAATGGCCGCCGCGGGCCGTCGAGATCACGCTGTACGGGGCCACTCCGGAGACGCAGGACCGCATCACCGGAACGACCGGCTCCTTTGAGCAGTGCTGGAAGGGAATCCGCCTGCTTCGCGACCGCGGCGTGCCGGTGCGCCTGAAGACGATCCTGATGACCCTGAACAGCCGGGAGTACGGAGACATGGAGAAGCTGGCCTTGTCGAACGGGTTCAGCTTCCGGTCGGACCCGGCGATCTTTCCGCGGTTTGACGGCGACCGTTCGCCTCTGGCTTTACGCGTTCCGCCGGCCGAGGCCGTCCGCAGGGAGCTGGCCCGCCCCGAAGCCGCCCGGAAGTGGAAGACCTACCATGACCGCGTCGCGGCGCTGCCCCCCTCGGACCGGCTGTATGGCTGCGGGGCCGGAGTGACCAGCTTCTATATCGACCCCTACGGAATGCTCCAGCCATGCCTGATGACGCGGAATCTGCAGTACGACCTGCTCGGCGGCAGTTTCGCGGAAGGCTGGCGGGATGTCCTGTCCCGCATCGCGGAAAAGAGGGGTTCGCCCGGTCGCCGCTGCCAGACCTGTGCCAAGCGCGCGCTGTGCGGCTACTGTCCGGCTTTCTTCCTTGCTGAAAACGGAGATGAAGGTATACGTTCGAGTTACCTGTGCGAGTTGGGGGAACACCGTCATGAGCAGCTTGTCGGTCGATGATCGTGGACGCGGCGCGATGGACAGCAAACAAGGAGCAGACGGCGAGAAGCGTCCGTACGAGGAGCCCCGGCTCACCGTCATCGAACTGGCGGCCGAGGAGATTCTGGGAATCGGATGCAAGACCGCCGACGGGGGCTCGGCCCCGATGGGCTTCACCTGCACCGCCAGCAGCTGCGCCGAAGCGGGCTCGTGATCCGCGATGGCGTATGTGACGACTATCGTTGTCGCCGGGTGCCGCATCGAGATCGGCAGCGCCTGCCCCATTTTGAATGACCGGATTGATCCGGCCTATGGCGAGTTTCTCGACGCGGCGGACGACAGCTCTTCGGAGCCGTTCTGCAGCGTCTCGCTTGAGCCGGGGCTGCCCGCCGGGCTGCCCGACCTCCCCGTGATCTTCGACTGCTCGCCCGCTTGGGTAATGCGGGGAGACGGCACGTCGCGGTGGATCCTGCGGATCGCCCCCGGGCATCAGCTCCCGTTCTGGGCCGCCCGGGTCTCGCACGACAGCCGGAACGCGACCATCTTCTGCGGGGATGAGTTCGTCTCGCGCCGCAACGGGGACCTGGGACTCTTCAATCCCGTCAGCTATCCGCTCGACCAGATGCTCCTGATGCTCGGCCTGACGTCGCGGGGCGGAGCGTTGCTGCATGGGGCCGGGCTGCGATCCCGATCGGGGCGCGGGTTCGCATTCCTCGGACGGTCCGGCGCGGGGAAGACGACGCTGTCGCGGCTCCTTCATGAGTCCGATAGCGGGACGCTCCTGAGCGACGACCGCGTAGTCTTCAGGAAGGATCAGACCGGCTTTCGGCTCTTCGGGACCCCATGGCCGGGCGAAGGCGGATTCGCGCGGAATCTGTCAGCCGGCCTGGACGCTCTCTTCTTCCTCGTGAAAGCAGACGAGCATCAGATCGTCCCTCTGGCGCCGGCGGCGGCACTGCAGCGGCTGCTGCCCGTGGCTTCGGTCCCCTGGTACGACGCTGGCTTGGTCTCGGCTGCGCTGTCCGTATGCGAGGAGCTCGTCCTGGGCGTCCCGGCCTTCGAGCTCCGATTTGCGCGAGAGCGCCGCGTGGCCGACCTCATAGCCGAATTCGCCGCTACTCGGGAGGACGGACGGCTCGCGCCCGCGGCCGCCTTCCGGCCCGCACCCGTTGAATGGCACACCACGCGCAGGCCGTCCACCCGGGAGGGGCAAGCCTGATGCGTCTTCCGTGACGCCCGCGTTCCAGGGCCACGGCGACGCCCAGAACGCGCTCCCGCCCCACTTCCTCCAGGATTCCCGCGGCCGCATCGCCCCAGACGGTGAGCCAGTCTCTACCGTCGCGCTCCGTGATGTCGATCACCCGGTGGAGCAGCGCCTGTCCGTTGGCGGATCGGTACAGGACAACATCGCCAATGCGCGGTGGCGACGGCGTCGGCGACGCCACGGTCAGGATGTCGTTGTCGCGAAGAAACGGCTTCATGCTGGATCCGTGAACCCGGCAGCGCAAGCTGGCGCCGGAGCCCAGGATTCCAGCCGCAAGAGCGCCGAACTCCATCGACGAGATGCTCAGCGTGACCGGCGGATCCGGCTCGCGAAGCGGACCGGTCGCGTGCGACGCGCGGCGGGTGCGCAGGATCACCCAGGCGGCGCGACCCGCACTCCACGCGCCCCGCGCAAGTCGCCGGGCGTAGAAGACCGGCAGCAGGATCGGGTGACCGACCCGGTGCCGGCGGCGGATGACGTCAGCAGCCGGAAGCAGGGCTTCCCGCAGGTAGCGGCACTTGGCACGCCATCCGGTGAGCCGGCGAAGGTTGATGTAGAAGTACAGGGCGCCAAGCCGTTCGAGCTGGGCATGCTCCCGCGCGTAGAGAAGAAAGAGGCGGCGCTCGTTCCGCGAGGGCTTCGCCTCCTTCGCGGCCTGCAGGGCGTGCTCCGGAACCGGGACTCCCAGCGTGCGGACGATGAGGGGAAGAACGGCTTGGAGGGGAAGGACCAGATCGGCGGACATGGCGCGAGCGGCGACTTCGTCCCAGTCGATCCGCTGGCGGCAGCGGTGGATGACCATGGCCACGTCGTGCAGCCAAAGCAGCTTCCGCTCGGCCCAGTGATGCACGAAGAGGTGGCCGGCCAGGTAGAGCAGCTGCGCGCTCGGGCCAAGGACGTGGAACGACACGCCACCGGTTTGACGCTGTTCCGCCGTACTCCAGAACCACCCCGCCGGGAACGTCGCAGGGTTGTCGTATGGGTAGTCCAGCAACGCTTGGTGCAGTTCAATCACCGCGCCCGGCCGCCCGCTCTTGTACATGGCCACCTGCGCCAGGCGGTCTGGATTCGGGTGCGTGCGTTTCAGTTGAGGCGTGCTCTCGTAGCCCATTCGCTCCAGGATGCGCCGCGCCGCGGGGAAGTCGTGTTCTCGAACCAGCACGTCGAGATCGCTCATCGGCCGCAGGGCCGGGTCTCCATACAGGTCGCCTGCCAGCGCCGCGCCTTTGAGAGCGATGGCGGAGAACCCGGACGCGGAGAACTCGCGGAGAATCCGGCGAAGCTCCTCGAGCAGCGGGCCGTTCCGCCGGAGATTCGCGAAATAGGCGTAGCTCAACTGCTCCTCGACGTGAGGCGGCACGAGTCGGCTGTCGCGGAGTATGCCGTACAGGATCGGAGCGATGCGCTCGTGCCGAGCCAGCTTGAGCCAGGCGGCCCAGTCGAACCGAGGCGCCCGCACGGCGGCGGCAAAAACGTCGCGGGCGGCGGCATCCCACTGCGTGCGGAGACACATCGCGAGGGAATCCCACAGGACGGGAACCTCCGGCTTGGCTTCCGTAATCGCGCTCATGCGGTGCCCCTGTCCCCCCCTCCCACGCGATCCCCCTGCCTTTCCATCACAACGTCTCCCCCTCGCCCACGGCCGGAACGCGCACGGGGATCGAGAGCCCGCGCTGGCGCCAGCGCTGCCGGACCATTTCCAGGTGCCGCCGGTGCCACAGGTCCGAGTGCGGCCGCGAGAACTCGTAGAAATGCCCGAGGGTGATCGCGCGGGGCTCGCACCCCAGCATGAAGTCGCAGAACGCGTCGATGAGCGGAGGCTCCGGCTGATGCGCGCACCCGCGGTGACCGCTGTGGTTGTGGGTCAACAGGACGAAAGACAGCGCCTTGAGCGGTTCGACGGGGACGTCCACGGGCAGGTCGTGCAGGACCCGGTTGGGCCGCAGCGGATCCAGAGCCCAGCGAACGCCGCCGGTTGTGAAGAGGTAGTTCGCGGCGTCCATCGTTGAGGATTCTCCCGCGGCCGCGTCACGGCTGGAAGCACGGGGGGGGCTCATACCGCAACCCGGAGCGGCCAGCCGGCGGCGGCAGAGTGACCCGCTATCCCGCGGGTCGCCAGCCGTTGCCCGCCCCTGCCACCGACGTCAGGAAGACCCTGTCGAGACAAGCATCCCGACTCCGGCTGGATGGAGTGCAGCAGGGATCGAACCACCCGGATCGGGCTAGCCCGTCATTTCCCGTACATGAGCTTCAGCTGCTCAACCTTGGGGAACTCGGAATAGTACTCGCCTTGCGGGCCGACAAACCCGTTGCCGTTCCTTTTCAGCGCGACGGCGGTGTAGGTCCCCTTCGAATTGGGGATGTTGACCGTGTATGAGTCGTCAGCCGCGACCGCGGGCGCAACCTGCGGAGCCGCGACATCCTGCACGACCGGAACCGGGGTGGCCGGCTGCGCGGCCGCCACTGTTGTCGCACTGGCCGCCACAGGCGCAGGCGCCTCGCTCTTCACTACAATCACCTGAGGTGGCGGCGCCGCCTGCTTTACCACGATCACCTGAGGCGGCGGCACCACCTGGTAGCCGTATGACGTGAGCATGTACGTGACGCCGTTGATCGTGTAGTAGGGCACGCCCTCGACGATGATGGGTATTACCGGCGCGGGAAGCGCCGTCACGACCGCACCGATCGGAGCCGCGACGACCACGTAGCGGTCCCCCATCTCCCGATAGTACATGCCCTCCCAGAAGAAGAATTCCAGGCCGCCGACAAAGAGCCTCATGAAGCCGTTCGGCAGTTCCCTGAACTCTCTCCCTCGCGGAACGTAGTGGGGCGTGTAGTGGTCGTCCCAGCGCCTGGCGACGTCCGCGCGCCGCTGATCCGCCCGCACTTCCCTGTCTCTCTCTTGTCCGCGGGCAGCCCCGGGGCACAGCACCGCAACGACCAGCAGGACAAAGATCACCCTCTTCATGACGAGACTCCTTCAACCGGGCAGAGCCTCATCACCGGCGAGGTGATGACATCGCCGCCCATTTCTTCGCCAGCCCAAGGCGTCCCGCACCCCCTCGGGGTGCAGCAGCCTTCTCAGAAACCGTACGGCGTCTTCAGCTGGTCCTCGGTCGGCAGCGCGTTGTAGTACTCGCCCCGCGGACCGACGTACTGAGTGCCGACTTTGCGGATCAGGACAGGAGTATAGCTGCCGTTGGAGTTCTTCACGTTGATGATCGTGGTCGTCGCCTGCTCGGAGACCGCCCCGATCTTGGCGTTGAACGTGTCCTGCTGAGCGCCCATCGCAGCGCCGATGATCGCGCCGAGCGCGGCGCCCGCCACGGCGCCCTCTCCGGTGTTCAGGCCTCGGATGTTGTTGCCCGCCATCGCGCCGGCAATCCCGCCGAGCGCCGCACCCGTCGCCCCGTAGCCCAAGGCGCCAGCATGCTGCTGAGCCTGCGGGGAGGCACAGCCCATGACCAGCACCAGACCCGTCAATCCCACGGCCACCAACCGGCTCTTCACGTTCATCGTCTTCCTCCATCCGCTGCGTGGATCATCATGCGCGTGCGAACACGCGTTTCCATCGGCATCCCTTCTCATCCGTGTGATTAACGTATGACGTTTCGCAGGCTTGTGCAAGACATCATGCGCCGCCCCGATCCTCGCCGGGCCCTGTGGTTCAAGGGTCGAGTCGGTTGCGCGCCCGTCAGCACGGCGCGGATGCGCCGGCTGCGCCAGCACCCCCTCGAGCCGAGATCTCGCCGAGCCATAGCGTCCGCCGAAGCTCGGCGGGGGGAGGACACCGGGCTGCAAAAAGCGAAGAGCCCCGGTTGGCCGGGGCTCTCCATCTCCATCGGTTGTCTAACGCCAGGACCGGGTTCCTACAGGGCGTGGCTCGTGATCGCACAGCTCATGGTGGAGCCGATGGTGTTGTAGCTGTAGGTTCCGCCACCCGGGCATCCCGGGAGCATGCTGGACTTCAGGTAGGCCGCAACCTCGGTCGTCACGATGGCGACCCCCTGGCCCTTCATGCTCTCCATGGCCCACTGTTCCTTGGCGCCCTCGATCTGTCGCTGGTTCTCGATGCACGCATTCTTCTGAGAGGTGGTGCGCGCCTTCATGAACGACGGGATTGCGATCGCAGCCAGCAATCCGATGATCGCCACCACGATCATGATCTCGACCAGCGTGAATCCTGATTTCCTCTGCATGACATTCCTCCTTGCGGTTGATGCTGTCCAAATCTCCGGACACAAAATAGAACAAGCATTTCACGTGCCAAGAGAGGCTCCTGCCGCCACCAAACTCGCAATCGGGTCTATTGTCCGAGCGCTGGCCGGGATGGCCGAGCCCCAGGCGAGTTCCTTCGCTGGGGATCCGGGAGGTTGGTGGCGCAGCGTGATCGCGCTTCTGTCGGCACCCGGGGGTATGATAGCTTCCAAGACGTCTGGCGGGATGGATCGGATCGCCACGGCTGCGGGCGGGATGCCATCCGGACCGTGTCGGGTGAAGACAGCATGCTATTCCTCCACCACGCAGATCCTCGCTTTCTCGAAGGGCTCAGGCGCCACGGGTTCCCCTCCGACCATGGCCTGCGCCTCCTGAACACCGGATTCGTCACGACCCCGTTCGGCCAGCGTTGGACCGGTTCCGCGGCGCTGGCGCAGGCCACGGCGTCGGGCCGGCCGTTCCACATCGACCGCATCACCGGCGGCATGCCATTCCAGTCTCTCGACGGGCTTCAGCCGATCGCCCGGGGCCTCAAGGATGACCCGCACTTCCTGGGCTTCCAAGCCCATGAGTGGGACAACTCGCCGATCCATGACCACAGACGGATCCACAAGCTCTTCCTGGACCAGGGGCTCGCCTTCGACGAAGCGCACTTCGCCCAGTACGCCGGCCGGACCAGTCTGCCCTACTTCTCCGGCGGGAACTACGCGACCTATCGCGACCTCTTTCACCCCCTGGAATCCCCGGCGGACCTCGAGCGCTACTACGAAGCCTATTTTCGCAAGCTAATCGCCACAACCGCCGGGCAGATCCTCTCCGTAAATGGCTACGGGCAGTTCCACCATGCCGCGCTGCGCCTGGGGGCCCGGAACGTCATGGCCGAGATCGGCAACCAGGTGCCGCTGACCGCCCTGCAACTGGCCTGCGCGCGCGGCGCCGCCCGGCAGTGTCACAAGCCCTTTGGCGTGTACTACGAGACCTGGGGCGGAGCCCCCTTCGGGTGTACCTGCACGACACGCTTTTCGCCCTGGTTCGCCGATGAGCAGCAGCTCAAGGCGTTCCACGACATGGGCAGCGTCGGACCGCAGTTCGGAAGCAGCCGGTCCCTGCAGCGGCGGCTCCTCTACTTCTCCTGGCTCTCAGGCGCGGCCTGGTGGTCGGAGGAGTGGGGCGCGGAGAACTACTTTGCCGACTGGGACAGCTTCCCCTTGACCGAGTACGGCCGCGTCGCCAGCCAGTTCGCCCAGGCGACCCGCGGAGTGGGGCCGATCAGCCCGATCATTCCCGCGGCCCTCGTCCTGCCGCCAGAGATCTGGGGCGTCGATGTCGGCTACCTCGCCGGCTCGCGCAGCCGGCTCTCCGGCCAGGTCGAGCCCACGCCGTTCCATGCGCGGCTGCGGCAGTTCGTCCAGAGCGTCTACGCCACACAGCCCGCACGGCCCGGCGGCGACGCTCACAACCTGACGCCGTCTCCGTGGATCGGGTGCTTCGACGTGCTGTCGGCCGATGCGCCACCGGCGCTGCGGGAAGACTACGCTGTAACCGTCTGCTTCGACCCGTCGCAGGCAACCGACGCCGGCCGTGGCGGACGGAGGAGCTTCCTGTACACGGGCGGCGATGACCAGATCGGCTCCTGCCTCGCGGCCGTTGCAGAGTCGCTTCCGTTCCGCGTCCGCGGCGAAGTGGGCGGCGCCCAGGCACGGACAGCGGACGCCATCCTGATCGGCCTGTTCAACAACCTCGGGGTCACCAAGTCGCCGGGCCGGGAGGAACTCGATCCCGCCTGCACGCGCCAAGTGACGATCGAAGGCTCGTGCGCGGGCCTGTCGTGGGTTTGCGGCGCCGACTGCCTTCGCCGGGCCGAAGAGCGATCCGTGACGCTCGAGCTGCCGCCGGGCGGGGTGGCGGTGATCTCTTTCCCCCGATCGCGCGGCGCGGCCGATGCAGGGTCAGCCGGCAGACTGCGGGATTGATCCGGATGGGGGCCTGCGTATCCTGAGCGCTTCAGGGGGAGGGAATCATGGACAGAGTCACCAAAGTGGTCCGCGTGGTCTTCATCGGGGGAGGCAGCCAGAACTGGGCTCCCACCATCATCCGCGACATCGTCCTCAAGCCGGGCATGGAGGAGGTTGACTTCGATATCCGGCTGGTGGACCCGAGCGACGACCGGGCCCGGGCGATCGAGGCGCTCTTCACGGCCAAGTTCTCCGAATGGAACGTCCGGCACGCCCGCGTCCGGCGAGTCGCCGATCCCGCGCGCGCGCTCGACGGCGCGCACTTCGTGATCATCGCCATTTCCACGGGCCGCCTGCCCGCCATGCGCCACGACATCGCGGTGCCGGAACGCTACGGCATCTACCACACGGTCGGCGACACATCCGGGCCGGGCGGCTGGTCCCGCGCCCTGCGCAACATCCCGGTCTTCCGCGACTACGCCCGCCTCATCCGCCGACATGCGCCGGCCGCGTTCGTCCTGAACTACACCAACCCGATGGGCGCGCTCACCTGCACGCTGTCGCAGGAGCTCGGCTCCGGGCGTGTCGTGGGGCTGTGCCACGGCCTCTTCGAGTGCTACGACGTGCTGCGGGCCATCTTCGGCCTGAAGAGCGAGCGGTCGATCCAGGTCCGCTTCGCCGGCGTGAACCACTTCTTCTGGATTCTCGATCTGCAGATCGACGGGCAGGACGGCTACGCCCTCCTGCGCCGCACGCTCAAGGGCCGCAGCCTCGGCGCCTTCATCAAGGGCACGCACCGCGACGCGATGGGGTTCAGCTCCGACAAGTGGCTCACCAGCGAGCTGTTCGAGCACTACGGATACCTGCCCTATGTCGGCGACCGCCACACGTGCGAGTTCTTCGGCTCGTACCTCGCGAGCCCCGGGCTCATGCGCCGCTTCAAGCTGGTCCGCACCTCCGTCTCCGAGCGCGGGGCGCTCTACCGCAAGGCCGAGCGCCGGATCCGGCAGTGGACTCGCGGGCTGGATGCGGACTGGCCGCTCACGCAGACGCCCTCGCGCGAGACGGCGGCCGACATCATCCGCGCAGCCGCGTTCAACGAACGGTTCACCGACGTGGTCAACGTGGAGAATGAAGGGCAGATCGCGAACCTGCCGGCCGGGGCGGTTGTCGAGACGCTCGGGGAGATCGACGCGCGCGGCATCACGCCGCTGACCGCGGGCCCCCTCCCCGATGCCCTGCTGGCGCTGGTCCGCCCCCACGCGGACGTTCAGCTCCGCACCGTGGCCGCCGGGCTTTCGGGCGACCTCGACGCCGCTCTCCTGGCCCTGGCCGCCGATCCCGCGTGCGCGCACATGACCGTCAGTGACGTGAAGAAGATGGGTCTGGAGCTGTTGCGCGCCAACCGGCAGTATCTGCCGCAGTTCTTCAATCGTCCGTGACGGGGAAAGCACATGACATCGACTCCTAAGCCCGCGCCAGCAACGGGAGCGCCCGAAGCGACAGACCTGACCAGCCGGATCCGCCGGGCAGCCGAGCGGATGCAGTTGGTCCACCCGCTGCCCGATTCGCTGAGCGACATCGTCCGCCAGTCCGCCGATGCCGCTGTGGACGGCGTGGTGATCGCGCACTATCAGGGCGCGCACCGGCTCGCGATCGGCCGGCGCCAGATCGACTGGCTCAATCCGTCGTTTGTCGGAAATCAAACCGCCCATTTCCTATGGCGGGCGGCGTTCATCCGGGACCTGGCGACCGCGTATCATGTTTCACGCGACGAGCGCTACGCCGAGGCGGCGCGCGATTACCTGTTCGAGTACATGGCCGCCTGGCCGACCGATGCGATCGGCGCAAACGCGGATGTCGACAGCACCCTCACGCTGTGCGGGCGCAATGCGGCTTGGACCACGAGCCTGTCCCTGCTGGTGGGCAGCCCGGCGTTCGACGCGGAGTTCGTGGCCCGGCTCGTGGCGTTCATCGCCGCGCAGTACGACTACCTTCGAAAGAACGTGAAGACCGGCATCAACTGGCGGGTCTTCGAAGCCCGGTCCCTGCTGCTCGGCAGCCTGTACCTGGCGTTCCTCGACCAGGCCGCCGACTGGCAGCGCCACTCGGTCCGCATCCTGAACGACGCCTGGTTCCGGCAGTTCCTTCCCGACGGCGTCCATTACGAGCGGAACCCGATCTATCACACCGGCATGGCGGGCACGTTCCGCGACCTGTTCCGCCTCGGCCGGCAGATGCCCGAGCTGGGGCTGGTCATGACGCTCGACCGGCTGGCCTCGATGTACGACTTCGCGCTGGCCTGCGTAAAGCCGAACGGGTACATGTGCGGCCTCCACGACTCGCAGTCGGAGTTCAGCGGCCATCTGCGAGACGGGGTGCACACGACCTCCCACAAGGCCGTCGACAACACCCGGACATGGGAGGAGTTCCGCCGCGAGTCGAACCTGCCGCTGGAGCGGCCGGCCACGAGCCAGGTCTTCCCGGATGCGGGCCTGGCGTTCATGCGTACCGGCTGGGACGAGGACGCCGGCTGGATGAGCTTCGACGGCACGCAGTGGGGCGGCGGCCACTGCCACCTCAGCCGCAATGCCATCCAGCTGCACGCCTTCCGCCAGAGCATGGTGATCGATCCGGGGTGGCTCAGCTACGAATCGAACGCCTGGGGGACCTATGGACGGTCCACACGCGCGCACAGCACCTGCAACCTGGGCGGACGCAGCCAGTCCTCCACGAACCCCGGCCGCCTGGAGTGGCACGGCGCGCCAGGCTACGACGCGCTCCTCAGCGTGTACGAGGGCGGCTACTGGGACACCGAGCTGAAGTGGAACTTCACGCACGCCGGCGACGGCCTCTGGGCCCAGCACGCGCGGATCGTGTTCTGGGTGCAGGACCGCTTCGCCTTCGTGGCGGACAGCATGTTCCGCCTGCCCCAACACCCGGGCGATCCCGAAGCCGAGCGCCCGAGCTACGAGTGCGTCTGGCAGCTCGCGCCGGGTGCGCAGGTCGACCTCCAGCCGGAGCGCGATCGCGCCACGGCCCGATGGAAGGACGCCGGGCTGCTGCTGCTGACGCCCATCCGGCCAAAGGGCTCGCGCTACGAGATCCATACCGGCGAGAAGGATCCGCTACGGGGCTGGGCACCCGGCGAGGGAGCCCATCATCCGGCGCCGCAGATCGTGCTCAACACTCCCCGGATGGAGCGGCCGCACGACTACTACGTCTCCGTGCTGACCCCGTTCAAGGGAGCGCAGGCGCCCGAGGTCGAGGTCGAGGCGAAGTCGCCCATGGGCCAGCTCGGATATGTCCGCCTCCGCTGGGCGGACGGAACGGAAGACGCCGTCTACTGGGGCTGCAACTTCAACCTGATGCTGGGGAAGCAGCCGGACTTCGAGACCGACTCGTCTCTCGTTCACCTGCGCAAGGACGCCGCCGGACGCGTGACGCGCGGATGCTGCGTGAACGGCACATACCTCGAGCCGTTCAGCCCGACGGCGCGCCACCGGCCGGACACGTTCACGTTCTGAGGTGCACCTGACCGCGGACAGCATCCTTCACTCCCGCAGAGGATCGATTTCGCCCGGAAGGCGGGTTTTCGGAGGCTCAAGAGTGCCGCTCACGTCCTGAGCCCGACTTCGGGTGGTGCTCGAAGGTCGATGCCTTCCGTGCCAGATGCATCACAAATCCACCGTTGACGCACATCGGTACCGTCAGCACGTCCGCGCGATTGACCGCCTTGGTTTCGACCAGGGTCCGATGCAGGTCGTGCTGGCCGAGTGTCGGGCGCTGCCGCTGGGCGTCGAGCCACTCGCAGGCGCCCTTGTCAGGAGCCGGCAGCGCCCCAATGGCCGCATCAAACGCACGCAGGTCGCCCATGTCATCCCGGTACAGCGTCGCGACATATTTCCCCCGGCCGAGGAAGGAGAGGTTCACCTTTGCGTTTCGGGGACGGCGGGCGCAGATGCCGCCGATAAACCAGTCTTTCCCTTTGCGGCGCGCCATGGTGACGTGGCTCGCCGGATAGCCTTCCAGCAGGATGCCCTCGTCCCAGTCCGCCGGGAGCCTCGACAGGAAAGGCCTGCAGGGGTTTCGCAGGACGTGCTCCGCCCCCTCGCCGATGTGCTGAATGTAGCTGAGGAAGATGACGGCAAGTGCGGTCTGGTGGCAGTCGGTTGTGCCGGTCCGATACGTGTTGTACACGACCGGAGTGAAGTCCATCGGTCCCACGGCGTTCCGCGTGAAGGGCAGCGTGCAATGATGCGTAGCGTCAGGGCCGCCGGGCAGGTAGGTGGCGTAGCTCTGCAAGTACTCGCCGCCCATGACGCCTTCCCGGGTAAGCACGTGCGGCCAGGTGCGTATTTCGCCTGCCGGCTTTGTCGCACCATGGAAGTTGAGCATCAGCCGATAGGTCGCAGCCATCTCGGCCAGCATATCGTACTGGGCCATGCGCTGCGCCTTGTCGGACTCAAAAAAGTCGATCTTCAGCCCCACGACGCCCCAGGAGGACCATAGCTTCATCTTCGCGGCGGCGGTCGCGGCGTCACGCATGTCGGCAGAATGCTCCCAGATCCATATCCTCACGTTTCTGGCTGCCGCATATTGCACCAGCGCCGCGATGTCCACATGGCCCGGCCAGCCGCCATCCGCCAGATAGTAAGGGAACCCCATTTCCGATGCGTAATCTACGTATTCATAGATCCGCTTGGTGTCGGTCGTGGAGTTGTTCTCGGACATCCAACTCCAAGCGCAAATCCCGCCCTGAATGAATGAGGGATCGGCTACGATGGAGGGAGGATTGAGGTTTTCCAGCATGTTGGAGGAGACAATGCGGTCGAGCCCCCCCATCAGGATCGCACGCCATGGGGTCTTCACCGGATAGGTTGTCCGGATCGGATCCAGCAGATCGGGGGCCTTGGTCAGCTTCAGTTGCGCCGGATACTCCGGGCTTGCGACCAGATTACTGCCCCCATAGTCCCCGAACACGCCAGCCTCGGCATACAGAGCCCAGACGCCATGTCCCGCATCGAGCAGGACCGGGAACGCAAGCGCGTTCTGGGCCAGCTCTTCCGTGGGGATCGGATGGTAGTTGTCTTCGTAGCTGAACAGCAGCTTCTGCCCATACACCTGTCCGGCCCCCGCAGGCACCGTGAAGGCCGTCATCTCATCCGCTACTTCCGCCTGTCCTGAACCCGGGACCACCAGGCGCACCGCCACCCCGTCGTCATAGGCGCGCGCCTCGACGGTTAATGGATGTCCATCCTTGATGAAGTCCAGAGCCAGGACGTTGGCATGGTCGCGGCAGAGAGACTTCTTGAACGCCGGGATGACATAGCGGTCATCGATGGAGCGGCGGGCTTCCTTGAGAAACACCAGCCCGTCCGTGAAGCTGCACTTGTCTGTGACAATACCCACGGGAGATCGCGCACAGACGGGAACGCGATCCAGGAACGCTTCATGGAAGAGAGCCCCTGCCTTGACGGTCAATCTAAACAGGACGCAACGGCTCGGTGAGTACAGCTCATGCACGGACATCGTTGGGCCTCCCGGAGTGCTGCCGGATCATCAAGACGATACCGCGAAGCAGCGGGAGTTCCTCCATGACGGGGGCCGGTCCCCATCGCGCGGTGCCGAGTTCCATGTCGCTACCTCGCGTCCAGCCTGCCGGCTGGATCGCCGCCGGAGCTGGCAGCCGATAGACCAGACTGCCGTGCGGCCGAAGCGTGTTGTGTTTCTTGCGCCAACGTTCCGTCAGCACCTCCAGCTCCGGCAGTGTATCGAACCACTCGCCGTTGAGGAACTCCGTTCGCAACCGCCTGTTGTCCCCGAGAACGACCGGAATACCGCGTCATCCAACGGGAATCACCACGGATGAGTTCCCTGACCATACGTGGCGCCGTAGAATGCACCCACCTGATGGCGCCTTCCCGCCGCCGATACCCCCTTGACACCGCCAGACGACTGCAGGATGGTGGGCAGTGCTTACGACGGAGGTTGAATGAGCGGGCTCAAGAGATTTGGAGGCGGCCTGTTCGACTTCGATTCGAAGGGAAGTAGCATCAACTGGGGACGCTGCTTCGTCTTGTTCGCCTTGCTGTCTGCCGTCGGGACCTCGCTCGCGGCCGATACCCCGAACGCGTCGATTGGGCACAAGACCCTCCCCCAGGATCACCCATGCCAACAGGTCATTCGGAAGTACATGGACACGCTGACGGAGCAGGACTTCGCGCACGGCGTGACGAATCGGTTGGATGAGCGGGCGGCCTGCGACCAAGACCCCGAGTATCTCTACCGCAACCACCTCTACACGCTCATGAGACAGCCGTTGGTGGGAAGCAAAGACAGCGTCCCCGCCATCCAGGCTCCGCCCGCTGGCTTTCTCCTTTCCAACATTGAGCGGACCAATGCGATCTACCTCCCGCCCGTCTGGCCCGAGACGCTGATGTCCTTCGTCCAGTGGGACTATCCCGGCAATCCGTACCGGGACAGTCGCGCGCTCAAGCTCCGCGCGTTCGTCGGAGCCGTGGTGCAGATGACCATGTTCCTGAACGCCCACGAGAAGAACGGCCGCCAGGCACCGCCGCCCATCCGGACGCACTTGCACGGTTATCACCCGGTGATCTGGGCGGCCCCGTATCCGGGCTTTAAGGACGCGTTGCCGCCCGAGGTGCAGCGGGCGTACGAGGCCTGCCTGAAACTGGCCGGGGAACGGATCCTGGCGTATCCGGCTCGCGGTGATACCTGCGAGACCGATCTGCTGGGGCCCCTCGGCCTGGTCTACATCAGCCGGGCGCTCAGCGACGCGGAGTTCACCCGGAAGGTCGAGGCGTATGTCCGCCCGATCTTCACCGATGCTCGCTTCTTCCATCCCGCCGGCTACTGGGATGAACGTGGCGGAATTGACACCGGGTTCGGCGGCATGGCCAATCTCTATGCCGCCTGGATCGCGCTGATGACGGACTGGCCCTTTGCCAAAGAGGTCCTCGAGCGCGTCTATCGCCTCCGCGGACACCTGATCTTGCCCGAGCCCGACGGCACGCTCACCGGCCCAAGCCACTTCAACTCGCGTTTGGGCAGCCCGGCTTCCAAAGATCAGTGGGACTATTGCCGGGACATCGCCGCCTCGATGCTCACCGACGAAGCCGCCTGGGTCATCAAGACGCCGACCACCGAGCAGCTGACCAAGGCGCCTGCCGCCCGCGCACGGAAGTTCAACATGGAACACCTCAGGGTCGTCGCCAAACCGCACCCGGACTTCTACACCGAAGAGGACCTGGCCGGGGCCAAGGGACGGCCGTGGACGCTGCGAATCTGGATGACGTACCGGTTCCCGATCAGCGTCAATCCCAGCTACGAGTTCTACCGCCCGGGCGCCTTGGCCCACCGCCAGGAACTGGAGCAGGCCGACTCGCCGCTTCTGAAGTCGCCATTCCTGCGCGGCGAGACCTTCGTCCGCGCCTTCGAGAAGGATTTCGTCGTCACGCGTCAGCCGGGCTTCGCCGCCATCGTTCACAGCGGACCCGTCGGCGTCCAGGCCCCCGACGACAAGAAGACGCCGTTTTCGGGGCGGATGGGGCTGGGCGGCGGGCAGCTCTCGGCGTTCTGGACGCCCCAGGCCGGCCCGGTCATCCTCGGCCTGCGCAGCGGCACGTCGCTTGACAAGTCCTACGATGTGCTCGACGCCTGGCGCACCTGGCCCATCCACGCCATCAGCGGGGCCACGTCCGACGGCAAGGTCTTCACCTCCGCCCGCATCGCGCGGCCCGAGGTGGTCACCGACGTCACGTCCGATGGCGCCACGGTGAAGGTCGGCGGCCCGCTCGTCGCGATGAAGATCCCCAGGATGTACGACGACGCGCTCGAAGGCGTCATCGACTACACCCGCACGTTCACGATCGACAACAAGGGCGTACACGTCGAGACCAAGGTCAACGGCGATGGCAAAGACAACCTGGCCGAGTTATACGAGACCCTGCCGGTGTACCTGGGCACCGGGCAGGACCAGAAGCTCCACGCGAATGTGAGAATCGACTTCCAGACAGGCGGCCAGTGGGGCTTGGCCACGGAGCAACTGGCGAGCGTGAAGGCGATCCGGATTACCCGCTTCGGCGGGGGCGTCACCGTGACCTTCGATACACCGCGCCGCGTCAAACTCGCACCTGCTGATTGGACGGACAATTGGTTGAACAAGTATGCCGCCTGCCGCAATGTCATGATTGATTTGCTGGACGGCGCCGACATGGCCGTAAGCTCGCAGGGAGAAAGAGCTGTCCGTTACAGGATCGCGCCGTCATCCAAGTGAGAACGCAGATGGACACAGACAAATTGAGCACACTCCCTGCCGGCTCCGCGATCCGAGGCAAGAATGGCGGGACTTTATCAGTCCATCGGTGTTTAGTGTTCAACGTCGTGACCAGGAAAGGAATCGCTGTGAATACAACGAAAACGTTTGAACTGCTTCTCACGCTGGCTTTGGCGGTCGCTCCCGTGGCGGCCCAGGAGAAGCCCGCCGCTGCACCCGGGGCAGCAACCACAAGTGCGCCAGCCAATCCGCCAGTCCGCACCACGCTCCCCCAAGACCACGAGTGCCAGAAGCAACTCCGCGCATTCATGGCCACGTTGACCGAGAAGGACTTCACCCACGGCGTGACAGGGTCGCTGGACGAGCGCGCGAAAAGCGACCAGGATCCGGACACGCTCTATCGCAGCTACCTTTACACGCTCATGAGACAGCCGTTGGTGGGAACCAAGGACAGCATCCCCGCCGTCCAGGCTCTGCCCGCGTGCTTTCTCCTCGCCAACATCGAGAGAACCAATGCGGTACACCTCCCCCCCGTCTGGCCCGAGACGCTCATGTCCTTCGTCCAGTGGGACTACCCCGGCAACCCGTACCGGAACAACCGCGCGCTCAAGCTCCGCGCGTTCGTCGGCGCCGCGGTGCAGATGACCATGTTCATGAGCTATGCCGAAAACAACGAGGGCAAGGATCCTTCGCCCCTTCGAACGGACTGGTGGGGGTACCACCCGGTGATCTGGGCGGCACCGTACCCGGGCTTCAAGGACGCGTTGCCAGCCGAGGTTCAGAAGGCGTACGAGGCCTGCATGAAGCTGGCCGGTGAGCGGATCCTGGCGTGGCCGGTGCGCGGCGAGAGCTGCGAGACCGATCTGCTGGGGCCTCTCGGCCTGGTCTATATTTCCCGGGCAATCAACGATCCGGAGTTCTCCCGAAAGGTCGAGGCGTACAGCCGCCCGATCTTCACCGATGCGCGATCCTTCCATCGCGCCGGCTACTGGGATGAGCGCGGTGGAATTGACACGGGCTTTGGCGGCACGGCCAATTTCTACGCCACCTGGATCGCGCTGATGACGGACTGGCCTTTTGCCAGGGAGGCCCTTGAGCGGGCCTATCGCCTTCGCGGCTTCCTGATGCTGCCCGAGCCGGACGGCTCATACGCCGGCCCCAGCCACTTCAACTCTCGCCTGGGCGCGCCCCAAGAGCAATGGCCTTATGCACGGAACGGCGCAGCGATGATCACGGATGAAATCGCCTGGCTCATCAAGATGCCGACCGCCGAGCAACTTGCCAAAGCGCCTGCCGAGCGCGCCAAGCAATTCAACACGCAGTTCAAGATCACCGCCAAAGCGAACCCGGACTTCTACACCGAAGGGGAACTGAAAAAGACCTTCTGGGCCCCGTGGAAACTGAAGGCCTGGATGACGTACAGATTCCCAGTCAGCGTCAATCCCAGTTACGAGTTCTACCGCAAAGGCGCCCTGGCCCACCGCCAGGAGCTGGAGAAGTCCAACTCGCCGCTGCTGAAGTCGCCCTTCCTGCGCGGCGAGAACTTCGTCCGCGCGTTCGAGAAGGACTTCATCGTGGCGCGCCGGCCGGGCTTCGCCGCCATCCTGCATACCGGCCCGGTCGGCGTCCAAACGCCCGACGACAACAAGGGGCAGTTTCCGGGGCCGATGGGTCTGGGCGGCGGGCAGCTTTCGGCGTTCTGGACGCCCGGGACCGGCCCGGTCATCCTCGGCCTGCGCAGCGGCATGTCGTACGACAAGTCCTATGACCTGCTCGACTCATGGCAAACCTGGCCCATCCACGCCGTCAGCGGTACCGAGATCAAGGACCGCGGCAAGGTCTTCACCTCCGCCCGCATCGCGAAGCCCGAGGTCGTCACCGAGGTCAAGGAGGACAGCGCCACGGTGACGGTCAGCGGCCCGCTGGTCGCCATGAAAGTCGTGAAGGAACCCGGCGCCGCCGACCCGGAGAAGGCCCGGAGCGTGATGTATGACGACCCGCTCACGCACAGGATCACCTACACCCGGACGATCAAGATCACCGACAAGGGCGTGAGGGTCGAAACCACCGTCAACGGCGGCGACAACGGTTGGGTTGGCGAAACAATCGAGACCATTCCGGTGTATCTTGGCGCTGGGCAGGAACAGAAGGTGAATGCGAACGTGAAGATTGAGGTCCAGAAGGGCGGCAAGTGGGTCCCGCTCACGGAGACCATGACCGGCGCGGGTGTGATCCGGATCACCCGCTTCGGCCACGCCGTCCTGGTGACCTTCGATAAGAAGCAAGGACCGAGCAGGGTAGCGCTTGCGCCTGCCGACTGGACCGATCGTTATCTGAACCAGTATGCCACCTGCCGCAACATCGTGATGACGCTGGCCACTCAGATGGATATGTCTTTAGGTGGACCAAAAGCCGTTAACTTTACTGACATTAAAGAAAGGAAGTTCGCTTACGAGATCACCCCGGTAGCAGAACCAGTTCGCCCGGAGAAAGAGATCAAGTGATATTGCCGCGGAAGACGGTGGCCTTGGTGCTGTGCGCGGGCTGGCTGGCCTGGGCGGTCCCTGACGGCGGCCTGGCGGCCGCGGAGGGCGCTGGTGCGCCAACGAACGCCATCACACCCAATGACTTTGCAGGCTCGGACGTGGAGCGCATCAACCGCGCGATCGAGGTGGCGGCGGCGTCAGGCCGACGGGTGGTGATCCCCCGCGAGAACATCAGGGGCGAGGCGCGGAGCGAGGGCTGGCTCCTCGATTCGGCCATCCTGCTGCGGAGCAACACCACGCTGGAGCTGGACAACTGCCGGATCAAGCTCGCGGACCGAGCCATCAAAGACTGAGGTTCACTCGCTCGTCGCTGGACCGCGCTTTGAAGGGCGTATGGTCAGGAAGTCCGTACGGTGCATCTCCGCTTCGCCCGCGCACCTCCGCGGCCGCCGCCATCGTCCAGACGTACGAGCAGCCATACATGGCTTGATCCACTGCCTGGCGCTGCTGCCCATCGTTCCAGCGGCGACAAACCCTGGAGCTTCGAGGCAGGTCCACCCCTTCCTAAGCCGCTCACTCCTTCAGCATCTCATCCAGCAGGTCGCAGGCGTCACGGACCATCTTCACGCAGACCGTCGCGTGCAGCCCCTTCCGCTTCATTTCGTCCATGCCCTCCGGCGTGCTGATGTCGCAACCCAGCAGCTCCCGGCAGACCGCTGAACCGTTGCGGGCCTTGAACTTCTCGGTGAACTCCCTGACCAGCCGGTACGTCTTCTGCTTCGCCTCCTGATCCTGCCCCGAAATGGCGCCGTGCTTCAACCCGATCACCATGAAGGCTCCGGTCACGGCACCGCAGGTCTGCCCCATCCTGCCCATCCCGCCCCCGAATCCGGCGGACACCTTCAGTGCGATGTCCTTGTCGAGCCCGCACTCGGCTGCATATGCGGACAGGACGGCTTGCGAACATGCGAAGCTCTGGGCGAACACGGTTGCGGCTGCGTCGGCGTAGTTCATGGGGAGGATGGTACGACGATGGATAGGCAAAGCAAGTGCGGCAAGCCCATTCTGTGACGCCCAGTCACCCGTTCGGGAGCAGCTCCGCCTTTCCGACTAGGACTTCGGCCCTTCCTCCTCCGCCCGCCGCCTCAACTCCGCCTCATAGGCGGCGGCGATATCCAGCCAGCCGAGTTCGAGAAGCAGCTCATGAGGCTTCGTGCCGCCGTAGTCCCAGAGAAGCCGCTGCGCCATCTTGCGGGGGCTGATAGTGAACGCTCCGGTGCCGGCGCCTAGCTGGGCATTCCTGTCGTTCTCGGAGATAGGAGCTGTCCGGAAGAGCAGCATCCTCGCATGGCGCGGAGACGAAGGCCCAAGATCAGAATCACGCAGCGTGCGGACTTGGCGGTTCCGAGACGTTGCGGGCGGATCCCGGCCATCGAGTTTATGGTCGCTTGGAAAGGCGCGCGGGCGGGCGGCGGCTAAGCGGCCTGGCGGTGGTAGCAGTTGAGAAGGCCACCGAGCCGCTCGGACTTCACGACCGGACCCGCGCCCGTCTTGACCCGCTCGTCGGGAGCGGGGATCACGTTGCCGATGCCCTGGTGGTCGCGCTCGGCGTGGTAGTGCGCCACCTACTCGCGGACCACGTGGCGCAGGGCGCGCTCACTGACCGTGCATCGCGCCGCAGCTCACCCACGACGGTCGCCACGAACCTGTCCCAGCCGCTCCGCTCGTCCATCACAGATGCCGCAGGTGAACCTCTGGTGGGGCGACTGGGGCGGCTACTATTGCTTCCGGATCGTCAACCTTCAGGGAATGGGCCGGCGCATCGTCATCTGGACCCGGTGCGACTTGTGGATATTTGCGCCTGGACAGGGCTGACGGGCGGAGGCTCCGTCATCTCCACTTCCATTTCCGGGCTAAACGGCAGCACGACGCGTCACGTTCACGGTGAAAGCCAGCATCGGCCTATGCCCGGCATAGTCGAACACCACCTGCTGCGCGGGATTGGCCCCCGGAGCGCCGACGATCTGTGCCTTGGCCCCGATATCCCGCTTGGTGTGAAGATGCAGACAGTCGCTCGCGGCCATGACGATCTTTTCGATATCCGCCTGGCCTGCATCGTCGCGGATGCTGAACAGCCGATTCCAGTCTTCAAGGTTGAACAGCGCCAGGTAGCCGTCCACATTATCGAACTGCAGAGCAATCTCCCGCGGACCGATCTGCCTCGCGCTGTTGATGTCCGGGTGAAGGTGTTTGGTCCCGAGCCCGAACACGCCGCCCAGCGCGCAGGACGCCATTCGTTCGCCGATAACCATGTTGGCGGAGGAGTTGTTGTGGATATTGTCCGACAAGCCGAGATCGAGGGTGCTGACGACATGAACGCCGGGAATGCACCGCGCGGCCTGGCGCTGGGTTTCGCGTACCAGTTCCCACGGGAGGTGCGCCGGATCGTCCCGAACGGGAAAGTCGTTGTAGTGGTTGAGCTGCGCGGTGATGACCGGCAGATTCGGATCTTTGAAGTGCCGCCGAAAATCGCCGACCAGCTCCGTAAACCGGGCCAGATGCATACGGGCGTTCTCGGCGCTTGTTTCCGACTCGCCCTGGTACCAGAGGATGCCCTTGACGCGATCGGCGCCGGCATCGCGGCAATAGGCAGCCATGTTGTCGAAGAGTCCGCCGTTGATGCTCTTCAGCCAGCTGGCGATCGGAGATCCGCCCAGCGCGGCCGGAATCAAGCCGATCGGGTAGTTCAACTGCCTCCTGAGAAGCTTGGCGAAGTGCAGATAGGGACTGTGGCTCGCATTGGCGCCCTCGCGATTGGCCGGGTACTTCGTGCGGGTCGAATCGGCCAGCGGATGGCAGGCCAGCTTCCAGCGCCCGTCGGCAAAGAAGCAGTGCACGCCCAGCTCGGGCGGATCGTATATTGGTGACTTGCCATACCCGGCGGCGTTGCTCTGCCCGGCGATGACCCAGATGTCGCCCACGCCGAGGTGGTGCGCCATGT
>CAYSLU010000034.1:0-46019 GCA_964431965.1 uncultured Verrucomicrobiota bacterium
CGTGCTTGAGCTCCCCCGCCGGATAGGCCTCGGCGTGGATGTAGGAGATCTCCTTCATCTTCAGCGCTCCTTCCATGGCAACCGGGAAGAAGGCGCCGCGACCGAGGAACAGGGCATGCTGCTTGCCGACGAAGAACTCCGCAAAGCCGCGGATGGCCTCGTCGAGCTTCAGCACGACTTCCACCTGGCGCGGCAGGGCGTGCAGCTCATCCACCAGCTCCCGCTCGCGCTCCGCCGTCAGGCCGCGCCGGCGGGCCAGGGCCAGCGTGAGCAGGCGCAGGGCCGTCAGCTGGGTTGTGAAGGCCTTGGTGGAGGCCACGCCGATCTCGGGGCCGGCCCGCGTCATGATCGTCACATCGGCCTCGCGCGTGAGCGACGACTCGGCCACGTTGCAGATGGCCATCGCACCCACGTAGCCGGCCGTGCGGGCCCGGCGCAGCGCCGCCAGGGTGTCGGCCGTCTCGCCGGACTGTGAAACCGCGACAAGGAGCGTGTCCGGCGGCACGACGACCGACCGGTACCGGTATTCGCTGGCCACCTCGACGCTGCACGGGAACCCCGCCTCTTCCAGCCAGTAGCGGGCCACCAGGCCGGCGTGGTAGCTGGTGCCGCACGCCACGATGTGCAGGCCGCGGGCACGGTCAAACAGCGCATGCGCCTCATGCCCGAAGCTCTCTTCCAGCAGGCGGCCCCTGTAGATGCGGCCTTCGAGTGTCTCGGCGATAACCGACGGCTGCTCGAAGATCTCCTTCTGCATGTAGTGGCGGTAGGGCCCCTTGTCGGCGGTTGCCCGGGACAGCCGGGACACGCGCTCGAGCCGCACCACCGGCTGGCCGTCGGCGTCGTACACCTGGATGCCATCACGCCGGATTTCCGCCGAATCGCCCTCCTCCAGAAACCGGAAGCGCTGGGTCACCGGAAGCAGCGCGAACACGTCGGACGCCACGAAGTTCTCGCCGTCGCCCAGCCCCACCACCAGGGGGCTTCCGGCCCGGGCGACGACCAGCCGGTCCGGCTCGCCCGGGGCGATCACGGCCAGCGCGTACGCGCCGACCAGCCGCCGCACCGCGGCCTGCACCGCCCGCGTCAGGTCAGGCTCCGTCTGCAGGACATCGGCGAGGAGGTGGGCGATGACCTCGGTATCGGTCTCGGACGTGAACCGGTACCCCCGGGTCGTCAGCTCGGCGCGCAGCTCGGCGTGGTTCTCGATGATGCCGTTGTGCACCACCGCCACCAGCTCCCCGCTCATGTGGGGATGCGCATTGCGCTCGGCCGGAATGCCGTGGGTCGCCCACCGGGTGTGCGCGATGCCCAGTCCGCCTTCGACCGGGCTCCGCTCGAGCATGCCCCGCAGCTGGGCCACCTTGCCCACGGCCCGTATCCGCCTCAGGGAGCCGTCAGCCTGTCGCACGGCCAGGCCGGCGGAGTCATAACCCCGGTACTCCAGCCGCGCCAGGCCCTCCATCAGGATGGGAACCACATTGCGCCGAGCGATCCCGCCAACGATGCCACACATGGTGAATCTCCCCTCGCGCTCCCGGCCGGCTACCGCTTGAAGAACTGAGGCAGCAAGTCCCGCGAGGCCGCCAGCAGTTCGTCCAGCATCGCCGCCGCCCGGCTCGGCACGATCGCCGTCTCGTCCGCCATGAGCGCCTGCAACGCCTTGGCTCGGTCGCCCGTCACGGCCGCATCGGCGGCGAGCTCCTGCCAGACAAACCGCTTCTCCAGAAGCCCCTTGAGCAGCAGCGGGGATTCGCCCATCGAAACGCCGCGCACGCCCCGCGAGTCCGTGACCGCCTCCACCTCCACCTCGGCCGTAGCCGGCAAGTTGGGGATGGCGCCTTGGTTGGCGATGTTCGCGATCCAGACGTGGCGCCGGCCCGTTGCCATGGCGCCGATCACCGCGCCCAGCCCCTCGCCCGTCAGGGTGTCGCCCGCCGCGTCCGGGAGCCGCAGGCCGGCGAGGATCTCCTCGTACCGGCGCATGAACGCGGCCCGCACGGCCGCCGTGGTCGGGCGCCGGCGCGGCATGCGTCGACGCACGTCGAACCCGTGCGCCCGGGCCGCGTTCGCCAGCTCGTACGGCAGGTCATCCTGGCGCGCGAACTGCCCCCCGAACCCGTAGAATTCCAGGATGTGCGCGTCGTCGGGGTACACGATCCGGTAGCCGTAGATCCGGGACAGCTCAGCGGCCATCGCGTGATGCGGATCGGGGCGGCTGTCGCACGTGAGCCGCATCAGCCGCGGCAGCACGTCCCGCCCCTGGTGCAGCACGCGCGTGAACCAGTAGTAGTGATTCGTCCCGATCCACAGGCACTCCAGTTCGCCGGGAGGCACGCCCAGCAGCCGAGCCGCCGCGATGATTCCGCCCTGCACGCCGTGGCACACGCCGACCGCGGCGATCGGCGTGTACTTGTGCAGGGCCCGCATGATCACGGCCATCGGGTTGGAGTGATTCAGCAGGATCACCCGCGGGCACCGCTTCTCCATCTCCCGGCAGATGGCCACCAGCGGCGGGATCGAGCGGAGGCCCATCATGAGCCCGGCCGGGCCGCACGTGTCGCCGATGGCCTGCTGCACGCCATGCCGGGCCTGGATGTGCATGTCCACCGCATGGTGATATGAACCGTAGACGTCCCGCGAGACCGCTGCGCCGCTCCCGCCGATCGACGAGATGGCGAAATCGGCCCCATCCACCGCATCGGCCATCCGCGTCGTCCCGCGGATCCGCAGCCCCGTCCCCCTTCGCTCGGCCAAGCCGCGACAGAAGCGCGCCATGCACTCGACCTTCGCGGCATCGATGTCGTAGAGCACAACCTCCGATCCCGTGAGATCGGGCGACAGCGCCAAGTCATTCACCGCGCCCGGAAAATAGAGGCTTCCCCCGCCCAGGCACACGATCTTCTTCGTCGCCATATCAGCCGCCTCCCTCCGTCGCGCCGCCTCACCACGGCGGCCACCAGCCGCCCGTCCGGATCTCCACCACCTCATACACCTCCACCCGCGGGACCGCAAACTCGAGGCGATCGCCGCACTGGCTGAAGGGCACCCGCGCCACGGACTCGCGGTCGGGCGAATAGGACCGGATCCGGCGCGCCTGCTCTCCCGGGGCAAGCACCAGCCGCACTCGGACGTCCTCCGCCGGCACCGAGCACTCCGCCGCCGCGCCCTTCACGGACTTGCCGGCCTCCTCGTCCCGGTTGAAATTCACGAAGTGCAGGATCCGCCGCCCCGGCTCCCGGAAGCCGCATACGCGCAGCGTCCACGGCGCATCGATCGCGCAGCGCGCGAAACTGCCGCCCGCATCGAACGCCTCCATCACCGCCGCCGCATTCGTCCCTCCGACCTGCAGCCAGGAGGACGGGGCCTCGCGCCCGGTCCCGTCGGGCCGCTCCACGCCCGATGCGCCAAATGCGATCACGCGTCCGCCGGCGGCGCTGAACCGATCCAGGGCCTCGATCTGCTCGTCCGTGAGCACGGCCGCCCGCGGCAGCACCGCCGCGCGGTGCGCCGTCAGCCGCTCCGCCGTGAGCCGTTCATCGACGAGCACGTCCACCAACACGTGCGCATCGATCAGCGCCTTGCCCGCCGACCGGAAGGCGTCCATCGACCCGCGCCCGCCGGCGAGGATCGACTGGCGGGGAAACACCAGCGCCACGTCCGCCAGCGCCTCCCGCGGCGCGTATAGATCGGGATGGCGTCGCGGGAACCGGAGGTAGCCGGAGCAGGCGCGGAACCCATCGGGCGTGCCGATCGCCATGGTCAAGCCCATGCCGGCGCCGCCGGTCGCCAGCCCCTCCCCGATGCTGCTCCGCATGCGGGTGTTCTCGTACTTCCCCATCATGAACGGCTTCCCGCCCGTCATCTCGCGGATGTACAGGCACTGGAGCCAGGCGTCCGCCGCCTTGTGCGCCTTCAGGTCGGTAGGCCCGTAGCCGCCGCTGTACCAGAAGTAGTTCTCCCCCCGCCCCCACAGCTCGCCCGGGGTGAACGCGCGCTCCTCGCCGATGCTCATGTCGCCCAGGTGATCCCACGTGGCCACGATGAGGTCGGGCTTCAGGCTCCGCCCGTACTCCAGGAATATCTCGTCGAAGCGCTGCTTGAACGCGCGTGCCCCCCACCGCATGGCCTCCCAGTCGAGCGGTGCGGCGTTCGTGGCGGGATAACCCGGAATCTCCGCGGCGATCCGCTCGAAGGCCGCGGACGCGAGGTTGGTGATGCCGAAGCGCGACGCGAGCTCCCCCGGGGAGAACCGATGCGCCAGATGCGCCCTGAAGTCGGACTGGCAGTACGGGCACACGCAGGCCCACCGGTAGTTGTAGTTCACCATCACGCCGTCCACGCCACTGTCCACAGCCAGCTTCAGCATGCGCTTGAGCGCCTCGCGGGCGTACGGGCTGCTCCAGCAGAGCCCCACGTAATCCACGTAGTGCCGGCTCATCAGCACCCGGCCCTGCGCATCCCGCTGAAGCAGCTCCCGGACGTCCGGATGCGGCCGGGGCCCCAGCAGATCCTCCGGCCATCGGTGCTCGTAGAACTCGAGGAAATCGTCCCACCGGTTCGTGTTGGCGATGGCATTGACCATTTGGAAATGGCCCACCACGCGAGCGCCCGACCGATGGATCGCGGCGTTCAGCTGGCGCTGGTAGTCCAGCGCCGCCCGCTGCCCGCCGACATCGAGCTGCATCGGGTAGCCGGTCGCCTTGGGGTTGTCCGCGTAGCCGTGGAAGAGCGGCCCGTAGAACCCGGCCTGCACGATCTCCGGTCGCGCGGCGCGCAGGAAACTGGTGAACGCCTCCGAGCGCGTCCCTCCCCACGTGACGAAGAACGAGCGGAAGTCGAAATCCGGATCCGGCAGATCCGGATGCCGGCCACCCCCGCCGGCGGCGGACACGGAGGTCGCCGCGCACAGGAGCGCCATGACGCCGGACGTCTTCCATCGCTTCATCTGAACAACTCCTGCTGATCCCGCTGCCATGGGTTCCCGTCTTCCGCGAACGGCTTCCCCTGCCGCCGTGTCACGTCGGCGCTCTTCGAGACGGAAAACTGAGCTTGGCGCAGACTGCGGGCAAGAAGAATCGTACGCGCGAGGTGGGGCTTTGGACATCGCCGCCCCACGCTTTCTGCCCCCCCCATGGAACTCAAGCGGTGTTCCGAAATCAGCGCGGCACTCCGTTGTCCCGTTTCGGCGCCGCGCTCATCCTCGAGCGACATGAGTGACCAGCGGTAGAGGTATGGCCGCCGCTGAAGGGCCAACGCATTCATCCTCACTGTGTTCGGCATAGAGTTCTGACGCACGGCAGGGTTTCACCCCATGGCAGAAGCGCCAGCCTTTGTGTACATAGACATCAGGGATCAGGGTGGAGACATGCGCAGAGGCTGCTGTCCTAGATCCCGTCTAAGACGCTTTGGTCTGGATCCCGCCGGACGGGGCGCGGGGGGCGCGATGTTTCGCTATGGCGCTCAAGCTGGACGTGGAGGCAGGACGCTGACGGAGGCACGACTCATGAAACACAACGAACCCAAGCATGTAGCCCCCAAACCCCGGCGCAGGCGCGGGCTCCCCAAGGCGCCTACCGGCATTCAGGGACTGGATGAACTTACGGGCGGCGGTTTGCCGGGGGGGCGGCCAACCCTCCTGTGCGGCAGCGCCGGCAGCGGCAAGACGCTGCTGGCCATGGAGTTCCTCGTGCACGGCGCAACGGACTTCGGCGAGCCGGGCGTCTTCATGGCCTTCGAGGAGACCACCGGAGAACTTGCGACGAACTTCGCCTCGCTCGGGTATGACCTCAAGGCGCTGGTCGCGCAGAAGAAATTGGCGCTGAAATTCGTGCACATCGAGCGCAGCGAGATCGAAGAGGCGGGCGAGTATGACCTCGAAGGGCTGTTCATCCGGCTGGGGCAGGCCATTGACAGCATCGGCGCCAAGCGCGTTGTACTCGACACCGTCGAGGTACTCTTCGCCGGACTGTCCAACACCGCCGTCCTGCGCGCCGAGCTGGGCCGCCTCTTTCGCTGGCTGAAGGAGAAAGGCGTCACCACGATCGTCACCGGCGAGCGGGGCGAAAGCAGCTTGACCCGCTACGGGCTGGAGGAATACGTGGCCGACTGCGTGATTCTGCTCGACAACCGCGTGGAAGGGCAGATGGCCACGCGGCGGCTGCGGATCGTCAAGTATCGCGGATCAACGCACGGCACGGGCGAGTATCCATTCCTGATCGATGAGGGCGGCATCTCGATCTGGCCGATCACCACGACGGGGTTGAAACACCTTGCGGAAACCAAGCGCGTGTCCTCCGGCATTCCGCGCCTGGATGCCATGATGGGAGACAAGGGGTTCTATCGCGGCAGCACCGTGCTGGTGTCGGGCACGGCGGGCTCTGGCAAGACGAGCTTGGCCGCGCATTTCGCCCGAGGGACCACCGCGCGCGGCGAGCGGTGCCTATGGCTGGCCTTCGAGGAATCGTCCAGCCAGATCATCCGCAACATGCGGTCCATCGGCATCGACCTGGAACCGGCCGTGCGGCGCGGGATGCTGCGCTTTCACGCCGTACGACCCACGGTCTGCGGCCTCGAGATGCACCTGGTGACCATACAGAAGGAGGTGAGCCAGTACCGACCACGGGTCGTCATCATTGACCCGGTCACCAACTTCGCCTCCCTCGGCAGTGACGCGGAGGTCAAGGCGATGCTAACGCGGCTGATTGACTTCTTCAAAATACAGAAAATCACCGCGTTTTTCACGAGCCTCACCAAGGGCGGCACTCCGCTGGAAGCCACGGACCTGGGCATATCGTCGCTGATGGACACATGGCTGTTGCTGCGGGACGTGCAAAACGGTGCGGAACGCAATCGCTTCTTTGACGTCGTGAAGTCCCGCGGCATGGCCCACTCGAACCAGATGCGCGAATTCCTGCTAACCGATCACGGGGTGGAGCTGCGGGACGTCTATGTCGGACCGTCAGGGCTCCTGCTCGCCGGCGGCGCCCGGGAGGCGCTGGAGGCGCAGGAGAAAGCCCAGACCCTCGTGCGCGGACAGGAAACCGAGGGCAAAAAGCGAAAGTTGGAGAGCAAGCGCCACGCCCTGCAGGCCCAGATCGCCGTGCTGCAGGCAGAGTTCGAGATCGAGGAAGCGGAAGCGGCCAAGACGATTGGGCAGGACCAGACACGCGCCGGAGTGCTGGCCGGTGACCGCGTCCAAATGGCCCGCCAGCGGCAGTCCGATATCGGCCCCCGGGGGAAGACACCCAGCCACAAGCGACCTCATTCACCATGAAACCCACGAAGGCAAAGAACGCGACAGCACCCTCCCAGGCTTCATTGGCCGAGCCGCGCAAGCCGCAGTATGAGCTGCGCTTGTATGTGGCGGGCATGACGCCGCGCTCGGCACTCGCTATCGCCAACATCAGGGAGATCTGCGGCGAGCATCTGAAGGGTCGTTACGACCTCCGGGTGATTGACATCTACCAGCAGCCGACGCTGGCCGAGGAGCAGCAGATCGTCGCCTTGCCCACGTTGATCAGGAAACTGCCGCCGCCCCTGCGGCGGATCATCGGCGACCTCTCGGATCGGGAGCGGGTTCTGATCGGGTTGGATTTGAGGCCGAAACCATGACAACCGAGCCCTCAGCACCTGAACTCACGGCGGAAGTGGCCGACCTTCGCGGCCGGTTGTCCGAAGCCGAGGAAGCCCTGCGCGCCATCCGCAACGGGGAACTGGACGCGGTAGTGGTCGCTGGCGAGCGCGGCGAACGCCGGGTCTATACCCTCAGCGGAGCCGACCGCATGTATCGGCAGCTCATCGAAACGATGAGCGAGGGCGCGGCGACCTTGTCCGCAGCCGGAGTCATCCTGTACGGCAACGTCCGCTTGGCGCAGATGTTGGGGCAGCCGCTCGATCGAGTCCTGGGCACCGACCTGAGGGACTACCTGCCGCCCGCAGACCAGTCGGCACTCGACGCCGTCCTCGCACAAGTCCACACAGCGCCCATCCGCAGGGAAATCAACCTGAAGTCCAGCGACGGCCGTCTGGTGCCCGTGTACCTGTCGGCCTCCCGCTTGCCGGCTGACGAGGCGGAGCTGGTGTTCTGCCTCGTGCTGACGGACTTGACGGAACAAAGAAGCCACGAGCAGATCAGGAGTCAACTGGACGAACTCCAGCGCTGGCAGGATGTGATGCTCGGCCGCGAGGACCGCGTGCAGGAACTCAAGCGCGACGTGAATGAATTGCTGAAACGACTGGGCGAGCCCAGCCGGTACGGTAGCCAGGAGTCGCCGTGATGCCAACAGACGCCAGACGCTCCACAACACAAGAGGCGATCAGCCGGCTTGGGGCCGGTGACCACCTCTGCTGCATCTACCGCGACCGCGGCGAACAGATGGGCATCGTGGTGCCGTATCTCGTTCACGGGCTTCACAGCAACAACAAATGCCTCTACATCATTGACGAGAGCACCCGCGAGGATGTCTTTCACGCGTTTGCCGAGGCAGGCGTTGACCTCACAACACACATCGCTTCCGGCCAGTTTCTCTTGCTGACCAAGGCCGAGTCCTATCTCAAAGAGGGGAGTTTCGATCCCGACCGCATGATCGCCACCCTGAAGCTGGCGGAGGCGAATGCCATCGATGAGGGCTATGCCGGCCTGAGGATCACAGGCGAAATGACCTGGGTGTTTTCCGGGCTGCCCGGAGTCGAAGGGCTGATCGAGTACGAGTCCAAACTGAACTTGTTCTTCCCCAACAGCAAGTCGACGGCGATCTGCCAGTATCACGAGTCCCGCTTCGATCCGGACATTCTCATCGACGTCCTCCATACCCACCCGGCCGTGGTCATTTACGGAGAAGTATGTGAAAACCCCTACTACATTCCTCCTGACGAGTTCCTGCTGCGGCTGAAGAGTTCCAAGATCCCCTTGGCGTTGTACCAGAGGGTCCGCGACGACATCATGGCCCGGGCCGGACTGGAAGTTGACCGTCAGCGATTGGAATCCGAGCTCAAAGGCTCACTGGACCGGTCCGAACGTACCCGCCGGGCGCTGCTGAGCGCCTTGGAGGACCAGAAGCGAACGGTGGAGTCGCTGAAACGATACGGCGCGATGATCGGCAACTTGGCCGAGGGCGTTTATCTTGTCGGACTCGATGACGGCATCATCAAATACGTCAACCCCAGGTTCGGGAAGATGTTCGGGTACGATGAGGGCGAACTGGAGGGGAAGGATGTCTCAGTTGTTAACGCGCCTACCACGTTGTCCCCTGAAGAGACCAGTAGAGATGTCATCAGTATGCTGAGGCAGACCGGCGAATGGCAAGGCGAGATCGAGAATGTCAAGAAGGATGGCACCCGGTTCTGGTGCTATGCGAACGTCACCCTTTTCGACGATCCGGCTCTTGGACGAGTGTGCATCAGCGTCCATACCGACATCACCGGGCGCAAGCAGGCCGAAGCCTATCGTGAAATGAGGCGGGAAGTACTCGAACTCCTGAACGAGCCGGGGGATCTGCAGGTTGCCATGCAGCGTGTTATCGCTATCGTGAAGAAGGGGGCCGGTTGCGATGCCGTGGGCCTGCGCCTGCAAGACGGAGAAGACTTCCCGTATTGCGCCCACCAAGGCTTTTCCAGGGAATTCCTGCTGACGGAAAACACGCTGCTTGAGCGTGACGCGGGGGGCGGGGTGTGCCGGGACAAGGACGGCAACGTCAGTCTGGAATGCACCTGCGGTCTGGTCATTTCCGGCAAGGCCAATGCGGCCAGCTCGATGTTTACGAAGGGGGGCAGTTTCTGGACCAACGATTCCTTCCCTCTGCTGGAGCTTCCGACCGACAAGGATCCCCGGCATCACCCCCGCAACCAGTGTATCCATCAAGGCTATGCGTCCGTGGCCCTGGTGCCCATTCGGAACCAAGAGCGGATTGTCGGCCTGCTCCACCTCAATGATCGGCGCAAAGGGCGTTTCTCCATCGAGACGATTGAACTCCTGGAAGGAATCACAGAGCACATCGGAGCGGCGATGATGCGCAAGCGGGCGGAAGATGCGCTACGGGCAAGCGAGCAGGAGTTTCGCTCTTTGGCCGAGTCCATGCCGCAGATCGTTTGGGTCACGCGGGCCGATGGCTGGAACATTTACTTCAGTCAGCAATGGGTGGATTACACCGGGTTGACGCTGGAGCAAAGTCACGGGCATGGTTGGAACACTCCCTTCCACCCTGACGATAAGCAACGCGCATGGGATGCATGGCAACGCGCAACGCAACACAACGACATCTACTCGGTTGAATGCCGGTTGCGGCGCGCCGATGGCGCCTACCGCTGGTGGTTGATCCGCGGCGTGCCGCTGCACAATGCAACCGGGGAGATTCTCAAATGGTTCGGCACGTGTACCGATATCGATGACATCAAGCGGGCGCAGGGTGAACTTTTGGATGCGAAGGCCATTGTCGAATCGGTTGTGGAAAACATGCCGTTCATGCTTTTCCTCAAAGAGGCAACCGATCTGCGTTTCGTCATGTTCAATCGCGCGGGCGAGGAACTCCTGGGCTATGACCGCAAGGCACTGCTCGGCAAGAACAACCTCGACCTCTTCCCTCCCGAACAGGCGGCCCACTTCATGGACAAGGACCGGGAAGTGCTGGATGGAGAAACGGGCATATTGGACATCCCGGAAGAAGCCATCCTGACGGCCAAGAAAGGCGAGCGACTGCTTCATACCCGCAAAGTCTGCATCCGGGGGCCCGACGGGACCACGAAATACCTATTGGGCATTTCCGAGGACATCACCGAGCGCAAGCTGGCGGAGGCGGAGCACGAGAAACTGCAGGTGCAGTTCACACAGGCCCAGAAGATGGAGTCCGTGGGCCAGCTCGCGGGCGGCGTGGCGCATGACTTCAACAATCTGCTCATGGGCATCATGGGCTACACCCAGCTATGCCTGGACGAGGTGGGGCCGGACCATCCCATTCGGGGGTGGCTGGACGAAATCAACAAGGAGGCCGAGCGTTCTGCCCACCTCACCCACCAACTCCTCGCCTTTGCCCGCAAGCAGACCATCGCGCCCAAGGTGCTGGACATCAACAGCTCCATCGAGAGCATGCTGAAACTCCTCCGGCGCCTCATCGGCGAGGACATCAAAGTCAGGTGGACGCCGACTTCCGGCGCTTGGCCGGTGAAGATGGATCCGGTGCAGATCGATCAGATCCTGGCCAACCTGGCGGTCAACGCGCGGGACGCCATCGGCGGAGTGGGGTTGATCAGCATCGAAACCGGAAACGCCACGCTCGACCAGCCCTACTGCTCCGAGCATGTGGGATCTGAGCCGGGCGACTACGTCCTGCTGACGGTGAGCGACACCGGGTGCGGCATGGATCGGGAGACGTTGGGCCACATCTTCGAACCGTTCTTCACCACCAAGGGCGTAGGCGAAGGCACGGGCCTGGGCCTGGCAACCGTGTATGGCATCGTGAAGCAGAACAACGGCTTCATCAACGTCCATAGCGAGCCAGGCAAAGGGACGAGCTTTAAGATCTACCTGCCCCGCTTTGTCGCCCCGGAAGCCGTGGCGGTTGCCGCCGAGACACCGACCAGACCTCCCCGTGGCAGCGAAACCGTCCTGCTCGTCGAGGACGAGAAATCCATCCGCATCACCACTCAGGTATTCCTTGAAGACCTCGGCTACACCGTACTGGTTGCGGAGGGGCCGGAGAAAGCCCTGCTTCTGGCCTCGGAACACCCCGGCGAAATCCACATGTTGGTCACCGACGTCATCATGCCAGGCATGAGCGGGCGCGACATGGCCCAACGGTTGATGGAACTCCGCCCGGCGCTCAAGTGCCTCTTCATTTCAGGCTTCACCGCCGATGTCATTGCCCGGCGGGGCATCCTGGACGACGGCGTCAACTTCCTGGCCAAGCCGTTCGGACGCGACGCCTTGGCCCGCAAAGCACGCGAGGTGCTGGATGGGCAAAAGACGGCGCGAACACCCCATGCCCCGAATGGGGACTGATTGGTAGTGCCGATGATGGTCTTCTCTTGGGGGGGTGACACCGCCGTCCGACGCTTTACAGCACCCCGCACGGCGAGTATCGTCCGGAGCAGTCCTCCGAAAGAGCCATGGCATGAACGTCCGCAAACGAGCCCGGAAGCCTGACCCGGGCTATCCGAGCCAGAGCCAGTTCTCGGCCCACAAGCGGCTGCTGGGTGTTGCGGCCATCGGACTGAGCGCCATGGCCGGCTGGGCCACCCCCCCGCGCCTGGGCGGGGTGCCTGTGCCCGTGCGGCTCGGCGGGGAGCCCGCTATTGAACCCCGGCAGACGACTTCATCGGTTGGCGCTTCGGCCTCGACCACAGGGCCGGCGGAGCGGCGCCGCTTCCCAGGCGCCATCGCGGTGGATCCCGGCCCGCCAACGGGAGCGAGTCATGCTGTCTCCAACCAGGCGAAAACCGACTTGCCGGCTCGCACCGTCTATGTCGTCCGGAAGGGCGACACGCTCTCCGCCCTGTCGCTGCGCTTCCTCGGCAGAAGCAGCCGCTGGAGAGAACTCGCTGCCGCGAATCCGGGTGTTACGCCCGAGACGTTGAAGGAGGGCCAGACCATCGTCATCCCCGCCACGCCGGCCGCAGACGCCACAGAACCCCTGCGCCTGAAGGGAAAGATGCCGGCGCCGCGCGAGTAGCCCGGGCCATTCCAGGAAGCCACACACCGTGAGAGTCAGGAAAATCGCCATCCAGGCGGCGCCCGCATACCCAACCGATGGACTTCACGCTCTGCCTCACCCATGACTGCAATCTCCGCTGCGCGTACTGCTACGCTGGGCCGAAGAGCGCTCGGCGTATGACGTGGGCAGTGGCCCGGCGGGCGGTGGACTTCTGCCTCGACGAGACGCTCAGGCGGGCCGACCGAACCGGACGGTCTCCGCACGCGCAACTTGGGTACTTCGGCGGCGAACCCCTGCTGGAATGGCCGATCCTGAAGCGGTCGGCCGAATACACCATGGCCCGAAGTGATCAGGCGGGCATTCAGCTGAAGAAGACAGTCACGACGAACATGACGCTCATCGACGAGAAGAGGGCGGACTGGCTCCGCCGCCATGGCTTCTATCTCGGCCTCTCGCTCGACGGCCATGCCGCCATGCACGACACCCTGCGCCGATCCCAGGGCGGAGGCGGATCGCACGAGGCCGCCGCACAGGCACTGCGCTTCTTCAGGGGCCCTGCCTCAAACGCAGAGGTCATCGTTGTCATCGACCCGCGCACCGTCGCGCACCTCGCCGACTCGGTGCAGTGGTTGCTGGCAGAGGACATCCGGAGCATCGCGCTGAACCCGAATTTCTACATCGCCTGGCCGAGGGCGGCGCTCATCAAGTGGCGCGAAGCCTGTGAACGGGTAGCCGATCTCTACATCGAACACTACCGCCGGGCGACTCCAATCCGGATCAACATCATTGACGGCAAGATCCGAACGCGGATTAAGGAAGGCTACACGCTGTGCGACCGATGCGGTTTTGGTGACAACGAGATCGCGATCGCGCCGAGCGGCCACATCTATCCGTGCGAGCGCATTGTGGGCGACGACACCAACGTGGAGCTGCGGATCGGAAGTGTCTTCACCGGCTTTGACGCCGTCAAACAGGCCCGGGTCGTGGCCTGCCGTGGCAACACCGTGAAGGAATGTGACGACTGTCCGGCCCGCGACCGGTGCATGAACTGGTGCTCGTGCATCAACTACGCCACGACCGGCGCCATCGACCGCGTCGACGGGCTGGTGTGCTACCACGAGCGGATGATCATCACCGTCGCCGATCGGGTCGGCGCCACGCTCTTCGCCGAGCGAAACCCGGCATTCCTGGCCCGGTTCTACGCTTAGGCGGAACGCCTCAGGTGACGACTCTCTCCGGCACCACGACGACCGCCGTGCCGTAGCACAGCACTTCGGTCGCCGAGCCTTTGCTGACAACCTCGGATGCGTCGTACTGCATTCCGACGATGGCGTTGGCCCCGAGCTCCTCGGCGTGTCTGCACAGCAGCTCGTACGCCTGGGATCGCGCCTGCTCGCACATTTCGGTGTACGCGCCGATTCTGCCGCCGATGATATTCTTCAGCCCGCCGACGATGCCCTGCACGATGGTCGGTGCACGGACGATGATGCCCCGCACCACGCCCTTGTATTCCACAATCCGGTGTCCCTCGATCGTGAATGTCGTGGTTACGAACATCGGCTCCTCCCGTTTCCCTCAGCATCCTCGTCACGGCCGCGTTGGCTATTCACTGGAGGCCAAGTTGGGCCGGACGCGCATCGAAGACAAGCAGAAAACGACGGCAGAAAGCGCGGGCTCGATCACCCAAGCCGTCACCGTTGCCCCCCCGCCAGCCATCTCCCGGGCATAGCCAACCGTACACGCCCCGAGGCGCCCCTCGCCCGTCCTGTTGCGCGCCCGTTGCCTCGCCGGCGCACTTGACCCCGCCCGGAGCCTTCCGTATGCTACATCCATTAGCCGGATGCCGCGGGGCAGCCGGGCGCAAGCGACGCATCGGGAGGACGATACGCACTTGAGTAAGCTTAAGTTCAACCCTGGTTACAACACGTTCGACTCGGATTCCTACACGGTTCATCTGGAGAATCCGGACGAGCCCAATCTGTTTCACGACATATTCCCTTACGACGAAGTGCCCCGCATCGGCTTCAATCACCGCCTGGTGCCGATGCGCATGCCGAAGGAAATATGGATCACCGACACGACCTTCCGGGACGGGCAGCAGGCCATGCCGCCGTACACCGTGAAGCAGGTCGTCGACCTCTACAAGATGCTGAACCGGCTGGGCGGGCCCAAGGGCATCATCCGCCAGTGCGAGTTCTTCCTCTACACGAAGAAGGACCAGGAGGCCGTCGAGCACATCCAGGGCCTCGGCCTGAAGTACCCCGAGGTCACCGGCTGGGTCCGCGCGACCAAGAAGGACCTGATGCTGGCCAAGCAGTTCGGGCTCAAGGAGACCGGCATCCTGACGTCCGCTTCTGACTACCACATCTACCTGAAGCTCCGGAAGAACCGGCGCCAGGCGATGGAGGACTACCTCGGGATCGTGCGCGACGCCATCGAGATCGGCATCACCCCGCGCTGCCATTTCGAGGACGCCACCCGCGCCGACTTCTACGGGTTCCTGGTCCCGTTCGCCCACGAGCTGATGAAGATCGCGGACGAGAGCAAGTCGACCATCCGGATCCGGATCTGCGACACCCTCGGCCTGGGCGTGCCCTACCCCGGCGTGGCCATGCCGCGCTCGGTCCCGGGCCTGATCTACGGCATGCAGTACTACGCCGGCGTGCCCAGCGAGTGGCTCGAGTGGCACGGCCACAACGACCTGCATCTGGTGACCGCCAACGCGGTCACGGCCTGGCTCTACGGCTGCTGCGCCGCCAACGGAACGATCCTGGGCATCGGCGAACGCACGGGCAACCCGCCGATGGAGGGGCTGGTCCTAAACTACCTCCAGCTGCGCGGGAACGACGCCGACGTCGACACGACCATCATCACCGAGATCGCCGAGTACTTCGAGAAGGAGCTCAAGGTCACGATACCGGAGTCGCAGCCGATCGTGGGCAGCGGCTTCAACACGACGCGGGCGGGCCTTCACGCCGACGGCATCCTGAAGCACGAGGAGATCTACAACGTCTTCAACACCGAGCGCATCCTCAAGCGCCCCGTGCGGCTGGCCATCACGGACAAGAGCGGCCTGGCCGGAATCGTGCTCTGGGTCCGGGCCAACATCGGCGTCGGCAAGCATCCGCTGGCCAAGGACAACCCCGGAGTCAAGAGTATCTACGACTGGATGATGGCGGAGTACGATCAGGGCCGCACCACGGCGATATCCGACCCGGAGATGCAGGTTCAGGTCCGGACCCACCTGGCGGGATGGCTGAAAGAAAACGGCCATGAAGCATGACATCGTGACCTACGGCGGGCGCGTCCTGCGCGTGAAGGCGCAGCCGGTCCCCGATGTCACGGCCGATACCCGGCGGCTGGCCGACGACATGCTCGAGACCATGTACGCCTACAACGGGATCGGCCTCGCGGCCGAGCAGATCGGACAGACCCTGTCCGTCTGCGTGATCGATATCCCGCGCGACCGACTCGAGGCGGAAGCCGACCAGCTGAACGCCACCGAGATACGGCTTCCGATGCCGCTCATCATGGTCAACCCCGAGATTCTGGAGCGCAGCGGGACGGAATCGTCCGAGGAAGGCTGCCTCAGCTTCCCCGGGATCTACGCGGCGGTCACGCGGGCCACAACGCTCACCGTCCGATTTCTCGACTGGAAGGGCCGGCCGCAGGTGCTTGAGGCGCGCGACTTGCTGGCCCGCGCCGTGCAGCACGAGCTGGATCACCTGAGCGGCGTGCTCCTGGTCGACCGGATGTCGGCCGTCAAGCGCGTGAGCCTGGCGGGCACGCTCCGACGCCTGAAGGCGGAAACCGAAGCCCGGCTGACCGCGCCGCGAGCCAGCTAGGCCAACCCGACGGATCAAGGAGACGACGATGCCGCGAATCGACGACCTGCTCGCCATCATGCTGGAGCACGGCGCCAGCGATCTGCATCTGTCGGCAGGCAGCGCCCCCTACCTCCGCCTGCACGGCGATATGACCGTGCTCGAAGGGCAGCCCAAGCTCACGACCGACGCCACCCGGGCGATGCTCCTCGAGATCATGCCGCCGAAGAGCCTGGCGGAGTTCGAGGTCGACTGGGACACGGACTTCGCCTACGAACTGCCCGGCCGCGCCCGCTTCCGCGTCAACGTGTTCGTCGATCGCGAAGGCGTCGGCGGCGTGCTGCGCCAGATCCCATCCAAGGTGCCGACCGCCGATCAGCTCGGGCTGCCGAAGGCCGTCCGGGATTTCTGCTACCTCACCAAGGGCCTGGTCGTGGTCACCGGCCCGACCGGAAGCGGCAAGTCCACCACGCTCGCGGCCCTGATCGACCTCATCAACCGCACGCGCACGGACCACGTGATCACCATCGAGGACCCGATTGAGTTCGTGCACACGCCGAAGCGATGCCTCTTCAACCAGCGCGAGGTGCACAGCCACACGAAGAGCTTCGCCAACGCGCTGCGGGCGGCGCTCCGCGAGGATCCCGACATCGTGCTCCTCGGCGAAATGCGGGATCTGGAGACCATGGAGATCGCGCTGGAGACGGCCGAGACGGGCCACCTCGTTTTCGGAACCCTGCACACGAATACGGCCGCCAGCACCGTGGAAACGATCGTCAACAAGTTCCCGGCCGACCGGCAGAACCAGGTGCGCACCCTCCTCGCCGATTGCCTGAAGGGCGTCGTCGCCCAGACGCTCTGCCGACGGAAGACCGGCGGGCGCGTAGCCGCCATGGAGATCCTGATCGTCACCCCCGGCATCGCCAGCAACATCCGCGACGGCAAGGCGCACTACATTCCCTCCTCCATGCAGGTCGGCAAGAACCTCGGCATGGTGCTCGTCGAGGATGCCCTGCTGAGTCTGGTCGCATCGGAAATCATCACCCCGCAGGAGGCATTCCTGCGCGCCATCGACAAGCCCGTCATGCGCAGGAAGCTCCAGGACGCCGGCGTGGCCATCGACGCGGCGCTCGAGAGCGATGCCGCCGCGGCCGCCAGCCTGGCGGTTTCCGTCCCCCGCACTCCGGAGGAGCAGCTCCAGGACGCCCGGGACGCCCTCGGCCGTGACCCGAACGATGTGGCGGCGCTGATCGTGGCCGCCTGGGTGCTTTCGACGCACCCCGCCGACTCCGTCCGCAGCGGATCCGACGCCGTCCAGGCGGCCGAAAAGGCGCTTATGTCCTGCCGCCGCGAGCAGACGGTCGCGGTGCTCGAAGCCCTGGCCGCCGCATACGCCGAACTGGGCCGGTTCGCCGAGGCCGTCGAAGCCGCCCGCAAGTCCGTCGAGCTGGCCGGCGCCGAATCGGCGGACGTCCGCCGGCTGCAGGCGGCGCTGGCCGAATACGAGGCGGGCCGCCCCTTCCGGGAAACCTGATCGACCACGGAGCCCTCATGCGCGAGAACCAGCTCCAGATGCTGGACGCCCTGCACGACATCGTTCTGATCGTGGACGGCGAGGGCCTCATCCGCCACGCAAACCGGCGCGCGGTCGAGCGGCTGGGCTATCCCCTGACCGACCTGCTGGCCCGCAGCATATGGGACCTGCATCCCGCCCGGGACGCCGCCGACCGCGAGGCCGCCATGCGGGAGATCGTCGAGGGACGCACGGCGACCGTCTCCATCCCGCTCGTCACCCGCGACGGGTGCGAGATCCCCGTCGAGACCAAGCTCGCCCGCACGACCTGGGCCGGACAGGAGGTGTTCCTCGGCGTCTGCCGGGACGTGTCGGAGCGCCGCGCGGCGGAGCAGTCGCTCCGCGAGAGCGAAGCCCGCTTTCGCACGCTGGCCGAAACGGCCCAGACCGCCGTGTTCATCACGGACGCGGAGGGGCGATCGCTTTACCTGAACCCCGAGGCGGCGCGAACGCTCGGCTACGACCGCGGCGCGCTGCTCGGCTCCAATTTCCTGGCGCTCGTGCACCCGGACGACGGGCCCCGCGTGCAGGCCGAGACCGACCGGCTGCTCAACGGGGCCGCTCCGACCTGCCGGTTCCGATGCCGGCTGGTGCGCGGCGACGGCATGCTCCGATGGGGCGACATCGCGCTCTCAAAGCTCCAAGCCGAGTCGGGCCGGCTCATCATCGGCGTCGGGCTGGACGTCACCCCGTACGTCGACCAGCAGGAGGTCATCGCCCGCAGCGAGGAGCGCTTCCGCCAGATGGCCGAGACCATCGACGAATGCTTCTGGATCCTCGATGCGCGCGAGCGGCGCATGCTCTACGTCAGCCCGGCGTACGAGAAGATGACCGGGCACCCGGCCTCCGAACTCATGGAGCGCACGGACAGCCGGCTGGCATACGTTCATCCCGACGACCGGAGCCGGGTCGCCAGCGCGCTCGAGCAGGGGAGAGCCGGCGGGACGGCCGTCACGGAGTACCGGATCGTCCGGCCCGACGGCTCCACCCGCTGGATCTGCGCCCGCGTGTTCCCGATCCGGGATGCCTCCGGCGCCGTCTATCGAGTCATCGGCGCCGACCAGGACGTGACCGATCGCACGTGCGCCGAGGCCATGTACCGGTCCATCGCCGTCCAGTCGCTCCAGGGGCTGGTCATCGTGCAGGACGGGCGCGTCGTCTTTGCGAACCCGGCGTTCTGCGACATCACCGGGTATAGCCTTCGGGAGCTCCTCGGCTTCCGCGAGGAGGACATCCGTCACCTCGTCGATCCCGCCGACCAGCCGCGCATCGAGCACCTCTACCGCGACAGCCTAGCGGCCAGCGCCACCACCCGGAGCTCCGTTCGGATGGTCCGACGCGATGGCGCGATCCGATGGATCGAGGTCTACGCGACGCCGATGCTGCACGCCGGCCGGCCCGCGATTCAGGTCGCGTGCGTGGACATCACGGAGCGGCAACAGGCGCTGGATGCACTCCACGCCAGCGAGGCCCGCTACCGGGCGCTCGCCGAAGGGTCTCCGGACAGCATCTACATGTGCAACCGGGACGGCGTCATCCTGTTCGTCAATGCGATCGGCGCGGCGCAGTTCCGCCGGTCACCCGAGGAACTGGTCGGCCGCAACCAGGACGAGCTCTTCCCCCCGCACATCGCGGACCGGCACCGCCGATCGATCCGGGCCGTCTTCGAGACCGGGGAGCCGCTCCACGCGGAGGCCCCGGAGCTGCTGCGTGCCTCGCAGCGGTGGATCGACACCCGCCTCGTCCCCATGAAGGACGAGGCCGGCCGCGTCCAGTGCGTGATCGGCGTCTCCCGGGACATAACCGACCGGCGGGCGGCCGAGGAGGCGCTGCGGCAGAGCGAGGAGAAGTTCCGGGCCTACTACGCCAGCTCCCCCCTCCCCACCGTCACCTGCGAGTGGGACGGCGAGGACCTGGTGGTGAGGGACTACAACGAGGCCGCCCTCCGCTTCACGCAGGGCGGGATGCACCAGCTGCGCGGCAAGCGCATGGGGCTCATCCTGGCCCACCGCCCCGACCTGCTCGACGCTATGGGCCGGGCCTACCGGAACGAAACCACCGTCGAAATCACGACGCCCTATACGCTCCTGAGCACGCACGAACTCCGGACGGTCCACTTCACCCTCGCCTACGTGCCGCCCAACTACATCGCCTGCATCATGGACGACGTCACCCAGCAGCGGACGATCGAAACCGAGCGGGCGCAGCTGGCCGAGCGGCTCCTGTCGGTACAGGAGACCGAGCGGCGGGAGATCAGCGCCCTGCTGCACGACAACATGGGCCAGCTGCTCACGCTCGCCCGCCTCGACTTGGAGTCGGTCCGCCCGGCCGACGCCGCCGCCCGCCGCCACCTGAAGGAATCGCTCAAGCGGATCGACGAATCCCTCGCGTCCGTGCGCAGCATCGCCTCCTCGCTTCATCCGTCCGCCCTCGACGACCTGAGCGCGTCCGAGGCCCTGCATACCCTGGTGGACGACTTCGCCCGCGGGTCCCGGATCACGATCGCCTTCCGGCATCCGAAGCGCATGCCGCCCGTCGCCGCACCCGTGAAGGTCTGCCTCTACCGGGTCATGCAGGAGGCGCTCACGAACGCGGCCCGCCACGCGCACGCCACCCGGATCACCGTGACCCTTTCGGCCCAAAAGGATATGATCGTGCTGTCAGTCCGGGACAACGGCCGCGGATTCGACGCCGCAGCTCCCGGACGCCGCGAGGGAATCGGCATCATCAGCATGCGGGAGCGGACCCGGCTGCTGGACGGGAAACTGCAAATCGACAGCCGGCCCGGACACGGATGCCGCGTCATCGCGCGCGTCCCGACCCGCAGACCGCGCGCCAAGCCAGGAGACGGACTATGATTACGCTCGTGCTCGCCGACGACCACGCCATGCTCCGCGAGGGGCTCCGAAGAAAATTCGAGGACATCCGGGAGTTCCGCGTGGCCGGCGAGGCCGGCTCCGCCGCCGAGCTCGAGGTGCTGCTGCGCAAGCAGCCGCCCGATGTCCTGCTGCTGGACAACAAGCTGCCCGACGCCAACGGCACGGCGCTCATCCCGAAGATCAAGCAGCAGGCCCCCCGCACGCGGGTGATCGTGCTGACCATGTACAACCACGTGCGCTACGCCGTTCACGCCCTCGAGTCGGGCGCCGACGGGTTCATGGTCAAGGGCGCGCCCTTCGAGGAGCTCGTGCAGTCCGTCCGGGCCGTGCATGCCGGCCGCACCTACGTGTGCACCGAGCTGGCCTCCCAGCTCATGGGCCGGTTCCGCCGGCCGCACGCCAGCCAGTCGATCGACGCGCTCTCCCCCCGGGAGTTCGAGGTCTTCACCATGCTCAGCAGCGGCATGTCCATGAAGGAAATCGCCGACCGGATGGGCATCAACGAGAAGACGATCGCCACCTACCGCACCCGCCTCATGGAGAAGCTGAACCTCGACACCAATACCGACCTCGTGCGCTTCGCGCTCGAAAGCGGCCTGGTCGAATAGCCGCGCACGCGACGCTACCCGTACCCGCGGCGCGCATGTATAATCCGCAGCCGTCCCGCCAACCGGGAGCCCGCGCCGGGAAGGCGCGGCCCGGCCGCGGGCAAGGAGAACCATGACCGCACGCATCGCCTGCCTGATCCTGCTGGCCGGGCTCGGAGCCCGCGCCGCCATCGCCATCGAGCTCGTCTCGACCAACCGCTACCGGCTGCCGGCCGACGCGACCATCGAATCCGACGCCGTGATCCTCGCGGAGGAGGCGACGATCGACGGCCTCGCCGCGAACGACCTCTTCCTGGTCGCCGGCATGAGCTCCGGCCGGAGCTTCGACTTCGCGGGCATCCGGTCGAACGCGTCACATGCGGCCGCGGGAGTCGTCTCGTGCCCCGGCGAGATCGCAAACGACCTCTGGGCCATCGGCCGCGATGTGCGCCTCGGCGGGTCCGTCGGCGACCACGCGCGCATCGTGGGCTTTGAGAGCGTCACCGTCGACGGCCGCGTCGGCAACACGTTCGTCGCCATGAGCGACATCATTCGAATCGGGGCGGATTCCGACCTGCAGGAGGACGCCTACCTCATGGCCAAGGAGGCCTATCTCGCCGGTTCCGTCTCGGGCCGGGTCGTGATCGTGGCCCGAAAAGTCACGCTGGGCGGAGCCGTCGGCGGCGACGTCAGCGTCACGGCCGAGGACATCGTCGTCATGCCGCACACCCGGATCGGCGGCAACCTCCGCTACGCCTCCTCGACCGAGCTGGTCCTCGATCAGTCGGTCGAGCTCGGCGGGGAACTGGAGCGAACGGCGGACGAGTCCGAGGGCGAGGAATCGGGCGGCTCCGGGGCCTTCATGGTCCAGATCGGCCTCTACCTGGGCGCCCTGCTGGCCGGCGTCCTCTTCACGGGAGCCTGCCCGCGGGCCACCCGCGAGGCCGCCGAGCGCATCCGGGCGTCACACCTCAAGTGCCTGCTCGCCGGGTACGTGACGTTCTGCCTCGTCCCGATGCTGGCGCTGGTCGCAGCCATCACCATCGTGGGCATCCCCGTCGCGCTGATGCTGGGCCTGTGCTCGGTCGTCGCCATCTACGTGAGCAAGGTGGTGGTCGCGCTGACGGTCGGGCGGTGGATCATCCGCCGCGAGTGGGAGCCCTCCGTATCCGGCCGCTTCACGGCCCTGTCGATCGGGCTGATGTCGCTCTACCTGATCACGAACCTGCCGACGCCCATCGGCTTGATCGCCTGGTGCTGGATCGTGTTCGCCGGGTTGGGCGGGCTCGTGCTGACGTTCCTGCGCCACCGGGGAGAGACCGGCGGCGAGCCGGCCGGTCCGGACGGCGTCCCACCGCCCCTGCCCGGCGCCCCCAACCCACCGGAGCCGCCGCCAGCTGCCTGAGCCGGCCCCGCCGCTGTCAGCGCCCGGCTCCGGCTGCGGCTCCAGCACGGACCGGCGCCCAGATTCGGACCACTCGATTCCGGCGCCCCCAGTCCACCGCGTCCTGGTGGGAGCCAAAGAAGAGATCGATGTGGTCGCCCCGGATGGCGGACCCCGTGTCTTCGACCCGGCCGTACCCGTAGCCCGGCACGTACATGACCGTTCCATAGGGATAGCGGGTCACGTCCGCCGCAATGGTGCCGCGCCGCGCCCGCGCTCCGCTGGAGGTCAGCCCCACGTCCTTCGGCCGGCCACGCCACGGGCCGGCTGCATAGACGGGCTGCCACAGGCAGTTCCGCCTCCAGCCGCAGCACGCCCCGCAGTCGCAGTATCCGGTCGTCAGCAGAACCCGCTCGGCGGGCGGCCGGCCGGACGGCGGCCGCACCGTGGCGCAGCCGGCGGCCAGCAGGACGACAACCAGCGCCAGGCCCATCCGCTGCATCGCGCACCCCCCCCGCTCAGTCGCTGGCCCACAGGTGACTGACCCGATCCCGGTACGTCAGCTCCAGCCGGACATGGGTAAACCCCCGCTGCGACAGAACCCGGGCCATCTCCTTGAGCGCGGCATCGGGCCGGTTGCACTCCGAGCTCAGGTGCGCCAGGAAGACCTGCGAGAGCGTCGGCCCGGCGATCTCGCCGATCAGCTCGGCCGCAGACCGGTTCGAGAGGTGCCCCTGCCGTCCGGCAATCCGCTGCTTCAGCATCCAGGGCCTCCGCGCGTCCTTCAGCATCTGCTCGTCATGGTTCGTCTCCAGGATCACGGCGTGGCACTGGCGAAGCCGCTCTCGCATGAGGCTGGTGACCATCCCCGCGTCCGTCACAATCCCGAGCCGCAGCGCGCCCGACCGGACGATGAAGCCGACGGGGTCGTAGGCGTCGTGCGGCACCGAGAAGGGGTCGACCTGCAGGTCGCCGATGTCGAACGGGCTGCCCGTCGTGAACACCGTCCACTTCATCGACTGCTCCTGCGCCTTCTCCACCGCCCGCATCGTGTCCTCGTTGGCGTAGAGCGCCATCCCGTACCGCCGCTGAAGGAGCGCCAGGCCGGCCACGTGGTCCGAATGCTCATGCGTCAGGCAGATCCCGCGAAGGGATGCCGGATCGACTCCGATGGCGGCCAGGCGGCGCTCCGTTTCGCGGGCGCTCAGCCCGGCGTCCACCAGGATCGCGGTCGCGTCCGACGCCACGTAGATGCAGTTTCCGGCGCTTCCGCTCGCGAGGCAACAGGCGCGCAAACCCATGGGGAATGTCCTTGAGAACTGGCGGTTGTGCTTGTAGGCTCCCGATTGTACTCATTGGTTTCCATCATGCCAAACCAAAGCCTAGGCTTGTCTCAGGACCAGCGGCTCCAGATGGTGCTGGCGCCCCAGCTGCGCCAGTCCCTCGAGATGCTCCAGGTGCCGATGATGGAGCTCCGGGCGATGGTCCGCGCCGAACTCGAGCAAAACCCCACGCTCGAGGAGAAGTCCACCCCCACGACGCAGATCGAGATCGAGGCCGCGGTGCCCGAGCAGCCGGAAGAGCAGCGCGAGATGGACTTCCGCAAGGAGTTCGACATCCTGGCGCGCCTCGACAGCGAGTGGAAGGACTACTTCTTCCAGGAGGACCGGGCCTATCGCTTCTCGGCGGACGACGAGGAGAAGCGCCAGTACTTCATGGACTCGATCCCCCAGAAGGTGTCGCTGCAGGAGCACCTGCTGAGGCAGCTCACCTTCGCCGAGCTCGCCGAGCCCGAGCGGGAGATCGGCGAGCTTCTGATCGGCAGCATCAACGAGGACGGCTACATGACGACCACGGTCGAGGAGCTCGCATCCTCGTCCAGCATCGACGTGGAGCGGATACGGGACGTGCTCGTGATCGTCCAGGAGTTCGACCCGCCGGGCGTCGGCGCCCGTGACCTGCGCGACTGCCTGATCCTGCAGCTCGAGCGGCTCGGCCAGAATGAGGGCATCGCCGCCCACATCGTGAGGGACCACCTCGAGCGACTCGCGGGGAAGAAGTACCCGGACATCGCCCGCGCCCTGGGCACCACCTCCGAGGAAGTCCAGAAGGCCGCCAACTTCATCTCCACCCTCGACCCCAAGCCCGGCAGCGTCTACAGCTCCGAGCTCTCCCCCTATGTCCTCCCCGAGGTCGTCGTGAAGCGGCTCGAGGGGCACTTCGTCGTCATCCTGAATGACGACGAGCTGCCGCGCGTCCGGATCAGCAAGTATTACCGCGCCCTGATGGATCAGAACGACACCACGACGGAGGTGAAGAACTACATCCAGGAGCGGGTCCGCGCCGGCATGTTCCTCATCAAGAGCATCAACCAGCGCCAGCAGACCATCCACAAGATCGCCAGCGAGATCGTCCGGGTCCAGGAGGAGTTCCTCGAGAAGGGCATCGCGCACCTCAAGCCCCTGACCATGGCCGAGGTAGCCACCGTCGTGGGCCTCCACGAGACGACGGTCAGCCGCGCCGTCTCCGGCAAGCACATGCAGACGCCCAGCGGCATCTTCGAGATGAAGTACTTCTTCACCCCCGGCCTCAAGACCGCCGACGGGCAGAACATCTCGAACAAGACGGTCAAGGATATGATCTCCAGCATGGTCGCCGGCGAGGACTCCGGGAAGCCGCTGTCCGACCAGGAGATCCTCGAGCAGCTGACACAGAAGGGCATCCAGATCGCGCGGCGCACCATCGCCAAGTACCGGATCGCCCTGCGCATCCCGCCCTCCCACCTCCGCAAGCAGTACTGATCCGGCCGCGCACATGCCGCTTCGGCTTCCGCCCCGCGCGGGCTAATATGCCGCCATGTGGAACGAGCTTCCAGCCGGTCGCACCGACGCCTTTCTGGCAGACGTGCTGGGCCGGGGCCACTCGGCCTGCTTTCCGGAGCTGACAGGCGGCGCCGAAGCCTTCCTCGCGTGGGGAGCGGCCCGCGCGCTCAAGCGTCCCATCCTGTGGGTCTGCGACGGGGCCCGGACGCTCCAGTCCGCGCACCGCGATCTCCGGACCCTCGCTCCGCCCGACGCCAGCCTCCTCTACTACCCCCCGTGGGAGACCGCCCCCGGCGGCGCGGCGGATCCCCAGATCACGGGCGACCGCCTCGCGACACTCGACGCGCTCGCGCGACCGTCCGGCCCCCGACTGATCGCCACCTGCATCCAGGCCCTGATCCAGAAGACGCTCGGCCCCGCCCTCGCGCGCGAACACGTGATCCGCCTCGCGCCCGGCGCCGAGGCCGACCTCGCGCAGCTGGTCCGCCGCATCGAGCAGTCCGGCTACGCCATCGTCCCCGAGGTGCAGGCGCCCGCCCAGGCCGCCGTCCGCGGCGGCATCCTGGACGTCTGGCCCACCACCGAGGAATGGCCGCTGCGGCTCGACTTCTTCGGCGAGACGCTCGACTCCGTCCGCGCGTTCGACCCGCTCGACCAGCGCTCGCGCGACCGTCTGGACCACGCGCTCCTCACCCCCGCCGGCGAAGTCGCCATCCTCCGCCGCGACCCGTCCTCCGGATCATCGCTGCTCGACCACCTCCCGCCCGACACCGCATTCATCTGGTCGCGCGACGAAGCCATCCGCGAGCACGCCGCCATCTACGAGTCCTCCGTCACCGAAGCCCGCGCCTGGGACTTCGCCACGTCCTCCCTCACGCTCCGGGAGCAGATCGACCGGCGCCCCGGGGCGATCCAGTTCCACGTGGGCTCCGACCCGGGCGATGCCCGCCCCTACGTCGACCTGGACTTCGCCCCCATCGAGGCACCGTCCGCATCCCCGTCCGATGCCCTGCAGCCCGACCTGCTGGAGCAGGCCCGCCGCGACGCACTCGCGCGGCTCGTAGACGGAGGCCGGGCCGTGTTCGCTTTCTTCGACACGCCCGGGTCCCTCGACCGCTTCATCCAATCGCACCCCGACGCCCGGACGCTCGACCGGATCCGCACCGCGATCGGCCCGCTGTCCGAGGGATTCGTGAGCGACGTCCTCGGCCTCGCCGTGGTCGCGGAGTCGGATCTCTACGGCCGGCGCAAGGCGGCCCAAGGCCGCTACGACCCGCACGGGCGGCGCGGCGCCGCGCCGTCGCCCGGCGCCGCCCGCATCTCGGACTGGTCGGATATCGAGCCCGGCGACCTCGTGGTGCACGTCGAGCACGGCATCGGCCGCTACCTCGGGCTCCGCTCCATCGTCTTCGACGGCCAGATGCAGGAGGTGCTGGCCATTGAGTACGCGGAGCAGGCGAAGCTATACGTGCCCGTCTCCCAGGCCCACCTCCTCACCCGCTACGTCGGCGTCGGCAAGCGGCTCGCGCACTGGCACAAGCTGGGCGGCCGCCAGTGGTCGCGGGAGAAGGAGGCCGCCGAGCACGCCGTGCGCGACTTCGCGTCGGGGCTCCTCGAGACCCATGCCGCGCGAAACGCCCTTCCCGGGCATGCGTTCCCGCCCGACTCGACGTGGCAGCACCAGTTCGAGGCCGCCTTCCCCTTCCGCGAAACGCGCGACCAGGAGCGCGCCATCACGGAGGTCAAGGCGGACATGGAGAACACCCGCCCCATGGACCGGCTCGTGTGCGGCGACGCCGGATACGGCAAGACCGAGGTGGCGATGCGGGCCGCATTCAAGGCCGTCATGGGTACGCGGCAGGTCGCGGTGCTCGTTCCGACGACCATCCTCGCGCAGCAGCACTACTACACCTTCAGCGAGCGCATGGCCGCCTTCCCGGTCCGCGTCGAGATGCTCAGCCGCTTCCGCACGGGCTCCGAGCAGGACGCCGTGCTGCGCGGCGTGCGGGACGGGTCGGTGGACATCGTCATCGGCACGCACGCGTTGCTTCAGCCAGGCGTCGAGTTCCGGGACCTGGGGCTCGTCATCATCGACGAGGAGCAGAAGTTCGGCGTCCTCCACAAGGAGCGGTTCAAGCACATCCGCCGGCTGGTCGACGTGCTCACGCTGACCGCCACCCCCATCCCGCGCACGCTCTACCTGAGCCTCACCGGCGCCAAGGAGCTGAGTACAATCCAGACCCCCCCGCAGGACCGGCTGGCCATCGAGACCGTCGTGTCGCCGGCCACAGACGAGGTTGTCCGCGAGGCCATCCTCCGGGAGATCAACCGCGAGGGGCAGGTGTACTACCTCTACAACCGCGTGCTGACCATCGACCGCGTCCGCGAGAGGCTCCGCCGCGTCGTCCCCGAGGCCCGCGTGATCGTCGCGCACGGCCAGATGCCCGCCGGCGAGCTGGCGGAGGTCATGCAGGCGTTCGTGAAGGGTGAGTACGACGTGCTGCTCTGCACGACGATCATCGAGAGCGGGGTCGATATCCCGAACGCCAACACCATCCTCATCGATCGGGCCGATCGGTTCGGGATGGCAGAGCTCTACCAGCTCCGCGGCCGCGTGGGACGGGCGCGAAAGAAGGCGTACGCCTACATGCTCCTCCCCGTGCACGTGCACGTGGACCCCACGGCCCGGAAGCGCATCCAGGCCATCAAGCAGTACGCGAATCACGGGGCCGGGTTCCGCCTCGCCATGCGCGACCTCGAGATCCGCGGCGCGGGCAATCTGCTCGGCTCCGAGCAGAGCGGGCACATCGCGGCCGTCGGCTTCGCCCTCTACTGCCAGCTCCTCAAGCGCACGGTCGCCCGCATGCAGGGAGAGCCGGTGCCGCCCGTCATCGACGTCACCGTCCGGCTGGACTTCATCGACCTCTCGCCTGAGGCCGCCGGGCGGGACGGGGCGGCCGTTCTGCCGGTCGACTACGTGGAGGATGAGCGCCTGCGCATTCTGCTCTACCGCAAAATCGCCGAGGCCGCTGTTCCGGAGGACGTCGATCGTCTGTCCGACGAATTCCGGGACCGGTTCGGCGCGCCGCCGCCCGCGCTCGCGCGCCTGCTCCGGATCACGACCCTGCGGATCACCGCCGCCCACAAGGGCATCACATCGATCGAGGTCCAGGAGGATCGAATCATGCTGATGGGGCCGGCCGGTTACCTCATGCACGCCGGCCGATTCCCGCGCCTGAAGGCCGAAGACCCGGACGCCCGGATCGAAGAGCTGATCGAGCACGTCCGCACGCGCCGGACGGCTGGGTAGCGCCCCGATCACGGTCCGACAACCGGAAGCCATCCTTCCGGCGTCGCCCTTTCCCAGCGCAGAAAGTGAGGGCCTGGTCCCGGATTCCAGGTCCCTGTTCTCCCATCGCAGGCAGCGGTCAGTCGAAACAGATGTTGGGGTTCAAATCCGACGGCGGCCGCCATCGGACTCCTCGCTCCTTCAACATGGTCTCCTTGAGCTGCCAGAACCTGTGACAGGATCCAAACTGCCCGAGGGAGCCCTCCTCCTTCATCCTCGCCTCCACCAGTCCTTCGACTTCTGCGACCAGGCCCGTACGAGCAGGGTCGAGATCTACGGCATCGCGCCGGCTGCTCATGCAGTACCTGAGTCCGCCGTCCGGGTTGTACGAAAGCGCATAGGCCCACGATATCTCGCCATCCAGAACGACAAAAGATGTCAGCCTTCCACCTGTCGCGTTGGTATGTGTCTCGGCTCGAGAGATCCACCCCGAGGGAATGGGGCCTTCCCGCTCTCGTATGTCATTGAGAAATGCATGTCGCGATGGCTGTGGTCCCGCTCCGAGCACCATTGCGTCTCTGCAGTAAGCAGGCGAGTGTCCTTCGGCACGCTTGGAAAGATAGGCGGACAATGAATTGGCCACGCGCTGGTTGACCCCTCGCGACGTAGTCCATGAGTCGACACTGCCACGGAGGGTGATATCCAGCCGGCGCACACCCCATACGCTCACGCCGGCCGAGCGGGCAAGCAACGTTCGGAAGACAGGAGTGTTGATCTCCTCCTGGACCGTTGCCACATCGTTGCTGTTCGCCGATATGGCGGACATCGACAAGCCGCCCTGCCCGCCGATGCCGCCCAACCAGCATCCCGTGAGACCCAGGCATGCAATCAACAGAACCGCGATGCCTTTGCGCATCCCCGCGTCCTCCGAACCCGCGACGTTCCGATCTCCAACAGCGACGTCAGCAAGGGCCAGATGCCTGCCTGAGCCTGGCGCTGCACCGCGCATCTCGACGCCAGAATCGCATCTACGCCCCGCACACGCCGCAACCGACGCGGCGCGGGACGCCGTAGGGGCCGGCGGCCAGGACCGCTAGCCGGGCATCGGGACGCGCGGCGAGCGCGGCATCGATGGCCCGCTGGACCATGGCCTGCGCGAGCGCCCGGCCGGCCAACCCGGCCAGCCCCGCCCCGCCATCGACTCCCGGCAGACCGGCGAACGCGGCGCCCGTCAGCTGCGGCGAGCAGTAGATCAGCCGGTCGGCCCGCCCCAGCTTCCGGAGCGCCCGCCCCCACATCTGAAGCTCCCACTGGTCCGGCACGAAGGCCCACTCCGGGGCCCGGATCAGCCGCTCGAACTCGTCCGGCCCGACGCGCGTGAAGAGCGGCAGCAGGCGCTTGTAGTTCGGCCCGCCCACCGGATCCACGTCCGTGTGGTTGGCCGCCAGGATCAGCGTGCCGCCATCGGCCAGCGCCCGGACGCCTTCCACGGCCGCCTTCGCCGCCTGGTAGTGGTTGATCCCGACGAAGCCCGCATGCGTCACGGCCACGTCGTAGTCGTGGCCCATCGGAATCTCGGCATCCTCCATGGCCCGCTCCGCCGCCGCCCGGTGCGCCGCGGCCAGCTCGCCGGCGAATACGCCGGTCACCCGCCGCTCACGGTCGATCGTGACGTTGACAATGAAGTCGGACCCGGCCATCCGCGCCACGTCCATCGACTCGGCCTGGCACGGGTTCCCGTCCAACACGAGCGTGGCGGCCTTCGGATCACCCATCATGGCCGCGCCATGAAAGACGTGCGTGGCCGCCTCGCCCACGAGCCCGGGACAGATCGACTTCGGGCCGCCGCTCAGGCCCGCCATGAAGTGTGGTTCGACGAGCCCGGTCAGGATCCGGATGTCGGCTTCCATGTAGCGCCGGTTGATCCACGTCTCCGTGCCGCGGCCCGTCTGCCCGAGCCGCACCAGGCTCGCCGTGTCACGGCAGTCGTGGTTGACGACCTCCACGTCCCCTGCGAAAACCGACTCCGGGAACATCGCCCGCATCTCGGCATCGGTAAGGGATCGGTGCGTCCCGGTCGCGACCAGCACGACGATCCGTCGAACGCCCCCGGCCCGCAGCGCCGCGAGCAGAGGCTCGAGTATGCCCGCCGGCCCGCGATACGGAACGGGTCGCGTGTTGTCGCTGACCACGATGACGGCCCGCGGATCAGCCTTGCCCTCGGCCCGCGCGCGAATGACATCGCGCAGCGGCGGCGCCCCGATGGGCCGCGCCAGGGCATCGGCGATCGCCAGCGCCGGATCAGCCACCGGCGCCGCAGGAGACAGCGTCAGCACATCGGCCGTCTCGGGCACGTTCAGCACCAGCCGCTCCGAGCCAAACTCCAGCTCTACCTGCATGACTCCCCCCTTGTCACACCAGCGCCGCAAGAAGGACCTGGGTTCCGGGATCGCCCCCTTCCCCGTTCAGCCCTCGCCGTTCATCCCTCTTCGAGAACGTTTCCCCGGTTCAGCAGGAAACCCGGGTCGACGGCCGCCTTGCATCGGCGCAGGTCCTCGACGGCAGAAGGGCCATAGCACCGCAGGAAATCCTTCCGCTTCCGCTTGCCGGTTCCATGCTCGCCCGAATACACCCCGCCCAGCTCGGCCGAGCGTGCCACGATGGCATCATAGATCCCGACCGCCCGGTCGATCTGCTCGCGAAACGGCAGGATGGTGAAGTGCAGGTGGCAGTCACCCAAGTGACCGAAAGCCAGGTAGTCGATTCCCGCCTCGCGTATCGCTTCGTGCGTGAACGCCAGGAACTCGGCGAAGCGGTCCGGCGGAACCACCGTGTCGGTCATGATCGTGAAGGCGCCTCGCTGCTTCACGACCTCGAGCGCATTCGCCGGCAGCGAGTGGCGGGCCTCCATGAACATCGTCCAGTTCCGCTCGCTGTCGAGCAGGATCACGTGCTCCGCATCCACGCCGCACCCCGCGTCCGCGAGCACGCCGAGCCACTCCTCCGCCGCATCCTCAGCCGCCCGCCCCTGGAGCGGCGCCTGGATGTAGACGCCCACGGCATGCCCCTCCCGGAACAGCAGCTCGCGGTGGTCCATGTAGCGCGGGCAGTTGAGCCCGAAGTACTCGAAGGCGCCCAGCACGCCCAGGTCGCCGTTCAGGTGCCGGCGCACGTGCTCCAGCAGTCTTAGCGCCGACGGCTCTTCCGGCAGCGAGAAGAAGATGTCGAGCGCGCCGCTCGGACGCTCCGCCAGGCGCAGCCGGCAGCCGGTCACCAGCCCGAAGAGGCCCTCGCTTCCGACCACCAGATCGATGAGATCCATCACGCCCTCGGGCGACGAGAACGGCCCGCCGGCGTTCTTGATCGCGGGCCGCGGGTAGCGGGGGACCGGCCACCTCCGCTCGCCGCCGGCCGAGTCGATCAGTCGGAAACAGCCGCCGCTCGAGACGTACTGCCCGCGGCGGGCCCGGATGAGCCGGCCGTCGGGGAGCAGTAGCTCGACCGCTTCGACCCAGTCACGCGTGGCACCCCGGGGCCCCGGCACGAATCCCGACGCATTGCAGGCGACCGTGCCGCCCACTGTGGCATCCGCCCGGCTCGTCGGGTCCACGGGATAGACCAGGCGGTCGCCGGTCTGCGCCCGCACGGCCTTCCGCATCTCCTCCAGGATCATGCCGACGGGCGCCTCGACCGACCGGGCGGCCTCGTCCGTGCGGACGCCGCCGTCGCCATCGAGCATGCGCACGGTAGACACCACCACACCGCCTTCCGGCGTGGCGCTGCCCGTGAGGTTCGACTTGCCGCCTGACACGGTGAACGGGATGCCCGCCGCGAAGCACGCGCGGAACACGATCGCCGCCTCGCGCGTCGCGGGCGGTCGGGCGACCGCCCGGGCCTGGCCGGGCAGGTTGGAGCTGTCCGACGCGTAGCCGAGCACAATATCGGGATCGCACGACAGCTCAACGCCGAACCGCTCCCGCAGCACCGCGGCGAGCCCATGCAGCCCGGCCTGGCCGGAATGCCGGGCTCCCGCTTCGTCGAGCGCCGCATACTCGGCCGGCGACAAGATATCCTCGATCACGATGCAGTCCGTGCTCACGCCCAGCGCCTCCTCAACGCGCGTCCATTGTCCGTTCCGCGCGCCCTGCGGGCAACACGAAACGCCGTTCAGGCATACCCCTGGCTCGTATCGCGCCCCCTCCTTCTCCCCAGCAGAGATTCCTGCGCAGGAACGGGTGCGTCCACTGCGCACGGAGGCACACGCCTCTCAAAATGGCTGGCCGCACGATCCGGTCCGGTGGCATAGTTTTGGCGCGCGGATGGCGGGTACCGAAGGAGATCCGTTCCGCAGCAGGAGATCAGAGCCATGAATCACCGCGACCGCGCGCTTCGCATCTTGCGCTATGAGAACGTCGACCGCGTGCCGGTCGTCCACTTCGGCTTCTGGGGGCAGACGCTGCAGAAGTGGGCGAGCGAGGGGCATCTGACCGGGGGGGAAGCGACCGGCTGGGGCGACGGAAACCCCGTCGATGCCGTCATCTCGGCCAAGCTGGGGTTCGACTTCAACTGGTACAGCGTGATGCACCCGGAGTACCACCTCTCGCCGTGCTTCGAGACGCAGGTCGTGCGAACGCTCCCGGACGGCGCGCGCCACGTGCGGAGCGGCGAGGGCGTGATCGTCTACGAGAGCCCCGGCGCCGTCTCCATCCAGGCCGAAATCGAGCACACACTCAAGGATCGCGCGTCCTGGGAGCAGCACTACCGGTGGCGCTACGAGTGGCGCGAGGAGCGCGTCACCCGCTCGATGGTCCGCGTGAACGACCGGATGGTCCGCTGGGACGAGGGCGGGCTCGACTTCCTTCGCTCCGGGGCGCGGGAGTATCCCTACGGGCTCCACTGCGGCAGCCTCTTCGGCATCATCCGCAACATCCTCGGCGTCGAAGGCGCCAGCTATCTGCAGGTCGACGACGAGCCGCTGTTCGACGAGATCATCGGGACGGTCGCGAACGTCGCCTTCCGCAACACGCAGTACGCTCTCGAGGCGGGCGCGAAGTACGACTTCGCCCACTTCTGGGAAGACATCTGCTTCAAGAACGGCCCGCTCATCGCGCCGTCGGTCTTCGAGGAGAAGGTCGGGCCTCACTACCGGCGCATCACCGACCTCGTCCGGCGCCACGGGATCGACATTGTGTCGCTCGACTGCGACGGCATGATCGACGCCCTGATCCCGACCTGGCTGAAGAACGGGGTGAACACGATGTTCCCGATCGAGGTCGGCACGTGGGACGCCAGCATCGCGCCGTGGCGCACCCGGTACGGCCGCGACATCCGCGGCGTGGGCGGCATGAACAAGACGGTGTTCGCTCAGGACTTCGCGGCGGTGGACCGCGAGGTCGAGCGCCTGAAGCCGCTCGTCGCGCTGGGCGGCTACATCCCCTGCCCCGACCACCGGATCGCACCGGATGCGAAATGGGACAACGTCAGATACTACTGCGACAGCCTGCGCCGCGCCATGGAACGGGTGTAACCGCACAGCATCGGGTAACAAGCCGAATGCCGTCCGTTCCCGTAGTTGGAGGGACGGCCTCCGCACCGTCCGTCGGTTCCTTCACGGCAGCTCAGCGCACCGCGACAGGAAGATCGCGCGCGCAGCGGAATCCAACCATCGGCACGCCCCCGGCCGAGCAGCCGGTCTTCATCGGGTCGTTGCCCGGAACGCTCCGCCAGGTGGCCTTCAGCTCATGGCCATCGTCGAGAAACGATCCGCCCCGGAACCCATGCAACTGCCCCTCATCCGGGCCGGCCGGGTTGTCGGTCACCATCGAGGCGTAGTAGGCCGGGTCGTACCAGTCGCTCACCCATTCGGCCGCATTGCCCGCCATGTGCACCGCCCCGTACGCGCTCGCCGGCTTCTCTTTCCACTCGTACGCCTCGCCCATGGCCTGTGACGGAACCAGCTGATCCACGTCCCACGTCTCCTCCGGCAGCGTGGTCACAACCGGAACGGGCGGCGGCTCCCGGCGGCACGAGAACCGCGACTTGGGCTTGGGCTGCGGCGGCGGATTCTGGCGGTCCATCTCGCGCGCGATCGCCCGGCGCCCGGTCGGGCAGTTCGCCAGGCGCTTCCCGTCCTCGTCGCTCCCCCACGGGTAAATCCGCCCGTCCATTCCGCGCGCCGCCTTCTCCCACTCCGCCTCCGTGGGCAGGCGCTTGCCGATCCACTTCGCATACGCATAGGCGTCGAACCAATCCACGCCGACCACCGGCTGGCGGTCGCGGCTCAGCCCCGGCTGCTGCCAGCCCAGCGGGCTGTGGTCCTTCAGCGGCGGCGCCAGGGGGTGCTCCATGGATGAGTCCCGCGTCTTCTGCACATGCTCGACGAAGCGGCGGTACTGGGCGTTCGAGACTTCGTAGCGGTCGATCACGAACGGCCGGACGTGAACGATCCGCATCGGAAAGTCGGGCTCGCTCGGAGCCGCCGCATCCCGCCCCATCAGGAAATACCCGCCCGGCACGTAGACCTCCTCCGCCGGCACGCCTCCGCGGCCGTCCTGCGCGCGCCCCCCGCCGGCGTTGGTATAGGCGGACACGATCTGCCGCTGAAGCTCCATCAGGTAGTCCAGTTCCATCCCCTCGAATACGCCCTTTCCGTAGAGCGCCCGGTCATCGGACTTGGCCTCGCTCTCGACGACACGGGTCAGCCAGAACTTGAGGAACGCGTTGATCTCGCCGACAGCCTCGTCGAACTGGCGGTCCTCGATCAGGAACGGGAGCCGGTCCTTCATCAGCTTCGGCAGGTTCCGGGCCACCGCGCGGCGCTCGGCTTCGACATCGTCGTGCCGGCGCTTCAGCACAAGGTTGCCCTTGAACTCGGGCCGGTTGATCCCGGGGTACTGCCGGAGCAGTTCGGCCATTTCAGCCGTGCCAAGCTGGTAGCGGCGGATGGCCGCGCGGATGGGCGGCATCCACTCGCCCTCGACCTTCTCCATCGCCCGCCCAACCAGGGCCAGCTCGCCGGCAAACGCCACCCGGTTGCTCTTGACCGCGTCGTACTCCGGCCGGTTCGGAAAGCGGGTCATGAACTCGTCGAAGAGCGCGATCGACCGGCGGTACTGCTCGGCCGCGAGCGACCGCTTCGCGTCGACCTGCAGGTGGAGCAGCTCCCGGCCAAACGCCTCGCCGACGTTGAGCGGCCGAAGCTCCTTCACGGATGCGCGCGGGATGATCCGGGTCGAGCTGATCCGCCCTTCCGTCACGCGCAGGGACACGCGGTCCTGGTTCTGCGTCACCAGCACGCCCTGCAGGAGCTTGCCGTCGGCCAGGAGGACCGACACGATGTCCTCCGCCGGGAGCAGCCGCTGAGCCTCCGGCGAGAGATCCGCCCGGCCGGCCGGAGCGGCTCCGCCCGACGGTCCTGATGCCAGCCACACGGCCACGGAGAGGCCGATCGCCATTCTGATGCGCATAATTCCCTCCTCGCGGCGCCCATCCCGGCGCCGATCAGGAAAACGTATACCGTGAATCCAAGAGGAACGCCCGCTCAATGTGTCGAACCTCGGGCCCGGCCGTGCCCTCGCGCCCTACGACCTCGACCACGTCGAACCGGAAATACTCCGGCCGCTGCTTCAGCTGCTTCATGTACCGGACGGCCGCCCGCGACAGCGTCCGCCGCTTCGCCCGGTCGACCGCCGCGATCGGGCGGCCGAACACCTCGGCGGACCTCGTCTTCACCTCGACAAAGACCAGCGTGTTCCGATGGCGCGCGACAAGGTCAATCTCATCGCGCCGGCCCACGCGCACGCGTCGGCCCAGGATCCGATAGCCGATGCCTCGAAGATACTGCTCGGCCTGCCGCTCGCCCCAAGCGCCGGCGGGCTCCGCGCCGCCGCGCCGGAGCATTCCCCGCGCCGCCATCCACCGGCGGATGACCCCCATGAGACTCATCCGTTCGGCTCACGCCCCCCCGCCTGAAGCATCCCGACCCTGGCCCTGAACGGGACCGTTCCGCTCGATCCACTCGCGGATGCGAACGATGTCGCGCACCGGCCGGAACGTCCGGCGATGGATGGGCGTCGGGCCGCGCTCCAGCAGCGCCTGCGTGTGGCTCTTGGTTCCGTAGCCCTTATGCCCGGCAAACCCGTAGCCGGGATAGCGCCGGTCCATCTCGAGCATCATCCGGTCGCGCGAGACCTTGGCCACGACGCTGGCCGCGGCGATGGAGAGGCTCTTCGCGTCGCCGTCGACGATGGGCGTGGATCCGCACGGCAGCCCCGGCACGAACAGGCCGTCGACCAGGAGGTGGTCAGGCGGAACGGACAGGCTCGCGACTGCCCGCGCCATGGCAAGGTGGGTCGCGTTCAGGATGTTGACCCGGTCGATCTCCTCGACGTCGGCGATGCCGATTCCGCTGGAGACATGGGGCGACTCGGTCAGCAGCCGGTAGAACGTCTCGCGCTGGGTAGCGGTGAGCTGCTTGGAGTCGGTCAAGTCGCGGAAGCATCCGTCTGCCTCCGCTTCCAAGTAGGCGCGCTCGATCACGACAGCGCCGGCTACGACCGGACCGGCGAGCGGGCCGCGCCCGGCCTCATCGACGCCGGCCACCCGCGACCACCCGGCCGCCCACGCCTGTCGTTCGAACTCGAGCAAATCAGCCTTCCGGACGCACGCGGGCCTTCTCGCGCAGGCGAGCCTGCTTGCCGGCGCGGTCGCGCAGGAAGTAAAGCTTCGCGCGGCGGACATGGCCGGAGCCCTCAACGTCAATCTGGGCCACGTTGGGCGAATGCACCGGAAACACGCGTTCAACGCCAACGCCGTGGGATATGCGGCGAACGGTGAACGTCTCGGTGGAGCCGCCTCCCTTTCGGGCGATGACGATCCCGGAGTACGTCTGCACGCGCTCCTTCTCGCCTTCCTTGATCTTCACGTGCACGCGCACGGTGTCGCCGACGGCGAACGAGGTGAGCGGCTGCTTGCGCAGGTTGTCCTGATTGATCTTTTCCAGCGTCTTCGCGATCATGGCGTCCCCTCTGCTAACAGGTCCGGTCTCCGTTGCCTCGTCCGATCCATCGACTGCTCGGCGCGCCAGCGGGCGATCGCTCCGTGATCGCCCGACACCAGCACCTCCGGCACCGCCAGCCCCCGAAACTCCGGAGGCCGCGTATACTGCGGGTATTCGAGCAGCCCGTTGCTGAACGAATCGCTCGCCGCGGCGCCCGGTCCCCCGAGCACGCCCGGCTGCAGCCGAACCACCGCATCGATCACAACCGCGGCGGCCAGCGCGCCGTTCGTCAGCACGTAGTCGCCGATCGAAATCTCATCCGTAGCCAGGTGCGTCCGAACCCGCTCGTCGACGCCCTCGTAGTGCCCGCACAGGAACACCAAGTGCCGACACTCCGCCAGTTCGCGCGCCAACGCCTGATCGAACCGCCGCCCTTGCGGTGTCATCAGCACGACCCGGCAGCCCGGGGTCCGCATGGATTCCACCGCGGCAAACATCGGCTCGGGCTTCATGACCATTCCCGGTCCGCCGCCGTACGGCCGGTCGTCCGTCGTCCGGTGCCGGTCCGTCGTAAAATCCCGTAGGTCCACAGCCCGAAACGCCACGGCCCCCATCTGGGCCGCCCGCTTGAGCATGCTTTCCTCGACGAACCCCTTCAGCATCTGCGGGAAGATCGTCACCACGTCGATCTTCAGGGGCTCGCTCATACCGCGCTGTCCGCCACACTCCCGCCAGACCGGACGGCCGGTTCCGGCGAACTGCCTTGCAGCCAGCGGGTTACTTCGCCGCTACGCGGGCCTTGCGCACCATGCTTCGAACGGTGTCGCTCAACTGCGCGCCCTTGCTGACCCAGTATTCGATGCGGTCGAGCTTCAGCGAGTAGTTCACGCCCGTCTTCTTGGGGTCATACCACCCCAAGTTCTCGAGGGACTTGCCGTCCCGGGGCGAGCGGGAATCGGTCGCCACCACGCGGAACGAAATATCGCGGTTGGCCCCGGTCCGAGTCATTCTGATTTTTACCGACATTCACGCCTCCATAAGTGACGCGAAATAGTGGCACATCACCGCATGCCGTGCAACCGTTTTTGCATGCGCTTGAACTGCTTGGCGAACTTCCGGGCCTGATCGAACTGACGCAGCAGGTCGTTGACGTCCTGCACCTGGGTCCCGCTGCCGGTCGCGATCCGCCGCCGCCGGCTCGCATTCAGGACATCCGGGTTGCGGCGTTCGCGGGGGGTCATGCTCCGGATGATCGCCTCGGACTTGCGGGTGAATCCGGCAATATCACCGGCCGCATCGCCCTTGGCGCCCTTGATGCGGGCGGCCACGTTGGCGCCGCCCGGCAGCATCTCCAGAAGGTTCTCCAGCGGCCCCATCTTCTTCATCTGCTGGATCTGCTCCAGGAAGTCCTCGAGGTTGAGCGCGTCCATCCGGATCCGCTTCTCGACCTCCACCACCTTCTGGGCGTCCACCATCTGCTGGGCCTTCTCGACCAGGGTGACAACATCGCCCATCCCGAGAATCCGCGACGCCATCCGGTCCGGGTAGAACGGCTCCAAGTCCGGCGTCCGCTCGCCCGAGCCCACGTAGAGGATCGGACACTTCGTTACCGCCTGGATCGACAGCGCGGCCCCGCCACGGGCGTCGCCATCCAGCTTCGTCAGGATCAGGCCCGTCAGGCCCACCTGGGTGTGGAACGTGCTCGCGACATTGACGGATTCCTGGCCGATCGCGGCATCGACGACCAGAACGACATTCCGCGGCTGCACGGCGTCGCGCAGGTCGCGGATCTCCGCCACCAGCTCCTCGTCGAGCTGCCAGCGGCCGCCCGTGTCCACGATCAGCAGATCCCGCGCCTCGCGACGGGCCTGCTCCAGCGCCCGCGCGCCCAGCGCGGGAACCGTTTCCCCGGCCGCCGGCGTCACGATCCCCGCCCCCACCTGGCCCGCCAGAACCGTAAGCTGCTGCACGGCCGCGGGCCGCCGGATGTCAGCGGCGACCACCAGCACATTCCGGCCGGCCTTCTGCCAGTGCGCGGCCAGCTTCGCCGTGGTCGTGGTCTTGCCGGAGCCGTGCAGGCCCACCAGCATGACGGTCGCCGGCCGGCCCGCCATGTCGAGTTCGCGGTGCGCGCCGCCCAGGAGTTTCACGAGTTCGTCGTGGACGCGCTTGATGACCTGCTGGCCCGGGGTGATGCTCCCCAGCACCTCCTCGCCCACGCACTGCGCGCGGACGGAGGCGATGAAATCGCGGGCAACCTGGAAGTTGACGTCCGCTTCGAGCAGGGCCAGCCGCACGTCCCGCAAGGCGTCCTTGACGTTGTCGTCCGACAGCTTCCCATAGCCGCGCAGGTTGCGGAACACCTTCTGCAGGGAGCTCGAAAGGGCGTCAAACATCGGGGGTCATCCCATGCGGTTGGCGGGCGGGCGCCGGTCAGGCCGGCGCTCCGGCCTTGGCGAGCGGGCGGAAGACCAGCCGGTCAGGCTCGGCCCCAACCTCCACGCTGGAAGCCCCATCCAGGCCGCCCCGGAGCACCTCCTCCGCCAGCGGATCCTCGAGAAAGCGCTGCACGGCCCGACGCAGGGGCCGTGCCCCCAGGGCCTCGTCGAACCCCTTCCCCACGAGGAAGTCCTTCGCCTCCGCCGCGACCGTCAGGCGGACGCCCTTGGCTTCCAGCCGGCCGCGCACCTTGGCCAGCTCGAGGTCGAGGATCCGGATCACGTCCGAGCGGTCCAGCTTGCGGAACACGATGATCTCGTCCACCCGGTTCAGGAACTCGGGGCGGAAAAGCTGCTTGGCGTCATCCAGCATCCGGGCCTTCAGCCGGTCGTAGTCCGCCCCGCCGCCCTTTTCGGCAAACCCGAGCCCCGCGCCCTTCTTCTGCGTGTCGCTGCCCAGGTTGGACGTGAGGATGACCACCGTGTTGCGGAAGTCCACGTGCCGGCCGAAGCTGTCGGTCAGCTTCCCTTCCTCCAGGATCTGAAGCAGCATGTGCATCACGTCCGGGTGGGCCTTCTCCACCTCGTCGAACAGCACGACCGAGTACGGCCGGCGGCGGACCCGCTCGGTGAGCTGGCCGCCCTCCTCGTACCCGACATAGCCCGGGGGCGAGCCCACGAGCCGGGACACGGTGAACTTCTCCATGTACTCCGACATGTCGAACTGGATCAGCGCGTCCGAGTCGCCGAACATGAACTCGGCGAGCGCCTTGGCCAGAAGCGTCTTGCCGACCCCCGTCGGCCCCAGGAAGATGAACGATCCGATCGGCCGGCGGGGATCCTTCAGGTCCGCCCGCGACCGTCGCAGGGCCTTGGAGATCGCGCACACCGCATCGGACTGTCCGACGACGGTCTTCTCGATCTCGTCCTCCATATGCAGCAGGCGGGCCAGCTCCTGGCCCTCCATGCGGCGCAGCGGCACCCCCGTGGTCTTCGAGATGACGTACATCACGTCCTCGGACGTCACGACGACCTTCTTGCGCGCGTTGGCCTGCTCCCAGCGCTTGACGCTCGCGGCCAGCGCATCCCGCTCCTTGCGCTCCCGGTCCCGGAGCCGCGCGGCTTCCTCGAACTGCTGGGCCTTGATCGCCGCCTCCTTGCGGACGCGGATCTTCTCGATCGACAGCTCCTTCTTCTTCAGGTCCGGCGAGCGCGTGCTGGCCAGGATCCGGGCCCGCGACCCGGCCTCGTCGATCGTGTCGATCGCCTTGTCTGGGAGATACCGCCCCGTCAGGTAGCGGTCGGACAGCTCCGCCGCGGACTTCAGCGCGTCGTCCGTAATCGTCACCCGGTGGTGCTCCTCGTACTTGTGCCGGAGCCCCTTGAGGATCTCGATCGCGTCGGTCACCGACGGCTCGTTCACGCGGATCGTCTGGAAGCGCCGCTCGAGCGCGGCGTCCTTCTCGATGAACTTGCGGTACTCGTCGAGCGTCGTGGCGCCGACGCACTGCAGCTCGCCGCGCGCGAGCGCGGGCTTGAAGATGTTGGAGGCGTCCATCGCGCCCTCGGCCGATCCGGCGCCGACCAGCGTGTGAATCTCGTCCACGAACATGATCACGTTGCCGGCGCGCTTGATCTCCTCCATCACGGCCTTGATGCGCTCCTCGAACTGGCCGCGGTACTTCGTGCCGGCGATCATCAGCGCCAGGTCCAGCGCGATGACCTTGCGGTTGCGCATCATCTCCGGCACGTTGCCCGAGATGATCTGCTCGGCCAGCCCCTCGACGATGGCGGTCTTCCCGACGCCCGCCTCACCCAGCAGCACGGGGTTGTTCTTGGTCCGGCGGCACAGGATCTGGATGACGCGCTCCAGCTCTTCCGTCCGTCCGATCACCGGGTCCAGCTGCCCCTTGCGCGCCAGCTCCGTCAGGTCGCGCCCGAAGGCGTTGAGCGCCGGGGTCTTCGTCTTCGGCTCTTCCTTGGCGCGCTTCTGCTGCGCCTCGGCTTCCTCGGGCTCGAAGTTGGGATCGAGCTCCTTCATGATCTCGATGCGGCTCGTCTCCGCATCGACGTTGAGGTTCCGCAGCACCTGCGCCGCCACGCCCTCGCCCTCGCGCAGCAGCCCGAGCAGGATGTGCTCCGTGCCGACATACGTGTGGTTCAGCGCCCGCGCCTCCGCCGCCGCCAGCTGCAGCACCTTCTTCGCGCGCGGCGTGAAGGGCACGCTGCCAACCGTCTTGGTCTCCGGCCCCTGCCCGACCGCCTTCTCGACCTCCATGCGCACGCTCTCGAGCGACACGCCCATCTTCTCGAGGACGGTCACGGCCACGCCCTGCCCGAGCGCGATCAGGCCGAGCAGCAGATGCTCCGTGCCGACGTACGGGTGGTTGAACCGGTCGGCTTCCATCCGCGCCAGCTGAATCACCTGCTGGGCTCGCGGAGTATAGTTTCCTGGGTTTTCCATCGCTTCGTTCCATTCCTGAGCCGGCCGGGCATCCGCCGGTCATGGCGGCTCCACCTCACGGCTCATCCGGTCCGCAGTATACCCGAGACCGGCCGTCCTGTCACCCCGCGGCCCCGCCCGGCCCCGCCGGGCGCTCGAGAAGCGTAGCCCGCCGGACGGCGGCCCGCACCACCGCGGCCCGCACCGTGTCCCGCTCCTCAGGCGTCAGCGGCCGGGACTCGCCCCACTGCAGGTGCCCGGGCTGCGTCGCCAGCATGAGCCGGTTGGCCTCGCTGAGCTCCAGGTCGCGCACCATTCCGACCTCAACGCCGAGCCGCAGCGCGGAGAGCAGGTCCAGCGACTCGCGCGACGTCAGGATGTGCGCCTGCGACAGGATCCCGAAGGCGCGCCCCACCCGGTCGCGCACCAGCGACTCGCGCCCCTCCAGCAGGCGCAGGCGCGCGCTCCGCTCGTGCTCGATCACCTCGCCCGCGATCTGGGTCATCCGCTCGACCACCGAGCCCTCGGTCTCGCCCAGCGAGCTCTGGTTCGAAATCTGGTACATGTTCCCCGACGCTTCGGTGCCCTCGCCCAGCAGCCCCCGGACGGCCAGCCCGATCTTGTTGAGCCCCCGGATCACCGGGTCGATCTCGTTCAGGAACCGCAGCCCCGGCAGGTGCAGCATCACGCTCGCGCGCAGGCCGGTCCCGATGTTGGTCGGGCAGGCCGTCAGGTAGCCGAGCCGTGGCGAAAAGGCGTACTGGACCCGCTCCTCGATGGCGCTGTCGATCGCGTCGATCCGCTTCCAGAGCTCCGCGAGGTTCATCCCCGGACACATGGCCTGCGCCCGGATGTGATCCTCCTCGTTGATCATCAGCGAGACCGTCTCGTCAGCGCGCATGACCACGCCGCTGCCCGCCGCGCGCGCGGCCAGCTCGGTGCTGATCAGGTGCCGCTCCTTCAGGATCTCCTTCTCGACCGGGTTCAGCTCGGCCATGGAGACCACGAGCGGATGCGCCAGCAGGTCGAGTCCTTCCAGCACGCTCGAGAGCTCGGCCCACACCCGGGCGATCTCCTTCTCCCCCGCCCAGCCGGGGAACGGCCGGCCGTCGAGGTTGCGCGCCAGCCGCACGCGGCTGCTCACGACAACGGACGATCCGCCGCCCGGCGCCATCCACGCCCCGGGCTGCGCCAAGATGCGATCAAGACCCTGCACGAGTATCCTTCCGCCGGGGCTTCTTGCCCCCATCGGCCTTCTGCTTTGCCTGCCGGATCTGATCCCGGAGGGTGGCGGCCTCTTCAAACCGCTCCGCCGAAACGGCATCCTGCAGCTTCTGCTGCATGGCCTCGATCTCCGGCGTCGTGACCGCCGCCGCCTGGGCCCCCGCCGGCACCTTGCCCGCGTGCTGCGTCCCCTTGTGAATCGCCGTCAGCAGCGGCGCCAGCTCCTCCGTAAACACGGTGTAGCAGGTCGGACAGCCCAGGCGGGACGTCTTCTTGAAATCCGCCTGCCGCATGCCGCAGCGCGGGCACGCCTTGTCCTCGCCGGCCGAAGCCGACTCCGACGCGCCGCCCAGCCCGAACATCATCTCGGGGATCGACATCGCGCTCTGGATCGTCAGCCCGCTCTCCTCCGCGCACGACTGGCACAGGTGGAGCTTCTTCACCGCCCCATCCGTGATCTGGGTCAGGTGAACGGTCGCATCCGTCTCGCCGCAGGATTCGCACAGCATAGCTGATCGGTCTCCGGTTCGGCGGGGCTTCGGCCGCCGCGGCAGGGACTCACTGTTTCGGGCCGGACGGCCTAGCGGATCGGAACGCCGGTCCGCGCCGCCAGGTCGTGGAACAGCGCCGCCAGCTTCCGCGTGGCCACCCCGGGCTTTCCGTCGCCGATCCGGCGGCGGTCGATGTTCACGACGCCGATCACCTCGGCAGCCGTGCCCGTCAGAAAAACTTCGTCCGCGTTGTACAGGTCGTAGCGCGTCAGCATGGCCTCGCGCACGTCGAACCCGTTCGCCCGCGCGATGTCCATCACCACGTTGCGCGTGATGCCCTCGAGCGTCCCGGCCCACGTGGGCGGCGTCAGAAGTTTCTGCCCGCACACCGCGAACACGTTGTCGCCCGTCGCCTCCGCCACGAACCCCTGGGCGTTCAGCATGATCGCCTCCATCACGCCCGCGTTGATCGCCTCGATCTTCGCGAGAATGTTGTTCAGGTAGTTCAGGCTCTTGATGCAGGGGTTGATCGATTCCGTGTGGTTGCGGATCGTTCCGACGGTCACGATGGACAGTCCGTCGCGGTACAACTCCTTGGGATAGAGCTGGATGTTGGCGGCGATGATGATGACCTGAGGCTTCTTGCACACGTATGGGTTGAGCCCCAGCGTGCCAACGCCGCGGGTGACCACGAGCCGGACATAGCCGTCCATCGTCCGGTTCGCCTTGCACGTGTTCGCCACGGCCTGGACCATGGCCTTCTGCGTCATCGGGATCTCAAGCGCGATGGCTTTGGCCGACCGGTAGAGCCGGGCCACGTGCTCCTCAAGCATGAACACCCGCCCGTTGTAGGTCCGGATGCCCTCGAACACGCCGTCTCCGTAGAGCAAACCGTGATCGAACACGGAGACCTTCGCATCCTTCTCCGGCACCAGTTTCCCGTTCAGATAAATTTTCATGGCCAATCCTGTATCTGGTCCGTCCCGGCACGCCACGCCGCCAAAGCGCAGCTCAACCGCCGCCAAAATAGTGAATCGTTAAGTATCCCGAATCCCCCGCCGGGGTCAAGGAATCTTGGGACATGAACGCGCCCTCATGCCCTCGACCGCCAACCGAGCATCTCGGCGGCTCCTTCAGCTTTCCGATGGTATAGCCACCACCCGCGGGACAGCGGGGCCCGATGCCGTGCGGCAGGAAGGGAAGAAGGCCGGACCACGACGCGCATCTTCCGCCGCCCGGTGATACTCAAGCCCCCATTGCTCTTTGGCCCCATCAATCAACCGGAGGTTCTGGATGCAGGCATTGGTCGACGAAACGGAGCGGGCACGAATGCCCCACGTCAGGCCAGCAATCGCCATGACGACGGCCAGCGCCGCCACAACCAGCACGCGAGTTGATCTTCGCAACATGATTCGATCAC
>CAYSLU010000035.1:0-45917 GCA_964431965.1 uncultured Verrucomicrobiota bacterium
ATCCGGTTCCGGCCGATCATGATGACGACGCTGGCGGCGATGGCGGGCGGCCTGCCGCTGGCGCTCGGCTACGGCGCCGGCGGGGAGGCGCGCCAGCCGCTGGGCCTGGCCGTGGTGGGCGGCCTGCTCTTCTCGCAGTTCCTGACGCTGTACGTGACGCCGGTCTTCTATATCTGCATGGAGTGGCTCCAGGTCCGGCTGCGGCGCCGGGGCGCCGGCGGGGCCGCTCCCACCGTCGCGCCGGCGGCGGCCGCCGGTCTCGCGGTCGCGATCGGGCTTGCCGCCGCGGCGGGTGCGCTGGCCCAGTCGCCGCCGCCGGCCGCCCAGCCGCTCGAGCTGACCGCGCGCGAGGCGGTGCTGATGGCCTTGGAGCACAACCGCACGCTCGCCGTGGAGCGGCTGCGTCCGGAGATCAGCCGCACGGCCGAGGCCGAGCAGCGCGCCGCGTTCGATCCCGTCCTGTCCGGCTCGGTTTCGCGCCAGGAGACGGACGTCGAGCGGCTGTCCGCATCCGGCTCGGGCGTCCAGCGCGTCGATACGCGGGGCACCGCCGGCGAGGCGGCGCTGGCGGAGACGCTGCCGGCGGGCACGCGCCTGGAGGCCGGCGCCTCGGCGGGGGTGACGGACTCCTCCCTGGCCAGCAACGAGTTTGCCTCCGCGCGGCTGGGCGTTGCGGCCACCCAGCCGCTGCTGCGCGGTGCCGGCCGGACCGTCGGCCTCGCCAATCTGCGGCTGGCGCGGCTGGGCACGCTGGACTCCCAGTACGAGCTGCGCGGGTTCGCCGAGGCGCTGGTCGCGGCGGTGGAAGGCGCATACTGGGACTGCCTGCGCGCGGAGCGCCAGACGGAGATCGTGGAGGAGTCGCTCCGCCTCGCCGAGCGCCAGCTCGAGGAGGCGCGGGAGCGCGTGCGGATCGGCAAGCTCGCGGCGTCGGAGGTGGCGGCACCCGAGGCCGAGGTGGCGCTCCGGGTGCAGGCGCGGATCGCGGCGCGGGGCGCGCTCGAGACGGCTCGGCTCGCCTACCTGCGGCTCCTCAATCCGCCCGGGACGAACCGGTGGGAGCGCACGCCGGTCCTGAAGGATCCGCTCGCGGCCGCCGGGCCGGACGACGACGCGGATGTTGCGGAGCGCGTGCGCACGGCGCTGCGAATGCGGCCGGACTTGAACCAGGCGAGGCTCGCGCTGGAGCGTGGAGACCTTGAGCTCGTGAAGACGAAGAACGGCCTGCTGCCGAAGCTCGATCTGTTCGTGGCGCTCGGGAAGACCGGGTACGCGGAGGCCGTGGGCGATGCGGTCCGGGACCTGAACGGCAGCGACACGTATGACGCGACAGCGGGCGTGCAGTTCGAGCATCCGGTCCGGCGGCGGGCCGACGCGGCGCGGCACCGCCGGGCGGCGCTCGAGAAGGAGCAGGCCCAGGCCGCGCTCGAGGCGCTGGAGCAGCTGGCCGAAGTGGACGTGCGGCGGGCGTGCGTCGATGTGCGGAGCGCGCGCGAGCAGGTGGCCGCGGCGGCGGCCACGCGCCGGGCGCAGGAAGCGTCGTTCGCCGCCGAGCAGGAGAAGTTCCGGCTGGGCAAGTCGACCTCCCTGCTGGCGGCCCAGGCCGCGCGCGATCTGCTGGTCGGGCAGATCGCCGAGGTGCAGGCCCTGGTCGGCTATCGCAAGGCGCTGGTGGAGCTGTACCGGCTGGAAGGCACGCTGCTTGATCGGCGCGGCATAGCGGTGGCGGACGGCCCTCCGGACGGGCGCCGCGGAGCGGGAGAGACAGGAGGATGAGCAGATGATTATCGTGATGCGCGAACGCGCGTCGAATGTGCAGATCGAACAGGTGCAGGACGAAATCCGGCGGCTCGGCTATACGCCGCACCCGATCCGCGGCGTGGAGCGGACCGTGATCGGCGCGATCGGCGACGAGCGGGGAAAGGCCCGGCTCCAGAATCTCGAAACGGCCGACGGGGTGGAGAGCGTCATCCCGATTCTGAAGCCGTACAAGCTGGCCGGCATCGAACTGCGGCACGAGAAGACGCTGGTCACGGTGGCGCCGGGCGTCGTCTTCGGCGGCACGCGGATTCCGGTGATCGCCGGCCCGTGCTCGGTCGAGAGCCTGGAGCAGATCTGCGGCACGGCGGAGGCGGTGAAAGCGGGCGGCGCGACGCTGCTGCGCGGCGGCGCCTACAAGCCGCGGACGTCGCCGTACAGCTTCCAGGGCCTCGAGGAGGAGGGCCTGCGCATGCTGGCGGCCGCTCGGGAGCGGACGGGCCTGCCCGTCGTGACGGAGGTCATGAAGGAAAGCGTGCTGGAGCTGGTGGATCGCTATGCGGACGTGATCCAGATCGGCGCGCGGAACATGCAGAACTTCGACTTGCTCAAGGCGGTCGGCCAGCTGCGCAAGCCGGTGCTGCTCAAGCGGGGCCTGGCGAGCACGGTGCGCGAGTGGCTGATGTCGGCCGAGTACATCATGTCGCAGGGCAACATGCAGGTTCTGCTCTGCGAGCGCGGCATCCGGACGTTTGAGACGGCGACGCGGAACACGCTCGACCTGAGCGCGATACCCGTGCTGAAGCAGGAGACCCACCTGCCGGTAGTGGTCGATCCCAGCCACGGGACGGGGCATGCGAACCTGGTCGAATCCATGTCGCTTGCGGCCGTGGCGGCCGGGGCGGACGGGCTGATCGTCGAGGTGCATCCGAACCCGCACGAGGCGTGGTCGGACGGATCCCAGTCGCTCACGCCCGCGGACTTCGCCCGCACCATCCAGCGCCTGCGCGCCGTCGCCTCCGCCGTCGGGCGGAGCGTGTGAGACCCGGCGTTCGTTCGGCTCTTCGTGTCCGCTGTCCTCGTGCCCGTCCATGACATCGGTCGTGCGTTTGCGACGATCGAAGCGTCACGGCTTGGGCCGTCCGGGAACGGCGCATCTCGGCCCGCCTGGGCGGTTGCCGGGGGACGGCGCGTACAGGAGTACAGCGCCGCCCCCGGCGCCCACCCATTCAGGCCAATCTGCGCCATCCCCGTCCGGGGGTTCGCAGACTCACCCGACCCAAGCCGCGCCGCGGCACGCCCCGTTCCGTCGCGGACTCGGAACGGTGGGTCAGGGGCGAGTCTGACCTTCGACAGCAGAAGACAATTCGGGAAGAGCCACGGCCAGTCTGTCCCTGTGGCGATGCGAGGTCACCCCAACCACGGGAGGGCCCGCGGCCTCGCGGGCCGGAGACTGACTGGATCGCCTGAGTTGGAATCGGTGGTGTGGTAGCGCGGCCGAGAGCGGGCCGCCCAGCCCGGGTGCGGCATGGGCGAGGTGATGAAGGCAGAACGCGGCTCACACGCCGCTACTACGAACCACTTGGTGTTCGGCGACGGGAGGGGCCAATCACTCACTACTCACCGCGCTCCCGACGAAAGGGGCGCGGTGGCACGCGCCTCTCCCGGGAACCGCTACTCACATGAACTGACGCGGCACGGTGCGGGACCACGAGCGGGCGAAGCGGGGGCGTCCGTCGACGGTGACCGTCAAGTCGACCGTGTGACGGAACTCCGTGGCGTCGCTTTCGGTGACGCATGTCGCTGCGACCTGGATGCTCTGGCCGGCGCACGTGTGGCTGCGCTCCGATGAGGCGCGGATCACCGCGCGGGCGGGGTCGCGGGCCGAGACGGTTACCGTGGCTTCGTTGAACCACTGCGGGGTGTAGTGGACCTTGTAGTCGAGCGTCTGGGTCTCGTTGATTGCGTCGCGCGTGACGACATAGCGGTCCGGCGGCTTGGGCGCGGCCGGAACGCTGTCGAGCAGGCGGATCGCGGGCGGGGGCAGCGGCGGCACGCGCGGCGGCGCCAGCGGAAGCGTGATGCACGAGGGTCGGGCGGCGCTGCGGAAGACGGTGCTGCACGTGCGCTCCGGCATCGGCCACACGTTCATGAAGTCCGCGCCGGCGATCATGACGCGGATGCGGTGGCCGGTTGCGACCCGGTGCGCGCAGGCGAGCAGATCGAACTCGAGCCGGACCGGCTGGCCGGGCTCCAGGTACGTCGGCTCCTGATGCGATTCCCGGTGGGCGGCATTCAGCCATCCCTTCGTGATCAGGGCGGAGGCGCCGTCGGGCGCCACGTCGCAGAGCTTGACCGCGTAGAGCGCGTTTCGGGCGGAAGCGGCAACGTGCAGCATGACGCGCGGCTGGCCGATGATGTCGACGCTTTCGGCCAGAGGATCGGTCGAGTAGACGAGCGAGACGCCCTCGTCCAGCCGCTGGTCGAGCGGCATGGCCCAGTTGTCGTTGAACGGGCCGCCGCCGTGCATGCCGGTTGCGAGGCCCGCGCGCGGGTCACTGTCCAGCCGATCGCCGGTGTCCGCGGCGGGATCGTCCGGCGCCGCGCGTTCGAGTCGTCCGGCCGCGCTCAGGTAGAACGGCGTCGCGACCGCCCGGGCCGGGGGCCACTCCGTTTCGCAGCGGAACGCGCCGCGGTCCATCAGGCGCATGCTGGCGGGCGGGTTGTGCTCCGACACGAAGAGCGTAACGGGCGGCTCGCGCGTCACGCCGGTGTCGGTGTCCTTGAGCCACTGGTCGAACCAGCGCAGCGCCTCGGACTGCCACTCGATGCGCGGCCCCGGGATGGCCGCGTCCGGCCACTGGTGCGACCATGGGCCGATGAGGGCGCGCTTCGGGACGGACACGTTGGCGAAGATGCGCAGCAGCGGCGTGAAGTACCAGTCGGCCCAGCCGTCGACGACGAACACAGGGCAGCGGACGCGTTCGTAATGGCCGCGCAGCGAGCGGTCGCGCCAGAAGGGGCCGTCGAGCAGGTGCTCGATGAAGGCGACACCCCACGGCACGTTGTGTTCGAGGCGCTCGGCCCAGATGGCCTCCCACCGGTCGCCGACCTCGGCCGGGTCGGGGGGCGAGAAGTTGGAGACGGTCATGATCGGCGAGTAGCACATGTACATGTAGGGCCGGGGCGAGCCGCCCGGGTTGGTCCACTCGGTATAGGGATCGTCCGTGCCGGAGCGCGCGATGATCGCCGCGAGGTGCGGCGGGGCGGCCCTGGCCATCTGCAGGGCGACCACGGCGCCGAAGGAGATGCCCCACATGCCGACGCGGCCGCTGCTCCACGGCTGGGCGGCGGCCCATTCGACCATGTCGTAGCCGTCCTGGCGCTCCGGATCGCTGTAGATGCTGTCGTTCGAGCCTTCCGAGTTGCCCGTCCCGCGGATGTCGAACGAGACGACGGCATAGCCGTGTTCCACGAGCGAGCGGGCGCCGTCCGGATTGAGGGGGCCCTTGTTGTAGGGCGTGTAGCTGAGCAGGACGGCGAAGCGGCCGGGCGCGTCCGGCCGGTGGACGTGGACGGACAGCTTCACGCCGTCGCGCATCGCGACCGGGATGATCTCGCTCCTCACGGGTGTCGGTTGAGCGGTCACGGGAGCCTTCGGGTTGATCAGGCCGGCGAGCCGGTTGGGGCGGCTTCGGGCAGCGGGATGCTGTAGAGATGCGAACGGCACCCGAAGTAGACGCGGCCGTCCAGCAGGTCCCCGCCGAACTGGACCGGCACGGGCGGGGTCACGGCGAGGACGAGCTTGAGGGTCCGGGCGTCCGCGCGGGCGATGGCCTGGGACAGCAAGACGTATACGGCGCCGTCGGGTGCGGTGACGAACTTGCGTGCGCCCTGCTGGTAGCTGGCGATGCCGAAGCGGGGCTTCGTATCCTCTTCATGCAGGATTTCCCGCCGTTTCGGGTCGAAGACGAAGAAGCGGTTGCCGTCCGCGACACCGCAGACGAGTCCGGGCCGGGGCCCAGCGCTGAGCGCAACATAGCCGCTCACGTTGGGCAGAACGGGGCTATGCCACTCGATTCGCTTCGTGGCGATGTCCAGGATCGACAGCTCCGCCACATCGGCCTTCCGTTCGCCCCCTGTGCCGGGATCTGTCGTGCCGCCGAGCAGCAGGCGGCCGCCGGGCAGCTCGACCAGGCTCATGATCGAGTGCTGGGGCAGGAGGTCCATGTGTTCCAGCAGGACGCGCTCTTTCGTGACGCGGTCCCAGAAGAGGAGCCCGCCGCCCGTGTAGCCATAGCCCGGCGTGCCGGCCAGCACAATGGTGCGGTTGTCGGAAAGGGGCAGCAGCGCGTGGGGGCGGTTGATCGACGGTTCGCACTCGGTCAGGAACAGCGGATTGCTGTCCGGCTTTCCCTTTTCTGTCGGGACCCACGGGCGCGACGGATCCCACTCGAGCAGGAAGCCGTGCGTGTAGCCGCCGACGAAGAAGCGATCGCCGCGTCGGGCGACGGTGTTCCACTGGCCGTGGGCCAGGCGATTCACCCAGTCGCCGGTCTTCGGGTTGAAGCTGAAGAAGCGCATGGGGAAGGCGGTGCCGCCGCAGATCGTGCCGTCGGGCGCGGCTGCAACCCCCATGATGTGCGCCCCGTCGCTCGAGTACGTGAAGGGCACCTCGCGGATCTGCCGCGTGCGCGCATCCTCCACCGCGAGCACGCGATCCACAAGGTCGCACCGCACGAGGCGGCTTCCGTCCGGGAATGCGGTATGGAAGAGGCCCTGGCTGCTGGTGATGACCGGCTTGGGGCGCTGTGCGTCGCGCCGGCCGATCCTCGTGGCACACCCGCGATGGAGTTCGTACCAGCCGTCGGCCGCGCCGTGGAGCGGAACGCCGTAGACCTTGCCGTTCAGGTCGCGGTAGACGAAGGCCGAGCCGGTGACGCGCTCGGCCTCCGGCAGGACGGGCATGGCCGTTCCGGATTCCGGATCGAAGGAGACGATCTGGCTTGCGGTGTTGCCGACGGCGAAGTAGATCCACCCGGTGTCGTCGGCGGCCATGAAGCGCTGGTACTGGGCCCAGTTCTGGCTGTAGACGTGGCCGTAGTCGCGGAGCCGTCCGGTGGCGGGATCGAAGCAGACGACTCCGCTCTTGGGGTACGTGACCGACCAGATGCGTCCGGCATCGTCCTCGGTCATGCCCATCGCCATCTGCGGGGCCGTCTTCTGGAAGAACGTGAAGGCGCGCCGCGCGGGATCGAACTCGGTGAAGTGGCTGTTGAAGTGGGTGTAGAAGCGGTTGCGGGACGAGAGGATGGACGAGTAGGGGCAGTCGCCGCCGGGCGGGAAGGGGACGGGCACCTCGTCGCTCCTGCCCGTGGCGGCGTCGACCATGAGCAGCGCGTAGCAGCCGCGGTGGTCGAAGAGCCAGACGAGGACGACGTTGCGGCCGTCGCCATCGACGGTGGCGACCGTGCCGCGGTGGTTGCTGATGGGCGTGGCGACTCCGTGGTCGATGCACCCGTTTCCGAGATCCTGGCTGGCGGATGGGCTCATGTCTCTCTGCTCCGTTCCGGCGCGACCGCCGTCGTCTTGCGTGGCGCCGCTTGTACCACATTTCCGCGAGCGATGACGATTCCGAGTGTCTGGCAGACGGCAGATTCCGGACTTGAGACCTTAGACCCGAGACCCTGGACCACGTCATGAATCGGAAGCCGCGGCATGTGGACCGGATGGCGGACGAGGCAGCGGATGGGGGCGTGGACCTGTTCTTCGTCAATCCCAACGCCCAGCGGTCGAACACTGGGCGCCGTCCAAGCCGGACGTTCACATTGTGACGTTCCGCGTATCGCCCGCCGCCTTGCGCGATGGCGCCAACACGCTCGTGCTTCGCAGCGAGACGAACGCCGTGCTTACCGTTCGGTCCCTCGATGTGCGGGTGGGGTGAGTGGTTCCTTAGTCGAGTCAGTCTCGGGCGCCAGGGCCGGCGCCCGTCCCGCTGAGGGGTTTACCGGGCGGCCGGTACGAACTCCCACGGCGGGAGAGCCCGCGGCCCCGCGGGCCGGCAAATGGTGCAGGCGTGTCGGCTTGGCCGCACAGCGCCCATCACCGCAGCATGATCAACGTCTTGGCGAGTTTGGGCCGTTCGGCGACGATCCGGGAGCCGGTGTTGGTGAGCGACCAGTCCAGCGCCACGGAGGCGGCTGTGAGGAGCTTGTTCAGCGGACTGGGCGGCGTGAACGTTCCGCCCGCGTATTGCACGAGCGTCTGCGATGATCCGGCGATTCCGGTCAGATCGAACTCCATGGATGTCGCGGTGAGCGTGGCGCCGGTCACCGTGACGCAGTCTCCGCTACGGAAATGGAATCGACAGTTTCCGCGCGCCGTGACCCCACTCCTCACCGTCATGTCGCCTGCGGCCATCGAGCCATCCAGCCATATTATTCCGCCCGAGGTGAGAACCGTTCCGCCGGTGTACGTATTCGTTCCGCTGAAGCGGGAGACTCGGATCCCTGTGGAAGCAATGGTCAACCGATGGGCGCCTCCGGTGCCGTCGCTGATGACTCCGGAAAACTCCTGTTCGGTATCGTTCCGGCCGGTATTGATTGTGATCGTCCGGTTCCCGTTCAGCGCGACGTCCGCCGTGAACGTGATGCTCGCGGTCCCCTGAACGCCGAGATCACCGGTCATGACAATCGGATTGGTGATGGAGAGAGTCGCAAGCGAAACGGGGCAGCCCAGAGATCCTCCGCCAAAATGGAGTACCGCATTCGAGATGGTGGCCGAACTGTTGAGGTAGACCAAGCCGTCGTTCATCACGAGGCTTTTAAGGTTGGTGCAGAGGCCATTGATATAGAGCGTGCCCGCGGCGTTGTTGACGATGGACGTAGTTGCGTTGACGCCGTTGACGTAGTACGTGCCGCTGGAGGTGACCTTCAGGGGACCGGAAAAGGTGTTGTTGCCGTTCAACACCGTGACGCGGAGTCCGGTCATGGTGATCCCGTACCCATTTCCGCCGTCGCCGATTACCCCGTGTATGGCGAGGCGGGAGTTTGCAGAGTGGGTTCCGTTGACGGTGAAAAGACCGTTCGTCAGGAGCAGGATCGCGCTGTTGACGGATTGAGTCGAAGCTCCGGCGGACGTGTTCCGGGTTATTGCGCCGCTCTTGATCGCGAGCGTATCGCCGTTGATGGAGTAGTTGTCCGGATCGCTGAACGTGAGGCTGTTGACCGTCTTGTTGCCATCCAGCGTGGTGGCGGAGGCGGGCGCGACGATGGCGAAGACGACGTCGTCCACCGAACCGTCCGAGACATCAAAATCCGGCAGGACGCCACCCCAGTTGGCGGCATTGGTCCATGACAGGTTCGCGCCCGCTCCAGTCCATGACTGTGTCGCCGCTCCGGCATTCCCAGAGCCGAGCAAGGCGCACAGTCCGACGGCGACCGCTGCGATACGCGTCTTCTTTCCGCTCATATTAGGGCCTCGGAATTCCGGCCGGACTCCGGCGCCATCGAATGCGCGCTACACTCGATGTCATCAGCATACTCAACCGTTCCCCTGTGGTCACGTCCGTTCGCTCGTCGGCAACGGGCGAAGGAAGGGCCGTCTGGCCGAAACGGCCGCGGCGCTCTCGGCGAGAGCGCCGCACCGCCGACACCCACTTCCTACTCCCTACTTCCCACTCTCCCCGTCCCGCCCCCGCCCGGCGTTGACTTTCCGGGCTTGGGTCGTAGTATCCGGCGTTCTTGGTACCAGTCGAACCCGAAGGAGTGGTGGAATGGGCACGTTCAAGCTGGCGGCGCTGTTCAGCGACAACATGGTTTTGCAGCAGGGCATCCGCAATCCGGTCTGGGGGTGGTCGGAGCCCGGGCAGGGTGTGACGATTTCCATCGCCGGGCGCAAGGCGCGCGGCACCACCCGGAAGAACGGGTGTTGGCAGGTGAACGTGCCCGTGCTGCCCGCCGGCGGGCCGTATGACATGGTGGTGTCCGGCCTTCATGTGCTGACGGTGAGGAACGTGATGGTCGGCGAGGTCTGGCTCGCATCCGGCCAGTCGAACATGCAGATGACCGTCGGGACGTCGCTCAACGCCGCCGCCGAAGCCGAGGCGGCGAATCATCCGAATCTTCGGATGTTCACGGTGCCGAACGTGGCCGTGATGGAGCCGCAGGAAGATGTGCGCGGCATGTGGGAGGTGTGCACGCCGAAGACCGTGTCCGGATTCTCGGCGGTGGGCTACTACTTCGCGCGCGAGATCCACCAGCGGCTGGGCGTGGCGGTGGGCGTGATTCACTCGTCGTGGGGGGGGACGCCGGCCGAGGCGTGGACGAGCCGGAAGGCGTTGCGGGCCGACCCGGCGCTCCGGCCGCTCGTGCTCCGATTCCACAGGGGCCTGAAGAACTTCGACCGGGAGTTTGCGGCGTACCAGGAGAAGATGAAGGACGAGAGCAAGCACTACCCGGCCGATCCCGGGAACACGGGCTTGGCCAAGGGGTGGGCGGCGCCGGAAACCGCAATCAACGGCTGGGGCACCATGCAGGCGCCGGGGAGCTGGCAGGGCGCGGGCCTCAACTACAACGGGGTCGTGTGGTTCCGGCGCGACGTGGACGTCCCGGCCGCGTGGGCCGGGAAGGATCTGGTCCTGAACCTGGCGCCGTGCGACAAGCACGACACGACGTACTTCAACAACGTCGAGGTGGGCGGAATCGGCCTCGAGAATCCCGACGCGTGGAAGACGCCGCGGTGCTACCGCATCCCCGGCCGGCTCGTGAAGGCCGGTCGGAACGTGATCGCGGTCCGCATCTTCTCCTACGTGTATGCCGGAGGCTTCATGGGCTCCCCGGCCGAGATGAAGCTGGATCCGCCCGACGGAGCTGCCGGCCAGACGCCGATCATGCTGCACGGGGACTGGCGCTACCAGGTGGAGCACAACTTCGGGCCCATCACGCCGGTCGCGCTTCAGGCCCCGCTGGGGCCGGGGAATCAGAACTCGCCGTACTCGCTCTACAACGGGATGATTGCGCCGCTGATCCCGTACGGGCTGCGCGGGGCGATCTGGTACCAGGGGGAGAGCAACGCCAGCCGCCCGTCGGAGTATCGCACGCTTTTCCCGGCGATGATCCGGTGCTGGCGGGACGAGTGGAAGCAGGGGGATTTCCCGTTCCTGCTGGTGCAGCTGGCGAACTACATGGCGGCGAACGCGCATCCGGTCGAAAGCCAGTGGGCCGAGCTGCGCGAGGCGCAGGCCCTGGCACTGAAGCTGCCGAACACGGGTATGGCGGTAGCCATCGACATCGGCGACGCGGCGGACATCCATCCCAAGAACAAGCAGGAAGTCGGCAAGCGGCTGGCGGCGTGGGGGCTGAATGCGTTCTACGGTCGGAAGGACGTGGTGCCGTCCGGCCCGCTCTATGCGGGGATGGCGGTCGAGGGGAACCGGATTCGGATCCGCTTCGAGCATGTGGCCGGCGGGCTGGTGGTTCGGGGTGGCGGGCCGCTGACGGGGTTTGCGATTGCCGGGCCGGCGCCAGACGGGCTGCCGCGCCGGTTCGTGTGGGCGGATGCCGTGGTGGACGGGGAGACGGTGGTGGTGTCCAGTCCGGCGGTGCCGGATCCCACGGCCGTGCGGTATGCGTGGGCGAACAATCCCGCCTGCAATCTGTACAACGCCGCCGGCCTTCCCGCCGCGCCGTTCCGCACCGATGGTCCGGAGTGAGCGGCTGGGGTAGGCGCCGCCTGCCGGGCGGCGCCACTGGCCGCGTCGCGCGGTGCGGTGGTCTGTCCCATGGCGACGCCGGTCGGGCTGGCGTGTAACGGAAGCGTCACGCGTTGGGCCAAACAGGCACGCGCGATCTTGGCCCATCTGCGTTGTTGGCGCGGGCCGCGCATACCGGAGTATGGCACCGCCCGCGCCGCCTAGCATCTGGGCCAAGCTGGCGCATGCCCGTTTGGAGGACTTCGCGGACTCGTCCCGACCCAACGCGCGCCGCGGTTTCGCCCCGCCGCGGACGGCGGGTGGGCGGATATTCTCAGTCAGATTGGTGTCTTCCGAGTAGGCGCCGCCTGCCGGGCGGCGCCCTGAGGCCGCGAACTGGAGGCCGGCAATCCCTTGCCGCCGCTGGCCATCACGCGCCCTGCCCGCTGGAGCCGGCCGTCCCCGGCCGGAAGCGGGAGACCGCGCGGTCTATCCCGCGAATCGTCACGATCTGACGGACGATCGGGCATGGTCGCGCATCAGGCGAGTCACTCTCGGGCGCCGGGGCCGGCGCCCGTCCCGGTGTGGTATGGCACCGAACCGCGTGACGCCTCCCCAACCGTGGGAGGGCCCGCGGCCCCGCGGGCCGGGGAACGGGGCGATAGCGTCTGGCTGCCTTTTGCCTTTGGCTGCCTTTTGCCTTGAGCTCCCGACAAGCCCGCCCATAATCCCACCATGTTGGCGGTTGAGACTCCCGTTCTGGGGGGCAGAACAGCCAGAAGGCACGGAGGTGCTCTTGGTGAGGTGTACGAACAAGAGGCCCAACACCCGAGCGGCTCACCCGAAATGTTGACGCCATCGACAAAGACGGATCTCATAGACCGCATTCGTGCAGCGTTCGCACCGAATCCGTATCCCGGGGATTGGTGCCTGAAGGGCAGCACAGAGGGCGAAGAGCCCTACCTTGTCGAAGAGGCGTTCAAGGGAAAGGACGACTGGTCTGCGCTGGATCCTGAGTTCCTTGACCAAGCGCCTGAGGGATACGGGTCCGCGCTGAGTTTCTTCTCTGACGAGGCTTTCCGTTTCTACCTGCCCGGCTATCTGATCGCTGATGTGGAAGGCAAGTTGAGCCGCTCCAATCCCGTGTTCCATCTCACACACGGACTCGACGATGTCTCCAGCGAGGAACTGGTCAATCACCGTCGGTATGGTGCTATGACGTGGCTCGCCCTCAAGAGATGCAAGTTCTCGGTGTTCGCGAGGGAGGAAGTCGAAGCCATTGTTGTCTACCTGCAGTGGAAGCTGAAGAATGAGAGCCTGCAGTCAGAGCGCGATGCCATCGACCAGGCTCTGAGGCGCTTCTGGGAGCCCCGAAGAGCGGAGTCTCGGCCGTGGGCAGCGCTGCACGGCTGAAATCAAGACCGAGTACAGGACGAAGCGGAGGAAGGCCCCGCACAGTCTGCTCATCAAGGGGTGAGAGAGACACCCGAACACCTACAGGAGTAGCCCACGATGAGACGACAGTTGACCGGCATCTGTCTTGCCGCCATGGCCGTGCTCGCGCTACTTGTCTCGGGCGCCCGGGCCGATGACGTGCGCGCTTGGCCTTTGTTCTACCGCAATACGGATCCGGAATCCCGGGAAGTTCGCACCGAGGTTCTGTGGCCGATCTACGTTCGGCAGGTTGGGGACGGCTATGCGGCGAACCAGTTGCTGAGTTTCCCGCAGCGCTATCCGACGCAGTATCCGGAGCAGTTCTACGTCCTCTGGCCGCTGTCAGGCGTGCGCGCTGGCCGCGGCCACGACACCTGGCTCTTCCCGTTCCTGTGGAGCGGTGCCGACGCGAGCGGCAGCGAGCGCCACCATGCCCTCTTCCCGGCGTTCTACTACAGTCGTGAGGGCGACGAGCGGACGCTGAACCTGGCGCTCCTACAGCACAACCGGTGGAGCCCGCACCGTCGAGCCCACTATCTGTGGCCGCTCTTCTGGGGCTCCCTGAGCCAGTACGAGACCAGCTCGAGCGACTCGCTCGGCGTGCTTCCGCTCTTCTGGTACAACCGCGACGACAGCCGGCATGGCGGCCGCACGTCCCAGTCCCGCGCCGGCGGGGCCCTGCTGGTGAGTTGGTGGACCCGGCACCAGTCCGCGAGCACGACTCCGAGCGGCGTCACGGCCTGCGCCAGCGATGGGTTGTTCCCTGTGTTCTACCGATACGCCTACAGCAACGCGTGGCTCAGCGGCGCTGAGACCCACACCTGCGAGCGTGATCGGCTCTGGCTCCTGCCGTACGGGCAGAACCATCGCGTGAACCGCACGACGCGCGGCGCGGCTTCCGGCGAGTCGTCGGTGCGATCGCAGCACATCCTCTTCCCGCTCTACTGGGACTGGCGGGTCGCGGAGACCAGGCGGGAGGAGAAGGGGCGCCTCCTCTTCCCACTCTGGTGGCAGTCGGAGGAGCGGCGCGACAACGAGGTATGGGCGTCGGCCCGCTTCTTCGTCCCGATCGGGGCGCACCTGTTCAAGAAGAACGAATACGAAACCGAAAACCTGCTGGGCCCCGTGTTCACCCGGACCGCGAGCAACCCGCGCGGCGACTTCGTGCGATACGACGCCTTCTTCCCGTTCCTCTCGTGGACCGCCGGCCGCACGCGCTCGGGCGGGCGGGTGTTCCCTCTGGCCGGGTGGGGGAGCGAGCGGGGCGCGTACGACAATCTCTGGTACGCCTTCCCCTTCGGCTGGCGGTGCGAGACGCAGCAGGGCGCGGACTACAACCAGCGTCGCCCGCAGTTCTGGGCCCTGCACGAGCTGGAGAGCCGGCCGGCTGTGTCCCGCATCGACTGCCAGTCGGGTCCGCGCCGGACCGTCGCCTTCTACCCCTTCTTCTGGTCGCAGCGCCGGGCCGACGCGCAGCATTCCGGAGTGCTGCCGTTCTATTCGCAGAACGTGGGCCGCGGCGGGCCCGATGTCTCACGCGAGACCTGGCTGCCGCTCCTGCTCGGGCGTTACGAAAGCCGCGAGCACAACGGCCAGCGCACCGGCACGTGGGCGCGGCAGGACTACCTGCTCTCCGCGCTCGCCCATGCATCGGGTAACGACCGCGCGCTCTGGCGGCTGTTCCCGCTCTTCTCCTATAACCGATCGGGCGAACACCGGGCCGTCTCGTCGTTCGTTCTGCCCTTCTCCCGCGAGACCTCGCGCAACTCCGACGATCCGGATGCGCGCTACTCCTCCAAACTCTCCATCCCGTTCTCGTTCCTGCCGCTGATCCGCACCGCTTCGAGCGGGAATGGGACCAACAGCGGCCACCGGGAGAGCTGGTTCTTCCCCCTCTACAAGGCGTCCGCCGATCGCACGGCCGAGGGATCCTCGCGCAAGCTGTCTGTTCTGTGGCCGCTGTGGAATGGCGAATGGCAGAACGATGAGACGCGCATCCGCGGCCTGGGCGGGGCCGTGAACTTCTACGAGCGCGACGCGAACGGCTTCGTCGAGCAGCGCCTCCTCTACCGGTTCTTCACGCGCCGCACCCGCAGTTGGGTGGCGGAGCACGAAGTCATGCCCTTCTACGCACAGTCCAGCCGGGAGGATGGCGCGGCGTCCTGGAGTTTCCTCGGCGGCCTGCTGGGCGGTGGCCGCGACACGTCGCGCCACTACATGCGCCTGCTCTATTTCAAGATTCCGACGTCTACCGTGGCGCCCGCCGATGGCGCGACGCGCATGGAAGCCCGGAAGGTTCATGCCGACCTCGCGTTGAACTATCTGCGGCACGGACGTCACGACCGCGCCGCGATCGAGTTCACGCTGGCGGGAGCCGCGCGCGAGGATGACATCGAGTTCCAACTCGCCGCGGGCGAGGCCTATCTGAACGCCAAGGCCGAGGCCATCGGCCAGGAGCTGCGGTCCAGCATTCCCACTTCGCTCGCGCCGTTGGCCGGAAAGTCAGGCTACTGCGATGTCCCGGCGGTCCGGAAGAACCTTCGCGGCCTGGCCATTCAGCGATTTGAAGCGGCCATGCAGCTCGGCGCTGACCGGCCGGAAACGCTTCGGAAGATCGCCTGTGCCCACTACGACATGGGCGGACTGGCGACCGCGCTGGAGAAGCTCTCCGAGTCCGATCGGCTCCGCCCATGCCTGGCCACTGGAATGGAACGGCTGAGCGCGGCCGTATCTCTGTGCAGGTCGCGGCTGGGCGAGAAGGGACCGGCACCCGAGGAAGGAGCCGCGCAGGTGCGGGCCATTCTTGCGGAGCTGCAAACGCGTTACCCGGATTCTCCGAGCCTGGGCCTCATGGAGGCCGGCCTACCCGGCGCGGGGGAGCCGCTGGACGCCTTCCGAACGATGGGGTATGGCGATCGCTACGGGCAGAGCGCTACCGGCACATCGACGGTGCGGCGGCTCGCCCTGTTCGAACGCGGGGCGACCCTTGTGCCCGGGGCGGAGGAGCGCGCCTGGCTGGCGGATCCGAAGGCGCGCGCCGGTCGGTTCTCCTTCTCGACGGCGCTTGGCGCCGGTTTCCAACGGAGTCCGACGCTGATCCACGCGTGGCGCGCCATCGCCATTTTGAACATGCAGATGCAGGAGCGTCTGGGGAAGAAGCGGTATGCCGAGGCCGAGGAGTTCGCCCCGAGGATCCTGAGCCTGTTGCCGGTTGCCTGCGCGGCATGCGCCGAACCGGGGGAGAACACGGAGGCCAAGCGCTACGACTATCAGGATCCGGTGCGCCGGACCATGAACAACCTGCACACGCTGTACGTCACGGGGCAGGACAAGCCCCTGGCGTACATCTCCTACGCCAAGGAGCTCGCCGCCCGTCTCTGCGAGCATCAGCGCATGGCCGTGGAGCAGGAGTTGGAGCGCGTGCGCTTTGAGCAGCAGTATCTCAAGGCCTGGCGCATCACCGGGGACGTGGCGGGCCGGCGCGTGAATCAGGTCTACACGGGAAAGTTCCTCGAACGCTATGTGGGGCTGGACAGCATTCTGGGCCGACCCGATCGGTGCACGGTCACGGCCGCGTGCGTCGTCACCTCGCCTCAGGAGCGCCCCGCCGTGCTGTGGCTGGGGTTTGACCATGCACTCACCGTCGAGCTGAACGGCACGGTCGTGTTCGGGCCCAAGGCCCGCAAGATCGCGGTGCGCGATGAGTTCCGCGTGCCGGTCGTGCTTCAGCCCGGCGAGAACCGGCTGCGGTTGACGGTGACCGACGACACCCTGGCCTACGGCTTTTTTGCGCGCCTCAGCTCCGAGGCTGGCGGCTTGATGGAAGATGTCACGATCATGCCCGCGCCCGAGCCCCCGAAGACGCGATCGGACGCTGACGGGGCGGATAGAAGGTAGCGCCGCCTCGCCGAGACGGCCGCGGCGCTCTCGACGAGAGCGACCTTTGCGGAAACGCAACTCGCGGGTCGCGTTGCGCTGGCCGGCGTGTAACGGAGCTGGTGTTGGCCAGCAGAGTAAGAGCCGGATGAACCACGGAGACACAGAGACACAGACACGGAGAAGAAGGTCACGGAGGCTCGACAATGCCGGCCTGCCCGTCGTTCTCTCGCGTCCTATTGGGGGGACGGAGGAGTGCCTGTTCCGGCTCCTTCTTCTCCCTGACCAAATGCGAGTGAATGGCAGCAGACCGCGGCAGCGGGCTGTCGCCATTCGCGAGTCTCCGTGTTCTGGTCCGCTCCTTGTCTCCGTGGTGAATCCGGATGAGATGGGAGGCCAGCCACGCGTCCGAAGCTAGCGTTCGGCCCGAAGATGAAGATGCCAACAGCAAAGCAGACCATCACCTTCCCCGTCGGCCCGTGGATGATTATCCCTCAGGCGCTCGTCGTGGCGTGGCTCGTTGGCGGCATTCTTTACGAGCCTCCCGAAATCCATCGCCAACTTGAGAGACACCTCTTCCTTCAGGGCAACACAGACTGGGGCGGTGGCTGTCTGTTTGCGGGCACGGTTGCCCTCTACGTGGCCTTCGGCTTCACAGCCGCATGGTATCTCGCTCTCAAGATGCGGGAAGCCGGGCCTTCGGCGTCTTTCGGAAAGGATCTGCTGAAAGCCCTCTGGGTCCTGAGGTTCCATGTCGTCACCTTCGTTATCGGCGGCACTGCCGACCTCGGATATGACGCTCGTGTAGCACCGAACGATTTCAGAAACATGTTCCTGCTGGCCTGTCTGATCTACCTGCTCAGCATCATTCTGGTTGTCGGGATGGCCAGACGGCGCCTTTCTCTTGCCGGACTCTTGGCTCTGGCTCCACTGTTCACGATCCTGTGGCTGACTGTTGGATCGGACGGGAACACAGCACGAGCGGGACAACTCGTGCAGTCCGGGCAAGACCCGCAACCGATCAGAAGAGGAACAAGGCACGGCATCATGCTTTTATGGCATCGGGTGTGCGATTCCATCTTGGGTGATATCAGCGACGAAGAGGACGGGCGAACGACAGGCCGCGCTGTACCGCCGTAAGCGGCCGCTTCCGGCGTCCAGTGAACCTGGCTTGATCGATGAGCGACAAACCCCCGGGTGCGCGCCCGTCCGCGCAACGGGGGGGGAAACCTCTTTGAGGTCCGTCCCCGGTGTGCTTGAATGGAACCGATGTCGCCGTCAGCACATCGGGCACCGCGTGCGGCGCGCCTTCTGAGACGCCTGCTCTCAGGGCTCTGCCGCGCCAGCGCAACGGCGCCGGGCTTCTTCGGGCTTGGGGCCGTCATCGCGATCGAGGGTATGCCGGACAGCGGAAACCTGCTCCAAAACTCCGACTTCCAGAGCGACTGGCTCTGTCTGATGCCGGAGAACAAGACGCTGGTTTGGTGCTATCACCCGGACTACTTCAACCGCCGCGACTTCAACCCGGACGGCTGGCTCTGCAAGGGCAACTGGCGCTGGGACAATGCCGACGCCCCGCCGGGCGATCGCCGTTTGCTGCTCCAGGGCGCCAGCACGGTCGTGTCCCAAGCCGTGAACTGGGCCGTGGTGTTTGACGACACCATCCTGCCGCCCCGCAACCAGATCGCCGAGGACGGCGCCTTCCCGCTTGCGCAGAGCGTGGCCAGCTCACGTCCCCTCCGCCTCGTACGCGATCTGACCCTCCGCGTCCGGGTCCGTGGCCAGGCCGTGCCCGCCGGTGCCGGACGAGTGGAACTCCGGCTGGGGAAAGCCGCCGTCACCAATGCGCTCCCCGCGGGCACCTACGACTGGCAGTGGCTGACGCTGAACCTGCCGGCCAGCAACTGGCTGGCCACCGCCGTGTCCACCAACAGTGGAACCGCTTGGCTCCTGCCGCCCTTCGCCGCCGTCCGCTTCGTCTACAGCAACGCCGCCGGCTCCGTCGAACTCGGCCGCGCCGAACTCACCGAGCCGGGGCCCACCTCGCCGAACGTGCTGTCCAACGGCGGGTTCGAGTCGGTGGATGCCGCCGGCTACCCGGTCGGCTGGAGCGCCCCCCGGAAGCTCCTGCACTTTCCGATGAAGCCCTATTACCTGTTCCAGTCCTGGCACAACGCGATTAGCGATAACCGGGGGCCCGTAACGGCCGACTCACTCGTGACCCGCTCTGGCGCGCGCTCCCTCAAGATGATCGTCCCGGCCGGCGACGAGAAGCAGGTCGTGTCGGATCCCATCGTGCTCAACCAGGCCACTCAGCGCCTCATCGAGGTCAGCGCGTGGGTGAAGACGGATCGCATGGCCATGATGCAACTCTATGCCATCGACCAGAATGGCGCGCTCCTGCCCGGCTACAACGTCATGCAGAAATCCGGTTTCAGTCCCCTCTATTTCACGACGGTGGCCGACAGCGACTGGCATCTGGTTCGCCAGGTGTTCCGCGCCAACACGAACGCGCCGCTGCTTCAGAGCATCCGGCTTCAGCTCTGCGCCCGGGGCGTGAACGGCTTCACCCTCGATGATACCGGCGAACTGCCCCAGAACAATGTGGTCGGCACGATCTGGTGGGACGACGTGCGCGTCTACGAGCCGGAGAGCACGGCCTCGGAACTCGCGGCTCGGGGCGTCGTACGAGGCGCCAACGCCTACGCCTGGCCCGGCATCCAGATCGCGGACTTCGATCTCGGCGAACGGCTGATCGGTGCCAACGTTATCAAGGCGACGCTGCTCAACCCGGGCCCGGCCCAGCCGTTCAGCCTGCGCTGGCGCTTCACCTCCCCCGGCGGTCGCTCATGGACCTTCACCAGCGCGCCACAGGCCGTCCCGGCCGGCGGGCGTGTGCCGTTCCAGGTTCCGTATGAGCTGACGGAATGCGTATCCAACGCCTACACCGAATGCCGCGGGGTGCTCGAGGTGTTGAACTATGCCGGGATCGTGGCCGCCTCGAACGCGCTGTGGTTCACACCATGGACGACGCCAATCGATATCCAGCTCGGCGCTCTCTATCCTGCGCCCGACCAGACCAATCTGTATGTCCGCCTCAACATCGGCCTGTCCGCCGCCGCCATGGCAACGGCGGACAAGGCGCGGCTTGAGATCGTACGCCGCGCCACGGGCGAAGTGACGAATGCCCTGGAGATCGCGGCAGATCCCGCGGCCATCGCCGCGCAGCGCGACCGCGTCCCCGCGGAAGTCTACGACGATTGCCGCAACCTGCTGCTGGCCGACATCGGCATCACCATGCTGCCGATCCAGCCGTTCAACGATCCGCAGCGAACCTGGTACCTGCGCGTGAGCGTGCTGGACAGCAATCGGGCCGTGCTGGCGCGCGCCGATTCCGACCCGTTCTGCCGGCTGGCGCACGATCCCCCGCAGCCGGCCATGACGAACGTGGTCATCACGACCAACGGCCTGATGCTGATCGACGGGAACCCGTGGATGCCGTGGGGTCGTATCTACCAGAACGCCCCCGTCTACTCCGGCCCTGCAGACCCCGGCGCGGGCAAGTACCGGAGCCTGAAGAACCTGCCTGCCTGGAGTCTCTACGGCTGCCGCTTCGGGCTGGCCACGATGACGCGCGAGAAGGATGACTTCAACGTCCTGCGCTACTACTGCACGCAGACCAGCCGGACGCCGATCACCAACGACTGGGCGCAGCACAACCTGGCCGTGGCCACGGCCTATCCGTTCGCCTATGCCGTGTGGTCTATCGCGGAGATGTACGGGAAGATGGGCGGCCAGGCCGCCTGCGACTCCTACCTGAGCTGGGCCAGCAACGCGCCCATGGTCGCCTCGCTCAGCCCCGGCATCGAGGAGTCGTTCGCCCTGTTCGTCCCGCGCACCACGAACGAGATTGAGGGGCTCAAGAGCGTAACGGAGTACATCCGCGCCCGCAGCGGAAAGCCGACGATGGTGAGCCACGGCGGGTACTGGAATCGATTTGAGTTCGAGAGGGTTTCCTTCTTCGACATCTTCGACCCGGAGACGGAGCCGCTCTATCCGGCGAACATCCACACCGACCTCGCGCCGTTCACCGCCGGGAAGGCGAAGACCATCTGGCTGCGCTCGCAGATGTACGAGAGCATCCCGTACGAGCGCTGGCGCTTCCACACCTTCGTCGAGCTGATGCGCGGCTGCAGGGGGTGGCAGATGGCCCAGGGCATTGGGGATCTGTCGCTCTTCCGCGGCCTGCGCGGCGAGCTGGAATACCTGAAGCCGGCCGCCTTCTCCACCGACCCGGGCCCGGCGGTGCAGATCGAGCCGGACATGGAGCACTGGGTGCGCCGCTACCAGGGGCGAACGTACATCATCGCGGCGACCACCCGTGGCATCACGCTCGGGAAATGGCGGTGGGCAGACGATCGGCCCTCGCCGGCCGGCCGCAGTCGCGTCACGTTCGGGACCAGCGAGATCCGGAATGACGACAACAGCTACTGCATGGGCGTCGAGCCCCTCCTCACCGGCCCGGCCGTGCACGGCATCAACTGGTTGCCGGACAGCCGCGTCTGGCCCGCCGGCAGCAGGCTGGTGCAATGGGTGTGCTTCGATCCCGCCGCACCGCCGACCAACGTCGCGTTCGTCGTCAAGGCCGACGGCCGCTGGCTCTATGGCGCCTGCTGGGGCGACTTCAACCCCGACTTCACGAGCGACCCCGGCCGCCAGGAGTGGTTCCTGCGAGCGCTGCATAAGAACGTCACCGGCTTCCTCGGCTGGGGTCCCACCTATCCGTTGGATGCCTGCCGCATCTACACCATGACCAATGCGCTGGCCATGGGCTCCATGCCGTCGGCCGGAGTCTGGCACAGGATCGAGATCCCGCTTTCCGCGATCGGCGTCACGACGCAACTCATCGACGGCGTGGCGTTCATCCACGACGAACGCGGCCGCGCCTGGTGGAGCCGCACGTCGATCGTCGAACCGTCCGGCACGAACACCGTGCTGTTCGGCGATTCCATCGAACGTCCGGCGTCGCAGCTCGTGCAAACGCGGATCCGCGTTGCCGGCCTCACGAACGGGACGCCGGTGCGCGTGCTCTTCGAAGACCGCACCCTCACTGGCGGGGCGGACGGGTTTGTGGACGACTTCACGGGTCGCGATGTGTACCAGCGCTATGGCGGCGACTTCGGGCTCGGCTATGGTGCCGCGCCCGTGGCCCTGCATATCTATGAGATCAACGGTCCATAGTCGATCGGACAGAAGAGCGGCGATCTGGGCGCGTGCGGCTGTCCGTGCGTCTGCATCCAGCCTTGCGGTCCTGCTGGCCGCTACGTCCCTGCGTGCGGCTGTTCCGGCCGCCGATTCCTTTGAGGCGTATCCGGACGGCGTGTCGCCCGCCGGAACGAACGGCTGGCTTGCGCCCGCGCCGGCCAACCTGTTCGCGACGAACAGCCCAGCTCTCGTTTCCGGCCTCACCAACTGGGCCGATCGCTCGGGTTGCGGGTATCCGCTGCAGGGTGCCGCGCACAGCCGTGCGATCCGGTTCAGCGGCGGTGCGTCCAACGTTTTCGGTGCCACGGCGGCCCAGCCGCTCTGCGTCGACTTCCTTGTCTCGCCCCAGGCGTGGACCGACGCCGCTCCTCCCGCGATCCGAGCCGGGATGCTCTTCGCGTTCTACGTGTCGTCTGGCGGGCATCTGGTTGTGGCGCGCTCCTCCGACGTGGGGCCCGACGCCAGCAACGTTTGGACCGAGATTCCGGAGGTCACGATCTCGGCGAACGACTGGGCGCGCGCGACGGTCACCTTGGTGTGCGGGGCGGACGCCGCCTTCTACTCCCTGCGGGTCGATGGGCAGGGGCCGGTGTTGCATGCCCAGGCGTTGGCGCAGCCCGACGAGACCGCGCCGGCCGGCGGGCCATGGTTCGCCTGCGCCAACTTCCGTTCGCGCATCGCGGCCTCGACCTTCTCACTGTCGGGCGCCGGATTCCTGGACGACTGGGTGGTGACGAATGCCATGCCCTCGTTCGCGCCGGCGCCGGCGCCGACCGCGCTAATCACCCCGGTCTGCGACTCCGCCGGCGGCGCGATCGCGCCCGGCACAACCGTCGAAGTGCCGGTCGGTGTGTCGACGAGTTTCACGATTCAGGCGGATCCCTATTTCCACGTCGTCGGGGTTCAGACTAACGGCGGCGCGGTCCTCGATCACGACTTCCTGGGAAGCCCGACGAACCGCTATGTGTTTACCTGGCCTTCCGTGCCGGCGGGGATGCATGTCCTGAGCGGAGCGTTCGGCCCGGATCTCGCGGCGCGCGGGACGCCGGTGCCGTGGCTGGCCCGCTACTACGTGACCAACGATTTCGATGGGGCGGCGGAGAGCGACACGGACGGTGACCGGCTGCCGGCGTGGGCCGAGTACCTGGCGGGTACAGATCCCACCAACGGCGGCTCGGTCTTTGCGATCGAGAACGTGGGAGTGAGCGCTGGATCGAACTATGTGATCTGGACGGCCGGGGGCGACCCCGCGCTTCCGCCGTTCGTGATCCGGCGGAGCGCCAGTCTGGGTGACGGCGTATGGGAGCCCGCCGGCATGCTCTGGCGGCAGCCGCTCGCGGAGACCAACGTCTGGTTCGATCCGCTTCCCACCTCGCCCGCGTTCTACCGCATCACGATCACGAACTAGCGGGGATGGGCTGGCGTGCATTGGTGTTTTCCGAGTAGGCGCCGCCTGCCGGGCGGCGCCCTGCGATCCCGCGCTGAAAGGCAGCAATCCCATGCCCAGAGGGACAGACCCTTGGATTGCTCCAACCACGGGAGGGCCCGCGGCCCCGCGGTCCGGCGAATGGAACGATCACATCCTGTGACTGGGGTGCAGACGGCTGCCACGCGCTCACGCGCGCGGCTACAGGAGCGGCTGCCGATGTAGCCGCGGCCGTAAGGCCGTGGCGGGAGTGGCAGAGGGCCACACGCTGACGCGTGCGGCTACGGGGCGTCCACATCCGTATCCCGCCGTGACTGCCACGAGGGACCGACGCTGGAGGCTCTCGCGTTCAGCACAGCCTCGTGCCGCCGCAGGCAAAGCGAATCGGCCCTCCTCTTGCCTTGAGCGATCCTTTTACGCCCTCAGGTTGCGGTGGAACACCATGAAGAAGAGGCCGCTTTGCATGACGTGCCGGAGCCCGAGCCCTTCGGCCTCGCTCAGGACGATGTGCCCCTTGAACACCTGGGCGCCGGACTTGTCCTTTTTCGAAATGTCGAGGAAGTAGCCGGGGTGATCCTTGCCTTTCCGGAACGTGATGATCGTGTTCGCGTTGCCGGACTCGTGGTAGATGCCGTTGCGCTGGCCGCCGGCTTGCTCAGCGCGGCCCTCCAGAACGGTGAGGAGTTCGCATACGTCCGCGAAGTCCAGCTTCACCGTCACCTTCCCAGCCCAGTTGAAGGTGGCCGCGGTTCGGCCGTGTTCGCCGCGGGCCGCCGTCTCCTGCCTCGCCATCTCGAGGAAGAAGCAGTCGTACCGGTCTTCGTCCGCCTTGTTCAGCCGCAGCTCGATCTGCAGCGCCGAGCCGGTCCCCTTCGAGTCGGGGTGATAGTAGATGAGCCGGCCGGGGTGCGGCTTGGGTGCCTGCGCCTCATCGCGTGGCTGTGTGTTGTTTTCCATGGGTCATGTTCGCTCGTGAAGATGTGGGTTCGAATGATCCGAAAGACCGTCTGTCAACGCGGACGCGATGCGATCCAACCGCCGCCAGCGACCAGCAAGGCGACACAGATGAGCACCGTGGCCGCCTGCGCGATCGGGGACACCATCCCGCACACGGTGCCGATCGCCAAGGGGCCGCCCAGCATCGCCACGCACACACCGATCGCCGATCCGGCATCGCGATGACCGAGATTGATGGCCCATCCCGTCCAGCGCCAGCGCCTCCATACGATGGGTCGCGGATCCGCCCGGCAGTAGTAGAAGATACCCGCCTTCCAGTGCCGACGGTTCGACCGCAGTCCGACCAGCTCTTCCCTCTCCATGATGTCCCTCCGCGCGGCTGCCCGCTCCCTCAGCTGGGTAGCCGCCCCGGTCCCTTCGATCATCCCTCAGAATGGCATCTCGCCCTCGGATGCTACGCCGGATTCGGCCGTAGCAGGCGCCTTCCGTCCCCCCGCGTCGGCCGGCCCGGCTTTCGACAGGCGGCCGACAAACTGAACCCGGTCCGCGCGAACGCGGAGCCGGCTTCGCTTCTCCCCCTCCTGCGTCTCCCACTGATCGTATTCGAGCCGGCCCTCCACCACCACAGCCGATCCCTTGGACAGGTACTGCCCGCAGGTCTCGGCCTGCTTCCCCCAGACCACGACGTCCGCGAAACACGTGGTCTCGACTCGCTCGCCGCTCTTGTTCGTGTAGCTGTCCGATACGGCCACACCCATATCGGACACCGTCGATCCGGCCGGCGTCTTCCGCACTTGCGGATCCCGTGTCAAGTTACCCATCAGGAACACTCGGTTCAAGGATCCCATCGTCACTCCTCCTGTGTTGGTTGTGGCTGCGCTGGTACGCTTGAGCTGTGCTCGCGCGACTCAGGGTTCCACATATGAAGAAGAAGCGAACGAACACGAATTCCGAAAACAGTCATATCCTGCTAATGGGGAGTCGGTTGCCGTCGGCCATGACAATCTCCAGACGATCCGTCAGATCGGACCAGGAGATAATCGCATGCCCTTTACGGACGGGGAGTGAGAGCGTGCCGCCAGGCGAGCCGAATCGGGCGCCATCAAGGCTGGACGTGGGCAACCCGTCTGCATCGAGGATGCGGAGCGCGGCTGTACCAGCCGATGCTCCGGGCGAGGCGTGAACGAAGAACCTTCGACCGGGCGACACAAACAGGTGCGTATTGCCGAAGGCCGGCGGTGCTTCTGCTGCGCGCGTGAGCGGGCGCTGGCCGGCGTCAGTCGCGTAGGCGAAGCGCTCTCCGCCGTCCATCACCACGGCTCGCGGACCAGCGCCGGCGATCGCGTCCATCTCCTCCGCAGCTTCCTCGAGATAGTCGTGGCGTGGATCCAGGGGATGGACGAGCGGGGGGCCCACCTGACCGGCCACCTCGGAAGGGAGGGCGGCTCCCTCGCAGGCGTGACGCAGGACGGCCAGCGCAGCCGCCAGTTCGGCCGCTGTCAGGCTGTCCGTCCACCAGGCCGCTTCAGCCGTTGCGCGCGCAAGTCGGCGCGCATTCCAGAGGCACAGCACCTGCATGCCCAGTGTGCGGCGCGACACCAGAAGCTCGCCCGACACGGCCGGCTCGGAGAAGGGGCTGTGTGGCGCCGCCAAGACCTCCGCCTCGGCGACATCGAGAATCGCGATGTAGACCGGCCTCCGACGGGTGGCGGCGCTATCGGGCCCGAGCAGGCGGATCTGGCCCCGGGTGACCGGTGGCGACGCATCAAGCTGCGCAGCCGGCGGGTACAGGCCTCCGCGTCCGGCCGGCGTATTCCTTTCCCCGGGCGGCATGGCGGCGGCGCTCGGCGCGGGCGGGGCGGCCCGTAGCCGGCGCTCGATCTGCCATTCGGAGATCCAGCGCTGCAGCCGGTGGACCATGGCTGGATCGGGCGTCGAACAGCGAATGACCGGCAGCTTGCTCACGCGGCAGCGATCTCCTTCTTCCCAGTAGAGAAGAGTCGAGCGCAGCTCTTTTCCGAAATCGCCCATCCGAGCACACGCGCGCCGAGAGCGCGAAGCGTCAGGACGGCCAGCAGGCGTATGGAGTCGGCCGGTTCGTCGCGATACTCAGCCCGGACGCGATCCGCCACCCGGCCGACTGCGGCGGCATGGGCTGCGTGCAGCATGCTCTTGCGGCATCCGGCGCAGCGCTCGACGGTGGGGTGTGAGAGGGACAGGCCCTGTTCGCGGGCCGCGATGGCCACCCGCTCTCGGGGGGCCAGATCGGCGAAGCTGGCATCAGCCAGGAGGTCGGCGACCCGCGTCAGCTCCCGGATCTCGAGGTCCTGCGCCGGATCAAGGGCCCCCGGCAGCAGATCATGAAGCGTGAACGACCGGTCCGCGCCGTCTGACAGCGGGGCGTCGAGTGAGACCGAACGGTCCTGGGGCCGCTCCGCGCGGATGAACGCGCGCACGACATCCCGCATGAGCAGTCCGGCTCCGCCCTGGATCACCTGAAGCGGGGGATCGCTCGCGCCCGACACACGCGCGAACAGCCAGTCCTTGTATCGCTTGCCGGCCCGGGTCTGACGCAGAGACAGATGCGTCTCGAAGAGATGCCACTGATCCGATGGCGACAGACCGGACTCCGACGCCGCGCCGCCGGCTGTGAAGCGCGCGTAATGCCGGAACTGGCGGGCGCCGTAGGCGCGCAGTGCATGCTGCGTCTCGTTCGAGCACAGCGCCAAGGCGCACCTGTCGTTCCATTCGTTCCAGTGGCTCAGCGCGGTGTCCATCGGTGTGTGGGGCGTTCTAGCGGAAGCGGAGGCCCTTTTCAAGCGGCGTTTTGCCCGTCTGCGCTGCTCCGGCCGGGGCGCGAAGCGCCGCAGCGGCCCCACCATGCCGAGTGGTCCGCCCTCTTCTCAATCCCGTCGGCCGAAGGGAGCCTCCGATCCGGTATTCTCGCACTTGCGCGAAAAGGCTCCTTGAGCCGCGCGATTCAGACGGATTTGACACGTTTTGGACGACCGCTTGACCCGGATTCTCAATCTATTGATGTATTGAATGTTACGACTGCCAGCGGCGTGGCCGGCAAGACCGATTTGGAGCTTGCACGGAGTCTGTCGGGATCTGCAGGGGTGGAGCGGGCGGGTTTCGGCCCACTAAGTGCTAAAGAGAAATGGTAAGCGGCCGAGTGGCTGCGGTTGATTGGCAACAACACATCGCGCGTGAAGCGCACAACGTGTCATGGAGGATGTCATGCCAACGGTCTTTGCAGCTTGCATCATCTTGTTGTTCACCGCTTGGGTCTGGAATCTCAAGCACGAGTTGGACGGAGTTCGGAAGCACCAGTTGGGTGTCGCTGGAGGGCCGTCCCTCGCGTCGCCCGGCGTGGTGGAGCAACACCATGTGGTGATGGCGCCGCTCAAGCGGCCCGTGGCCCACGCGGCGCACCAAGTGGCGCACGCGACAACGACGGAGACGGTACACCCAAAGGGCGGCGTCATCCCCACGTGGACGATCGAAGGCTGAGCACGGGCTGGAGTGCGGCAGCCAAGTTCGGATAGTTTGGGCTGATGTGACCGGATGGGCGGCGCGAGGAACACCCTTAGCAGGGTCTCGCGCCGCCTCGGCTTTTTTTGGGGATCTCAGGCTCAGGCGTGGTGATACACGGCCCAGCCGAGGTAGTTCGTGAGCGCCTCGTTCACGGCCGGCCCGACCTCGGCGAGGTTGACCGCCACGTGGTGCTCAAACCCGTTCATGCAGATTTCGCGCAGCAGCCCCTGCAGGTCCGGAATGCGGGCCACGCCGTAGCCGCCGAACGTCTTGAGCGGGTTCTTCACGAACTCGCCCTCGCCGACATAGGCGCGCACGATGCCGTTCACATCGTCCGTCGAAACGCGGCAGTAGCTGAACGGGCCCGGCCGCACGCAGCCGACGCACGTCCCGTAGGTGTTGTCCTTGCCCACCGTGCCGGCGATGATCTCCTGGTAGTCCATCTTGCAGGAGCTGAAGACCGATTTCGGCAGGTTCGAGCAGTGGAACAGCACGCACATGTCGGGGTCGTCGCCGAAGTTGTTGTTCCAGTCCAGCAGGGCCGAGGGCGAGCCGCTGGCCAGCCGCAGCGCGAGCATGCCGACGGCGCCCGTGATATCCACCTCGCACGCGCTGGGCAGCAGGCGATCGCTCAGCATGCTCATCACCGTGCACGGCACGACTCCGAAATACTCCTCCATGGCGGTCCAGCACTGGACGGCCGTGGCCGCGAGCTCCTGCTCCGCGATCCAGGCGTCCACGGTGACGCCGAACTTCGCCATCTTCAGCAGCGCTTCAGGCGGCACGCCCTTCGTCGTCACGTACTGGCGGATCGCGTCGAGCTTCGCCTTCACGCGCGCGTCCGTCTTGGACAGCTTGTCGACCCGGCCGAACAGCTCGAACAAATCGATCGTCTCGACCGAGATGCCCGACGCCTCGAGCAGTTTCTCGCTGTAGCGGACCGTATTGAAGGCGGCCGGCCGGGCGCCGATCGCGCCGAGGCGGGCCCCGCGCAAGCCGCGCACCACGCGGCAGACGGCCCCGAACATGTCGAGATCATGGCGGAACGAGAGCGTTTCCGGATCGATCGTGTGGAGCGTCGTGAGCGAGTACGGGATGCCGTACTGCTGCAGGTTGTTGCAGGCCGACATCTTGCCGCAGAAGCTGTCGCGGCGGTGCTTGATCGACATCTTCTTCGGGTCGTCCGGGAAGGCGTGCATCAGCACGGGGATACCCAGCTTCGCCAGCTTGAGCGTGTCCGCCACGCCCCGCTCGTCACCGAAATTCGGAAGGGTCACGAGGATGCCGTCCAGCCGGTCCGCGTTCTTGCGGAACAGCGCGGCGCACTTCTTCGCGTCCTCGTAGGTCTCGACGGATCCGAACTTCGTCTCGCCCGGCGAGAGGGCGACCACGTCGAAGCCCTGCTTCTTGAGCACGGACAGGATGGTCTTGCGGCCCTCGTCGCAGAGCTCGGCGGGAAAGAACCCGCGGTTGCCGACGATCAGTCCCAGCGTTGTCTTGTTGGCCATGGCGATGTCTCCCGTCGCGTGATGATTGAGGTCCCAAGCGGTTCCCGACAAGCGCCCGCATGCTACCGGAACGGGCCGCGGATGCCAAGACGGGTCACGCCGCCCAAGTCCTCGCCTATCAGCCCGAACGTCAGCGCTTCTGGACATGCTTCCTTATGGTATCGCCTGCATGGCCGGGGTCTTGGCGTACAACGGCCGCCAACCGGTGAAACTGGAGGACAAGCTATGGGCCATTCCGCTGGGTCATCTGCTAAGATGAAAACATACGGGTCTAAGCGGTCAGGGCTCGTCATTTGCCTTTCTCAGGTCGGGTACATGATATCGTGTCCGACCGAGGGCGATGGGCCGCCGGAGCGAAGGAGTAACGATTCATGGGCACGGTGATTCAGAACGGCGCGTTGCGGGCCGGGGTGGGGGAAGCCGATATCACGCCGGCGCTCGGAACGCAGATCGCGGGCGACGTTGACCGGATCCGGCCGGCGGAGGAAATCCGGGCGCCGCTGCTGACGCAGGCGCTGGTGGCCGAGGCGGGGGGACGGAAGCTGTGCTTTGTCTCCGTCGACGCGCTGGGCATCACGCGCGAGCATGGCGACCGGCTGCGCCGCGAGATCGCGGCGGCGATCGGGACGACGCCCGAGGCGGTCGCCATCCACGGCAAGCAGAGCCACTCCGCGCCGATGGTGGGCAACCATGGCGTGAGCGAGGAGTCCGGCCTGGTGCCCCCGGACATGAGCTGGATCCGGGGCGGCGATCCGCGCTACGTCGAGCCGTTCATCGCGGGCGTGCACGAGGCGGTGCGGCGCGCCAATGACTCGCTCCAGCCGGTCCGAATCAAGGCCGGCCGCGGCATGGAAGGCCGCGTGGCGTTCAACCGCCGGTTTGTGATGCGCAACGGGAAGGTGAAGACCCATCCCCCCATCTGCAGCCCCGACATCCTTCACGTCGAGGGGCCGATCGACCCTGAGGTCGGGGTCGCGCTCCTGGTGAACGAAGTCGACGAGCCGGTGGCGGTTTTGCTTCACTTCACCTGCCATCCGGTTCACGGGTATCCGCAGCGATGGGTTTCGCCGGACTGGCCGGGGGCGTGGGTCGAAGGCGTCCGACAGCTCCTGGGTGGCCAGGCGATCCCGATGGTGATCAACGGGGCGTGCGGCAACGTTCACCACGTCAATCATCTGAACCCGCGCAACGGCGAGACCGATACGATCGAGATCATGGGGCAGCGGCTGACGGAGACCACGGCCGCAGTCCTGAAGCGGCTCACGCCCCTGGCGTCCGACTCCCTCGCGTGGTCCAGCCGCGTCCTGCAGATGCCGTGGCGGCCGGTGGCGCCCGAGGTGGTCGCCGCCGCGCGCGACCTGCTGGCCCGCAACCCGCGTCCGGTCCCGAACGCGCAGGGGGCGATCGGCTGGGAGTGGGTCTTTGCCGCGGGCCGGCTGGACATCGAGGCGCAGAAGGCCCGCAGCCCGTTCTGCGAGGTCGAGGTGCAGGTCTTCCGCTTGGGCGAGCTGTGCATCGTCTGCTGGCCCGGCGAGCCGTTTGTCGAGGGGCAGCTGGAGGTCAAGCGGACCTCGCCGTGCCCGCATACGTTCGTCGCCCACTGGTGCAATGCCGCCACCAGTTACATGCCGACCCGGCGCGCCTACGAGGCCGGCGGCTTCGAGGCCGACCTGCCCTGGTGCCGCGTCGCGCCCGGATCGCTCGAGGCCATGGCCGACGAATCGACGCGCATGATCCGGGACGTTTGTCGCTAGCCGGACACACCCCACGACTGCGCCGTGAGGCCCGAATGTAGCCGCGGCCGTAAGGCCGTGGCGTCTGGCTGGTGCGAGCATGCATCGACTTCGATCAGGTCTTGCGGTTGGCGTGGAAGAAGCGTCACGGCTTGGGCCAAACAGAGACGCGTGATCTTGGCCCACCTGCTGCGTTGCCGCGGGCGGCGCGTACAGGAGTACAGCGCCACCCGCGGCGCCTTGCATCCGGGTCAAGCTGACGCGCCTCTGTTTGGGGGCTCGCGGACTCGCCCGACCCAAGCCGCGCCGCGGTTCGCCCCGTTCCGTCGCGGACTCGGAACGGTGGGGCAAGGGAGGCATTGAGCGGTTCCGATCCCACCCCGCGCCGGGAGGGCCGCCGAGCGAAGCACCCGGCCAGTGGCGTGTGACGGTACAGCGCGCGTGTCCTCGTTACTCGGGTCGCAGCCACGTGGCGCTTCCGCTTTCCTCTTGTCTCTCCGCCTGCGGCGGGCATACAGTCGAGCTACACACAACGGGTCCGGTGCGGCGAACCACGTGTGGGGTGTTCCCGGGATTCGTGCATCTCATGGGGCGATTGGAGTGAAGGAGGAACATCGGATGAGCTATTCGTTCCTGGACCTCGCTTACGAAGTGCTGAAAGAGGCTCCTGGCCCTATGGTCTATCAGGAGATTTGGCAGGTGGCGAACGGGAAAGGCATTGCCTCCAAGCTCGGCACCGTCGGCAAGACGCCGTGGCAGAGTCTCGGTTCGCGGCTATACGTCGAAGTGCGAGACAATGATGATTCGAGGTTCATCAAAGTGGGGAGTCGCCCCACTCGGTTCTTTCTGAAGTCGCGATCTGCCGAGCTTCCGCCTGACGCTTCATGGCCGCTCGAAAAGGTCGAAGGAAAGAAGACCGAGAAAAGGACTGAATACCACGAACGTGATCTGCACCCGCTCCTGACCTACTACGTCTACGCCAATCCTTCGTTCAACCGCGGACGGTCCATCCTCACGAAGACGATTCTCCACGAGAACTCCAAGAGATCGGGGTACAACGAGTGGATCCACCCTGACGTGGTGGGGTTCTATATGCCCTTAGAGGACTGGCGGCCCAACGTAATCGAGTTCAACCGCCTATCGGACAACAACTCCCTTCGACTATTCTCGTTTGAGATCAAGAAGGCGTTGACGAAGGCGAACTACAGGGAGTCGTATTTCCAGGCTGTATCCAACTCATCCTGGGCCCATGAAGGTTACTTGGTAGCGGCTGATATCCTCCAGGACGACGACTTCCTTGCTGAACTCGAACGACTGGCCTCTTCCTTCGGAATCGGGATCGTCCAGCTCGATCCGTCGGACATTGACGGTTCCCGCATCCTCTACCCGGCACGATTCCGCGAGTCTCTTGACTGGGAGACCATCAATAAGCTCTGTGAACAGAACCCCGATTTCGAGAAGTTCCTACAGGACGTGAAGATCGACTTCGAGTCGAGACGGGTGCATCGCGCTGAATACGACGAAGTCAGGAAAGACATCCCGAAGTACATCCGAGACAAGATGAAGATCGTTACTGTGAGCGGAGCAGACTGACGAGGCACGCACGAGTCCCCAGTCCTTCCTGCTTCGTCGAAGGACGACGCCAGGAGCTTGATCCCGTTCGCGCCCCAGCCGAAGCTTGACTTTGCGGGGGGGGTACCTAATCTTTGCGTGTTTTTTGCGCGACAACCCTTGGCGGCGACCGGGTTCGGGCGATCCCGGGGGCCGCGCAGTGAGTCGGAAAAGGAGCCACACATGAAGGTCGGGTTTTACGGGCACGTTCGGCAGTATCACAACATCAAGTCCGAGATCGACGCCAACATCCAGAAGGTTCTGGAGAGCGGCGAGTACGTCATGGGCCCGATGCTGAAGCAGTTCGAGGCCGAGCTGGCGGCCTACAGCAAGACCAAGTACGCCATCGGCGTGGCCAACGGCACGGACGCCATCTGGCTGGCCCTCATGGCCATGGACATCGGCCCGGGCGACGAGGTCATCACCAACGCCAACACGTTCTTCGCCACGGCCGAGGCCATCTGGATCGCCGGCGCGACCGCCGTGCTCGTGGACTGCTGCCCGAAGACGAAGTGCATCTGCCCGGCCCTGGTCGAGGCGGCCGTCACGCCGAAGACGAAGTGCATCATTCCGGTCCACCTCTACGGCCAGTGCGCGGACATGAAGGCGATTCGCAAGATCGCGGACAAGCACAAGCTGAAGATCATCGAGGACAACGCCCAGGCGATCGGCGCGGCCGGCCCGGGCTTCCGCATCGGCGAGCTGAGCGACGCGGCGACGACGAGCTTCATCATCCAGAAGAACCTGGGCACGTTCGGCGACAGCGGCGCGCTCGTGACGAACAACGCGGACATCGACGCCCGCGTGCGCAAGCTGCGCAACCACGGATCGACCAAGCGCAACGTGCACAGCTTCGGGTACAACAGCCGCCTGGACGACCTGCACGCCGGCATCCTCAGCGCGAAGCTGAAGCATATCGATTCGTGGAACGACCTGCGGCGCAAGTGGTCGGTCCGCTACACGGCCGGCCTGAAGGGCGCCGTCACGTTCGACCTGCCGGTCGAGCTGCCGGGCTACCGCCACGTGTTCCACCTCTACGTGATCGAGACCAAGAAGCCGGAGCAGCGCGACGCGCTCGTGAAGTTCCTGGTCGACAACGGCGTTGATGCGAAGACGCACTACTCGATCGCCATCCACAAGCAGGAAGGCTATCCGTGGGGCAAGCAGGCCCGCATCGTCGGCAGCCTGGCGAACGCCGAGGCCAACGCGGCGACCTGCGTGAGCCTGCCGATGTTCCCGGAGATGACCGAGGCCGAGGTCGACTACGTCATCCAGAAGGTCAAGGAGTGGGATGCGGCCAACGCGGCGTCCGCCCCGAAGGGCCCGGGCGCGGCGCGCAGCGGCAAGACCTGCCCCTGCTGCAGCTGAGATCGAACGCGGCGAACCCGGGGGTGCATCGGCTCGCGCCGGGCACCCCCGTTTCGCTAAACGGAGCGCACATGAAGAAGTACCGCGTGGTGGTGGTCGGGATGGGCAAGCGGGGCATGCACCATGCCTCCGCGTTTATTGCGAACGGCCGGTTCGAGATCGCGGGCATCTGCGATATCGACGCGTCCAAGCTGTCGGCGGCGGCGGCGAAGCTGGGCAACCCGAAGATCGGAACCGACGCGGCCGCCCTCGCCAAGGAGCTGAAGCCGGACGTGTTCTGCTTCTGCACGCTCCCCTCGATCCGCATGCCGATGATCGAGGCGGCCGTCGCGTCCGGCGCGAAGCTGATCGCGTTCGAGAAGCCCGTGGCGCTGACGAGCACCGAGATGATGGCGGTCCGCGACCGCGTGCGCCAGGCCGGCGCCAAGGCCGTGGTCAGCCATCAGCACCGCTACGGCGTCCACTACCGCAAGGTGAAGGAAATCATCGCCAGCGGCGCGCTGGGCCGGGTCCACACGGTCTACGGCGAGGCCACGGGCTGGATGACGCACATGCTGTCGCACCTCATCGACTACACGCGCTGGTACAACGGCGAGGCCGAGGCGCAGTGGGCGATGGCGCAGGCCGCGGGGCGCGTGAAGTTCTCGGACAACCATCCGTCGCCCGACTACGTGGCGGGCTTCGTGCAGTACGCGAACGGCGTGCGCGGCGTCTACGAGTGCGGCGCCGGCGCCCCGGATCAGCCCGAGGTCGCCAAATGGTGGGGCAAGTGCCGCATGGGCGCGCAGGGCACCGAGGGCTTCGCCGAGGTGCTGACCAACGGCGGCTGGCGCGCCGTGACGCGCTCCGGCGGCTATCAGAGCGGCGAGGGCGTCATGAACTACGACCTCGATATGCCGCCCTACATCCAGGACATGGTGAGCTGGCTCGACGACGACCGCCGCGTGCACCCGTGCAACATCGAGAGCGCCTGCAAGGGCGCGGAGATCATGTTCGCGCTGCAGCGCTCCGCGGTTGAGGGCGGCCAGGTCGCGCTGCCGCTGACCGCCGGCTCCGACGAGCAGGCCGCGCTGCGCGGGCGGGTGCCCGACCGGCCGGTGATCTGCACGACCGCCGACACCGCAAAAGAGTACCAGCCGAAGTGACGCTGGCGGCGCGCCGCGCGCCTCGGATCCAACGCACATGGAAGTCATCATCCGGCCAGACGCGGAGACGGCGGCCAAGCTGGTCGCCCGCCTGATTGCGCGCGAGCTGCGCGCCAAGCCGCACCTCGTGCTGGGCCTGGCGACCGGCCGGACCATGGAGCGGGTCTACGCGCAGCTCGTGCGGCTGAACCGCGACGAGGGGCTCGACTTCTCGCTGTGCCGGACGTTCAACCTCGACGAGTACATCGGGCTGCCCCCGGACCATCCGGGCTCGTACCGGTACTACATGAACCGGCAGCTGTTCGACAACGTCAACATCGACCGCCGGAACACGTACCTGCCGGACGGGATGGCCGCGGATCTGGACGCCGGATGCGCGGCCTACGAGCGGCGCATCGCGGAGTTCGGCGGGATCGACCTGCAGCTGCTGGGGATCGGGACGGACGGCCACATCGGGTTCAACGAGCCGCTGTCCGCGCTGCGGTCCCGCACGCGCGAGAAGGCGCTGGCGCCGGCGACGATCGAGCAGAATGCGCCCATGTTCGGCGGCGACCTCGCGCGCGTGCCGAAGCGCGCCATCACCATGGGCGTGGGCACGATCCTCGAGTCGCGGCGCTGCATCGTGCTGGCGACCGGCGCCCAGAAGGCGCGCATCGTCGCCCAGGCGGTGGAAGGTCCGATTACGGCCATGGTATCCGCCTCGGCCCTGCAGCTCCACCCGAAGTGCACCGTCGTCGTCGATGAGGAGGCAGCCGGCCTGCTTCAGGGGACGGACTACTACCGCTGGATCTTCAACACCGAACCGGAGTGGGAGGCGTATCGCTGAACCATCGGCTTCCCGGGGCCAACGTCTGACCCGGGCACACAGGGGAAAGGGGGCAGGGGATGCAAGGGGCCAGGGGATGGGGGCGTGTGGCGGCGTTGGGTCTGGCGATCATGGGAAGCCCGGTCGGTCCGGCGCGCGGGCAGCTCGCGGCCGGCGACATCGCGATCGTCGCGTACAACTCGGATGACGTGCTCGGGCGGGACAGCTTCGCGTGGGTGGCGCTCCGCGACATACCGCCGAACACGCCGATCCACTTCACGGATTCATCGGTCAGCAACGGCGTCTTCCTGTGGTCGGAGCACTTCGGCGATGCGATCTCGACCTACCGCGGACCGCTCACGTGGACCCACTCCGCCCGGCTGGCGGAGGGGACGGTCGTGCGATGCTACGACAACCAGTGGAGCATCGGCACCATGCTGGGCGGCATGCCGCGCCTGTCCACGAGCGGCGACCAGCTGATCGTCTACTCCGGGTCGGTCGCATCCAACGCCAGCCTCGCCTATCCGCTGTGCGGCGACCCATCGGGGGCGGTGATGATTGGGGCGATCAGCTTCGCGAACCCGGGCTGGAACAACGTGTCGGGCGGGAGCACGACGAGCAGCTTTGTCCCGCCGGGGCTTTCGACCGGCGCGTGCACGGCGGTCTACATCGACTCGCGCGACGACGGCTACTACACGGGTCCGCGGTCAGGCCCGGCGGAGTACCTGCGGAGTGAAATCGCAAAGCCCGCAAACTGGGTGACCGCCGATGCGGCCTTTGATCCCACGAACTGGCCGGCGGCCTTCTCGCTCGCACCCGAAGCGATGGGCCTGCTCTTCCAGCAGTTCTGACGCGTCCCCGGATCAGAGCGCCAGCAGTTCGCGGACGCTGTCGCCGGCGCCCAGGAAGCGCCCTCCGGCGTACAGGTCCTGCAGCGCGCCGGCCGTCCAGCGGCGCACGCGGTACAGCGTCGCGAACGCATAGTCCGGCGACTTGCCGCCCTGACCGCCGACGATCTCGGCGCCGCGGCGGACGTTGTCCTGCATCCACGCGGGGAGCCCCAGGTGGTAGGGGTTGCGCTCGACCTCGCCGACGTGGAACGTCAGCGCCTCGATCATTTCGGAGAGCATTCGCGGCGTCACTTCCGCCATGAGGTTCGGCGTGCCCATGGCCTGCCAGTACTCGGTCTCCACGACGACGCAGGAGAAGGCCGGGTCGGCCTTCCGGAGGGCGTCCATCACGAGGTGGTGCGTGCCGATGTGCGTGCTGTTCCAGTCGGCATCGTGCGGGATGAACACGACCTTCGGGTGGTGCATGGAGAGGATGCCGGCGATGATCGCCACGGACTGGGCCCATAGCGCCGGGTCGTCGCATCGCGTCTTGGGGTTGACCTTCTCGAGGCCGTTCTCGCGGGTCTTGATCAGGCCAAGGCCCAGGTAGGCGCAGGCCCCGCGCAGCTCCTCGAAGCGGGCCGGCTGCCGGTCCTTGCGGCTGCCCTGCGTGACGGCCACGTTCACGACGCTCATGTCCAGGTCCGCGCGCAGCCGGAGCGCCAGCGCGCCGACGATGCACTCGTCGTCCGGATGGGGCGCGAAGATGAGGGCCTTGGGCGCGCCATCCGGCGCGGCCGGGCGGAGCGGCGGGAGCCCGCCCATCGGGAGCTTCCGCGCGCTCTCGATGACGCGCTGGTAGTCGGCCACAAACTGCTCGTACGGGTTCTTCACGGGTCGCTCCTTCTGGGTCCGTTCAACGGCGGGGCGGCGGGATGCCTAGGGCTTCACGACGGGCAGGCTGGCGGCCGCTATTGCCTGGCCGTGCCGCTTGTCTTTCTCGCTCGGGATGTGGAATGCGATGCGGCCGGACACGGCCGGGAACTCCCGCTTGAGCACGTCACGGGCCCGGTCGAGGATGATCTCCCCGCCCGCGCCGCTCGTGACCCGCCCGAGAATCATGACGTTCTCGGTGTCGTAGAAGTCCGCGTAGTGCGCCACGGCATATCCGAGGTAGACGCCGACCGTTTCGTAGATCTTGGCGGCGCGCGGATCGTCCTGCTCCATCAGCTTCTGCACGTGCTTCAGCTTCTCGGGGAGCGCCAGCGCCGGGTCGCACTCGATTCCGGCCCGGCCCAGCAGGCGGCCGACGCACTGCTGGGAGAAATACTGCACGCCGCAGCCGATGTCGCCCGACCACTCGTCCGCCGGCGCGCCGGGCGCGTAGTCGACGGGCGTGAACGCCAGCTCGTTCAGCCAGCAGGTGATATTGCCGTCGCGCGTGACGTAGCCGCCGGCCTGGCTCGAGCCGAGGGAGATGCCGAGCAGGCTGTTCACGCCGAGCGACATGGAGCCGGCGAGGGCGGTGACCTCGCCGTCGTTCGCGACCTCGAACGGAATGTCGTTCCACGCCTGCTTGATGCGCAGGAAGAGGCTCTTCACCCGCGACTCGAACACATCGCGGGGGACGCCGCGGAAGAGGGAGGCCACCTTGACGCGGTTGTTCACGTATACGCCGGCCGCGCTGCCGCCGATCGCGTCCACGCGCGGCATGTGCTCCGCGGCGCGCTTCAGGGAGCTCATGATCTCGTCGAAATGCCACTCGGGGTTGCTCTGCGACACCGGATCCCAGGCGACTTCCTCGCTGAACACGGCCTCGCCATCGACGACCGCCGCCACCTTGCGGTCGCTGGCGCCGAGGTCAAACCCGATCCGGCATCCCTCGAGGTGCCGGCCGAGCGGCGCGGTCTTCTCGCGGGCCGGGGGGAGATCCTTGGCGGCGACCACGACCACCTCGAAGGGCTTCTCGTAGATGCGCCCGCCCATGATGTCGGCGTCGAATATGCCGGTCCGGTCGTTGCGGAAATGGGCCGCGAGCTGCTCGCCGAGCGCCTGGGGGCCGTCGATGTAGACGCGGTAGCCGCCGCGCGACCAGAGCAGGAACTTGACGAAGCGCTCGAGGTAGCGGAGGTTGCCCGCGGCCCCGGCGTGCTTCTCGTCGAACAGCTCGGTTTCGAAGCGGAAGACGGATCCGTCGGTCTGCTCGAGCGCGATCCCCAGCGGCTTCGCGGCTTTCGCCTGGCGGGCGGCGGCGCGGAATGCGCGGCTCGCCAGCACGGCCGGCCGGAAGAGCGGATCGAGGGTGGGGGTGACCGCCGGCGCGACCAGCGGGAGGCCATCGTTGACGTTGAGCTTTTCTGTCATAATGCGGGCCAATTTAGGGGGCAGTTTGGGCCGTGTCAAGGCGTCGGGATGGGCGCCGGATTGTCGCCGTTCGCACTGTGGCCCCAGAACGGCCTAAAGGCCGCACTACAAACGACGGAACCGGTCGATCTGCTGTTTGTAGTGCGGGCTTCAGCCCGCAGTCCGGGTGGTGCGCCGGCCATGGTGCCAGTTGCTGGTCGGATTGACGCGGGGGGCACGTTTCCCCTAATGTCCGGGTCGTCTGTCGGAGGGCGGTCGGTTCACACGTCATGCATACGGATCTTGTCGAGTTGTTCAACAGCCCGTGCTTCTGGTCCGCCGCCTGCGCGTGGTTCCTGGCGCAGATGACGAAGATGCTGTGCGCGCTGCAGCGGACCGGGCGGTTCGACTTTCAGTACCTGGTGAGCCTCGGCGGGATGCCGAGCGCGCACTCGGCCCTGGTCAGCGCGCTGGCGGCGGCGATCGGGCTGAAAGCGGGCTTCGGCTCGCCGGTGTTCGTCGTCGCGCTCGGGCTGGCCCTGGTGGTGATGTTCGATGCGGCCACGGTGCGGCGTGCGTCGGGCCGCCAGGCGCGGGTGCTCAACCAGATCATCGACGAGCTGTTCCGCGAGCATCACCTGTCCGAGCGAAAGCTGGTCGAGCTGCTGGGCCACACCCGGCTCGAGGTGTTCCTCGGCTTGGTGATCGGCATCCTGGTGGCGATGCTGGTGACGTCCTCTGCCGTGCTGCGGTAGGGCGTCGGGAGAAGGCGCCGGCGGGCGGCGCCCGATGCCGCGGGAACCGTCGCGACGGCGTCGCGCGGCCCCCGCGGCCGGGGCGGAAAAGAGCGTTACTCGTCGAGCGCGATGGCTTCGACCGGGCAGCCCTCGGTGGCCTCGCGGCACTTGCCTTCGGCGTCGGCCGGAACGTCGACCACGATGACCTTCGCCACGTCGTTCTCAAGCTCAAAGACTTCCGGGCAGGTGTCACAGCACAGACCGCAACCCGTACACGTATCCGCATCCACGCGAGCCTTCATCTGCATTCTCCTCTGTGAGGCATCGGCGGCGGACCCGCCGCGATGCCGTGTGGGGCGACCGGGGGAGCCCGTCCCCCGAAAGCGGCCATATACTAGCAGGTTCCAGGGGGCTGACAACAGTCTGGCGGAGCCGCAGTCAGCAATTCGGGTTCAGAACGGCCTAAAGGCTGCACTACAAACGCCGGAACCGGCCAATTCGCTGTTTGTAGTGCGGGCTTCAGCCCGTGGTCCGGGTGGTGGGCCGGCCATCGTGCGGATTGCGGAGCCGGAGCAGGCGACTGGAAGCCTTGGACCCTGGACTACAGACTACTGACCTCGGGGGCTTGGCGGGAGGCGTCTGCCCGGGCCGGTTCGCATCAGCGCAGCCGGTGGCTGGGAATCCGGCACGCGCAGTTGCTGCCGATCGCGTTGAGGGTGTAGGCCTGCCCGGCCTGCGGGCAGCGCGGCACCGCGTTGCCCTTGAGATATACCGCGATGTCCGCCTCGGTCGCGGCATCGCCTTCCTGCTTGTTGTTGGCCATCGCCCACTGCTCTTTCGCGCCTTCGATCATGCGCTGGTTGTTGATGCAGGCGTTGGCCCGCGAGGTGGTCCGGGCCTTCATGAAGCTGGGGATGGCGATGGCGGCCATCATGGCCATCGGCGCCACGCCAGCGCTCAGGACCAGCTCCCTCCCGCTGGCCGAGCTGGCGCCCTTGGTCAGAACGCCATCCTTCTCGTTCACGGACACCAGCGCGCGCGACTGCGGGCCCGGCCCGCTGAACAGCGTCCACCCCGCCGTGAACGAGCCGGCTCCGCTGGCTCCGCCCTTGGCGCCGGCTGCAAGCTGGGTCTGCACGCCGGCGACCTCCTGCATGAGGCGCGCGTCCATGTAGAAGATGCCGTTGTTGGTCGCCGGCAGGCCGGCGAAGGCGCTCTTGAAGGCCGGCGTGGCGGTTAGCCCGCTCTTGGTTTCGTAAGCGGCGAGCGCGGCGGCCAGCGCCTTCTCACTCGTGGCGGCCAGCAGGTAGCCCGCCTTCGTCGCGAACGCCGGCCGGAACGGAACGGGCAGGGGCATGCCCGGGTCCACGATGCGGGCGGTGGTTCCCGACAGATTGGACTCCGCCACCTTGAGGTTGTACTTCGTGAACTGCCGGAAGATGGCGTCAGCCAGCGTGCTGTCCCTCACGGCGATGCCGATGACTACGGAAGGCTCGGGGAACGTCACGACGGCGCCCGGCATCGGGAAGGTCGAGCGGTCCTGCTTGGAGAGCTGGATCGACACAAAGGACTCGTCGCCGAGGGACTCAATGAGGGCGTCAACCCCGACGCCGATGTTGCTGGAGCCCGAGGCGATGGCGCCCTCGAACGCCAGGGCTCCCGTCGGTGGTGCGATCTCGTCCACCGCGGCGCGGATCAGGGTCCAGAGCTGGCGGATATCGGCCGTATCCGTGCTGGCCAGCACGGTGTCGGCCGGCAGGAAATCCGTGCCCGAGATGACGCGGGGCTGTCCGCCGACCAGGCTCAGCCAGAGCGGAAGTCCGGCGGCGGCCGCGTCGCGCGCGACGTAGAACGCGTGGGAGTTGAGCCCGTCAGGTCGCGGCACCGAGCTTCCCCCGACCGCGCGGATGGCGTTGAAGCCGTTGCGGTCGAGGAAGGACTGGATCTTCGTGATCGTCTCGCGGATCTTCGCCGTGTCCGGATCCGAGTCTGCAGTCGGCGGAATGAGGCTGACTATGTTGTCGAGGAGTTGCTTGAGGAGGCCGTCGACATTGGCCACGACGAGGAGGTCGCCGCCGGGCTCGAGGTGATCCATGACCGCCGCGTACTGGGCCTTGACCTGCGCGAGGTCGCGCGGAGGCTGGGGCGCCTGCGCGCGTGCCAGCACGGGTAGCAACGCGGTCAGCGCGATCGCCGCCGCGAATCGGACACCGAACCGACCGGACCGTCCGAGCATCGTCCCAGCGTTCATGTGACCCACCTCCGTCGAAGCCTGTCTTTCCGCTTGATCCGACGGCACGCGCCGTACGCCGCCGAAGCATAGGTCCGACGGCGCTTGAGGGCAAGGGCATCGCGTGCGCGTGAGCCATACGCACTATGGCTTCAGAACGGCCCAAAGGCCGCACTACAAACGCCGGAACCGGCCAATCCGCTGTTTGTAGCGCGGGCTTCAGCCCGCAGCCCGGGTGGTGCGCCGGGTGCGCGCCTGCCCGCGCCCGGAGGTCGCGGGCCACCTCGGAGAGAATCGCCAGTTGAACCGTGCCGGTTAGGGAATGTCGACTTGGACGCGGTAGACGCGCATCGTGGGGGCGAGGTTGGTGTCGGTGAGCGTCGCGGGGCCGGGGATGCGGACTTGGCCGGGCAGGCTGGACCATGTGCCCGTGCCCGGGCTCGGCCGGTAGCCGAGCGTGTACTGGCGGTTCGACGAGCCGTCGAAGTAGACGCGGGTCGGACGGTTGCTCACCGCGCGGATGCGGAGGTTCGACTTGGAGTTCGTCGGGTTGCTATCGGCCACGTACTCCTGCCAGTTGAGCAGGCCGTCGCCATCGGGGTTGCCGTTCCGATCCGCGGCGCTCGTCCAGCTCAGTCCGGTCCGCAGCTCCCAGTAGTCGGCCATGCCGTCGCCATCCGTGTCGCGGCGCTCGTCCACCTCGATCTCGAGCACGCGCCCGGCGGTCGTCACGGTCAGGCCGGTGACGGTCAGCAGTCCGTCCGCATCGGCGCGGACGATCCCGGCTTCCTGGGTCGCCGTGCCGCCGACGGCCGTCGCGTGCCAGTGCGCGTACTCGCCGGGGCTCCGGTGGAACTGCTGAAGCCGGCGCGGGGTTACGTCGACCCGCTGGGTGCCGCCGCTCAGGCTGCGCAGGCTCATCCGCCAGCGGTTGGTCGTGTCGACCGGCGTCCCGTCCCAGGCGTTCCAGCTCGCCGACCATTCCATGTACTGGTGGTACTCGACCGGGCCGACAGGGGGGAAGGCCGGATCGCCGCTGGCGTTGGCCAGACCGGGCACCGTCTCGTTCCGGCGGGCCGTGAAGTTCGCGAACGGGGCGAGCGAGCTGTCCGGGTCGAACGGCGCCGGGCACGCATCGAAGCCCATCCAGCCGTGCTCTTCGGCGCGCGTGACGCCGCCCCAGCAGCGGCGGCTCCCGCTTAGCGCGGCGTAGACGGGCTGGCCCTGCGTGGACCACTCGATCACCGTATCGAGCGTGCCGTGGCCGATCCCGAGCGGGACGCTGTCGTCCGCGGTGCGCGCCGTCAGGTTCGAGCGGTGGTTCTGCCAGTCCCAGACGCCGGTTCCGCTGTAGCGCTGCAGGTGGGCCGCCCAGCCGCCGGGCGCGTCGATGGCGACCGGCAGGTTCAGCGCGCGCGCGCCCCACTTCGGCTCGACGTCCGACCGCCAGTCCGTGCCGCCGCTGTCGCCCGAGTGTGCATAGTCGGTCATGGGCTGAGAGGCGCAGGCGGCCGCGAAGACGTTCGGGTAGCGCAGCGCGAGCGCAAGCGTGCCGCTGCCGCCCATCGAGTGGCCCCACACGAAGACGCGGTTGGTGTCCACCGCCGGACCGGGCGGCTGGCGCATGAGGTCGTACACCATGCGCAGCAGGCGCTGCTCGGTGTAGTTGGCGATCGTGTCGCCGGCCGGGACGGGCTGGCCGCGCCGGTAATCGTTGCTGCGCGCGAAGCCGAAGTACCACGTCTCGCTTACGTCGGTCGGGAAGATCTTGTAGGACGGCCACGAGTAGGGCTCGGGGTCGCCTTGCGCGGGGCCGTAGGTGTTTCCGCCCCAGCCGTGCAGGTTCATGTAGATCGCGGCCGGGTTGGCGGGCGAGTCCGGCTCGAACACGGCGTAGTCGTAGGCGTACTGGATGGCGCCGGTCACGCCCGGCGCGGACGGGTCGAGTCCGTACCAGCCGTTGCCCGGGTTCGGCGCGTGGAACGTCGGGTTCCAGCGGCGCAGGTTCATGTACTGGATGTACGCATGCCCGCCCGCGCCGATGTTGGTGCCGATCTGCACCGGGAGCGGGTCGGCGACCGACTCGGCGACCGGGCCGGCCGTGTTCGACGCCGAGAGGGTGGCGCTCTCGGAGCCGCCGGCGGGCACGACGGTCACGCAGTAGTAGGCCGTCCCGCTCGCGCCGTTCGTGAAGTCCTGCGGCTCGAGCGTCCACACGAGGATGCCGGCGCCCGCGGGGAGCGGCTGGCCGCCGTTGGTGACGACCAGCCCGTCCGCGTAGCGGTGCCGCCACGCGCCGAACTCGTCCATGTACCGGCTCGCGTGGAACCGCGAGGAGCCCTCGGGCACCGTGTACAGGCGCGCGGCCTGGGCCAGGTTGTTGGTGGTGATGGGCGCGGTGTGGCGGTAGACGCGGTAGGACTCGCCCGAGAGATCGGCCCGCTCCGTCCACGTCAGGAAGGTCTGGCCGGACCGGTGGTAGGCCGCGAAGCCGGAGGCCGGGGGCGCATTGGACGGGGCTGCGGGGACCGAGTTCGTCGTGCGGAGCAGGATCTCCGCGCCGTAGGCGGCGACGGTCACGGAGGTGACGGTCTGGTACGAGAGCGAGCCGCCGTAGCCGCCCGACGCGTCCACCGGCCCGCCGCCCGCCGGAATCACGCGCGCGTAGTTCGTGCCGAGGTTCGCGATGACCGCCGCGGTACTGTTGGGGTTCACGAGCACGAGGCCGTTGGTGTAGGCGCGGCGGTATACGCCCCACGGGGCGTGCCAGAGCGCGGCCGACGAGGCCGCGGGCGGGGCGGTCGCGCCGGCGAGGGCGACCTGGTATTCGGGATAGTACTCCAGCGCCACGGAATCTGAACCCAGCAGGTTGATGTAGGTGCGCGAGCCCTTGATGAGCAGGTAGCTCCCAAGCGCGAACAGGCGCTCGCGCGTGCTGGCGGGGTCGGGGTAGCTCTGGCAGATCACGATCTTGTTGCTGCGGACCAGCGTCAGGGCGCGGTCCATCTGCAGGGCCCAGTCGGCCGGGTCGAGGTAGGAGGCGGGGCCCCAGTAGCAGAAGCCCTCGATCATCCCGCCGTGGCCGACGCCGTAGGCGGTCGTGTCCCAGCCGGTGATGAGTCCCCCGAGGTTGGGCAGGAACTTGAACCCGTTGGTGTCGGCGTCGAACGCCGTCCGCACAGCCGCGCCGAACGAGTTGAGGTGGGGGACCCAGTTCGCCAGGCAGGACCCGACGTCCTCGAGCCAGGGGTGCGAGGGGCTGCACTGGCCAAACGAGTACGCATCCTGCGTGAAGCTGTCGGCGAACACGCCGTCGTCCTCCGCCGCGCGGATGCGGGCAAGGCACGAGGTGGTCCAGTACTGCGGGAAGGCGGTGACGGGCACTCCGCTCGTGTAGGTCACATCCATCAGGTCCCAGCCCCAGGCTGTCTGGTGGACGCGCTGGGCGGACGGGTTTCGGAGGAACCAGTTCGTGCGGGTGTTCACGGTGGCCCAGTCTGAGGACCACTCGTCGCCGATGATGAATGCGGCCGGTCCGCATCCGACCGCGAGCTGGTAGTGGATGCACAGGAAGCTGGCGTTGTAGGTGCGGATGGCCCGGATGTCGGAGCGGAGCATCTTCTGCGTGCCGGCCAGGCGGGCGGCGGCAAACTGGCGCTGCGC
>CAYSLU010000036.1:0-44701 GCA_964431965.1 uncultured Verrucomicrobiota bacterium
CCAGGCTGCTCCGCCAGACTCTGGCGATTCCAGATCGAATCGGATTGCCGTGTTAGAGACCGACTTGGCGCGACTCGGCCGCCAAGTGCAAGAAGCTGAGAATGACGTGATAGAGTTCGACAGACTGCACCAGACAGCCTACGTGCAACTCAAAGGACAAGCTGAGTTCAACCACCTCCAGTACCTGATCAACGAGCATGCCAAAGTCAGCCTGGATATATGGAACATGGAGCTGGAGCATCCATTCCTTGGGGATACCAAGGCGCCCTCTCTGACGTATGAGACGGTGTCGGGAGAGCCCCAGACGCCAAGGATCGTATCCCCGACGGATAGCCGGCTGCCTGACAAGACGAACGAAGTGGAGACCGTTCGCGCCGAGTACGGGCGTCTCCTCGCCAGACAAGAGGGGATCGATAAGGCTACAAGGAGATGGCAGGACTCATACCTGCTTGCCTCGCGGAAGAATGTCGAGTTCAACCACCGTCGTGCCAACCTCGAGCGGCTGGAGGCGACGTACAAGGAACTTGCGGATGAGCTGCATGCTCTAAGAATGCAGCGAGATCTGAAATCGCTGCAGCAGACAAAATAGGATCGGACCGCGGTGGGTCTCATAGTCCGCCAGCAGTGAGGGTCCGTGTTACGGTTCGCAGCTCGACGAGCATGACGCGCGCGGTTGGGGCAATGAAAGGAGGTCCTTCCGGCAATAGCGGGGGAGACTTGATAGACGTTGATGAGGGAAGACGGATTCAATCGGGAACTCAGGAAGGCAGGAAATGTGGATGGTGAAGGCAAAGGACTGCCGGACAAGGATCCGTCCGAAGGGCTCGCCATTCGCCAATTGCGGGAATGGGCGTGCGGCTTGGGCAACGTGCAAGCAAGTGAAGAAGATCGCCTTTGAGATCGGATGAGACCGAACGAGAAAATGCTCGGCACTGCTTCGCCGCCCGAGACTTGCGGCGTTGGACAAGGGGTGGTCCTATCCCGATCGCAGATGTGACGAGAAGACTGATTGATGGCGAAGTCCTAAGAGCTATAATGCCAGGCATGCGTACTACAGCGGAAAAAGTCATGACGGAGGCGATGGGGCTTCCTCCTGTGTTACGGGCGTTTGTGGCTGAGAAGTTGATCGAGAGTCTTGACGCTCCCGATGCTCCTGCATTGTCCGCCAAATGGAAGAAAGAGGTTCGGCGGCGTTGCGCCGAGGTGGATAGCGGCGCCGTGAAGCTTCGCGACGCCGATGCTGTTTTTGCCCGCGCGCACGCCTCACTCGCATGAAGGCTGTCAAGTTTCATCCCGATGCCGAGCACGAGATGATCGCGGCAGCGGAATACTACGAGGAACAGCAATCCGGGCTCGGGAGAAGGTTCCTGGCGTCGGTACAAGATGCTGTCAATCGCCTTAGTCTGAACACCCTCCTGTACCCGGTTGTCGAGCGTGATGTTCGCCGGTGTCTCACAAAGACCTTTCCCTTTGGCGTTCTGTTCAGGGAGCAGCCGGGAAGGATCGTCATCATGGCCGTCATGCACCAGCACCGCGACCCCGACTACTGGAAAAGCAGATAGTCCGCGAGCCACACAATCCTGACTATCGTCGCTCCGCTCCTCAGCCAGATTGCGAACGTTCGGCACCGGAGGGAACGGATTACTGATCAGGAGTATGAGGGGGAGTGGAGTAATGGGCCGGTGACGCGAGGGGGGAAGGAGCCGAACCGTCCGGGGACGGCCGGCTCCAAGGAGCCCGCTTGGTCTCGTTCCGTGGAGACGGCGGTCTCCGCCGTTCCGACCCGCCCGTCACTGAGGCTTTACGGAGTGGAGTGCCTCGTAATCTTGATCTTGATCGTGATCCTATGGACGGTGGCGGACCCGTCGCACTTCGCCGCGCTACCGCTCGTAGATGGGCAGGTAGTGGCAGTCGATCGACAGGACCAGGCATGAGATCGCCGTGCTGAAGGCCGGGCCGGCGCCGCCGGCGTCCGAGTCGCTGTTCGGCGGCCACTGGCCGTCCGGCGCCTGGTTGCCCAGCAGCGACGCCCGCATCCTGGGCATCCAGTCGATCCAGTGCGACCCGCCGGCCTGATTCATCGCCTGGGCGGCGTAGTAGACCGCGTAGAAGAAGCGGCCTTGCCCGTACGCGTAGTGCTGACGGCTCAGGTACGCGAGGCCTGCCTGGACCTGCGGGGCGTCGAACTCACCGCACATCTGGAGCGAGAGCGTTCCCGCCGGGCTGGCGCCGGCCGTGGGCCCGCCGCCGGGCGTGTACCCGAAGCCGCCGTCCTTGCACGCGCTGGCCTTGACGTACTTGACGCCCTGGTCGATCGCGGCCTGCGGCACCTTGATGCCGGCGTTCATCGCCGCCTTCAGCGCCACGATCTGCATGACGGTCACGGACATGTCGGCGTCGGCCTTCACCGGCTGGTAGCGCCAGCCGCCGGCGTTGTTCTGCGTGCGGACGATCAGTCCGACGGCGTTTTCCAGGCGCGCGCGGATGTCGGGGCGCCGCGACATGCCGTACAGCTCCGCCAGCGCGAGGGTGCCGAGGCCGTGCTGGTACATGGGGGGCGCGCCGCCGGACTTGACGGCGACCACGCCCTTGTCGTCGCAGTTCGCCAGCAGGAACCCCGTCGCCCGCTCCAGGCACTCGGCGTACGGCCCGCGCCCCGGGGTGTGGCCCCGTCCCAGAAAGGCCAGGGTGGCCAGCGCGCTGACGCCGACGTTCTTCCCGTACCGGGGCGAGGGCCATCCGCCGTCGTCCTCCTGGGTCCGCGCGAGATACTCCAGGCCCCGATCCACCGCCTTCATGGCGACCCGGGCGGGGTCATAGGCGGATGATCCCGCAACCGTCTGCGCGGCGGCTGGCGCGGGCCCGCCCAGAAGGAGAACCAGAAGGCCGATGCCCTGAAGCGCCGAGACCATGCTCCTCGGCCAGAAGCGGACGACACGGAGGTCGTCCCTCCGCGTGCCAGGGCAACCGCGTGCGGGTGCCCCTGGAGGGGCGGGCTCCGTCCCGCCCGCGATGGACGGGGCTTCGACGAGAACAGCAACGGACCGCGCGCGCATGGTCGTCATAGCAGCCCCCATCGTCGACGCAGGATCAGCTCGCCCAGGTTTGCCGCCGCCAGCAGGGCGAAGAGGAACCACACATCCCACAGGCTGTAGCGGGCCGCATGCTCCACCGGCCGGCTGTTGACCGGCAGCAGGCCGGGGAGGTCGGCCAGGGCCGAAGGGTCAAAGCAGCTGCCGCCGGTGATGTCCGCGACCTGCTTGAGAAGCGCCGTGTCGGGAACCGTCTCGTCCAGCTCCCGGCGGACGGGGCCGACGCGGAAGTGAGCGGCCGCCGGCATGAGTCCGCCGCGGCCCTCGAGGCGCACCAGGTAGCTGCCGTCGCGCGGAGGCCTCCACTCGCCCTCGTACTCGCCGGGCGTGATCCGTGACGCGCGCGTGAGGGTGATCGCCATCGCGTTCGTGCCCGCCTCCTCGACGACGAGGGGAATCGACCGCGCGCTCTCCGCCGAGCCGTCCGCCCGGTACGCCAGCGCGCCGATGCGCACGGTGTCGCCGGTCGCGAACGAGTGCGCCGCGATCGTGATCTCGCTGCGCCGCTTCTCGCCTGACCGGTCCGGCGCCAGATTGCGGATCATCTGCCCCCAGAAGCGCTCGAAGTGAACCTCGCCCCAGAGGTAGCGCCACCGCCAGGTGGAGTCGATCGCCATGTAGAGGACCTGTCCCTTGCCGTACCGCTGCAGGGCGATGAGGGGCAGCTGATCCTGGCCGGGGCCGCCGGCCTTCACCGCCAGGGCGACGGCGGCCGGCTTCAAGCGCTCGGCGGTCCGGCACCAGAACTGGCCGGGCAGGTTCGCCCAGGCCTGGGCGTTCGCCACGGTGTCCTCCTCCAGCCGCATGGCCGGGCAGGCGTCGCCGTCGAGCGTCAGCTTCACGAAGAACGGGGCGTTGTTCTCGGCCCGCAGGAAGGCGGGGCGGTCCGGCGCGGGGAGCACGACCGGGAGCAGGTGCTCGACCACGCTCCCGCGGAACGCGGTGGGCATGTAGTCCTCGCCCGCGATCACGATCAGCCCGCCGCCGCGCGTGCTCACGAACTCCTCGACCGCCGCGAGCTGCCGCTCGGTGTAGAACCGCGGGCTCGCGTCGCCGAGCACGATCACGTCCGTCTTCCCGAGCGCCTTCGGATCCTCGGGCAGCGCGTCGTTCGACTCGCTGTCGCACTGGAGCGCCACCCGGGCCTGCAGCCCGCGGTCCCGCGCCATCAGGTTCTTGAGGAAGCGGTACTCCCAGCGGGGGTAGCCCTCGACCAGGATGACCTTGTACTGGTCGTCGACGACCTCAACCGTAAACTGGTGCACATTGTTGGCCCGGTTCCGCTCGCCGTCCTGCGGGCGAAGCTCGGCCGTGAGCCCGAAGGTGCCGAGCTCGTCCGCGGTGTACGTGAGGGCCACGCGCTGGTGGGTCCCGGCCTGCAGCATGAGCGGCTTGTGGTCGAGCACCCGGGCGCCCTGGCGCAGCTCGATCTCGGCCATCTTGCCGCCGTAGCCGCGGGTCCCGATTTCGCCGATCACCTCGACGGTGTCGCCCTTGTTGACCATGAGATTCGCGGCCGCCGAGAGCAGGCGCGAGTCGGGATCGCCGGACGGGCTTCCCAGCGGAACGGGGAACACGCGGACCCCGGCCGCGCGCGCCTCCTGCGCCGCCAGCAGCGGGTCGATTCCGCCGTTCACGACTCCGTCGGTGAACAGCACGATCTCCGTGAGCAGCCCGCGGTGCCGGCTGACGGCCTCATGAAGCGCGGTGCCCAGGAAGGTCGCTTCTCCAGAGGGGGCGGGGAAGCCGCCCGCCCAGTTGTTGGTCGGCGATGCGTCCGAGGGCTGGCTCTCCATCGCGAATGTCGCCAGCCGGATGTCGCGCTTGGCCTCCGCCTCCTTCCAGAGCCGGGCGTCGTCCCGTTCGAGCAGGCGCCGGATGGCGTTCAGGCGGCTGATCGTGCGCAGCTCCCGGAGCGCCGCCTCGGTGAATGCTCCGTCCGCGCCCGGCTTGAAGCCCAGGGCCGGCGCCACGCGCTTGAGCGTGTCGGGGCTCGACAGGATGTCGCACTCGCGCATGCTCGCCGACGCGTCCACCATCATCAGCAGGCGGCTCTTGACGTCGCGCTTCCCCGCCAGGCTCGCGAGCGGATCGGCGAGGACGAGCACGATGAGCGCGAGCTGCAGCGCGCGCAGGATGAGGAGGATCGAAGCGCGCGAGCGGCCGACGACCGGCCGCGTCCGCACGTACAGCATGATGGCGCCCGCGAGCAGGACGAAGGCGAGCGCCGCCAGGAGCGCGAGGGTGGCGGGCTCGAGGCCCAGGCCCAGGCGCAGCGTGTTCTCCGGGTTCCGCGCGTCGGGCGGCAGCCCGAACAGCCTATGGAGCAGGGCTTTGATCATTCGCTGCTACTTCTCCCGCGCGATCGAGCGGTAATACTCCTCGAGGATCTGCTGGTACGCGGCGGGCCCCTTCTCGCGGAGCCCGTCCAGCAGCTCCTGCCGGAGGTGGGGCGGGAGCTTGAACTTCGCCCACTCGGCGATGTTCGTCGGTCCGGCCTTCTCCGCCTCCAGCGCCGCCATTCCGCCGAGCGCGCCGTAGGCGCCCCGCGCGGCGTCGCGCATCGCGTCCAGCTGGGCCTGGGATGCGTCGGTCAGCGCGCCCATGGCGTCGGCATTCCAGGCCGGGCTGTTGATGGCCCGCTCCAGGGTGTTCAACATTTCGGCCTGCGTGGTTCCCGCGGCGCCCATCTGCTGGCCCACGGCGGAAAAGCGCGATTCGAGCTCCTGCAGCATTCCGCGCAGGCCGGAGAGCTCCCGCTGGCGGTTCCCAAGCGCCGCGAGGGAGGCGTCCTGCGCCGCCGCCGCCGCCTCGCGATCAGACAGGCGGAGCGACTCGGCAGCCCGCTGCATCTCGGCGACCGCGGGGCTGGCGGGCCCCTGGGGGGCACCCGGCTGGGGCTGGCCCGATGCCGACCCGCCCTGGGCCCCGGCCGGCGGCTGGCCCGATGGGGGCTGACCGGAGGGCGGAGCGGACCACGGCGAACCTGGCCGCGGCTGATTTGGCGGACCGCTGCTGGATGAAGGTGGCGGCGGCTTTCCTCCGCTCTGCTCCGAGGGGGATCCGCCGCCGCCGCCGGACGGGGGTTGCTGCGGGTTGCCCATGATCTTGCCGGCGCTCTGGCCGAGCTCCATGCCCGGCTTGCTGTCCGGCGCGGCGGGGCCCCGGTTGTACTGGGCGCCCGGCTCGAGCAGCATCTCCTCGGGCATCTCCTCGTGGGCCGGCGCGCCGAGGGCAAAGGCGTTGACCGAGTCGTCGATTTCGAGCGAGTCGAGCATGAGCTCGTTGCGCAGCTTCTCCTTTTCCTCGTCGGTCATCTTGCGGAGCGACGTCGACGGCGCGCGGCTGGTCGGCGTGGCGTTGACCGGCGGCGGGATCGGCTTGTCCGACATCTTGCCGCGGAACGTGCCGGGGAAGCGGTCCGGGACCAGCAGCTTCGGCTGCGGGTTCTCTCCGGGCGGCTGCGACACCGGAGGCATATCCGGCTGCGGGCCGTCCATGGCTTCCTTGCGCGGGGCGGCAGGCGTGGGCGGAACCGGAACGCGCGGCGCGGTCGAGGCCGCCTGATCCTGCGGCAGTTCCTGCGGCGCTGCTTCGGGTGGTGCGAGCCACGGCGTGTCTTTCTCGATTCGCTCCTCGGCGTGGCCGGTGTCGAGGGCCAGTCGATCCTCAGACTTGGCGAGATTCTTCACCTGCTCCGACTGCGTCTCCATCGTTCGCTGACGCAGCTCCTCCTGCCGCTTCGCGAGCGGCTGAATCCGCTCCTCGGCCTCCTTCAGCCGTTCGGCCGCGAGCTGAAGGCCGGCCTTGAACTTCTCCGCCATCTCGGCCACCTTGTCGCGCGTCTCCTGGTCCATGGCGGTGAGGGCGGTCTCGTTGACCTGTCCCGGAAGCGAGGCCTCCAGCCGCTTCTGAAGCTCCTCCATCTTGGCCATCGCCTGCTGCTCCTCGCGGAGAGCGCTCTCGACATTCCGTTTTAGGTCCTCCTGCCGGGCGACGGGTGGGGCCTTGGCGGCCGAGGATTCGGGCGGCGCGGGCGCTGGGGCCGGGCTCTGCGCCTGCGGTGCGGCGGCGGGCGGCTGGGGCTGGGCCTGGCTGGGGGGCGCGGGCTGTCCGGCCGGCGGCGGCTGGCCGGGCGCCTGCTGCGGACCGGGGGGCTGAGCTGGAGCCGTCGGCTGGGGCTGGGCGGCTTGCGGGGGCTGGCCCGCCTGCTGCTGGCCGGCCTGTTGCGGCTGGGCCTGGGGTTGCGATGGCGCCGGCGGGGTGGCGTCTGCCGGCGATGCCGGTGCGGCTGAGCGGGCGAGGGCGTTGCTGCCTTCCGGGGCGACGTCGAGGTAGGCCTTGCGGAGGGCGTCGAGGGCGGCGCTGGCCTCCTGGTTGCGGAGCGACTCCATCATGTCGCGCGTCGTGCGCAGGCTCCGCTCAAAGGCGGGGTGCTGCACGTTCGGGTTCCGGGCCAGCTCGGCGAGCTTGGCGTCTGCCCAGTTGCGCGTTCCGGCCATCTGCCGGGCAGCCTGCTTCTGCTGGTCGAACGCGGCCTGTATCTCAGCCGGCACGCGGCTCCAGTCGGGCCGCCACCGCGCGGTCTCCCCCTCGGCCCGCTTGGCGAGCTCGATGGCCTTCCGCTGTGCCTCGACGAGTCGCGCGAACTCCGCCAGCTCGGGCGGCAGGGGACGCTTCTTCTCGTCGGGTTTCGCGGCCGGCGGTTCTGCCGCCACGTTGGTCGCGGCCTGCACGACCTCTTCGACGCGGTGGCGGGCGGCGGGCGTGAGCCGGACCGAGAACGTGCGCGACTGGCCACACTGCCCCTTGCGGTCCACCGCGTACAGCGTGTACGAGGCGCACCCCAGCGCCGCGAATCCCGGCAGGTTCGTGCACTCGATCTGCAGCGTCGCGTTCCGGACGCGCACGCCGGGCTCCGCCACGTCGACAATGCGCACGCCGGGCGGCTGAGCCGCGCCGGCCCCGTTTGTCCCCGGTACCGGGGCGTTGGACACGACGATGCTCACGTAGACCGACCGCAGACCGAAATCGTCCCGCACCGTCGCGACCACCGGGATCGACTGCGGATCGTCGAGCGTCAGGTCCCGCCCCGGCTCGATGACCTCGACGATCGGCGGCATATCGACCTGGGCGATCAGCGGGTACTCCGGAGGGCTCTTCTCACCCAGCCCGGCTGCGTTAGTGACGAAGGGCGTGTAGACGCCGCTCTTCTCCAGAACGAAGGAGGCGGCCGCGGCGGTCGGGCCGCTGAGCTTCAGCGGGACGGCGCGGGGGCTCGCCTCGCCTTGCAGGGCCAGGCGGATCTCGCCTCCGGCGATCTCGCTGTCCGTCTCGACGCGCAGGCCCACGCGGGTGCCCACGGGTGCCTCCACGGACGACCGGCCCTCCTCGACGTCCTTCGGCGGCAGGCCGAGGTACTCGGGGAACTCGTAGCGCAGCGCGAGCTTGCGGATGCGCGGGCGCTCGACGATGGCGATCCGGTGCATGCCGGTTTCGCCGTCTCCCGCCCGCACGACGTAGTCGAGCGGATAGCTCAGCTCCGTCAGCTCGTACGTGAACGAGTCGGGCGCGCAGTTGGTCGACGCGCGCGGGAGCATGGAGATGACGGTCCAGCTCCGGCCGGGCCGGCGGATGTGCAGCGACGCCTCGCGGACCGGGCGGCCGGACACGCGTGCGGTGAGGCGCAGGCTGTCGCCCCGGGCCACGACGGCGCCGGCCGGCTCGACGGACACCTTCGTGCGCGCCGGCGCGGCGATGGCCCGCCCCGGGTGGAGGAGGCGCGCGCACGCCGCGCGGAACCCCTCGGGCCAGCTCGTCTGCAGGAGGACCAGCGACAGCACGGCGCAGAGCGCGGCCGCGGCGGGCCGGCGCAGGCGGCGCCACGCGATGGTCCCGGACCAGTTGAGCTGCTGGAGCTGGCCGGCGGTCTCGCGCAGGATCCGCGCGGCGAACTCCCGGTCGAACTCCTCCGGGCCGGCGCCGTCCTGCTCGATCTGGAGCGACGTGATCAGTCGGTTTTTGAGCTCGGGGTGGCGGCGCTCGACGCGCGCCGCCAGCCAGCGGTCGCCGGTCGGGCGAACCAGCGTCACCACGACGAGGCGCAGCGCGAGGGCGGCAGAAATGGCCGCCAGCCCGCCGAGAACGGCCCAGCGCCAGGGCGCCGCGAGGTGGACGTACATGTCGAGCCAGAGCCCGGCGAAGGCCAGCGTGCCCGCGAGCAGCGCCAGGTACACCAGGTCGCGGGCCGCCTCGTACAGCGCGAAGCGGCGCCGGAGCCGGTTGAGGGTGGTGCGGATGATCGCCAGATCGGCGTTGCCGGCCATGCTCATGAGGCCCTCTTTCGCCGCTTGGGCAGGAACGCCCGGTTCGCCACGAGAAACTCAGCGACCAGAACGGCGACGGCGATCCATGCGAGGATCCGCCAGATGGGGCGGCCGGCGGCGAGCTGGTCGGCGATGCGCGCGACGTTCGCGCCGGCGTTGATGAGCGTGACCTTCGCGTTCGGGATCAGGCGACGGGCCGCGGCGAGGGTGACCGGCTCGAACATCGATTCGCGCAGCGCGACCCGCGTATGGACCCAGCCGGAGTCGGTCTTTCCGTCCGCGAGCTTCACGTCGATCTGGTACGCCCCGACCTCGGACAGGTTCGTGGCCGCCACGTACAGGTCGCCTTGCCCCGCGAGCGGGACGACCGAGCGCGCCCGCGATGGGCCGGTGATGCCGACCTCGGTGCGCCGGGCGTTGAACGGGAAGCCCAGGCGGAAGGTGCTGTCGATCTCCGGGTCGAGCAGCTGGTCGCTCCACTTCGAGGGGCAGAGGTAGGCAACGGCCTGGTGAACGAACGGGACAAAGGCCGTCTTGAGCGGGAACGAGCTCCAGCCGAGCTGGGCCGGGAATGCGGTCATCAGCACCTTGCCGCTGCCGTAGCGGCCCTCGACGACCGCGTCCAGACCGATGGAGAACGAGCTGAGCCGGCGCGCCCGGCCGGGCAGGGGCGCCAGCTCCCACACGCGGTAGAAGCGGGGCTGGGCGAGGGTGACCGCGTACGCGCCGCGGAAGAGCGCGAACAGCGGGTGCTGGTAGTCGATGCCGGAGAGGAAGGTGAAGCGCTGCGGGTCGTCGTCGCCGCTGAACGTGCGGACCAGGCGGGCGGGGAAGAGCGCATTCGCGACATCGGCCGTGCTGGCGCACAGGCCGTTGTAGAAGTTCGTGTCCGCGGCCTCGCCCGGAAACACGAGCACGCCGCCGCCGCCCGCCACGAACTGGCGCACGGCCGCGAGTGCCGCCGGCGCGAGCGACGGGACGTTCGCAAGGATCACGACATCGCGGCCTGCCAGCATGGCGGACCCGAGCTGGGATGGCGGGCAGGCGGCCTGCTGCACGAGGATCTTGCGCCGGTCCTGCGTCTTCGGGTCCGGCTGCAGGGCGCGGCCGAGGTAGAACGCCTCGTCCTCCCACGGCGAGGCGCCGGACCGTCCGCTGACCAGCAGGACGCTGGCGACGGGGGCCGCAAGGACGCTGACGGACACATGATCGTCGGGCGGGAAGGCATCGCCGCTGATCTGGAAGTCGACCGTGTGGGAGCCGGGCTCCTCGAACGTGTGCAGCACGCCGACGGGGCTGCGCTGGCCTGGGGCCAGGCCGACCAGCTCGCGGCGCAGGGGCGGATCGCTCTCGTGGCCCGGGTCGGCGAGCGTGACCGTCAGCAGCACGTCGCGCTTCTCGTCGCTGAAGTTGGCCACGGTCATGCCGATCTCCGCCGGTATGTGCACGGAGCTGCGCACGCGGGGCGCCGCCTCCGGCAGCAGCGCGCAGTTCGCGGGCGGGGCCTCGCCGATCCGGACGAGGCAGAGCGCCATGTCGCGCTCCAGCAAGGCCTGCTCGGACTCCTGGCGGTACTGGTCCCACGCGCTCTTCTGCAGGTCGCTGAGGAAGTAGATCTGCTTGCGCGACAGATTCGTGTCGCGGAGCAGGCCCGCGGCGCGCGAGAGGGCCGGCCCGATCCGGCCGGTCCGCGGCGTCTGCGCGATAGCGTCGAGCTTCGAGAGGAGCAGCGGCGCATCGCCGCGCACGTGGGCGGCCAGCACCTCGGCGTCGTAGTGGGCCTGGACGAGGCTGATCTCGTCCTCGGGGCCGGCCCGCGAGATGAACTCCCGGGTGAGCGACTTGGCCAGCTCGAGGCGGGAGAGCCCGCTTTCGGTGGCGGCCATGCTGGCTGAGTTGTCGACGACCAGCACGACGGCCCGGGCTGAGCGGCCCCAGCCGAAGAAGCCGACCGGTGTGAGGATGGGCCGGGCGAAAAGCAGGCCGATGAACAGGAGGAGCAGCATGCGCAGGGCGAGGAGGATGTACTCCATCAGCTTCATGGCCCGGCCTTCGCGGTGGTAGGTCTCGAAGAGGAACCGGAAGGTGCTCAGCTCGACGAGCTTGCGCTGGCGGAGCTGGAGGAGATGAAGGATGAGCGGGCCCAGCATCAGCAGGACCCCCGCGACGGCGAAGCCGATATGGACAAAGCTCATGTCGCTAGCCCAGCCGCGCCCGCTTGGTCAGGTAGGCGCTCAGGAAGTCGTCGTACGGCATCGAGGTGTCGACCGGAACGTAGTCGATCTTCAGCCGGCTGCACTCGCGCCGGAAGGTGTCGATGAACCGGTTGAGGCGCTTCAGGTACTCGTCACGCAGGAGGGCGGGGTTCAGCGTGATCTCGCGCGTGCCCTCCATGTCGCGGAAGCGGGTGACGCCCGTGAACGGAAACTGGGTCTCGGCGCGGTCCAGCACGTGGAAGAGGAGCACCTCGTGCTTCTTGTGCCGGAAGTGCTGGAGGGCGGTGACCACCTCCTGCGGCTCGTCGAGCAGGTCGCTCAGCAGGATGATCAGCCCCCGGCGGTGGAGCCGATCGGCCAGCTTGTGCAGGTTGGCGGCGAGGTTGGTGCCGCCCTCGGCGCGGGCGTCGTCGAGGGCGGTGAGGATGAGGTTGAGCTGCGAGCGGCGGCTGGACGCCCGGTAGAAGGCGCGCAGCTCGTCGGCAAACGTCGCGAGCCCCACGGCATCGCGCTGCTTGATCATGAGAAAGGCCAGGGCCGCCGCGGCGTGGCAGGCGTACTCGAGCTTGCTCAGCTTGCCGCTGCGGAAGCCCATGGAGCGGCTGCAGTCCACCAGCAGGTGGGCGCGCAGGTTCGTCTCCTCCTCGAACCGCTTGATGTAGAGGCGGTCCTGCCGGGCGAGGAGCTTCCAGTCCAGGAAGCGCAGCTCGTCGCCCTGGACGTAGGCGCGGTGGTCGGCGAACTCGACGGAGAAGCCGTGGAACGGGCTGCGGTGCCGCCCGCTCATGAACCCTTCGACGACCAGCCGCGCGACCAGCTCGAGGTTGCCGATCCGGCTGGCGGCCTTCGCTTCGAGGTATCGGTGCTGCATGGCGCTCCGCGTTGGCGGGATGGGTGCCGGCCGCGCGCGATCAGGCTTCGGCCCGGCGCGGCATGGGCTCCGGGACGGCTTCGATGATCTTGGCGACGATGCTCTCGACGGTCACGTCCTCGCTCTCCGCCGTGAAGCTGGCGCCGATGCGGTGGCGGAGCACGGGCGGGGCGATGGCCCGGATATCGTCGCAGGAGACATTGAGGCGGCCGTCGAGGATGGCCCGCGCGCGGCCCCCGGCGAGCAAATACTGGGACGCCCGCGGGCTGGCCCCCCAGTACACCCAGCGCTTGATGAAGTCCGGCGCCGTGGGATCGCCCGGCCGCGTCGCGCGGACGAGCGCCACGGCGTAGCTGCTGACGTGCCGGCTGACGATCACGTGGCGGACGATGTCCTGCAGCTCGATGATCCGGTCCCGGCCCAGGATCGGCTGCGCGGCCGCCTGGTCGGCCGACATCTGCGCCTCCGCGATGCGGACCTCCTCGTCGGCCGACGGGTATCCGATGAGGACTTTCAGCATGAAGCGGTCGAGCTGCGCTTCGGGCAGGGGATAGGTGCCTTCCTGCTCGATCGGGTTCTGCGTCCCGAGGACGATGAACGGGGGCTCAAGCGTGTACGTCGTGCCCCCGGCGGTGACGCGGTGCTCCTGCATCGCCTCGAGCAGGGCCGCCTGCGTCTTGGGCGGCGTCCGGTTGATCTCGTCCGCGAGGATGACGTTGGCGAACACGGGGCCCTTGATGAACCGGAAGGAGCGCCGCCCCGCGGCATCCTGGTCGATCACCTCGGTGCCGATGATGTCGGCGGGCATCAGGTCCGGCGTGAACTGAATGCGCTGGAACTTGAGGTCGAGCAGCTGCGCCAGGAGGCGGATGATGCTCGTCTTTGCGAGGCCCGGCATGCCCTCCAGGAGGCAGTGGCCGCGGCACAGGAGGCCGATGATGATCTCGTCGATGACCGCCTTCTGGCCGATGATGACGTGGCCCATCGATTCGACGATGCGCGCGTACGCCTGCCCCAGTTCCGCCACCTGCCGCCCTGCCGCCGCTTCAAGGTCCGCCTGGTTCATCCGGTGCCGCCTTTCGTGCCGGTTTCCTGCCGCGCCGCCGGTTCTTCGCCGGTGCCCACAGATAGTAGCGCATGCCGGTTCGCGATTCGTACAAGAAGCGGCCGAATTCCAGCCGGCCCGCAGGCGCTGTGCCGGCGTCCGAGTCGGACGGGGGCCGCGCCCGGCGGGCGGAAGCGACTCAGGCGGGGACAAGCGGCGCGTTCAGCACCCCGATGACGCTGGAGGGGTGCTCGGCCCGGACCGTGTATGGCGGCTTCCCGCCTTGGGCGCGGTACCGGGCGACGCGCACGTACGGAGGCTTGAGCTCGGGATGGCGGAAGGTCATCGGCTCCTGCCTGAGCTGGCGCATCGCGGCCGCCGATCCGGCCGCCAGGCGCCGGCACGCTTCCGCGTGCGAGAGATGGATCGCCCCCAGTTTGGCTTGCGCGTACTCCTCCGCGCTGAGGTGGTCGAGGCCGTCCGCCAGCAGGCCGCGCTTGACGCTCACGGTCACGACGCCCGGCGTCAGCGCCTCCGCCTCGCGCGCCAGCGCCTCCTCGCCGCCCGCGAAGATGCACGGCACCCCGCCTTCCCGGGCGCACAGGGCAACCGCCCCGTATTCCCCGATCGAAATGCCGTTGATGGATTCGTCGACGCGGTTGAAGCCGCCGGTGTGCGAGAGGTGCGAGTAGGGCGTGCCCGCCTTGGCGTGCTGGCCGACCCAGCATGCCCCGGCGAAGGACCCGTCGAGGCACAGCGGATAGTCCAGCGGGCCGCGCACCAGCTGCGCGCGCGGGTCGAGCGCCAGCGGATCGAGGCCGCCCGGGCCGTGGCCGTCGAAGACGACGACCTCGTCGGCGCCGCCCTCGAAGAGCCCCGCGATCACCGCATTGGCCTCCCCGGTGAGAATCGAGAGGCCCTTCGCATACCATCGGCCCTGCGGAAGGACCCAGTCGACGCTATTGAGAATGCCGGCGCATCCCTCCATGTCGGTCATCAGGTAGATCTTCATGGCTTCGCTTCCTTGACGGGGGATCGAGGCCTTCCGAGCCGGATCATGTACGCCTGCAGGATGCCCGACTCGTCCGAATTGAAGTAGGCCGTCTGGCCGTCGGGCGAGAGGAACGGGTGGGGGTGCTGCCCCTTGAAGAACGCGGTGCGCGTGTCCAGCAGGTAAGTCCACTTCCCGGGCGCATCGGCCAGCGGCTTGCCCAACTCGGCCATGTAGAGCTGGATGCCCCGGGGCTGGACGGGCCAGTAGTCCGCGATGAAGCGGTCGCCCGCGATATCGGTGGCGAAGTGGTAGAAGCGCGGCGGCCCGCCGGGGAAGCTGCGGCTGATTTCGTTGCGTTCGGCCCCGGGGCTGCTCTTGCCGATGTGCCCGGCGTACGGCACCACGTTCGCCTCGATGATCTGCTCCTGGTGCGCCCGCCACACCTCGCCGTCGGGGTGCGTCACGTCGAGCTTCAGGTCGAGCCGCCCCACCGTGGAGATCGCCGTGGCGCTTCGCCCCCGCCAGCACTGATGGCCCTGGCAATACTCGGACATGTCGCGGCCCCAGGGGAGGTTGCGGAAGTCCGTTCCGTCGTCGCGGATGACGTGCACGTCGGCGCCGGGCGAGCCGTCCGCAAGGCCGCCGCAGCCCTTGGTGGTCTTGCCGGAGGGATCGGTGACGTTGTCGTGGTTGTCCTGGACGAGCAGGTCGTGCGATGCGGCGGGGTCGAGCGACCGGGAGTACTGAGGGTGAAGGTTGCAGTAGGATGACTCCTCGAGAATGACCTCCGCGGCGGCGCGGTCGAGGTCGAACCGGATCAGGCCCCACGGGGCGATGTTGCGGCGGCCATCGCCGAGGAAGGCGGCGGTGACGAACCGCGTTCCGTCGGAGGAGATGGTGGAGAGCGGGTAGATCCTGGACGGCTGGCAGCGCGTGCCGGCCGGGGGGCGGTCCACGACGAGGATCGTCTCGGCCTTGCCCCCGAAGAACGGCCGGCGGCGGAGCGTGAGCGTGCCCGCGTTCACCTCGGTCTCGTTGACGAGGTAGTAGAACCACTGGCCGTCGGGCGACACCGCCGGGCAGGTCGCGCCCACCTCATCGGTGATGGCCGCCATCTCGCCGGTGGCGACCTCGCAGCGGAGGTACCGGTGTTTCAGGTCGCTCTTGTCGCTGCCGTGCGGGCCGCACGAGCGGTGGAGGACCAGGTGCTTCGAATCGGGCGCGAAGACCTGCGCCTCCATGTAGACATGCGACGAGGGCACGTCGCGCTCCGTGGTGAGCTGGAAGACCTCGAGGCCCTTGGGTGAGCGCGCGTCGAGCAGATCGGGGCGGGGGATCATGGGATACTCCGGGTTGGGCGTGGACGTCGCGATCGCCGTTCGGGGGATTGTCTACCTGTTGGCATGGCTACCTAGTGTGCTGTCTCGGAAATAGACTCACAAAATGAAGGTCATCCTGAGCAAAGCGAAGGATCTCTTGCCGTGCGATCAAGCCCGAGATTCCTCGCTCCACTCGGAATGACAGGCATTTTCGCGTTTTGCGTAGTCATTTGCGGGACAGCACACTAGATCAGCGCGGCCTCCCATCGACCCACACGGACGTGCCGCGCTTGGCGGCCCAGGCCCGGAAGCCGGTGACGTTCTCGCCCCAGAGGGCGTTCCTAGCCCACGCCCCCGGGGCCGGCTTCCCGGCGCACTCCAGCTTGATCACCGGGAACAGACCCGTCGGCGCGAGCGGCGGCAAGCCCCCGAGGATCAGGGCCTCGCCGGTTTGCGTGACGGACAGCGCCTGGCCGGTCGTCAGGAGCGTCGCCCGTTCGATCCGGGTTCCCAGATCGTGCAGGCGCAGAGTCGGCTGGCCGTCGTATGAACGCAAGAGGATGAACAGATCGTTGCCCTTCACGGTCTGCCAGCCGAACACGCCGATCGTGATGGCATCCCCCCGCTCGCTGCCGTAGATCGCCTCGCCGTGAACCTCCATCCACTTCCCGATCGCGGTCACGCGCTCGACATACTCCGCCGGGAGCTGCCCGTCCGCGTCGGGCCCGACATTCAGGAGGAGGTTGCCTTCGCGGCGGGCGCACTCCACGAGCAGCTCAAGAAGGGCTTCTGTGCTGAGCCACCGCCCGCCCTCGGTGTACCCCCAGAGCCGGGTCGTGCTGGTGAAGCACGCCTCCCAGAGGTGGAGGCTGCTGGTGTGGATGCCCATCTCGGGCGTTCCGAAGTCGCCGAGCTCATCCTCCTTGGGAACGCCGGGGTGCCCGTACAGCCGCCAGTAGTAGGAATGCTGCGGCGACTCGAGCCGGTCGTTGATCAGGATGTCCGGCTGAAGGGAGCGGATCATCGCGATCAGCTCGCGGCTCGGCAGATCCTTCGACGTGCGGGGCCAGAGTCCGTCGAACCACAGGACATCGATTTTCCCGTACCGGGTCAGCAGTTCGCGCACCTGATCGAAGACGTACTGCCGGATGATCGCCCAGCCCTCGGGATCGCGCTCCGGCCCGTCGTACCAGGCTGGGATCCGCCAGTCGAGCAGCGAGTAGTAGAGGCCGACCCGCAAGCCTTCGGCGCGGAACGCGTCCACGTAGTCGCGGACGAAATCGCGCCGGGGCGCCTGGCAGGCGCTGGAATAGTCCGTCGTCTTCGTATCCCAGAGGCAATACCCGTCGTGGTGCCGGGTCGTCAGCACCGCATACTTCATGCCGCCCTGCCTGGCCACTTTGGCCCACGCCTTGGGATCGTAGAGCTTCGGGTCCCACCGGCACGCAGCGTCGGCGTATTCCTTCTGGTCGAGGCACTGGTGGTAGAGCACCTGCTCGCCGTGCCCGTAGACCGCGTAGGGGCCCCAATGGATGAACATCCCGTAGCGGGCCTCGTCGAACCATTTCCACTTGTCGGGAATGTCGGCTTTCTTCACGGGGCGATCTCCTGCGCAACAAACGCGTAAGGATGAGATGAACACACAGTCGGGCGACACTCAAGCTGATCTTGGACCCGGTCTTCGGCGACTACCAGTGTGCGGTCTCGGAAATGGGCGTTCAAAATGAAAGTCATCCTGAGCAAAGCGAAGGATCTCTTGCCGTGCGATCAGGCCTGAGATTCCTCGCTCCGCTCGGAATGACAAGCACTTACGCGTTCTGCATCGTCAATCGCGAGACAGCACACGAGTGTGCTGATGCAAAGAATTGCCCGAAAACGGCCGTATTTCGGCCTTTTTCATGAGTCTGCTCAAAAAACCACGACATTCGTCTTGCGTAGTTCATTGATAACACGTAGGTTGCGCAAATTCAAAAGTCCAGTCAACTGGACTTTTCTGTTTCTGTGGCCCTAGGACGAGGGCTGGTGGCGTCATTGTGATCTGGCACGGGACTGCGGCGGCCTCGTAGCGGCCGCCCTTCACGGTGCAACAGGAGGTCGGGCGTTATGTCGTCATCCACCACCGCTCCGATACTGCAATGCCGAGTCTTCACATCTCGCAGTCGCTTGTCTGCCGCTGCGCGCATGAGCCGATTGTTGATTGTTGAGACGTGACACTCATGGCCCGCTCGCCGGTTTGAAAGGGGAGGAAGAGGAGCGTCTGGTCCTCCTCTCCCTCCAATTACAGACGCGAGAGAACGGCGGCCTGGTCCGGCACCGCCGGACAGGGCGCCGTTGTCGAGCCTCCGTGCCCTTTTCCCCCGTGCCTGTGTCTCCGTGGTTCAATTCTTCTCTTCCTCTTGTTTGGCCAACGCTCCGGCGAACCGGCGGCGCGCCAGCGACGTACGGTTCCGCCGGTTGGCGGCTCCTCTCGTTGTTGCTCAAACATCTGAATCAGTTGGCGGCGATGGGGGGATTCGTGTTGTCCTGATCCACCACAGGAGAACAGCCGACGGGACCAGGAAGGCCACGCCCGCCACGGGAACAATGATATGGGACTGTTCACCGTTGAACTTCGCGCAAAGAACCAGACACGCAAAGACGACCAGCAACGCGTAGATGATCTCGACCACAGCGTACCCGACCCACCGTACGATCTGAGACCGTTTCCTGCTGATGAGAAGTATACCTGTTACAGATAGTCCAATCAGCCCAACAACGGTCACAACGAACCTGATGGGAACCGTCAGTATGCCCCTGATATCCTTCGCAACCGGGTGGTTCGACAGAAGAATGACGGCTACAAGAAACAGCCCTCCGATCACCGCTCCCGTGAACTCGGCGAGGCCGGCCGTCACCCCCATCATCAACCCAAACAGGCAGAGATTTGACAGGAATAGATACAGGAGTCGGTTCTTTCGCGGGGCAAATAGGGCCTCGTCCAGCCTTCGCCGGATGCCGGCCACGGCGACGGGCACCAGTACCTGGCAATCGTTTCCGGCAAGGTGCTCTGCCCCCATGGCTTTGTCCAATACACTCGACAGCTCAATGCGATGGGCAACCCGCGCGAGGATCTCCCTCACAGGTCGCGGAAGACTCGCAACGCGCCGAATTCCGGCCGTCAGGACATTCGCGTGCGGTGAGCCTTTCGTCCGCGACGTGACATAGTCGATCACGATGGATTCCATCGCCTTCATGATGGCGTCCTCATGGGGTCGAAGCGCCACTCCGACGCGTCTTCGGAAGGAGAGCCGCCATGCCAGAACCGCGTAGCCTACAGGCAAGCACCCGAGCAGGCACGCGAGGGGGATGACGATGTACCGGGCCATGGCGCTGGATTCAACGACGGTCAGCCATCCATCCGCGGTCAAGATCAGGAAGAGAAGGTTCAGCGCCAGACCGAAGAGGCCGAAGCCCGTCGCGACGAGGGCAGACATTGTCACGATGCGACCGACGGAGACGGTCGCGTTGGCGAAACCGGAGAGTGGGTGTGCCGTCCCGGCAGATCGGGCACCGTGCAACCCATCTGCTTCACGTGCGCGCCTCCTCCTTCTCCAGTCCACGATGAGCAGTACGGTACCCGCGACGAAGAGGAACGGCGCACCAAGGAGGCCGAACACCTCAAGCGGCGTCATCTGTCTGCTCGTGTTTCCGATGGAGGCAACGGATGCCACGCACCCCGCCATGCCAATCACGGTCAAGAGCGGACTCGAAATTAGCAGCAGTATGGCCAGCTTCCTCATGCTTGCTTCTCGCCAACATTGCGTCTAACGGACGGCGAGCTTGCGGGCCGTACCGTTCAGGCGCTGGTTCGCAACTCGTTCATCATTTCAGTCTTCTGAGTGTCCTCTTCAGGTCTCCGACCACTCGCAAGTCACCGTTCCCGGTTGACCACAGCTCCCCGTCTCCATCAGAGACAACCCGAACCGAACTTGGTCCCGTAGGTCGAAGATAAACACGTACTGGGCGATGTAGCCAGCGGCAATGTCGCTCTTCGGTCGGGTCTCGTAGGCTGGAAAGAGCGCTTCAAGCGCCGCGATGGCTGTCGGTTCGTCAACCACATTGGTGACGCTCCTGGCCGCATCTGTCCCGTCCACGACGGTAACGCGTTGAGCGATGGTTGACGGGTGCGGCGTGGTTTGCGGCATGCAACCGATCGCCGTCAGCATTGCGATTACAGAGAGAATCAGCAACCTCATCTCTGGTTCTTCCCCTGCCAACGTCAGGTTCATGGACATACAGTTCGGAAAGGCCGGAGACGGCCGGCTGGGAGGGCCGGTTCGCTAATGCACCCCCGCGCTTTCCGACATGCCGACGGGTGCTGCAACCGCCAGCATGGCGGGTATTATGTCCCGGTTTTCGGCGGGCTCAAGCGAAAAGGCGCGTCGCAACGGAGTGGCGACACATTGGGCCGTGACGCGCTTCAGAAAAGAGCGAAGCCGCGCACCGACGCACGCACCCGATTCCTGCACGAGCCCGTCGCTCGCTCAGGCGCACGCATTGACTGCGGAACGGGGGCTTCTATAGTCTCCCCCCATGAATACCGCATCCCCCTGGTGGGCTCGCAACCGGGAAGTCATGCCGTCCGACGCTGCGCCGGCGCCGTTCGATCTGGCGGCGCGGCTGGCTCAGCACAATCCCCGGTGGGCGCCGGCCGACGGGCCGATCGGCTACTGGTCCGCCGGGGTCCCGATCGGCAACGGCGATTTCGGCGCGCTCCTCTACGGGCCGCCGGAGAACCTGACGCTGCTGCTTGGCAAGAATGACCTCTGGATCCGGAACAATGAGCGCAGCTATTTCCCGGCCGCGAGCTATGCCGAGCTGCTGCGGATGTACCGCGCCGGGGACCGCGCCGCTTTCGAGGCCCTGCTCCCAAAGGGCGACAACTGGGCTGACCGCTTCCGTCCCAGCACGGCCACCAACGGCGGCTTCTTCCGGCTGAGCCTAGCCGAGGGGTCCGCGACCAACAAGCTTCAGCAGGAGCTCCATCTGCACGATGCGACCTGGCGCGCATCGTTCGAGGCCTCGGGGCTCGACAATCAGTGGGCCGTTCCGCCCGATTTCGACCTGGCGGCCTTCGCCTCCGCGCCGGATGAGGTCATCGTCCTTCGAGTCCGCCGGCATCGCCTGCCGCTTCGATCCATGACCTGGCGGCTCAACCGCGAGAAGCACGAGCTGCTCCCGGACGCCACGGTTGGCTGCGAGGGCGCGCTCGCCTGGGTGGAGCAGGAGCTGTTGAAGGGCGACCGCTACGCGCTCGCCCTCCTCCAGGCCGGCCCGACGCCGCACGTGACCCAGGCCGGCCGCTCGGTGATCGGCGAGACCTCGACCGACACGGAGCACGAGGTGACCTTCTACCTGGCGGCCGCCAGCCAGCGCGACAGCCGCGATCCGCGCGCGCTCGCCTGCGCCCGCGTGACCGGGGCCGCGCGCAAAGGGTGGGACGCGCTGCACGAAACCCACCGCGCGCACTGGGCCATGCAGTGGGAGCGCGGCTGGGTCACGTGCTCCGACGCCGCGGTCGAACGGCCCTGGTACATTTCCAACTACCTGTGCGCGTCGACGGTGCGCCCGGGCAAGGTGTCGCCCGGCCTGCAAGGCATGTGGATCAAGGAGAACTTCCCCCCGTGGGGCGCCGACTTCCACGGCAACGTGAACATCCAGGCGGTCTACATGGGGCTGATGGGTGCCAACCGCATGGAGTATTTCGAGCCGTACGCCCGGCTCTATCACGAGATGCGGCCGCAGTGCCAGAAGGATACCCACGAGTATTTCGGAACCGAAGGCGCCCGCTTTCCCCATGCCGGGGGGATCGAGGGGCACGAGCTGGCGGAGTGGAACTGGCCCGCGCTGGCCGCTTCGATCGGGCCCAGCGCCTGGATCGCGCGCCTGTTCTGGTGGGCCTACCAACACACGCTGGACCGCGAGTTCCTGGCGGAGGTCGGCTACCCGATCCTCAAGGACGTCGCCCTCTTCTACGCCGGGCTTCTGAAACTCTCCGGCAAGGGCCTGGACGCCCGCTATCGCGTCGAGCCGAGCATCTACAGTGAATATTATGCGACCACGTTCGACGCGTGGGGGACGGATTCGATCTACGACGTCATCTGCATGCGGAATGCCTTCCAACAGGCAGCGGACGCAGCCGACGCGTTGACCCAGCATGGCGACCTGGCGCAACAGTGGCGAACCTTGCTCAGCGAACTGCCCGATCTGCCGGCGAATGAAGAAAACATCTGGATGGCCTTTCCCGCCCATCCGAAGAACGTCAAGGTCGAGGCCGGCAGCTGGTGCTACCCGATCTTTCCGGGCGAGATGGCCAGCGCGTTTCACGGGTCGGCTGTTGAACGCCGCCAGGCCCAGGCGACCTGGGCCTATGCCCGCAACAACTGCAAGAGCGCATGGTGTGCGGGCTGTCCCGTCGTGGCCGCCGCCCGGATGGGCGACGCCGAGTGGGCCTTTCGGTACGCGTCGGGGCTCTCGAAGAACGGGCTCAGCGGCGCTCCGGCCGGCGGCATTATGCAGGCGGAACACGGCACCGGCATGACGTTGGCCTTGAACAACATGCTCCTGCTCGGGGTCGAGGACCGGCTGGTCCTCTTTGCCGGCATCCCGGTCACGGTCGATGCGGCCTTCCACTCGCTCCGGGCGCCGGGCGCGATTCTCGTCAGCGCCGGGCAGAGCGGCGGCCAGGTGACCTACGCCGCCTTTCAGGCGCTGCACGGCGGAACGGTGCGTGTCCTGAATCCCTTTGATCCGGGCGCCGGGAAAGCGGTGCAGCTGTGCGTGCGCCACGCCGGCACCGGCGCGGTGGTCGGCCGATGGGAGAAGCCTTGGCGCGAAGTGGTGGAATGGACGGCGGAACCGGGCGCCCTGTACCGGCTGGAACGGGTATGAGAACCCTCCGCCTGCCCGCCCGCTACTACGAGCAGTTTGGTGCCGACTACACCCGCGAAGTGCCGGGTGAAGGATATGGCGGATGGAAGACCGCGGAGCTCGAAGTCTCGTGGCATCATACCGCCGTGGTGGTGATGCACGCGTGGGACGTGCAACCGATCGGGAAGGATCCGGTTGGCTACAGCGAATGCGAGTATCTGCCACGGGCCGACTCCATCTGCCGGAACGTGTTCCCCGGGCTTCTCGCCGCGATTCGCGCGAGCGGCTTCACGTTGTTTCACGTGGTCGGACACAGCGGCTACTACGAGCACCTGCCGGGCTACCAGCGCGCGGTCGCGCTCGCGGGTCCCGAGCCGGCGCCCCTGCCGAGGGTCACAAGCGATTCCGTCTTGGATAAGCTGCAGCACTTTCGCTCCGAGAATGTCTGGCCCGGAAAGTCGAATCTGGCGCTGCGCGAGAGCAGTCGAACCGCCACGGATTTCCATCCCGCCGCGCGGCCGCAGGGCGCCGAAGGCGTGGCGGCCAACGCCCATCAGCTGACAGCGCTCTGCCGGGAAGCCGGCGTCAACCATCTCATCTATGCCGGTTTCACCATCGGCGGCTGCCTGCTCGGCTCGCCGGGCGGAATGGCGGACATGCAGAAGAGGGGCGTGATGTGCTCCGTCCTGCGCGAAGCCGTGACCGCCGTTGAGAACCGCGAGACCGCACGGCAGGAGCTCTCGAAGCAACTGGAGCTCTGGCGCGTCGCGCTGCTCTTCGGGTTCGTCTTTGGCGTGGACGATCTCGTTGAGGCGCTCAAGAAGGGAACGTAAGCCGATGAAACTGGCGATCCGCGGTACCCGGCTGTTCGTGGATTTTGATGTAGCCCCGTTTGCCCTGCCCCGCAGCCCGGCCGGCGAGGTCGTGTTTGAATCCGCCCGGGACGTGGAAGTAGTTGAGGCCGTCTTTGCGGGGGCCGTGCCGCCCGCGCCCCGACTTCAATACAGGCGCAAGGCGTGGCCTCACTCGCGCGTCGAGCGCACGCTCCACCTCGATGCGGAGCGCCCCATCAGCGTCGGCTGGCATCGCATGGACGATCTGTTCACCCCGCCGTGGGTGGACGCCGCCACGGACGTGCGTCGGATCGGCACGGGCACGCTCGTCTTCACCTTCAAGCCGCTTCGGAACGAGATTCCCGATTTCCCCGACGCGGCCGACTACGACGTGACGTTTCGCCGCACCGTGGGCGTGCGCGTGGCGGACAGCGACACCCCGGTCCGATCGATGCGGGTCTTCACGCGCTCCCGCCCGGCGCGCAGCGCGCTCCGTGTGGAGCTGCACGCCGGGCGCCGAACCACGGCGCCGACGATCGCCGTCTCCGGCTACAACGCCGTGGTCCGTCGCGTGGCGGGTGGTCCCGGGACCCGTGCGCCCGGCAGCGGAGTGCGCATCGGCGCGGCACGCCGGGCTTCCTTCGGGCTTGAGATCGACCACATGCGCCCGGCTCACCGGTACGCCGGCGACGACGGCCATGTCCTGTTCACGCTGGGGCGAGAGGCGTTTACGATCTCCCTGACCGCCCTGGAGACGGACGGCCCGATCTGGTTCGCCGAGGCTGGCGTGTACATCACTCGGGCCGACGATGCGGAGTCCTTCGAACAGTATCGGTCACGCACGAAGGGCGACCGAACGATTGCCGTCCGGGTTTCCGCGATGCCCGAACAGTCGCTGGCCGGCGCCATGAACGGCCAGCCGCGGCCGCATCCGATTCCATACTGCTTCGGCTGCAAACACGCCCGCCAGAAGTTCTGGCTCGACCCGTGTGGCGACATCGAACTGAACGCGTGGACGGTGCTTGGGCTGGGCAACGTCTGGGCCGCGGTGCCCGGAGCCGGGGAAGAGGGGAAGCTGATCGGCCGGGACACCCCCAGGTGGAAGAACGAAGGCAATGCGCGCGTCCTGTTCGGGTTCGACCAGTGGGCGTCGGAGGGGCGGCATAATGACCCGTGGCCGGTGATGGCGTACAACCTGCAGTTCCGGCGCGACGCCGTGCGGGTGCGGCAGAAGTGCTTTGCCGTGCCGCTGGTGCGGTCCATCCTGGACGGCGAACCGGCGCCGGACGACACGATGGTGGCTCTGGTGCGCTTCCGGTTCGAGAACGTGAGCGATCACGCGGCGACGGCCGAACTGCCGCTCGCCTACAGCCCCAACGCGCCGCGGGCATGCAACCGCCGCGTGGAATGGGCGGGCGGATCACGACTTCAGACCGACACGCTGGTCCCGTTGTGCGAGCGCGAGCGACTGACGGTGGACGGCGACCGGGTGATGGGCGCGTTTCAGGGCGGGCAGGTTCTGCGCCTGGCGTTCCGGACCGACATGACCGCCGAGGCGACTCGCGATGGCGTCCGTTTCCGGAAGGAGCTACAGCCGGGCGCAAGCTGCGAGCTCCTGGCGACCATCCCCTACGTCACGCTCGAGTCGGAGGCGGAGCTTGAGGCGCTGCGCGGGTTGGATTTCGAGCGCTGTTACGCCGACATGGCTCGGTACTGGCGCTCGGAGAGCCGGAAGGGAGCGCAGATCCGCACGCCGGATGCCCATCTGAACGCAGGCTACGCCGGGCATCTGCCGATCGTCCTGATGACCGACTTCGGCCACCCGGACGGCTCGGGGATCGTCAACACCTCGGTGGGAACCTGCACGTACGGCAACTTCACCAACGAATCGGTGATGATTCTCGAGGAGCTGGAGCAGCGGGGGCTGGCGGAGGAGGTCCGGCGCCGGCTGGCCGCCTGGGTTCGCTACCAGGGAACCGTCGGACTCAACGGGCGGTTCACCGATCACGACGGCGTGCTGTTCGGCGCGGGCGGCATGGAACAGGGGCACAGCTACAACCAGCATCACGGCTGGGGGCTGTGGGCGCTGGCGCGCCACTACCTGCACACCGGCGACCGGGAGTGGTTCGCCGGCGTGGCCGACAACGTGGTGCGCGCCGCCGAGTGGATCGTCCGGCAGCGGCGGGAGACCGCCGGGGACCTGCCGCAGTCGCGTGGCTGGGAGCGCGGATTCCTGCCGGCCGGCGCGCTGGAGGACGTGGACGACCACTTCTACTGGCTGAGCACCAACTGCCTCACCTGGCGCGGGCTGGACAGCGCCGCGGCGGCGCTGGACCGGTTCGGCCACCCGGAGGCGCGGCGGTTCCGCCGCGAGGCGGATGCCTACCGGCGCGACCTGATCCGCGGGTTTGAGACCGCGCGCCGGCACAGCCCGCTGATCCGCCTGCGCGACGGCCGATGGATCCCGCACTATCCCTCGCGCCTGTACGCCCGCGGGCGTGACTACGGCTGGATCCGCGAAACGCTCGAGGGCTCGGTCTATCTGCTGATTTCCGGGCTTTACAAGCCGGAGAGCAAGCCGGGCGGCTGGATTCTCGACGACTATCTCGACACCCGTTACATGAATCCGCCGTTCGGCTACCGGATGGATGATCCGCAAACGCAATGGTTCGACTGCGGCGGGTTCTCCCCTCAGCCGAACCTGCTCGCCGGCCTCCTGCCGCATCTCGATCGCGACGAGATTGAGATCTACCTGTGGATGTTCTTCAACGCCTGGGCCTCGTGCTACCGCGAGGAGGTGCAAGCGATGGTCGAGCATCCCCTGCCGGTGCTCGGCTTCGGCAACTCCGCGCCGTTCAAAACGAGCGACCAGTCCAACGCCATGAAGTGGCTGGCCTACCTGTTCGTCTACGAGAAGCATGGCCTGCTGCATCTCGGCCGGGCCATTCCGCGCGCCTGGTTTGCCGGAGAGGAAGCCTTCGGCGCCACGCGGCTGAGCACGCCCGCCGGAATGGTCTCCATCCGGTACCGCCCGCTGCCGGCTGAGGAGAAGATCGAGGCGGAGGTCGAGCTGGATCTCCGTGCCAGGCCGGACCGGCTGCTGCTCCGGTTCCGCCACCCGGAGAAAGCCGCTATCCAGGCTGTCTCCGTGAACGGCCGGGCCTGGAAACGGTTCGATGCGGTTCGTGGCGATGTTGATATCACGTCCACCCGGGGCGGCGTGCAGGTCGTCGCCTCCTACCGATGAGGAGGATGTCACCCGTGAAACTCAGGCGACGGTGATCCATCGATGAAAGCGCCAGGCAAGACCGCGGGCATACTGATTCCCCGCAGCCAGGTTGAACGTCTGCGGGCGAATGCGCGCCATCAGGCGTGGTCCGCGGCCGAGCGAGATCGCATGGTCACCTTGGCCGCTACGTGGCGCAACATGTCCGATACGGACCTGCGGGCGCTCATGTTCGGGAACACGATCACGCGCGCCTGGGATATTGCGTACGGGGACTTCTGCCCCTCCTGCAAGGCCGGCGTTCCATTCATGGGACCCATCGATGCGTTGAGTCATCCCTGGAAAGTCCCGTGCCCACATTGCCGCGAGCTGTTCCCCAAGAACGATTTTCACGCCTTCTACCGCTCCGGACTGGATGCCGACGGCATCTTTGATCCGTCTCGCGCCGATCGGACGCTCCTGTTCAACGCGGAGCATCCCGATCCGCGCGATCCCCTGCACCGCTTCGGAGTGGACGACGGCGAGGGGTATGTGGACGGCGACCATCGCTGGCGCTATATCGGCCACTACCTGATCCGGGGGCAGTGGCGGCAGTGGGTGCTCGATGGCCTTCTGCGCTTGTCCGAGGCGTATGTCATCACCGGCGATCCGGCCTACGCCCGAAAAGCCGAGGTGCTGTTCGACCGCGTGGCGGATCTCCATCCGACCTTCGACTTCGGCCAGCAGGGCGTCATCTACCAGAAGCCGGCGGATCGCGGATACGTCTCCACGTGGCATGGCGCATGCCTTGAGGTCCGCGAGCTCGCGGTGGCGTTCGACCTCCTGTTCGACGGCCTGAGCGCAGGCGCCCGGAGCAAGATCAACGCGCGCATTCTGAATGACGTGCTGGCCAACCGGCCCAAGATCAGCTCGAATCCTCCGGACACGGATATCACGATCATCCTCATCCGCATGATCCAAGGCTGGCCCCGAAACCGGGACGAAGTGGCGGGCATGCTGGACGCGGTTCTCCGCGAGGCGACCGCCGTGGACGGCCTCACCGGCGAAAAGGGGATCCCCGGGTATGCATGCGTTGCTCCCGCGGCGGTGGCCATCTTCCTGTCTCGCGTGATGCTGATGGATGGCGATCTGGTCGGCGAACTCCTTCGCCGATTCCCGCGTCTGCACGCGCTCTACCGCTTTCACATGGATACGTGGTGCCTTCACAAGTACTACCCCATGGTCGGCGACCACGGCTGGCTCGGGGAACGGATCACGCGGTATCCCGCCGTGCCGTGGGGTCGAACGGCCGGTGCCGACGCTCGTCCGGCGCCTTTGGGGCCGATGCCATCCCCGTACTCCTTCTTCTGGCGACTCTACGAGCTGACGGGCGATTCCGCCTTCGTGCAGGTGATGCATCACGCGAACGGCGGCTCCGTCACGGGGCTGCCCCACGACCTGTTCGCGGACGATCCGCCGGCATTCCAGCGGGCGGTGCAGGCCGTCATTGATCGCGAGGGCGCGGAACTCAAGGTCGGCAGCGTCAACAAGGAGGAGTGGCACCTGGCGATTCTGCGGTCCGGCCGGGTCGCCGACTCCCGTGCGGCCTGGGTCAGCTACGACTCGTTCGAGCGGCATGGTCATGCCAGCGGGATGACGATCGGCCTCTACGCCAAAGGGCTGGATCTCCTGCCGGACAACGGGTACCCGCCGCTGATGCATGGGCATAGCAGTCCGTTCTTCAACTGGTACTGGAGTACGGCGGCACACAACACGGTGGTTGTGGACGGCCGAAGCCAGGCGCGGTTTGACGGCAGGACGACGCTCTGGGCGCGGGGCAAAGGGGCTCAGGCCATTCGAGTCGAACCGGACATGAAGAGCATTCCGCTCGCGGGGCCGGGCCACGAGCAGGTGGGGTTCTGCCTGACCACGCCGGGGAGCATCCTTCGAGTTCGCGTTCTGACTCGACCCGAAGCTGGCGGCGACTGGGCCCTCCAGTTCGAAGACGCTTTCGGCCGTGCGAGCCTGGGGCCGGACTGGAAGGCACTCGACGGCGAGTGGCGGATCGACCGGGGCCGGCTCACCGGGGCGGGGACCATCGTCTGCACCCGGCCGTTTTCCGGGTTCCAGCGGATGGAGTTTGAAGCCATCGCCCATGATCCGAATCCGTGCGACCTCAGCGGCCTGCTGGCAACGGACGACCGAGGCGCGGGCAACGGCATCTTTTTCGGATTCGGCAGCGACTACAATCAACGCAGCCTGATCATGTATGACCGCCGGCCCGCACGAGATCGCGCGGCCGTGGAAACGAAGTGTGTCCGGATCATTCCCGGCCAGGTTCACCGGGTGGCCTGTGAACACAACGCCGGGTGGCTGCGACACTGGGTGGATGGGGCGTTGATCCAGAGCTGCGTGAACGACGGCATGCCCCACCTGTCGATTGAGCCTGGCGAATCAAGCACGGTCAAACGCTACGCCCGAACCCTGGTCCTGGTCGATATCTCCGAGCAGGACTGCTACCTCATCGACCTGTTCGAGGTGGCGGGCGGGCACGACCACGCAAAATTTGTTCACAGCTACTACGGGGAAGTTTCCACGCATGGGCTTGCCCTCAGGCCAGTGCCCGATTTCGGATTCGGGACAAAGATGCGGAATTTCCAGTGCGACCCGGCGGCCGCAGTGGGATGGTCGGCGGACTGGAAGATTGATGCGACGGAGGCCGGCGATCCAGCGAGCCGGGACGTGCATCTGCGGTATACGGACCTGACGGACGGAGCGGAGGCCGGCGTGTGCGAGGGCTGGGTTGTCCGACGGGGAGCGACCGAGGCGTGGATTCCGCGCGTGATGGTTCGTCGTCGAGCGCAACGCGGAACGCTTGCCTCTACATTCGTTGCGGTCCTGGAGCCCTATGAAGAGCAGTCCCATATCGCACGGATCCGGCGGACCGGTCCGGCGAGCGCGTCGATCGACTTGTGCGACGGACGCTGCGACCGTTTCGAATGGACGGCGGATGGCCGCCTGGCGCTGACGCGCCGGTTCCCCGACGGAACCGGGGAATGCCTGCTATCCTGAAGCGGCGTCGGCCGCGCGCTACGGGGTCGGTATCTCGTAGACGTGCAGCGCCACCGGATCGTCGCCGTAGCCGCTGAACGATCCGCCGCCAAAGCGCTGGTAGAGATCGCGGCCCCGGAAGTCGTCGGTGAAGAAGCCGTCGCCGGCGACGATCTCGCGGTCCTCGAACAGGACGCGGACTCGCGCTCCCTTTTTCAGGCCCGCCGCGCTGATCTTCACCTTTGCGAGCTTGTCCGCCGGCAATCCAACGGAATCGCCGAAGACCAGGGCTTCTGTCCCGTCCGGCGCGGCAATCGACGTGCGCCCCCACCAGACGCGGCCGCCGTCGTGGTAGAAGGCCACGCCGTCCAGCAGACCGTCAGAGGCCTTGATCCTCTCCAGCGGGACTTCGAGCCTGACCCATTCTCCGGATCCCGGCAGATCGCCCATGCGGACGGATTCGGACAGCGAGAAGGGCAGGCAGTTCGTCACGTTGGCGCTGCTCCAGCCAAGGAAGCCGCTCGAATGCCGGTAGAGCAGGCGCATGAACCATTCGGCCTTGGCCAGATCGCGCTGGTACTCAGAAGCATCGAACGGCCCCCAATTGGCCGAGTGGGTCCAGCGACCATCCACCTTGACCAGCAGCACGACGTTGGACGGGGTGGCGGGCCGATCGAGCTTGATCCACTGAACCAGCTTGCTGCCGGCCGGCCAGGCCCGGGCGTCGGGCAGCCACTGCATGCCGTGGACCGACGGCTTCTGGACCATGAGCCCGGTGAGTCCATACCCGTTCTCCTCCGTGCTCCACTGGCCGACGCCGCTCGTGACGCGCGCGCGGCCATTGCTTGACGCCGCGCTGTCGTCCCACTGCCACCCGCCGAATGCCAGGCCATGGGTGGTGGCCGCCGCCAGAATGGTCTTTCCGTTGACGCGGCGCGACCAGTGTTCAATCCAAGGCTCCAGGGTGATGGCAGGCCCCGGATCGGCGGAGGCGATGGCGGGCGCGATCGAGGCCACCTCGGCATGCAGCCCGCGAAACGTCGATGTGTCGGCCGGGCCGTGCGCCATCTGCCAGCCGCGCACGCCGCGCATCATCTCGACCCACACGTGGAAGCGCCAGCGCTCGTACGGCACGGTCTCGTACATCTGCGGCCGCAGCCACGCCACCTTGGCCTTTCCTTCGATCAGCGGCTTCAGGTCCGTGTGGACCGGGGCGGGATAGAGCGGCTCGGTCTCGGGATCATAGATGTCGAAGAACGGCGCCTTCTCGAACTCGAGCCGGTTCCAGTACCCGCCATGCCCGGTCATGACCGGCCGGCCGGTGTTCGCGCGAAGGTAGTCCGTGACCTGGCTCAAGCCACGCAGGGCGTCATCGCCGATGGACGTGAAGTACGCGAACGTTTCCTCGATTCCGGGTGCCGTCGAAACGACCATGGGTGATGACTTCACGAATGCCAGGTAGGCATCCAGTTTCTCCTGCCCACCCGCTTTCTTCACCAACTCGTCGACGGAATATGCCGGACCCGGCACGACAAACGCCGACGAGCCATACAGGTTGTCGTTGGTCCAGCCCTTCTCCAGGAACTTGGGGGGCGTGATCGACCCGGCGACAAAGCGGAGGCAGGTCAGGTCGTTCTCTCTTCGGGAGCCGGCGTGCCCGCCATGGCGGTCGTAGAGATTCCACCCGGGCAGATTGTGCATGTCGCGGTACTTCCCGGGCCCGGGATCGGCTGGCCCCTCGTAGACCGGGTTGTGTCCATACGTCACGCCCCAGGCGAGCCACAGCTGGCCGTTCACGTAGAGGTTGTTGTTGGTGTCGATCGTCACCGAGGCGATCGCCGGTTGGACCGCCTCGTGCGCCAGTCGGCAGAACGCCGCGGAATCAGCCGATCCCATCGGCTTGCCGGCGGCATCGAGCAGGGTGGCGCGGATGAACCAGTTGCGCTCCGGCTGCTCAAAGGGCTGCACTGGCAGGAACGAGACGTCCAGGTCCGTCAGAACCAGGGCGGTCAGGTCCTCCCGCACGTCGAGGGGCAGCTTGTCGCGCTGCTCGCGGATGACCGCCGGCGTGGCCGGGATCGTCTTCGACCGCACGACCTTGCCCGTTCCCTTGCGGATCACATCGAGCTTCACGCCGGCCGCGCGCTCCATGGTCTTCGGCGTGAACCCGAAGTTCATCCGCACGTACTGGGCGGTCTTGTCCGGCGCCAGGTAGGTGCTGCCCAGCTCGATGTCGATGGGCGTCGTCCACGTGCTGAACCACAGCTCGGAAGAGGCGAGTACCCGGTCCTTGCCGTCGCGCAGGCTGAGCACGCCGCGGTATTCCGTGTAGGCGTTCGAGCAGGGGGCGTCGATCTCATACGGCACCTGCACGGCGGCCGCCGCGTTCTTCGCGATCTTCTGCGTCGCGCTCTTCCATTCGCTCGACTGACCGGCCGGCGAGGTGAAGGACCAGTGCAGGTAGCACGTTTCCGCGGAACCGCGATTCGTCACCACCGCGGTCAACGTGTTGGCGCCGAGCAGCTGCCAGTCGGTGTTCAGCTCCGCGAGCACCGGATGATCCGGCTCCGCGGACTTGGGTGCAACCGCCTTCACGCCGCGTGCCGCCAGGTCCGCCGCCGAACTCTCCGACTCGAACACCCGCACGTCGTCCCACCAGATCGTGCCGACCACGTTGTTCTGGGGCTGCAGGCCCGTGCCGCCGAGCGTGAAGCCGTTGACGCCCCGCGCCGCCAGCCGGATGCGCAGCGACTGCACGGGCTCCGTCGGCCGGACCATCTGCCGGATCAGCCGCCACTCGTCGCTGCCGATCGCCGGCGGATACTTGTGGATGAAGTTGTTCACGTCCAGCCGCTCGCCCTTCTCGTTCAGGGCGTCGATCTGGAAGAAGGTCAGCTTGTCGGTCTTGATCCATGCCCACACCTCGATGGCCCGCGCCTCGGCCTGGTTGAGCGCGATGGGGGCGGAGGTGACGCATTTTTCGTCGCCGGCGGCGACGATCATCTTCAGGCTGCGCGCGCCGTCGCGGGCGATCAGCGAGTCGGCCGCCACGGGCCCGCGGTTCGGAAACCAGGAGTTGTGCCACGTGTTGAAGATGTAGTAGATGCGCGGCGGAAAGTAGCGGTACTTCTCCTGCGCGGACCAACCCTGCGGATATCCGGTGTCGTCCGCGGCTTCGAAGCCTCCGTTCGCCAGCAGGTTGGGCGAATCCGGCATGCCGGCGGCCAGGACCGCCTCGCCGATCTCCACCGTGCCCGCCGAGCCGGTATAGCTCAGGCTGACGCGACAGCGGTCCGGCAGCGTCACGCGGCCATCCGGAGCGGCCTTTGCGGCAGCCAGCCACTGCGTCGCGGATAGCGTCACGCCGATCCAGCGCCAGTCGTAGGTGCCTTCGGGCAGCGCCACGGCGGCGGCCACGTACGGCTTCTCCGGCGACGAAAAGCGGATCTGCGCCTCCCCGGCACCTGTTGGCACGTCCGAGCCCTTGACGCGAACGCGGAGCGTCATATCGCGCATCAGGCGCTCCGGCCGCAGGCTGCTCAGCGGGGCCTCGACCGGGAACCCGCCGGCATCGGGAAAGCTGTTCGCCCATTTCTTCGAGTCGTGGACCATGTTCCATGTCACGTTCTGCGTCGCTCCCGCTTTCGGGCCCTTGAGCAGGAGCGCTCGTCCACCCCACGGCGCGTCGGGATTCTGCCAGTCCCAGCTTCCGGAGAGCTGCCACCCATCGGGGCAGTAGTCGCGCCGATGGTAGGACTCCATGGAGTAGTTCCAGTTGTGGTTCTTGAGTTCGGGCAGGCAGGTGTACCAGTCGTCCTGGAACTTCCCATTGCGCAGCAGATTGCCGGGCGCCGCGCCAGCCGCCGCCGCGCCAGCCGCGATCAGCCCCACGACGGCTTTCAACAGGAGACAGCGTGACAGGATCGACATGAGGCACCTCGCGCTCGATTCATGGTTGGTCCGGCGGTAGGGCGCGAGGAGACCACACTCGGGGTCGGGCGTCAAGGGTCGTCGAACAGGGAGCGGCGCTCCCATGCGTGTGCCGCTTCTTGGCTTGCGGCGAATTGGCCGTACAATACAGTGTTTGCCCGTATGAGCGGCAACAGAGGCCGGACGGCGAGGCGTGGCGCAGGCGGGGATACCGGCCCGCGGCTGAGCGCCCTGCGGCGCCGCGGCGGCCTCTCGATCCGGCAACTCGCCAGCCGGGCCGGAGTGATCACCGGGATGATCGGAAGACAGAAGGGGCTCGCAATGAATCCGAAGACGTTTGCCGACTGCTTTCCGCTCGGCTCACACCTGTGCCGCGAGCCCATGCCCGCGATGGCGGAGCTGAAGCGCGACATGGAGATCCTGAAGCGAAACGGGTTCAACCTCGTCAAGCTCCAGGAGCACTGGATGATCGACGAACCCCAGGAGGGTGCCTGCGACTTCTCGCGGTACGAGGAGCTGATCGAGCACGCGGCTACTCTCGACATGGGCGTTTACCTGGGTTTCACCTGCGAGCAGGCGCCGCACTGGCTCTACGAGAAGTACCCGGACTGTCGGATGGTGCGCCGCGACGGGCTGACGGTTGCCTACGAGGCCCCCACGACGCTGCCGGCGGATGGCAAACCAGGCCCTTGCCCGGACCATGCCGGCGCGCTAGCGGATCAGCTTCGATTCCTCTCCCGCGCGGTCCGGACGCTGGGCCGTTTCGAGAACGTCGTGGTCTGGAACACGTGGCAGGAGATCGGTTGGTGGGCGGAGGGACTCGTCGGCGGCCACGTATGCTACTGTCCCCACACCCTCAAAGCTTTCCGCGGCTGGCTCCGCGAGCGGTATGCCAGCGTCGACGCCCTCAACCGCGCATGGAACAGCCGGTACGCAGACTGGAACGCCGTCCAGCCGGAGCGTCACCACGGGCCGCAGCCATGCCCGCAGGAGATCGAGTGGCGGACGTTCCTGGACAACGTCCAGATCGCACGCCTGCTGCAGGCGAGGGCCGACGCGATCCGGAAAGCCGACCCCCTGAAGCGGCCGGTGTTCGCGCACAAAGGCGGGCCTGCCTTCGCGTCCGGGCAGGACTGGACCTACGCCCGCTGCCAGGACTTCCTCGGATCGTCCTGCTATCCCGCCTGGGGCTTCGCCTTCGGGTGGGATGACAACTCGAAGCGGCCCTTCCCGCGCCACGAGGCGCTACTGGCGGAGATGTGGAGCAACGTGGCCTACCGGTACGATCACATCCGCTGTGCGAACCCGCCCGGCCGGCCGGTCTGGGCGGCCGAGTTCCAGGGCGGCCCGGTCAGCACAGGCTTCCACAAGGGGCGCGTGCCGTCGCCCGACGACATCCGACGGTGGATGCTCACCGCCGTGGGCTCGGGCGTCACGGCGGTTTCCTTCTGGGTGACCCGGGCGGAGATCATGGCCTCGGAGTGCAACGGGTTCTCCCTGCTCGACAGCTCAGGCGAGACAACGCCGCGCCTCGAGGAGGCCGGTCGAATCGGCCGCGCGCTGAATCGGTACCCGGACCTGTTCGCGCGGCCGACGCAGGCGTCGGCCGCTGTAGCCCTCGTCGTGGGCGAGGACATCGCCCAAGGCTGCCAGGCGCAGACCCAGGCCGCTCCCCACCTGGGCTACAGCGTGCGCGGGTGGTACCGGCTGCTCTGGGAATCGGGCATCCCGGTGGACCTGATCGAGACGTCCGAGGTCGGCGAGGCCCGCGCCCGCGGCTACAAAGCGCTCATCCTGCCGTTTCCGCTGTTCCTGTCCGAGCGCACGGCCCAGGCGCTAGCGAAGTGCGTGAAGGACGGCGTCCACCTGATCAGCGAGGCTGTTCCAGGCCGGATGAACGAGCTGGGGTTCTGCGCGCGCGGTGAAATGTCGCCCGTCTTGGCTGAGCTCTTCGGCGTGAGGCACGGGAGCTTCGCCATGGTCCAAGAGCCGAACGGGGGACAGCGCTGGTCGCCGGCCGAGCGCACGTGGGGGGAGTATCTCGATCCGGCCATGCTGGCGGGGACCGGCCCGCTGGCCGGCCGCAAACTGCGGGCGAATGTCTATGTCCAGACCCTGGTGCCCGAAGGCGGCGCGCCGTGCCTCATGCATGGCAAGGCCGTGGCCGGCGTTGTCCGGAACGTCGGGGACGGAACCGCCTGGCTGCTCGGCACGTACGTGGGGCACAGCGGGACGGCCTACCGCGATGCCCAGACGCGGCTGGCGGTGCGGACCGTTCTGGCCGCATGCGGAGTGAAGCCGGAGCGCGCCGGCAAACTCCTCCTGCGTCGGCGGGTGGCGGGGAACAGGGAAGCGTGGTTCTTCACGAATCCGACGGCGGCGCCGGTCACGGAAGCCGTGAACGTGACCGGGTGGAAGCGGGTCGAGGACCTGCTGGGCCAGCGCCTGCTCCGGAAGGGCGGCTCGATCCGCCTAACCGTGAAAAGCCTGGACGTGCGCGTGCTGGTGCTCGAGCGCGACGCGCGGCTGACGGGTGGTTCGCGATGACCAACAAGGAGCGCGTGCACGCGGCGCTGGAGGGGCGGCCCGTCGACCGCTGTCCGGTCACGTCAGTCTACAACTTTCTCTACCATCAGGACCACTTCAGCGAGCTCACCGGGCTGCCCGCGTGGCGCCTGCACGAGTGGCTGGCCGCGACGCCGGACGCGCACGTCGAGACGTTTGCACGCATTCACGAGCAGGTCCCCTTCGAGTTGCTGCAGCCGCACGGCGCGCCCGCCCGCGCATGGCGCGAGCGTCAGGAGTTCGTCGAGAAGGACGGCCGCGCCTTCCGCCACGACCGACGGACCAACGAGTGGACGCCCCTCGTCGCGACCTGCAGCGGGCACGCCACCGACGGGCACGCCAACGAGAGGCGGTTCGTGCTCACCCGCGCGGACGCGGATGCGCGCGTCACCGTGACGTCTGCAGAGCGGCAAGTTGCCGACGGCGGCAACGACTACATCGACGCTGTAGTCCGACGCTTCGGGTGCGACCAGTTCATCCTCTCCGGCGGGGTGATCGGCACGCTGTACTCCTGCCATTGGCACGTGGGGCTTACGAACCTCCTGGCCATGCTGATCGAAGAGCCGGAGCTGATCGACTACCTGTCGCAGAAGATCCTCGCGCAGAACATCGAGAGCATCCGGCGCCTGGCCGAGGCCGGGGGAGACGCCATCTACATCGACGACGCGACAGCCACCAGCGACATGATCTCACCGGCCCTGTACGAGCGCTTCTGCCTGCCCACCGTGAGCGAGATGGTCCGCGAGATCCACCGGCTGGGGCACAAGGCCATCCTCATCTACTTCGGCGGCGTGATGGACCGCCTGGAGCAGATTGCCGCCACGGGCGCCGACGGGTTGCTGTACGAGGCGAGCATGAAGGGCTTCGTGAACGACACGGCGGAGATCGCCCGGCGCATCGGAAGCCGCATGACGCTCTTCAGCAACATCGATCCGGTGGCGGTCCTGCAGAACGCCGCGGACGAGGACCTGGAAGCGGAAGTCCGGCGCCAAGTTGCCGCGGGCCGGCCCGCGCGCGGCTTCATCCTCAGCACCGCCAGCCCCATCACCCCCCGCACACCGCTCGCGCGTGTCCGGCAGTTCATCCGGATGGGGCAGGCCGCCGCCGGCTGACCGACGGAGGATTCACACCATGCCCTGGCGTAGGCCCGGCGCGGCGTCTGGCGAGAGACCATCGGGCGCCGTATTGTGCGCCGAGCCAAGCGTGGAAAACGGCCGGCCGGGGTGGGTGCCGCAAGGGGTGCCTCGATCGACCAGCAATGTCCGCCCAACGGCCTACACGATGAAGGGGTTTCCTGTCGCCGTGGGCAGGGACTTCCCGTGCGTCGCGCTGGCGCACGCATCCACCTGTCCGCCGTCGCGAACCACGGTCAGCCCAGCAGCGGAAGAAGGTGGTCGACGGCCATCTCCCGGTCGCTATCCCGATGGGGCGCCGGCTTCATCCGCCGGAAGACGCGCCGGCCGTCCTGATACAGATCCTTCTTCCGGTCCTCGCCGGGGCGCCGTGCATGGGGCGCACGGGAGCTGGCCAACACATCGAACCGGCCTCCTCGATCACCGAAGATAGCGATCCATCCACTGCCAGCTCATGGCGTAGAAGTCGGTGCATGAGGTGTGGATCAAGTCGGGATAGTGGGCCAGGGCCTTGATGCCCGGAAGGCGGGCGAAGACGGCGCGGATGGTGTCGGGCGGGCACGTGGTGTCTTTCCCCCCGGCGCTCAGCAGCGTGGGTGCCTGAATGCGGTGGGCCAGCTCGACGGGGTCGAAGTAGTCCCACGTGTCGAGAAAGGCGGCGTCGCGCGCCAGCGAGTCGGCGAAGGCGGCGCTGTGGCGGACGTGGCACAGGTACGGCACGTGTGCCACCACGGCGCGCACGTTTGGTTCGACCGCAGCCGTTCCGAGCGCCAGCATCCCGCCCTGGCTCGTGCCCATCACGCCGATGCGCTCCGGATCCACGTCGGGCCGAGTGCGCAGGTAATCCATCCCGCGCACGAGGTCCATGACGGCGCCCTGATAGTAGAACCCCTCGGGGCGCTCCTTCCCGTGATTGACCCAGGCGTGGTAGGCGTGATCCCCCACGCGCCACAGATCGCCCGACTCGCCCTGCGAGCGGGGGTAGACGTGGAGGACGGCATACCCGCGCTGGCATTCGTTGAGTTGCGTGCCGAACTCCCGTCCGCCGTAGCCGGGGCCGATGACGATGGCCGGAAGCGGCCGGGGGGTGCGGCCGCACCGGATCGTGTTGACCGGCTGCGCGAGATAGGCCCGCACGGGAATCCCGTCCAGGCTCCGGTACGTCAGGCGATGCACGTAGTACGGCAGGCGCGCGTCCGTCTTCTCGATCTGCACATCCAGCGGTTGAGCGCGGGCGCGAGTCAGCGTTTGCTGCCAGAAGGCATCAAGATCCGCCGGGCTGGGCGAGGGCATGTCAGAGATCCTCCGGCCGATAGCGCAATACGGCGATGTAGAACTTGGCGAACAGGTTCGAGTACCACGTCGTGAGGATCGTCCCGTCGGACAGCTGTCCGCTGTTCGGATAGCAGGAATCCACGTTCTGCAGGTCCATCGCCACGATCCGCGTGTTGCTGGTATCCCACGTCCGGCCCTCGTCCCGGCTGACGGTCGCGTAGATCGACCCGGGATAGAACCGCGAGGCGTGCGTACAGAGAATGCGTCCATCGGCCAGTTGCAGGAGGTGCGCCGGCGACGCCATGCTGCTCATGACCGTCGGCTCGAACGGGCTCCATGTCTTCCCCTCATCCAGCGAGACCGACTGCAGCACCGCGCCGCGCTCGATATAGCTCGTGCCGTTGGCCGGCTGCGACCGGCCGAGCATGAGCAATCGTCCGCCGCGGGTCAGCAGCAGCGTGCACTCCCCCACGATGAACGGATGATCCGGCGCCTGGGCCAGCACCCGCCAGTGTCGCCCGTTATCGTCCGAGCAGAACACGGCGATCTGGTAGGCGTGCGGCTTCGGGTGAACACCGTCTTCCGCCAAGGGCATGTAGTTGGCCGCCACCAGGAGCCGACCGGACGGCAGCCGAATCATGTGCCGCTCGACCTCCGCATACGGATGCATGCCGGGAACGGTCAGCGGCGCGTCGGAGAACCGCCACGTCTTCCCCTGGTCGGCGGACCAGCCGCACCAGAGGGTCGGCTGGGTCATCGCGGGAATGTCAAAAACGTCTCTGGCGTTGTACTCACCTCTCGACCGATAGTCCGTGGTCAGCCACTCGCCGTCCGGCAGCTCGAAGATGGGCGAACCGCGGTGGTCCGAGCGGCCCAGATCGAAAAGATGTTCGCGGGGGCCCCATGACTTCCCGCCGTCTTTCGAGCGGAAGGCGACGATGCGGCCGTCGATCGACAGGTGGTCGGTCGCTTCGCGGGCGGTGATGACGACATCGCCGCTCCTCAGCACCGTCAGTTGCGCTGGATGGTAGTGCAGGAGTTCGTCCTGATGGACAAGGATGCGCTCTCCGCGCACCTGCTTGGGAAACAGCTCGGGGTACACGTGCGCGTAGAGCATCTGATGCGAAAGCCGAAGCTGGACCAAGTCGCTCTGAAGCTGGGCGACCTCGTCCCGCAGCGTGGCCAGATCCAGCCGCAGCGCGTCCCGTCGCGCGGAGACATAGAAGAAGGAGGCGGTGTCCGCAGGCGGCTCATCCAGTTCCACGCGCAGGCGCAGGCGCTCCCCCGCTTTCACGTACGCGGCGGGCACGAGCAACCGGTAGAAACCCGACACGCCATGCGAGTCCCAGAAGCGGTGCGGCGACTCGACCAGCGGGACGAGCCGCCGGGGCTCAAAGCCCAGGGCAAACCCATCGAGCTCGGTCGTATACGAGCCGCCATACGCGCTGACGTATCCGAGCGGGAACTGAAGGCGGGCGACGCCGTTCACCGACAGCGTGGCGGTCACGTACGGGAACACCGGCCGCATGGGCCGCACCTGGCTCCCGCCGATCCACGTGAACACCGTGTCGGCCGACGATTCGACTTGGGCGGTCTCCCACTCGACCGCGCGCCGGCCGCAGTAGGCCGAATCCGAAATACGCTCCGGCTCGGCGGCCGATGGCGTCGGGCCGCGGAAGTCGCCGGGCCTCACCCCGGAGGCTCCGAACACCGTCCCGCAGATCAGCTCCTCGCCTTCGGCGAGCCCCGGGGCCCGGTCGAAACCTTCCAGTTCGCGCTCGCACCGCCGGTTCGTATTCCGGTCAACGAATCGGCCGATCCTCAACGTCATGGCCCGCTCTCTCCTTCATCTGCCGAGCGCTTTGCGCCATCAACCGCAAGCCGAGTCAGACCGGGCGGGGCCTAACAGACGAGGCTGGCATGCTTAGGTCACTCATCCTGCCCTCCCTTCTTCAATCGCCAGGATCTCGCGTTTGAGTTCGTCGGCGAGTTCTTCCTCGGTGGGGAGGTGGAGGCGGTACTTGGAGGCGAAGAGTTGCTGGCTTTCCTGAAGCACGGAGTAGCGGGCGATGGTTTCGTTTTTCTGGGAGCAGAGGATAAGACCGACGGTGGGATTGTCCCCGGCCACCTTGTGAAGGTCTTCGTAGAGGCGCACGTAGCTATCCATCTGGCCCACGTCCTGATGCGTGAGCTTGCCGATCTTGAGGTCGATGAGGACGAAACATTTCAGGAGGTAGTTGTAGAAGACGAGATCGACGAAGAACTCGTCGTCGTCGAACTGGAGGCGTTTCTGCCGGGCAACGAAGCTGAAGCCACGGCCGAGTTCAAGCAGGAAGGTCTGGAGATTGTCCATGATCGCCTGCTCCAGCTTGGATTCGTGAAGCCGGAAGCTATCGGGCAAGCCAAGGAACTCCAGGACGGTGGAGGATTTGAGAATGGTGGCCGGATCGAACTTGGGCGCAGCGTCGCGCTGCTCCCGGATCATGCCTTGCTTGTCTTTGCTGAGGAGCAGCCGCTCGTAGTAGAGGCTGTGGATCTGGCGGTCGAGTTCGCGGGTGTTCCAGCCAGCGGCGACGGCTTCCGATTCGTAGAACTCACGGGCTGCGGGGTTCTCCACGCGCATGATCGCCCGGTAGTGAGACCAAGAGAGGCTGGGATGGAACGGCGCGGCTGCGGAGGAATCTCCGTTCATTGGATCGAGAACTGTCCTTCCGGTCAATTGGCCACGCGATGCGTGGCTTTTTGAGTTCAACCGATCTGGAAAGGTGGTAAAGACCAGCTTGAAATCTTTGAGGCTGGATATGGAATACCCCTCGCCATACCTTTGGGTCAGTTGCTGGGACAGCGTGGAAAGCACCCTCTTGCCATACGCCGCGCGTTCATCACCGCCTTGGAGTTCCTGGACGATTTCCCGCCCAATGAGCCAGTAGGCGAGCACCATTCGGCTGTTCACGACCCGGACGACGTTGCTGCGCGCAGCGTCCAGAATAGCGGCGACACGGTCAAAAAGCGGAACAGAGGCAGGGTTGTCTTCCAATTCGTCACGCACTGCGTGACGAATTGCCTTCTTCACAGTCCGGCTTGGGACGGCCTTTTTGGCGGCTTTCTTCTTCATCCCAGAACGCCCTCTAGCTCTGTGATTCCCTGCTGGATTTTGTCCTCCAAGGCCTTCCGCTTCTGGGGGATGACCTTGGGGCTCTTCAGAAGCGGAGTCTTCATAGCGGGGAGCATGTGGGAAGCGGGATGGACGGTCAAGATCGGGGGAAACACACTTTGGGGAGCGTCGAGGCAGGGCTGAGCCCCGGATTCACTGTCACGCGGACGCTTCCGGCGTCTGGGTGCGCGGCGGGCACCCGCTCGACCAGCATGACCACAACGACCGGGATCAACCGTTTGCCCGGCATGAAACGGCCGGCCCTGCTGCGGCATCAACGCGGTCCGGGCGATTCAATATTGTACTTCTCTTTCGAAAAACCTTCATAAATGTCGTATCTGTACTCCGGGTCCGGATGTCTGGTGCTTCCTGAAGCGTTGCAAGCTGCTCAGAAATAGATAGTTGCGATATGCCATGCTTGGTTGGCACGGCGCTTGCAATGGAGTGTGGTGTTTGTGCACCTTAGGTGATTCGCAGACGCCGGACCGCAAGACAAGGACCCAGGATCATGAACTGCTGCGACGAGAAGACGGATTGCCTGCCGGAAGTGTTTGGCTCCAACGTTTTCAATGACACTGCGATGCGGGAGCGTCTCCCGAAGGCCGTCTACAGGAAGCTCAAGGAGACAATCGACGAAGGCAAGGAGCTGGATTCGTCCATCGCCGATGTCGTGGCCAACGCCATGAAGGACTGGGCGATCGAGAAGGGCGCCACGCACTTCTGCCACTGGTTCCAGCCCATGACCGGCATCACGGCCGAGAAGCATGACTCGTTCATTTCGCCCACCAGCAACGGCCAGATCATGATGGAGTTCAGCGGCCGGGAGCTGACGCAGGGCGAGCCGGATGCGTCGTCCTTCCCGTCCGGCGGACTGCGCGCGACCTTCGAGGCCCGCGGGTACACGGTATGGGACTGCACCTCGCCGGTGTTCATCAAGACCGACGGCACCAACACGACGCTGTTCATTCCCACTTCCTTTGCCTCGTACACGGGAGAGGCGCTGGACAAGAAGACGCCGCTCCTGCGCTCGATGCAGGCGCTGAACACACAGGCGCTGCGCGTTCTGAGGATTCTCGGCAACAGCTCGAGCAAGCGCGTCGCGGCGACGCTGGGCGGCGAGCAGGAGTACTTCCTGATCGACCGCAAGTTCGTAGAGGGCCGCGAGGACCTGCGCCTGGCCGGGCGCACCCTCTTCGGTGCGCCGCCGCCCAAGGGGCAGGAGCTGGAGGATCAGTACTTCGGGGCGCTGCATGAGCGCGTCGCCTCCTTCATGGCCGACCTGAACGGCGAACTCTGGAAGCTGGGCGTTTTGGCCAAGACCCAGCACAATGAAGTGGCGCCGGCCCAGCACGAGATCGCGCCGGTCTACGCGACCGTCAACATCGGCGTCGATCACAACCAGCTGACCATGGAGCTGCTCCAGAGGGTCGCCCGCCGCCACAACTTCGTGTGCCTGCTGCACGAGAAGCCCTTCGCCGGCGTCAACGGCTCCGGCAAGCACAACAACTGGGCGCTCTGCACCGACGACGGCATCAACCTGCTGAATCCGGGGCAGACGCCGCATGACAACGTGCAGTTCCTGGTGTTCCTGTTCGCGGTCATCCGCGCGGTGCACCGGTACTCGTCGCTGCTGCGCGCGACCGTGGCCACGCCGGGGAACGACCACCGCCTCGGAGCGAACGAGGCGCCGCCGGCGATCGTATCTGTCTTCCTGGGCGAGCAGCTGACGGACATCTTCCAGCAGATCAAGAAGGGCGCCGCCAGCAGCTCCACGGCCGGGGGGCATCTGCGGCTCGGCGTGACGACCCTGCCGGCCATTCCCAAGGACACGACCGATCGCAACCGGACGTCGCCCTTTGCCTTCACCGGCAACAAGTTCGAGTTCCGCATGGTGGGCTCCTCCCAGTCGCTGAGCGGCCCGAACTTCGTGCTCAACACGATCGTCGCCGAGACGCTGTCGGAGATCGCCGACCACCTGCAGGGCGCCCAGGACATCAACGGCCGGCTGCAGACGCTGCTGAAGAAATATGCGGACGAGCATGAGGCCGTGATCTTCAACGGCGACAACTACTCGGCTGCATGGGCCAAGGAAGCGGCGAAGCGCGGCCTGCCGAACGTCCGCAACTGCGTCGACTCCATCAACGACATGGTCTCGCCGGAGAACGCCGCCGTGCTGATCAAGCACGGCACCCTCCCGCGCGGCGAAATCGACGCCCGGCACGAGATTCTGCTCGAGAACTACGTGAAGGTGATCAACATCGAGGCGAAGACCATGCTCGACATGGCGCGTCGCCAGATCCTGCCTGCGGTCGTCAGCTTTGCCGCGGATGTGGCCGATGGCGTCAACTCCGTCAAGGCGGCCGGGGCGAAGCCGGAGGTCCAGATCCGGCTGCTCAAGCGGCTGAACGCCGCCGCCAAGGACCTGGATGGCGCGATCGACGCGCTTGCGGCGGCGGTTGCCGGCGCGGCCGCAAAGGGCCACGCCGACAAGAAGGCCGGGGCGTACCGCGATCTCGTGGTGCCGGCGATGGCCAGATTGCGGGCGGCCTCCGATGACGTCGAACCGGTGGTGAGCGCCGAGTACTGGCCGCTGCCGACCTACGCCGACATGCTGTTCTGCCGCTGATCCGTCGGTCGGCACATTCCATCATTTTTCGGACTGCGGACGGCAGGCAGCTGGCGGGCGATGCGCAGCAGCCGTCCGCACTGAGGCCTCAGAACGGCCTAACCCGACTTTCGCAACTCACCCCTGATTGTGAGTTTTTTTGAATGCCGCTTGGTGG
>CAYSLU010000037.1:0-4721 GCA_964431965.1 uncultured Verrucomicrobiota bacterium
CGCCGCCGTTCGGGCGCTTCGCGGACTCAGCGCGACCCAAGCCGCGTCGCGGTTCGCCCCGTTCCGTCGCCGACTCGGAACGGTGGGTCAGGGGGGCGTCTGGACTTCGTGACTCGGAGATTCTTGGCTCGGTATTCTGGGGTTGTAGCCGCGCGCGTGAGCGCGTGGCGCTGGAGTGCGTCAGGCGATTGGCGTTGAGGAAGCGCCACGGCTTGGACCGTCCGGGGGTTCGCGGACTCACCCGACCCAAGCCGCGTCGCGGTTCGCCCCGTTCCGTCGCGGACTTGGAACGGTGGGCCAGGGGTGACTCCGTGCGGTCGTGGTGAGCCGCGTCGCGGGCCGGTCGATGGAGCGGATCCGGCTCGCCCCGTTTCAGGGGCAAGTCCGGCCTTCGACATTCGTCCTTTCTGTCGCGTGTCTTGCCCCGGCGCGCGACGGTGGGATACACTCCGCGCCGTGAGCAGCCAACTGGTTCTCGAGAACATTCGAAACGTGCTGGTCCGGCTCGAGGAGACCATCATCTTCGCGCTGATCGAGCGGGCGCAGTTCAAGCGCAACGCGGCGGTCTATCAGCCCGGCGTTTTCGGTGCGGCCCTCTCGGGGCTGAGCCTGGTCGACTACTGCCTGCGCGAGACCGAAAGCGTACACGCCCGCATGCGGCGTTACACGAGCCCCGACGAGCAGCCGTTTTTCGGCAGCCTCCCGTCGCCGGTGCTCCCGTCGCTTGCCTACCGGGACAATCCGCTTCACCCGAACGACGTGTGCATCAACGGCCGGATCCGGCGGACCTACGAGGCGGACATGATCTCGCTGATCTGTCCGGACGGCGACGACGAGCAGTACGGATCGAGTTCCGTGTGCGACGTGGCGTGTCTTCAGTCGCTCTCGCGCCGGATCCACTACGGCAAGTTCGTCGCGGAGAGCAAGTACCGGGCCGCCCCGGAGGCCTTCGATCCGCTCATTCGCGCCTGCGACGATGCCGCGCTGCTCAAGGCCATCACCGACGCCCAAGTCGAGCGGGAGGTGCTGCGCCGCGTGGCCAAGAAGGCGACGACATACAGCCGGGAGCTGAATGCGACATCAGCCGCCGCCCCGTTCGACCCCGAGAAAGTGGTGGAGCTGTATCGGCTCTGGGTGATCCCGATGAACAAGGACGTGCAGGTGCAGTACCTGCGCCAGCGACTCGCCGATGCCGCCGCCCTCTCCCGGCCGGGTGCGAATGAACCAGCGCGCTGAATGGCGGATGCGGCTCCGGGGGACGTCGCTCTACCTGGGGCTGGCGGCGATCTTCGCGGCCGGGTGCCTGCTGGAGCCGGCCTTCCTGTCGTTCGACAATCAGCGCGACGTTCTCCAGCGCGTATCCCTGAACGGCATCCTGGCGGTGGGAATGACGATGGTCATCCTTACCGGCGGGATCGATCTGTCGGTCGGCTCCATGCTGTCGCTCGGGTCCGTGCTCTGCGCCATGCTGGTGACGGGCCGGGAGTGGAACCGTGGGAGCCTGCTGGCGGCGGGCGCGGGCGCCGTGGCGGCGGCGGCGCTGACGGCTGCGCTGCTGGCTTGGCGGACGGGCCCCGGCGACCGCATCGGCGGCAGGCGCTGGCGGTCGGCCGGCGGGCTGGCGGCCGGCCTTGCGGTCGGCGGGGCGGTCGTCCTGTGGGCCTCAGCCCAGGCACGGACCGGCTTTGGCGTGGCCGCGGCCCTGGTTCTGGTCCCGGCGGTCGGCGCGCTGCTTGGGGCCGCAAGCGGGGCGCTCGTGGCGCGCGGCCGGCTTCAGCCGTTCATCGTCACGCTGGCCATGATGATTGCGCTGGTGGGGCTTGCGAAGTTTGTGGCTGGGAAGGGCGGGCAGATCCACGCGGTCTACTTTCTATCGGCGGAGGAGTCGGCGGACAGCGGGGGCGGGCTGGACGCGCTGAAGCAGCAGCTGGCGGGCGAGGGCAAGGGCTTTGCCCGGGAGTCGTTTTCCTCGCTCGGGCGCAGCCTGCTGCGGGTGCGGACGTGGGACGAGCGGCGGGGGCGGGCGGCCGAGGCTGAGATCGTGCCGGTGACCGGCCTCTTCTTCCTGGGCGCGGCGCTCGTGGCTCACGGCGTTCTGACGCGGCTACGGTTCGGCCGGTACGTGTATGCCGTGGGCGGAAATGAAGAGACGGCTCGGTTCTCGGGGATCGACGTCGAAGCGGTGAAGACGGGCGTCTACGCGATTTCCGGGGCGATGGCCGGGCTGGCCGCGGTGCTGTACTGCGCGATGTACGGCCAGGGAAAGCCGGATGCCGGGCAGATGGGCGAGCTGGATGCCATCGCGGCGGTGGTCATCGGCGGCACGAGCCTGGCGGGCGGGCGCGGCCGGATGGCCGGGACGGTGGTGGGTGTGTTGATCTTCGGATACCTCAACAATATACTCGTCCTCAAGGGCATTTCGAGCGAGATTCAGGACATCCTGAAGGGCGTGATCATCGTGGCCGCGGTCCTGCTTCAGGAAGGACATCCCGCCCGCTGGGTCGGGCGGCTGTGGCGGCGACGGAGCGGAGCGCCGGGATCGGTCTGACAAGGAGCGCACGATGCACATGATGCGGACGGGCGTGGCGGTGGCGACGGTGACGATCGCAGCGGCGCTGGCGGCGGCCGCTCCGGGGCCGGCGGCTCCCGGGGGCGCAGCGCCTGCCTTTCAGCCTCGGCCCCTGCAGCCAGGCCAGAAGTACCGCGTCGGGTTCTCCCAGTGCACGGTCAAGGAGCCGTGGCGCGTCCTGTTCAACGAGATGCTGCGCCGCGAGGCCGCGCTTCATCCGGACGTCGATCTCGAGGTGCAGGACGCGGACGACAAGACGGACAAGCAGGTCGCGGACGTGCGCTCGTTCATCGTGCGCGGGTTCGACGCGATCCTGGTCTCGCCGAAGGAGTCGCCGGGCCTGACCGGCGTCGTGAAGGAGGCGGCCGAGAAGGGCATTCCCGTGGTCGTGCTCGACCGCGACGTGAACTTCAAGGGCTATGCGTGCTTTGTCGGCGGCGACAACCTCAAGATCGGGCGCGCGGCGGGCGAGCACGCCGTGAAGCTGCTCGGCGGCCCCGGCCGGGCGAAGGGCGTGATCTACGAGATCTGCGGCGGCCTGGCGTCGACTCCGGCCCAGGAGCGCCGCGATGGGTTCCATCAGGTGGTCGGCGGCGAGCCGGGCATCCGCATGATCGGCGGGCTCGACGGCGACTGGAAGCTGAACCGCGGCCTCGTCCTCATGCAGGACGCCCTGAAGAGCAACCCGAAGATCGACCTCGTGTACGCGCACAACGATCCCATGGCGTACGGGGCCTGGCAGGCCGCCAAGCAGGCGGGCCGGGAGCGGGAGATCCGCTTCATCGGCATCGACGGCATCCCGCAGGAGGGTGCGCTCTGGGTGAAGCAGGGCAAGCTCGCGGCCACGTTCCTGTACGAGCCGCCGGGGGCGGAGGGCCTGCGGCAGGCGCTCAGCGTGCTGAAGACCGGGCGGCCGGTCGTCCCGCGCGTGTCGCTCAACACGCGCGCGATCACCGCGGAGACCGTGGACGCGTACCTGGCGGACATGGGGTTGGGGAGCGCCGCGAAATGATGCGCATCGGCGGCCGGGGGAGACCCCCGGCATGAGAGGGCAGCTGGCCAGCCTGATCGGGCTGACCCTGATTCACTTCTGCGGCGACCTCTTCGGCGGGCTCGTGCCGGCCGTGCTGCCGGTCATTCGCAGCGAGTTCGGCTTGTCGCTCACCGCCGGCGTGGCCCTGATCACGGTCCTGAACTTCTCGGCGAACGGCGTGCAGCTTCTGGCCGGTCACTACCAGGGGCACCGGCGCGAGCCGGTGTTCCTGCAGTTCGGGCTGGTCCTGGCCGCGGTCATCGCGCTCATCCCGTTCGTCCCGCGCGGGCCGTGGACGATCGTCGCGCTGGCCGGTTGCATGCTGGTCGGCGGCGCGGGGATCGCCGTGATCCATCCGGAGGGGCTGCGCGCCATCCATCTGCTGGACCGCGTCCCGTCGTCCGTGGCGACGGCTTTCTTCCTGGTGGGCGGGTATGGGGGGTTCGCGGGCGGGGCGTTCGTGTCGTCGCTTCTGGTCGAGCGCTGGGGCCTGAAGGGGCTCTCGGCTCTCCTGGTCTGTCCCCTCATCGGGATTGCGGTTGTGCGCGGCCTGCGTATCCGGCTCGCCGTCGAGTCGGACGAGGGTGCCCGCTCGGACAGCTCGCGGGGGGTGCCCCGGCTGGCCTTCGGACACCTGATGGCGCTGGCTGTGCCGATGGCGACGGCATCGACCATCATCCCGAGTCTGCTGCCGACCTATCTCTACGAGCAGGGCATGCCGCTCTCCTTCTGCGGTACGTCGTCGATGCTCTTTGGCGCGGGTGGCGCGATCGGCGGAGTCGTGTGGGGGATTCTGGCGCATCGGGCGGGGTACTTGCCGTGCCTGATCATCTCGCTCCTGATGGGGGTGCCACTGCTGGCGATCTACATGGGTTTGGGCGGGCACGGCGGGGCCATGGCTCTCTTGATGGCCGCCGGCTTCTGCGTGTACGCGTCCTATCCGCTGGTCGTCACCATGGCTCGCTACGGCATCGGGCTGCGGCTCAGCCAGCGCATGGCGTTGATCGTCGGCGGCGTGTGGGGGCTGGCCGCGACCGTCTTCCTGGCGCTGGGTCCGGTCGCCGAACGGGTGGGCGTGGGCCCGGTGCTCAAGAGCGCGTGGATCGGCTACTTCGTGAC
>CAYSLU010000037.1:4821-42586 GCA_964431965.1 uncultured Verrucomicrobiota bacterium
CCGATGTCGATCAGGTCGGGCACGATCGGCGTGACGTGGCCGCAGGAGTGGTGGAACACGGCGCGGCCATGGGTCTTGGCGAAGGCGTAGATCCGGGCCAGGCAGGGCTTCACGAACTCCCGCCAGTGAGCCGGCGACATCAGGAGGCCGTGCTGGGTTCCGTAGTCGTCGCTGACGGCGATGCATTCGAAATCGCCGGTTCGGACGAGGATGCGGATCGTGTCGATGATGTAGGCGGTGAGCCCGTTCAGCAGGTCGTGGACGAAGGTCGGGTGCAGGACGAGATCCTCGAGGATCTGCTCCATTCCGCGCATGAACGTGGCGCGCTCCCAGAGGTCGCCGGCCCAGATGATCCGGTAGTTCCCATCCTGACGGCCGCACCACTCGGCGATATGGGTGAAGCGGTAGGCGTCCGCCGGGTTCGGAAACGCGTAGCGCGAAAGATCGGGCTCCGGCAGGCAGGGGCCGATCGGCGAGCCCCGGTCGATGTAGTTGGTGGTCCACACCACGCCGAAGGGGTCGGTGGCGGTGGGGCCGAACTCATCGGGGCTTGCGTAGAGCGGCTTCGTGGTGTTGGCCCCGGTCATGCGGATGGGCAGGCCCAGGGCATTCTCCAGGTCGGCGCCGTAGTGCTCGCGGGCCACTTGCAGGGCGGGCGGGCACAGCAGGAAGTTGTAGGGCACGGGCCCGCCGCCGCGGTGCTCGATGGTGCGCTGGATCCAGTCGCGGTTGGTCGTCATGAGCGATCTCCGCCGTCTGTGTTCGCCGTCGTCACGCCACCGGTTTCTGGCCGATCGCATCCGTCTTTGCTGCTTGCCGATAGTCCGGCAGCGCGCCTCCGGCATCCGCGAGCAACGCCTGCCAGGCGCCGGTCCACCGCCGCCGCGCCTCGGGCTCGGGCAGGGGCGTCCGGCACTCCGGGTCCTCGGTCCGGTCGAAGACTTCCTGGGGCGCCCCGTCGATATCGCCGAGCGCCCAGGTGCGGTCGTCGATGTAGCAGACGGAGTTGCCGTAGCGGCACGTGACGTGCGGCCGCGGCGCCCAGCCCGGGCGCTGGCGGAGGAGCGGGACCAGGCTCCGGCCGTGGATCTCCTGCGCCGGCCGGACGCCGGCCAGGTCGTAGATCGTGGCCGGCAGGTCCACGTTGTAGGTCAGGGCCGGGCATGTCGAGCCGGCGCCGGCCTCGTCGGGCAACCGGGCGAGGAGCGGGAGCCGCATCAGGCCCGGGTACATGGAGCTGGCGGGCTTGCCGATCACGTGCCGCGGGTTGTCGCAGAAGTTGGTGCCGTGGTCCGAGACCAGGAACACGGCGGTGTTCCGGGCGAGATCGAGTTCGTCGAGCCGGCGCATGAGCTTTCCGAACCACGTGTCGACCAGCGTGACCAGCCCGCAGTAGTGGGCGCGCGTGTAGCGCACCTCCTCCGGCGTATAGCCGGCCTGCTCGACGGGGGCGTAGGCGCAGTGGACGAAGCGTCGGCCGGAGTAGTTCGGATCTCCGTAGAGGCGGTAGTACGCATCCGGCGCCTCCCACGGCTCGTGCGGGTCGAAGCAGTCGACCAGCAGGTAGAACGGCTGGCCCGCGCGGTTGTCTTCGAGGAACTGCGCCGCCCACTCGAACGTTTGGGCCGTGCTCGTGTCGGCCTCGGAGCGGACGTCCGCGGTGTTGGCGAGGTGCATGTTGAGCAGCTGGTAGGGCTTCCGGCGCAGCTCGTCGGGCCGGCCGTAGCGGGCGAGCGCCTGGTCGCTGACCGCGTGCGGCGATTTCCACCGGTCCTGCTGCTGGCCGCGCACGAACTCCCACTGCCAGAACCCGCGCGTGAAGTTGAGCCCGGGAGCGAAGTACGGGAGCGTGTCGGTGACGAATCCGGTGTGATATCCCGCGGCGGCCAGGTTCTCCGCCAGCGTGTCCTCGGCGTCGTCCATCGGCTGCCAGCCGGGCAGGTACACGATGTCCCACTTGAGCGGGCGGTAGTGGCGGAACGGGTAGGCCCGCCGGCCGGTATGCAGCGCGCGGCGGACCGGGATCGTGGGAAGACTTTCCGGGTAGGCCTCGGAGAAGCGCGTGCCGCGCCGGGCGAAGGCGTCTATGTTCGGCGTGCGCACCTCGTGACTGCCGTAGCAGCCGGTGTCAGCGGCCCGGAGGGTGTCGGACACGACGAACACGATGTTCGGGCGGCTGTTCATGTGGTTCTCAGCGGCCACGTCTGGGGTGGCAATCCCTTCGAGGTGGGCAGGGTATGCGATTCGCTGCCGATCGTCAGCACGACTTCGGCGGGGCCGATGCGGAGCTCCCCGCTCGTGCCCGGGCGGCGCCGGAGCAGGACGTTGGCCAGGAGCAGCGCCTTCTCCACGCCGTCGCCGCGCCCGAAGTTCCAGACCTCGTCAGGCTGGGCGAGGCGGCCGGCCTCGTCGTAGATGGACTCGCCGGGCATCTGCCCGACGGCGGCGATGAGGGCCGCGTCGTCCAAGGCCTTCGCGCCCTCGATCGAGACCGGATTCCGGCGCAGGGCCGCGCGGGTGAAGGGCTCGGGCTCGGTGCGCGTGAGGTCCCGGTACGCGTAGAAGGCCATGTCCGCGACGGCGTTCTGGGGCCGGACGGACTCCAGTCGGGCGATCACCGCGGCGCGGTCCATCTCCAGCGTGAGGCCGAGCGGCTCGGCCGCCGGCGCGAACGCCTTCCCGGAGGGATCCGGAAGGCGGGGCTCGGTGTAGCAGAAGCGGATCAGGTCCCGCATGACGCGCTCGGCGTCCATGCACTCGCACGAGACCGAGTCGGCGAGCCGGCGCACGTCCTCGGGCCGGTCGAGGTCGATCCGGTGCGCGGCTACGAACTCCTCGACCTCGTTGAACACGATCCGTCCGGGCAGCGGCGCCGGCCGGAAATCCTCTCGCTCGATCTCGGTGAACAGCTTCGGACGGGTGCGATCGGTCACGAGGAACGAGCAGCCCTGCTCGTACTCAAAGACGCGCTCGGCGGGGATGTAGTGATCGATGCCGGCGATCGGCCAGCGGAACTGGAAGCACGGCTGGATGTCGCGGCAGTGCCGGAGGAAGTTGCCCAGGATCTCGCTCGTCAGGTTGGTCTTCAGGAACGCGCGCAGCTTGTGCGCCACGTGTTCGAACGCCTTCGGGTCGATCGTCGCCTCGCGGTACACCGTATGGATGAAGCCGGTCTCGTGCGCGACGATGGTCACGCACTCGTTTTCGAGCGCACGGCGGGCCTGCGCGGACAGGGCCGTGCCGTTGAACCACATGGCCTTGGTCACGAGCCGGCGGTTGTTCGTGAGGATGCCGTCGTGCACGTCCACGAAGTTCTGCGAGTGGAGCGGCGTGGCCATCATGTAGATGCTGTGAAGCGGGATCCGCCCCACCACGAACAGAGCCGAGGCGTAGAGCGCGGCGAGCGAGACGCACTCGCCCGCCCCGTTGCCGTAGTTCGGCCGGTGCCGGAAGGCGTCCATCGCCTCGACCGTCTCGGTCTTCCAGTAGGGGATGATGTCGCCCGCGTACTTGTCGAGCCCGAAGTGGGTGCGGATGTCGAGGTCGAAGTAGTAGTGGTCGCCCTCGTAGCCGAAGAGCGCGTTCGCGCGGCTGATCGCGTCGGTGTCGATGAACGGGCTGAACCGGGCGAGCTCCTGCTGCTTCGTCGTGAGCCCCCACGTGTCGAGGTCCAGGTTGAATGCGTAGTGGTCCATGACGTACTGCTTCACCCGCGTGATGCGCCGCTGGGGGGTCATGGACGAGACGCCTGCGAACCAGGGGTCGTCGCGCCAGCGCCAGAGGCGCGGCGACATGATGTTGGCGAGGGTAAGGCTGTAGATCAGCTCGGGGAAGACGAACACCTCCATGTCCGAGAGCGTGACGGCGGAGGAGCGTTTTTCGAGGTCGTAGGCTGGGTTCATGAGCGTCCCTGTTTCTGAAGCGCGATCCGGCAGAGTTCGAGGGCGTGGGGAAAAGGCGAGAGGGCGCGCTCGAGGATCCCGAGGCTGAAGGCGATGGCCAGGCCGTAGTTGGTGATCGGAACGCCGGCGGCGCGGCACTGTTCCATGCGCGACAGCATCTGCCGCCGGTTCGACACGCACGAGCCGCAGTGGATCACCAGCCGGTAGTCGGCAAGGTCGGCCGGGAACTCCGGCCCGGCGCTCGTGGTGAAGGCCAGCCGGCCGCCCACGTGCTGCTCGATCCAGCGCGGGATCTTCACGCGTCCGATGTCCTCTCCGACCGGGTGGTGGGCGCAGGCCTCGGCGATGAGCACGCGATCGCCGGGCTTGAGCGAGGCGATGGCCATGGCCCCGCGAACCAGCGCCGACAGATCCCCCTTGAAGCGCGCGAACAGGATCGAAAAGCTGGTCACGGGCACGCCCGGCGGCGTGTCGGCGACGACCTTCAGGAACTCCTGGCTGTCCGTGACGACCAGCGCCGGGGGCTCGCGCAGGCGGGCCAGCGCCGGCGCCAGCTCGCGCTCCTTGACGACCAGGGCGTACGCGTCGCTGTCCAGGATGTCGCGCAGCGTCTGGACCTGGGGGAGGATGAGGCGGCCCTTTGGCGCCTCGAGGTCGATCGGAACGACGAGCACGACCAGGCCGCCGGGCGGCACCAGGTCGCCGATGATGCCCGGGGCATTTACGAAGTCGTCCGGCGCTGTTCGGATGATGGCCTGCCGCAGGGCGTCGATCCCGGTGCCGTCGGTTGCGCTGGTCGAGATCGCGTCGCGAATGCCGCGGGCGCGAAGCGCGTCCTCGAGCGAGCCGGCGGCCCGGAGATCGGCCTTGTTGGCCACGACGACGGCCGGGATCTTCCGCTCGCGGAACGCTTCCGCCAGCCGGTCCTCGTACTCCTGCCAGTCGTCCGTCACGAGCACCGCGAGGTCGGTGCGGTCGATGGCGCCCAGGGTCTTCTGCACGCGCAGCGCTCCCAGTGCCCCGGCGTCGTCCACGCCGGCCGTGTCAACGAACAGGACGGGACCGAGCGGCAGCAGCTCCATCGCCTTCTCCACCGGATCGGTGGTGGTGCCGGCGACCTCGGACACGATCGACACGGACTGGCGGACGAGCGCGTTGAGGATCGAAGACTTGCCGACGTTTCTCCGCCCGAAGATGCCGATGTGCAGCCGCAGGCCCTTCTGTGTCGTCTGCATGGGCGTCATATTGGCCATCCCGCGGACGGCAAGACAACAGGAAACGGATGCCGGCGCGCGAGGCGGCGCCCGGACGCGGCTCACATGCGGCGCGCCGAGAGGGCCAGCTGGCGACGCAAGACCTCGCGGTTTCGAGCGTCGTAGTAGTCGGCCGGATTGAAGTTGTCCGTCAGCACGACGCCGTCGTCGCGTATGGCGGGCCGGGGCTCCGCAAAGGCGGCGGCCACCTCGCGGCGGGCCAACGGGTGCACCGCCGCCAGGTCCACGGGGTGAATCGCGGCGGGCGCCGGCGCGTCCTGCGCGACAAAGAAGAACGCGCCCTCTCCGGTCGCGTGGACGCGCACCGAGGAGAAGACGCTCTCGAGCGTCCGCTTCAGCGCCGCCAGGAGGAAGTCCCGGCCGGGCTCGAGTACGCCGAAGCTATGGAGCACGAGCGCGCCGCCCGGACGCAGCAGGCGCTGAACCGAGACGAACGTCTCGCGGGTCATCAGGTGAGACGGGCTGGAATCGCCCACGAACGCGTCCACCATCACGACGTCGTACGGCTTGCGGCATCGATTCAGATACTGCCGGCCATCGCCCAGAGTCAGCCGTTGCCGGGCCGGCTCGAAATCGAAATAGCGCTCGGCCAGGGGGACGACGGCGGGATTGATCTCCACCGTATCCACCCGGATGCCTCGGGCGGCGAGCGTCGTGGGCACGATGCCGATCCCCATGCCGATCAGGAGCGCGTCGTCTATCTTCGCCACGTAGGCGTCCGCCAGCCCGGTCAGCAGGTACGTGAACGCCAGCGTGCTCTGACGCCGTTCGGTGTCGTACGCATCCTGGATCAGGTTGTCGTTCAGCAGGTAGCGGATGGGTGCATCCTTTCGCTCGATCACCTGGAGCTGGCCGAAGTGGGAGTTGCCGCGGAACCGCTCGATCACGATGGCGTAGTCCGCGCGGAGATGGGGCCGCAACGGCCCGGCCGCCCCGGCGGCGGCGGCCGCCAGCAGCAGGAGGGCGGCTGGGATGGCGGCGCGCCGGCGAAACACCGCGAAGTAGGTCGCGGAGAGCAGCATGAGCGCGATCGCCGTCGCGTACATCGTCGCCGTGTTCGGCAGAAGCGGAATCAGCACATAGCCGATGAGCACCGTGCCGGCGAAGCTGCCGAGGGTGCTGACCGCCGTCAGCCGCCCGACGGTTCCGCCCACGCCGGTGACGGATGAGGTGACCGAGCGGACCAGGAACGGGGCGGTCATGGCCAGGAGCCCGAGCGGGACGAAGAACAGGGCGGCTGACGCCAGCAGCGAGCCCAATGCCAGGTTCATGTTCAGGCACGCATACGCCACGGGCTCGCAGATGACCGCCGAGAGTGCGAGGCCGGCCCCGGCTGCGAGGATGGCCCCGTAGAGGACGTGCACCTGCGGCGTGCGGTCCGCCAGCCGGCCGCCTGCGTAGTACCCGGCCGCCAGCGCCACCAGCGTTACGGCAATCTGGGCGGTCCAGACGAAATGCGATGTTCCGATGTAGGGCGAGAGCATCTTGGCGCCGAGGATCTCGACCACCATGATGGCCGCCCCGGTGATGGCCGCCGTGGCGAACAGGAATCGTCTCAGGCCCGGGCTCGGCATTGGCGGGGTCGCGGCGGGGGGCGCTCGGTTCATGGCTGGCGGATATGGTAGCACAATCGGGCGGGTCGGCCGCACCACGGAATGGCCGCTTTGCCCCGGCCCGGGTCGTTCGCGCTGGAGGTCGCGCCGAAACCGGGTAGAATGGCGCCGATGAAGAAGCTGGTGATCGTTCTCGCGATCGTGCTTGCGGACGGACTGCCGGCCGGAGGCGCCGGAGAGCCGGCGGACGTGCGTTACCAAGCCTATCCAGCCGGGTTCGCGGGCGGATCGAACGCGGCGGACATCGCGCGGCAGGTGGTCGGGCCCGACGGCAAAGTGGTGTTCGATGCGGCCGGCCATCGCCTGCTCGTGTGGGCCACCCCGGAGGCGCACGCGCAGCTGGATCCGATCATCCGCGAGCTGAACGTCCCGCCGAAGAACGTTCGCATCGACGTCGAGTTCCGGGCGCGGACGAGCGATCGGCAGCGGCCGGCGTCCGCCGGCGCGCGGGGGAGCATCTCGGCCGACGGCGCCGGCATCGGGGTGACGGCGCGCGTCCGCGACGACGCCAGCCGGGGCTCGTCCGTCACGAAGCAGACGCTGGTGGTGACCAGCGGACGCCAGGCTTCCCTGTTCGTGGGGGAGACCGTGCCGGAGCTCGGGTGGCTGATGGAGTACGCCGCGCGCGGCGGATATGTGGCCGGGCCGATCGCATGGCAGAAGGTGGGCGCCTGCCTCGTGGTGGAGCCCGTCGTGCTGAGCGGGGGGGCGTCGGTGCGTGTCCGGGTGACGCCGGAGCTGACCGGGATGGTGGATGGAAAGCCGTCCCGGATTCGCTTCGCCAGCGCGGCGACGGAAGTGGTGGTGAACGATGGCGTGGCGATGCCGATCGGGGGCCTCGATCAGAGCCGCGATTTCTTTTCGCGCTTTCTGACCGGCTCCGGGCAATCCGGCTCACGGTATGGGCTCGACATCACGCTGACGCCGCACATCCTGGGGCCCGCGGGGCACTGAGGGAGCAGGGAAAGGAAGCCGCGAACATGAAGCCGTTCGACCACATCGTGCTGACCGCCGCAAACGAGGGGCAGGCGCGGGGGTATCGGATTCAAGTGGACTGCCGCCGGCGCGAGGGGTTCTTTCACTCCTCGACCGACGTGCATGTGGTGCCCGATCCGGGCGGTCGCCGCGTGGGCTCGCTGGGCGCCACGCTCCACGCGCTCCGCCACCTCGCCGGGATCCGGCGCCGGGCGTGCCCGTCGGCCCGCGACCTGTCCGACCTCTTTCGCGGTCAGCGCGTGCTGCTCTGCCACTCGGGCGGCGACAGCCGGCGCCTGCCGGCGTATGCCGCTCAGGGCAAGGTCTTCGCTCCCATGCCGACGCTCGCCCGGAACGGTCAGCCGGCGGCGCTGTTCGATCTCATTCTCGCCAACATGGAGCGCCTGCCGGCGCCGGCCGACGGGCACGTCGTGGTTATCTCCGGCGACGTGCTGCTGACCTTCGACGCCCGCCGGCTGGCGCTCGACGGGCGCGGTGTCGTGGGCGTGGCATGCGCGGCGCCTCTGTCGCGCGGCATGCAGCACGGGGTGTACGTCGTGGACGGCGGAATGGGCCAGCCCGGGCTCGCGGAGGTCGCCGGCTTCCTGCAGAAGCCGGACGAAGTCGCGGCGCGCGCGGCCGGGGCCGTGGGAGCGGCCGACCGGGTGCTGGTCGACACGGGGATCTTGAGCCTCGACGCGGGCACGGTCGGCCGCCTCCTGGGCTCGGCGGGCGTGACGCTTCGGGGGCGCTCCGTCGCCACAGGGCCGGGCCTGGTCCGCGATCTGGAGCGCGGCCGGTGCGCGCCGATGGACATCTACGAGGAGCTGTGCCTGGCGATCCCCCGGCGGGCGGCGGCGGACGGATTCATGCGTTACGTTGAGCGCAAGTCTCCCGATGTGCTGTACCGGCGCCGGGCGCGCGAGCTCTTCCGCGCATCGCGCGGAATTCCCTTCCATGTGAACGTCGTTCCGGACTGCGAGTTCTTCCACATCGGGTCCAGCCGCGAGCTGCTGGCAAACCTGTCGATGATGTCGCGCACGTCGCAGGAATACGGGTTTGCCAACTACAGCCAGGCGGCGGTCAGCCCGGGCGCCGCTCTGGAGGGTGGGTTCGTGTTCAATTCGATCCTGGCCACCAGCCGGGTGCGGGGATCGGGCTCGCTCATCGAGGCGTGCCACTCGACCGTTCCGCTCCTGTTGGGCGAGGCGAACATCCTGGTGGGGCTGCCTGCGTCCGCGGGGCGCGCGGTCCGGCTGCGGGACGGGCTGGGCATCGTCTGCCTGCCGGTCGGGTCGACCGACTGGGCCGTGTGCCTGTTTGGGATCGAGGACGACTTCAAAGGCGGGCGCGGCAGCCCGGCCGGATGCCGGTTCCTGAATCGCCCGATCGACGACTGGCTGTCGGCCGCCGGGATCCGCCCCGGCGCGGTGTGGGCGGACGGCGTGAAGCAGGACCTGTGGCAGGCCCGCCTGTGGGGCCGGGGCGACGTCGCCGACGGCCTGCGGGCGGCGGAGTGGATGCAGGCGCCGTCGGGCGCGGCGGCCGCGCGCGGCTGGGCGAATCGCCGCCGGTACAGCATGGCCGAGCTGATGGGGATGGTGGACCACGAGCGACTCGTCGCGCACCGCGAGGACATCCGCCGGCACGTGGGCCTCAGGCGGCTGGCCGAACGGATGGGGAGCGGGGAGCGCGTCTGCGCGGACGCCGTGGCGGCGGCCGTCCGGGGGGCGTCCGATGCAACCTGCGTGTACGACCAGGTCGCGAGCCTCCTGCGCTCCGGCGGAGGCCCGCTGGAGCGCGCGCGCGTCTGGCAGCTTGCATCCACCGTGGCGGTGACGCACCGGCCGCCGCGGCCGTTCGCGCGCGCGTTCGGCCCATCGAGTGCGCGGGACATGCGGCAGGCCGCGCTGGGCGCCGTCTCCGACGCCATCTCCCGCTCGGTCGACCTGCCGGCGCGAGCCCGGCCGGCGGCGATCATGCACGACCAGGTCGTGTGGGTGACCACGCCGGTTCGCATCGACTTCGCGGGCGGGTGGTCGGACACGCCGCCGATCTGCACGGAGCTGGGCGGAACGGTCCTGAATGCGGCGATCACCCTGAACGGGCAGTATCCGATCCAGGTTGTGGCCAAGCTGAACGAGGACCGGCTGATCCGGCTATCGAGCATCGACCTCGGGTGTCAGGCGGAGATTCGGACGACCGAGGAACTGCTGGACCACCGGGACCCGACGCAGTGGGCCGCGCTGCCGAAGGCGGCGCTGGTGCTGGCCGGCATGGGGCCGTCGCGGCCGGGCGAGTCGCTGAAGCGCTGGCTCGACACGCTGGGCGGCGGGCTGGACCTGACGATCTTCTCGGCCGTGCCCAAGGGGTCGGGGCTCGGCACGAGCTCCATCCTGGGCTCGGCGGTGCTGGCCTGCCTGGGGCGGGTGCTGGGCGGCCCGGTCCGGCATGAGGACCTGGTCTCGCGCACGAGCGTGCTGGAGCAGCTGATGACGACGGGCGGCGGCTGGCAGGATCAGGTGGGCGGGATCATTCCGGGCGTCAAGCTGATCCAGACGCAGCCCGGCCTCTCCCAGGCCGTCAGCCTCAAGTGGGCGGTTTTCGACATGCAGCCCGGCACGGATCTGCGCTCGCGCCTGCTGCTGTACTATACGGGCCAGAAGCGCATGGCGCGCGACATCCTGCACAACGTCGTGGCCCGCTATCTGGGGCACGACCCGGCGACGCTCGATACGATCCGGGAGCTGAAGGCATCGGCCGAGCAGACGAAGGCCGACCTGGATGCCCGGGATGTCGATGCCTTTGCCCGTGGCATCGACCGGTACTGGGAGCTCAAGAAGCGGATCGACCCGGGATCGACAAACGAAGCGATTGAGATGATCCTGAAGCGGGTCCGGCCGTGGCTTAGCGGACGGCTGCTTCCGGGCGCGGGCGGCGGCGGTTTCATCTTCATGGTCGCACGGGATGCGGCGGCGGCGGCTCGGATCCGGCGCACGCTCCAGGCGGACCCGCCCAACCGGACCGCGCGGTTCTTCGATTTCGATGTGGATGCGGACGGGCTCAACGTCAGCGTGCTGTGAGCGGGACGGCAGATGGCCGGGCGATGAACCGACGGGGCGGCCCGGACGTTCATACAGGACATGGGATGATGAGGGTGTCCGCCGATGGCGGGCATTCATAGCGGAGGGGCTGATGATGCAGAACGACAGGCGGAACGTGATCCGGGCGGGCATGCTGGTGCTGGTGGCCGGGTTCGGCGTGGCGGCGGGGGGGGCGCCCGCGTCGGCCCCGATGCCCGAGCCGAACCGTCCGGCCGTGCTCGTGTCGGCCCAGCCGGTGCCGGGGGTGATCGACGTGTCGCTGATGAACGAGGCCCGCGCCGTGCAGCGCCGTGGGCTGGAGTGGCTCGCCCGGCGGCAGAAGCCGGACGGATCGTGGTCGAGTCCGGACTTCCCTGCCTTGACGGCCTTGCCGCTGTGGGCGTTCGCCACGAGCGACTACCCGGGCCGGGATCGGATCGTCTCCAATGCGGTGCAGCAGATCCTGCGGCACGCCCATCCCGACGGGAGCATCTACAAAAAGAGCGATGGGCAGGGCGGGGGGTTGGCCAACTACAACACCGCGCTGTGCATGGTCGCGTTGCACATGACGCGCGACCCGGCGCTGGTGCCGGTGGTTCAGAAGGCGCGGGCATTCCTGGCCGCCGGCCAGTACCTGGAGGGCGACGACCTCTATCGAGGGGGATTCGGATACGACAAGACGAGCGGGCGAAAGTATACCGACTTGAGCGACACCGTCATCGCGTTCGAGGCGATGCGGATGACGCAGGGCGTGGAGGACCAGCGCCCGGCCGGCGAGAAGCGGGTGGACATCAACTGGCAGGCGGCGACGCAGTTTCTGGGGCGCGTCCAGAATGGCGCGGAGGCCGGGCCGGCGGACGCGGGTGGCTTCGCGTACCGGCCGGACGAGAGCAAGGCGGGAACCCGGACGAACGAGGATGGCGTTGTGGTGTTGCGGTCGTACGGGAGCATGACATACGCCGGGCTGCTCAGCCTGATCTACGCCGAGGTGAACCGTGACGATCCCCGGGTTCGGGCGGCGTTTGACTGGGCGGCCAAGCACTGGTCGCTCGATGAGAACCCCGGCATGGGTCCGCAGGGCCTTTACTATTTCCTCAACGTCATGTCCAAGGCCCTGGCCGCCTACGGGCGCGACCAGATGCCGACGCGCCCGGGGGTCAGCCCGGTGAACTGGCGCCCGGAAATGGTGGCGAAGCTGATCAGTCTGCAGCAGATGGAGAAGGACGGCAGCGGGGAGGGGTACTGGGTTAATGCCAACAACCGATGGTTGGAGAACGATCCCGTGCTGGTTACGTCCTACACGCTGATCGCGCTCGACGTGGCCATGGGTGGCGCCAAGTGAACTAGCCGGAACCTTTTCACCTTCATCCATGTTTCGGTGTTCAAGCCCGACCTTGACACCCCCGGGGGGGTCTGGTATCAGCGCGCGCCATGTGTGAGGGGGGGAACACCATCTGGGCGCTGGCGCCGGCCAAGATCAACCTCCATCTCGACGTTCTTCGGAGGCGGCCGGACGGATACCACGACATTCGGAGCGTGGTGGCGCCCGTCTCGCTATACGACCGTCTCCGGATGGACGTCACCGACGGGGTGATCGAGACGGCTGTCGACGATCAGCACCTTCCGTTTCGGGAGCGGGTGGACCTGGGCCCGGGGGATGTCAACCTTGCCACCCGGGCCGCCCGGGCGCTTCAGGCCCGGGCCGGCTACACGGGCGGGGCGCGGATTCGTCTGGAGAAGCGGATTCCGGTGGCGGCCGGGCTGGGGGGTGGGAGCGCGGATGCCGCCGCCGTTCTGCTGGGGCTGAACGAGCTGTGGGGCACCGGCCTTCCGAAGACGGACCTGATGGAGGTGGGCGCCACCCTCGGAGCGGACATCCCGGCCCTTGTCCACGGCGGGCTCGTCGTGATGGAAGGGGTGGGCGAACAGGTTCGTCCGGCGCTGCCCGGATGGACGAGTCCGGGGGCCGGCTGGTGGGTGGTTTTGTTCAATCCGGGCTTTGGGGTGCCGACCAAGGACGTATACGGCCGATTCAAGACGCGCTTGACTGTGACGGACGCTCTCTATAAGAATATGCTCGCTTCGTTGAGAGACGATGATTCGGCCGCGGCTGGACGCAGTCTCTTCAACGCGCTGCAGGATACGGTATTCAGGAAGTATCCGCTGCTCGAGATGCTAGTTGAGGCCATCCGACGCGGTGGCGCGTGCGGGGGTCTGCTCTCGGGCAGCGGAGCTACTGTTTTTGCGCTTGTTGCGGGCGAGGATGACGCCCGGGCTGTAGAGCAGCAGGTCCGGGGCGAGATGGGGCCGTGGCTTTGGTCCAAGGTGGTCAGGACGCTGCCCGATGGTGTAATGGTAGCACACGGCCCTTTGGAGGCCAGAGTCTAGGTTCAAATCCTAGTCGGGCAACCAAATGAGCGGAAGGATGTTGTGCGAGAGAACGCGGTAGGCATGAAGCTGTTCACGGGCAGTGCGAACCCGAAGCTAGCGGAGCGGATCGCCGAGTATCTCGGCATCCCTCTCGGGCGCATCAATCTGCTCCGGTTTCCCGACGGCGAGATCTCGCTGAAGGTGATGGACAACGTCCGCGGCGAGGACGTATTCATTGTCCAGCCCACGTGCAGCCCGCCGAACGAGAACCTGATGGAGTTGCTCGTGATGATCGACGCCATGCGGCGGGCATCGGCTGCGCGCATCACGGCGGTGCTTCCCTTCTACGGCTACGGGCGCCAGGACCGCAAGGACCAGCCGCGGGTGCCGATCACCGCCAAGCTCATCGCCAATCTCCTGGTGGCTGCCGGGGCGAACCGGATCCTGACCATGGACCTGCACGCGCAGCAGATCCAGGGGTTCTTCGACATACCGGTCGATCATCTCTACGCCTCGCCGGTCATTGTCCGCTACCTGCGGGACAAGCGGTTCCAGAAGCTGGTCGTCGTGTCTCCGGACACGGGCGGGCTCAAGATGGCGCACGCCTACTCGACGATGCTGGGCGCCGGGCTGGCCTTGGTCGCAAAGGAGCGCAAGGGCCCGACCGAGGTGGAGGCGTTCACGCTTGTCGGAGAAGTCGAGGGCTGCACGGCGATCCTGGTGGATGACCTGACGACAACGGCGGGCACGCTGTGCACCGCGGCCGATTTTGTGAAGCGGCACGGCGCCACCGAGGTCTACGCGGCAGTGACGCACGCGGCGCTGGCGCCAATCGGGATCGAGCGCCTGCAGAAGTGCGCGATCAAGGAGCTGGTGGTCACGGACAGCATCCCGCTGCCCGATGTGGGCGAGTGCAAGATTCACGTGCTGTCGGTCGCGGAGTTGCTGGGCGAAGCCATTCTGCGCATCCACGACAACCAGTCCGTGTCGTCGCTGTTTCGAGTTAACAACGAGGGAGAGCAATAATGCCGAAAGAAATCAAGCTGGTCGCGCAGTCGCGCGACGTGTCGGGCACGATCGCCGTGCGCAGGCTCCGGAAGAGCGGCGTCATTCCCGCCGTGGTGAACGACGAGCACGGAAAGGCCGTCTCGATCCAGTTGAACCGGCACGACTTCGAGCGGATGCTGCACCACAATCGCGGCGGCAATCTGCTGCTCGATCTCTCCGTTGGCGATACTCCGGCGCGCAAGGTGCTGCTCAAGGACGTGCAGCGCGAGGCGATCTTCGGGGCGCCGATCCACGCGGACTTCGTTGAGGTATCGATGACGAAGAAGATGCGCGTGGGCATCGCGCTTCGCCTGACCGGGGAGCCCATCGGGGTCAGCCAGGACGGCGGCGTGCTGGAGCACCTGCTCCGCGAGCTGGATGTGGAGTGCCTGCCGACCGACTTGGTCGATGAGATTGACGTGGACGTCGCCACGCTGAAGATCGGCGACACGATCCTGGTGCGCGATATCAAGGTAGACCCGAAGTTCACGCTGCTGACTGCCGGCGACGTCGCGGTGGCGACGATCGCGGCGCCTCGCCGCGAGGAAGAGGTGACGGCGGAAGCGGCGGCTGCGGCGGAAGGTGAGAAGGCCGAGCCCGAGGTGATCACGGCGAAGAAGACCGACGAAGAGGAAGAGGCGCCGGCGGGCAAGGAGAAGGCCGGGAAGGAAAAGGGCGAGAAGGCCGAGAAGGCTGAGAAGCCCGCGAAGGCCGAGAAGAGCAAGTAGCGACACCCCAATCCGGACGCCGGGCGCGGCCGTCTGGCGGGAGCGGATCCGTGAAGCTGGTTGTAGGGTTGGGCAACCCGGGCCGGGAATACGAGCGGACGCCGCACAATGCGGGGTTCATGGCGGTCGATGAACTGGCTCGGCGCGCCGGGTGCCGGCTCCGACGCAGCTTCCGGTTTCGATCGATGCTGGCGACGGGGGCTCTGGACGGGGCGGACGTGCTGTTGGCGGAGCCGCAGACGTTCATGAACGACAGCGGCTCGGCGGTGGCGTCGATCGCCGGGTACTGGAAGGTTCCGGCGCCGGATGTCATCGTGGTTCTGGACGATGCGGATCTGGAGGTCGGGCAGCTGCGAGTCCGGCGGAAGGGCAGCAGCGGGGGGCATCGGGGCCTGACGTCGGTGATTCGGGCCTTGGGCAGCGACGAGGTTGTGCGCGTGCGGGTGGGTATCGGCCGGGGGCACCCGGGCGAGAACTTGGTGCGGCACGTGCTGCGGCCGCTGGGTGCGGAGGCGCGCGAGCAGTTGGCTGCGGCGGCGATTCGGGCGGCGGATGCGGTGGCCTGCATCCTGCAGAACGGGCCGGATCGGGCGATGAACGATTTCAACGCGAGCGCGGCCCCGCCTCGCGAGGGACGGGCAGGCGACTAGGAGGAGACATTGAAAAAGTACGAAGCGCTGTTCATTTTTCCGGATATTCTGAAGGATGACGTTTTGGAGGCCGCGGTGAACCGCGTCCGTGGGGAAGTTGAGCGATTGGGCGGAACCTTGGGTGAGACCCTGGTTCTGGGCAAGCGGCAGTTCGCGCGCACGCTGAAGAAGCGTGACTCGGGCTTCTACGTCCGCCTGTCCTTCATGCTGGATCCGGACAAGATCGCCCCTCTGAACGCGCGGTTCAAGTTGCACGAAAACCTGTTCCGGTCCCAGATCGTCAACGTCGAGCGGATCCCGGTGGTCCGCCGTGCGGCAGCCCCGGCCGATGCGAACGCAGCGGCGCCGGTCGGCGCCCGGGAGTAAGCTCATGGCGTCTCTCAATCGCGTCTACCTGCTCGGCAATCTGACGCGCGATCCGGAAGTGCGGTACGCGCCCTCGGGGTCGGCGGTGGCGGATCTGCGCATGGCTGTAAGCCGGCGCTATAAGACCGCCAGCGGCGAAGAGAAAGAGGAGACGTGCTTCGTCAGCGTGGCCGTCTGGGGCAAGCAAGGCGAATCTTGCGGGGAGTATCTCTCCAAGGGATCGCCCCTGCTGGTCGAAGGCCGGCTTCGGTACGAGGAGTGGGAGAAGGACGGGCAGAAGAACAACCGGCTGAGCGTCGTCGCCGAGCGGGTGCAGTTCATCGGGGCGCCGCGGCGGTCCGAGCCCCGCGATGGATCGCCGGACGAGGCGGAGAGCCGGGATGAGCCGGCTCCGCGGCCGGCCCCGGTGAATCGGGCTTCGGCGAATCGGGCCCCGGCGGCCCCGGCTGCGCCGGCGGCGGCGCCAGCTGGCGGGCGGTCGGACGACGACGACCTGCCGTTTTGATCGTGGTTGAGCGCATGAGGAGATAGATCGATGAGAGGCAACAGTGATTCCAGCGTGATGGCGCGGCGGCGGTCGCGGTTTCTGGAGGGGGTCCAGGAGATCGACTCGCGCGACATTGAGCTGCTCCGCAAGTTTCTGACCGAGCACGGCAAACTCATGCCGTCCCGGTTCACGGGCACGTCCCCGAAGCAGCAGCGGCAGATCGCCCGGGCGATCCGTCGGGCGCGCGTGATGGGGTTGCTCCGCTAGTCGCGCGGAAGCGCCGGGTTCCATCCAACTGAGGAGTGTGTCATGCCGGTTGAAGTATTGTTGATGGCCGATATCAAGGACGTGGGGGCCGAGGGCGAGGTGGTTCGCGTGGCGGACGGATTTGCGCGCAACTACCTGCTGCCGCGAAAGCTGGCTGCACCCGTTACGGACGGGACCCGCCGCCAGCTCGCCCGGATGCAGAAGGAGCGAGAGAGCCGGCAGAGGGCCGCGTTCGAGCGGGCGCGCGTGCTGGCCACGGCCATCGAGAAGAACTCGTATACCATTCTCGTCAAGGTCGGCAGCGAGGACAAGATGTTCGGGGCGGTCACCACGGGCCATCTGACGACTTCCCTGAAGGAGCATGGCATCGAGGTCGACAAGCACATGATCGCCCTCGCCGAGCCCCTCCGGGAGCTGGGCGTCTTCGATGTCAAGGTTCGGCTGCATGCCCAGGTCGAAGCCAACATGAAGGTCTGGATTGTCGAGGAATAAGGCCGCATGCCCCGGGACTCCGCTCCTTCCGCCGCGGCTGCGCCGCGGGCCGTGCGCCTGCCGCCCTACAGCGAGGAAGCTGAGCGCGGAGTCCTGGGGTCCATCCTGATCGACTCCGGCCGCGTCATGGACCTGTGCGTGGAGCGTCAGCTCACGCCCGAGTCCTTCTACGTTTCCGCCCTCCGCACGGTCTACGAGGCCATGCAGGACGTCCAGCGGGTCAGCCGCGTGGTCGATGTCCTCACGGTGAGCGAGCGCCTTCGGGACACCGGTCGGCTCGACGGCATCGGCGGGAGCATTTTTCTCGAGCGGCTCATCGACTTCACTCCCACGGCGGCCCACGCCGAGTACTACATCGACATCGTCCGCCAGAAGCACCTGCTGCGCTCGGTTATCGATGTGGCGCTTCGCGCGGAGGCATCGTGCTACGACCCGGACGTCGATGCGACTACTCTGCTCGGGCAGACCGAGCAGAACTTCTTCGACATCACGGCCGGCCAGCATGGAACCGCGGTGCCGTGGCCGGACATGGTCAAGGCGACGATCACCCAGATCGAGAAGATCGTGAGCTCGAAGGACGGCGGCAGCGCCGGCGTCCCCACCGGGTTTCGCGACATCGACAAGGTGCTGATGGGGATGCGCGACGGGAACATGCTGATCCTGGCCGCCCGGCCGTCGATGGGCAAGACGTCGCTCGCGCTGAACATCGCGGAGAACGTGGCCACGGGCAGCGAGCGGGCCCCCGCGCAGCCGGTTGCGATCTTCAGCCTGGAAATGTCGCGCGACGAGATCGTGATGCGCATGCTGTGCAGCCGGGCGCAGGTGTCGTCCTCGCTGATCTCCGGCGGCTACATCTCGCCGCAGAACCACCAGCGCCTGGTTCAGGCGGCCGACGCGCTGGTGCGCATGCCGATCTACTTGGACGATACCCCGGCGCTCGACATCACGGAGATTCGGGCCCGGGCGCGGCGGCTGAAGAAGAAGCACGAGATCAAGCTGATCGTGGTCGACTACCTTCAGCTCCTGCACTGCAAGGAGTACATCCGGCAGGGCCGGCAGGTGGAGATCTCGGCCGTCTCCGGCGGCCTGAAGGCTATGGCGAAGGAGCTGCGCATCCCGGTTCTCGTGCTCAGCCAGCTCAGTCGCGCGCCCGAGACGCGCGACAAGCTGGGCAAGCCCAAGCTGTCCGACCTCCGGGAGTCCGGCTCGATCGAGCAGGATGCGGACTTGGTCTTTCTCCTTCGGCGGCCCTGCAAGTACGAGGATGATCCGGATCACGACGACAAGACCCTGGCGGTCGTCGACATCGCCAAGCACCGAAACGGGCCCACGAACGACGACGTCCGACTCTACTTCGAGGAGTCGCTGACCCAGTTCCGGGACCGGGCGCACGGAGTGGACGAGCCGGCCGCGCCGGCAGGAGCGGGAGCATGATGAACCCGATGATCCGGGCCGCAGTGTGGGCGGGAATTGCAGGGCTGGCCGCGGCCGCTGCCGCGGCGCCTGTGCGAGACGTGCGAATCGAGAACCGGGGCCCCGGCGCGCTCGACGAGAACATGGTGCGCGCCCAGCTCTCCGTCAAGGCGGGCGAGGAGCTGGACCGTGGATCCATTTCCCGGGACGTCAAGTCCCTGCTGGCGACCAAGCTCTTTTCGGACGTGCAGGCGGAGGTCGACAGCCGGGACGACGGGCCGGTGGTGCGCTTTGCGCTCAGCCCCCGCCTCCGCCTGGTGAGGCCGGTCGCCGTCGCGGGCGGCGACGTGCTCGGCGAGCGGAAGGTGCGCAAGCTGCTGGGGATCGAATCGGGTGACCTCGTGGATGACGCGGCCGTCTCGGCCGGCGTGCAGAAGGTGGCGCAGGAATATCGTGACCGGTACTATCCGGACGCGGAGATCACGTGGACGTTCGAGGATGTCGATCGGACCGGCGGCTCAACGGGGCTCCGGATCGATATCCGCGAAGGCCGCCGCGCCAAGATCCGCAAGGTCTACTTCGTTGGAAACACGGCCGTGTCCCGGAATGCCTTGCGCGGCGCCATGGACCTGCCCCGCTGGTACAACCCGATTTCGTGGTTCGCCAAGCGGACCTACGACCCGGACCGCGTGTTCATCGGCTACGAGAACATCAAGGAGCTGTACCAGAAGAAGGGGTATCTGGACGTCGCCGTGGGCGAGGCGGACATCCGCCCGATCGGCCGGGGCCGCATCGCGCTGACGGTCCCCATCCAAGAGGGGCCGCAGTACCGGGTCGGGGCCATCCGGTTCACGGGCGTCAGCCTGTATCCCGAGGAGGACTTGCGGCGGCAGATCCGGATCCACACCAACTCGGTGGCGACATCGGACGGCCTGGACGCATCCGGTCAGGCGGTGCGCGACTACTACGGGAGTCGGGGGTACATCCACACGACGGTCGATTCCGTCCCGGCCGCCCGCGCGGACGAAGGGGTGGCGGACGTGACGCTGCACGTCACCGAGGGGCGGCTCACCCACATCCGGAACATCGAGTTCGCGGGCAACTCCCGGACGAAGGACAAGGTGATCCGCCGCGAGGTGCTCGTGTATCCGGGTGAGATCTATGACGAGGTGAAGGTTCGGACCAGCGAGCGGCGGCTGAAGAATCTGGGCTACTTCAGCGACGCCCGCAGCTTCGACCGGGAGACGGCTGTCCCGGGGCAGAGCGATCTGGTTATGGAGTTGGAGGAGCAGAAGTCGGGCCAGTTCATGGCGGGCGCCGGGTTCTCCAGCGTGGATAACCTCATCGGGTTCGTGGAGCTCAGTCAGGGCAACTTCGATCTCCTCGGGTGGCCGTATTTCGTCGGCGGAGGCCAGAAGCTCCGGCTGCGCGCGCAGTTCGGCAGCAAGCGCGAGGACTACCTGATCTCGTTCGTCGAGCCGTGGTTCCTGGATCGCAAGCTGTCGCTGGGCGTAGACCTCTACAGCAGCCGGCGAGCTTATAGCGGGTACGACACCAGCCGCCAGGGCGGATCGGTGAACCTGGGCAAGCCCCTGATCGGGCCGAACCGGCTGGACCTTCGCTATACGCTTGAGCGCGTGCGCGTGCTGAACGTCAGCGACACGAACGAGTACTTCACGGCCGACGGAACGTCGTACTACTTCACCCAGGAAGACGACCGGATCGAGAGTTCCCTGCGGCTGACGGTCACGCACGACACCCGCGACAGCGCCTTCATCCCGAGCCGGGGGACGCACGCCCTCGCCTCGACCATGCTCGCGGGCGGCCCGCTCGGATTCGACACGGACCTGTACGGTTTTCGCGCGCGCGGGGCACAGTATGTGCCGCTCTGGTTCAAGCACGTCTTTTCGATCGAGGCGATGGCCGAGACGATCGACTCCTACGGCGACACCGATACGGTCCCCCTGGCCGACCGGCTGTTCATCGGCGGAGCGCGGACCGTGCGCGGGTTCAAGTACCGGGACATGGGGCCGAAGGCGACGCGGACCGTCCTGAACGCGGACGGGACCGAATCCGTGTACCACAAGCCCATCGGCGGCCGAAGCCTTGCCATGGCGAGCGCCGAGTACTACATTCCCATCGTTCAATATCTGCGCCTGGTGGGGTTCTACGACATCGGAAACGTCTGGGAGGATCCCTACGAGTTTGATTTCGGAGTGCTGGGCGCTGGCGCGGGCGTCGGGATTCGGTTCGACATCCCGGGTTTCCCGATCCGGCTGGACTATGCGTGGCCGGTGATGCGGGACGACGACCTGACGCGGACCGACCGCTGGGCATTTTCGATCGGGTTCGATTTCTGATGCGCGGCCCGTCCGGGCCGGAAGGAGCAGGGCACATGACGATGGCGAGATGGGTGGTGGCGGCGGTGGTGGCCGGTTCGCTTCTGGCGAGCGCGTCTGGCGCGCAGGAGAAGATCGCCGTCGTGGACGCGGCACGGGCGCTCAAGGAGTTCAAGAAGACCAAAGAGGCGGACCAGCGGATGGAGGAGCGGGTTGCGGAGTTCAACGCCGAGGGGGACCGCCTGCTGGCCGACTACGAGAAGATGAAGAAGGAGTTCGAGGGACTGCGCGCCGAGACGCAGAACAAGGCGCTCAGCGAGAAGGCGGTCGCCGAGAAGAAGGACCAGGCCGAGGAGAAGCTCCTTCAGATGGTGGAGTTCGAGAACAAGATGCGCGAGACGGCGATGAGCCGCCGCAAGCAGCTCGAGGAGCAGCGGATGCGCATGCACAAGCGCTTGGTCGAGGAGATTTCCAAGGAGGTCGAGCGCTACGCCATCAAGCAGGGCTACACGCTCGTTCTGGACGCCTCCGGACTCACGACCAGCGGGTTCAATGCCGTCCTGTTCAGCGGAACCCGCATGGACATCACCGATGAAGTTGTCGAAATCCTCAATGCCGCCACTACCGCCACCAATGAATCCAAACCAGCCGCCGCTCAGTAATATCAGCCTCACCGCGGGAGAGGTGGCCGCCCGTATCGGCGGACGCGTCGACGGCGACCCGGGCGTCCGCGTAAGCGGACTCGCCGGCCTCAAGGAGGCGAAGGCCGGGGACATATCCTTCCTGTCGAACGAGCGCTATGCGCCGGAAATGGCCACGACCCGTGCGTCCGCTGTCATCGTCGCCGAATCCTGGACCGGGTCAACGGCGGCGACTGTGATCCGGGTGGCCGACCCCAATCGGGCCCTGCTCGCGGTGACCGCGTGGTATGCGCGGGCGTCCGCGCCGGTCGTTCCGGGCGTGCATCCGACCGCGGTTGTCGCCGCGGGGGTGCAGTTGGGTCCCGACGTGAGCGTCGGCGCGCATGCCGTGATCGAGCCTGGCGCCTGCATCGGGGCGAACAGCATCGTCGGCGCGCTGTGCTACATCGGACACGGCGTGGTCGTCGGTCCGGACTGCCGGTTCTACCCGCATGTCAGCATCCGGGAGTTCACCCGAGTTGGCGCGCGCTGTATCGTGCACAATGGAGCGGTGCTGGGCAGCGACGGCTTCGGCTATCTTCCGGACAACGGCACGTGGAAGAAGATCCCGCAGGTTGGCGTGGTTGTCCTGGGTGACGACGTCGAGATCGGCGCCAACGTTACCGTCGACCGGGCCCGCTTCGGCGAGACCCGTATCGAGAGCGGCACGAAGATCGACAACCTGTGCCAGGTGGCGCACAACGTCGTGATCGGGCGGGATACGGCCATTGCCGCGCAGACGGGGATCTCGGGAAGCGTGACAATCGGGGCGCGCGTGCAGATGGGTGGTCAGGTCGGGGTGGCGGGGCATCTGACGATCGGCGACGAGTGCGTGATTGGCGCGCAGTCGGGCATCAGCAAGACGATTCCGCCCAAGAGCCATGTGTTCGGGACTCCCGCGATTCCCCAGATGAAGTGGGCGAGGTGGCATGCGCACCTCATGCGCGTGCCCGAGCTTCGCGAGCAGGTGGCGGCGCTGCAGGCGCGACTCGATGCGGTGGAGGGGCCCCGCCGGAAGAGCGACAGCACAGGAACGGAACCGGCATGAAGGTATTCGTGACGGGAGGTGCCGGCTACATCGGCAGCGTGACGGTGGAGATGCTGATCGACCGCGGTCACGAGGTGGTTGTCTTCGACAATCTGGAGCGCGGGCATCGGGAGGCGCTGCATCCGGCGGCCCGCTTCGTGCAGGGGGACCTGCGTGATCGGGCGGTCGTGGAAGAGGCGGTTGCGCGGTCCGGCGCGGAAGCCGTCGTGCATTTCGCGGCATACGCCCTGGTGGGCGAGTCCATGGCCCAGCCGGAGCTGTACTTCGGCAACAACCTGGTCGGCGGCGTCAATCTGGCCGCGGCCATGCTGAAGGCGGGCATCCGCAAGATCGTGTTCTCCTCGACCTGCGCCACGTACGGCATCCCCCCGACCAACCCCATCACGGAAGAGACGCCGCAGAAACCGACGAATCCTTACGGCGAATCCAAGCTCATGTTCGAGCGCGTGCTGTGGTGGTATCGGGACCTGCACCGCTTCGAGCCGGTGATGCTGCGCTATTTCAACGCGTGCGGCGCCACGGCGCGCTACGGCGAGGACCATGAACCGGAGACGCACATCATCCCCAATGTGCTGCGCGTCGCGCTGGGGCAGTCTCCCGAGGTGCGCATGTTTGGCGACGACTACCGGACGCCGGACGGCACGTGCGTGCGCGACTACATACACATCAGCGATCTCGCCCAGGCTCACGTGCGGGCGATCGAGGGGCGGTTCGAGGGGGCCTTCAACCTCGGCAACGGCGAAGGCTATTCGGTTCGGCAGGTCGTGGATGCGGCGCGCCGGGTGACCGGCCACGCCATCCCGGCGGCTGTTTCGCCTCGCCGGCCGGGAGATCCCGACCGCCTGGTAGCGGACGCCCGGAAGGCGCGCGAGGTGCTCGGCTGGCGGCCGGATCACACCGATCTGGACGAGATCGTCCGCAGCGCCTGGGAATGGTCCCGGCGGCACCCGCGTGGATATCGGACATGATCCCTCGATCGGAGGAGACCGTCGGCCGCCTCCTGCGCCGACGGTCCGCAACGCTGGCCACGGCGGAGTCGTGCACCGGCGGCTTGCTTGGCGGACGCATCACGTCCGTGCCCGGAAGCTCCGCCTGGTACCTTGGAGGCCTGATCGCCTACTCGAATGCGGTCAAAGTCCGCCACCTGGGCGTCGGATCCGGCCTGCTGACGACTCACGGAGCCGTGAGCGAGCCGGTGGCCCGGCAGATGGCGCGGGGGGTCCGGCGGCGCTTCGGTTCCGACTACGGGATCGGCATCACCGGCGTGGCCGGGCCGACCGGGGGGACGGCGGACAAGCCGGTCGGCTTGGTGTGGATCGCCGTCGCGGGGCCGGGGGGATGCGTCGCGGCGGCGCGCCGGTTCCGCGGGGGGCGCGAAGCGGTCCGCCGGCGCGCGGCGCAGCTGGCGCTCGCCATGCTCAAGGACGCGTTGACAGCCGGCTCGCCGGGGGCATAGCATGTCGCCCCAAGTCCGGTACCCGGTGTGGCAAGAGGGCGGGGATCGGAGCAGAGGTGAACGAGGACGGTCATCACGGGAGAAGGATCATGACAAAGCCGGGGAAAGGTGAGGGGAAACAGGGGCCTTCCACGCTGGACAGTATCATCGCGCAGATCCAGAAAGAGTTTGGCGATGGCGCGATCATGCGGCTTGGCGATTCTGAGGCGAACAAGAACATCCCGGCGATCTCGACCGGCGCCTTTTCGCTCGATATGGCGCTTGGCGTTGGCGGCTTGCCGCGCGGGCGAGTCGTGGAGATATTCGGCCCGGAATCCTCCGGTAAGACGACGCTCACGCTGCACGTCATCGCGAACGCCCAGCGCAATGGCGGCTTGGCGGCCTTCATCGATGCCGAGCATGCGCTTGACCCGGGCTACGCGCGCAAGATCGGCGTCAATATCGACGACCTGCTGGTGTCACAGCCCTCGTCAGGCGAGGAAGCGCTGACGATCTGCGAGACCCTGGTCCGGAGCAACGCGCTGGACGTTGTGGTTCTGGACTCGGTGGCGGCTCTGGCGCCGCGCGCCGAGCTCGAGGGCGAGATGGGCGACTCCCACGTCGGCCTGCAGGCCCGGCTGATGTCGCAGGCCCTCCGCAAGCTGACGGCGGCCATCTCCACATCCAAGACGCTTTGCATCTTCACGAACCAGATTCGCGAGAAGATCGGCGTCATGTTCGGCAACCCCGAGACGACGCCGGGCGGGCGGGCGCTGAAGTTCTATGCGTCGGTGCGCCTCGACATCCGCCGGATTGCCACCATCAAGGATCCAACCGGGCGAGCGATCGGAAACCGAACACGGGTGAAGGTGGTCAAGAACAAGGTGGCTCCTCCGTTCGCCGAGGGCGAGTTCGACGTGATGTTCGCGCAGGGCATCAACTGGGCCGGTTCGATCATCGACTCGGCGATACAGCACGGCCTGGTCGAGAAGCGTGGCTCCTGGCTCTCGTTCGACGGGACGCAGCTGGGGCAGGGGCGTGATGCCGCAGCCGACTTCCTGGGGAAGGATGTCGAGATGCAGAAGAAGATCATGGACCAGATCAAGGAGAAGCTGGCCGCCACGGGGCCCGTTCATGCGGGTGCCGCCGCTCCGGCGGAGTCGCCCGCCGCCGAATGAGGCGGGGTGGCCATTCGGCGATCGGCGTGAGCGAGGGGTGGATATGAGTCGTGCACTGAGTGGAGTCGAACTGCGGGATCTTTACCTGGGCTTTTTCCGCGGGAAGGGGCATGCCGTGATATCCGGCAGCTCGCTGATACCGCAGAACGATCCCACCGTGCTGTTCACGACGGCCGGAATGCATCCGCTGGTTCCGTACATCCTCGGCGAGCCGCATCCGGCTGGCCGCCGGTTGTGCAACTTCCAGAAGTGCATCCGCACCGGCGACATAGACAGCGTGGGGGATGTCTCGCACCTGACCTTCTTCGAGATGCTGGGGAACTGGTCGCTCGGGGACTACTTCAAGCGCGAGGCCATCACGTGGTCCTACGAGTTCCTCACGTCCTCCGAGTATCTCGGATTCAGCCCCGACCGGCTTTCGGTCACAGTGTTTCAGGGCGACGAGGCCGTGCCGCCGGACGAGGAATCCGCGGCGATCTGGAAGAGCCTCGGGATCCCGGAGTCCCGGATCTATCGGCTGCCGAAGGAAGATAACTGGTGGGGGCCAGCGGGGCAGACTGGTCCGTGCGGGCCGGATACCGAGATGTTCGCGGACACCGGGAAGCCGGCTTGCGGGTCGTCCTGTCGGCCGGGTTGCTCGTGCGGAAAGTACTTCGAAATCTGGAACGACGTGTTCATGCAGTACGAGAAGACGGTTTCGGGCGAGTACGTTCGCCTGAAGCAGCCCTGCGTGGACACGGGGATGGGCATCGAGCGGACGGTGGCCATGCTGCAGGGCAAGCGGTCGGTGTTCGAGACCGAGCTTTTTGCCCCCACGATCTCGTCTATCGCCAAGCTGAGCGGACGGGATATGAACGAGAGCCCGGAGACCGCCCGCGCGTTCCGCGTCGTGGCCGACCACATTCGCAGCGCGGTGTTCATTCTGGGCGACGAGCAGGGCGTGGTCCCCAGCAACCTCGGGCAGGGGTACGTGCTGCGCCGACTCATCCGCCGCTCCGTCCGGTACGCGAAGGGGTTGGGCATGGGGATGGGCTTCTCGGGCCCCATTGCCGAGACCATCGTGTCCCAGTACGAACCCGTCTATCCCGAGATCAAGCACAACCACGCGCGGATTGTGAGGGAACTGGTGGCCGAGGAGGACAAGTTCGAGAAGACGCTCGATCGCGGCATAGCGGAGATGGACAAGGTGATGGAGCAGATGAAGGCGCACCAGCAGGGCGTGCTGCCCGGCCGCGTTGCCTTCCGGCTGTATGACACGTACGGCTTCCCCGTTGAGTTCACCGAGGAGATCTGCCGGGAGCATGCGATGAGCGTGGACCACGCCGGCTTCGAGAAAGCATTCGAGAAGCACCGCGAGCTATCCAAACAGGGCGCCGACAAGACATTCAAGGGGGGGTTGGTCGACAACTCCGAGGCGACGACTCGCCTGCACACCGCGACCCACCTGCTGCACCGGGCTCTCCGCATGGTCCTGGGCGATGACGTGAAGCAGAAGGGGTCGAACATCACCGCCGACCGCCTGCGCTTCGACTTCTCCTGCCCCGCCAAGCTGACGCCGGAGCAGATCAAGCAGGTTGAGGACATCGTCAATGATGCCGTCTCCCGCCGACTGGCGGTTGCGATGGAGGTCATGCCCCTGGAGCAGGCTCAGGAGCAGGGGGCGATGGCGCTCTTCGCGGCCAAGTACGGCGAGCAGGTCAAGGTGTATACGATCGACGGGTTCTCCAAGGAGGTCTGCGGCGGTCCGCACGTCGCAAACACCGGCGATCTCGGGCGGTTCCGCATTGTCAAGGAGGAGGCCTGCAGCGCGGGAATCCGCCGGATTCGCGCGGTGCTGGAGTAGGACATGCCGTCCAAACCGGGCGCCATTCAATGCCGGGCGTGCGGACGCGAGTCGTTCCTGCTCCGTGCGCCGACGTACGAGGGCTTCACGAAGACCGGGGAGAAGCTCTCGTGCGCCGCATGCGGGCACGTGTACGCCCGGGAGGAAGACGTCCCGTATCAGGGCGTTCGGCAAGTCCGGGTGTTCGACGCCTCGGAAGCGCCCCAGCCGGTGAAGCTCTTTCAGGACGCGGAGAAAGGGCGCTTCTGCCGATACTGCCGAAACTACGTCGTCAACCCCTTCACCCAGCGCTGCGGCCTCACTCGGAGGGAAGTTCAGGCCACGGACTGCTGCGGCGATTTTGATCCGAAACCGACTCCATCCTCTGCACCGTAGCGAACGGCGGGTCCACCCGGGAGTCGGCGAGGAAGACGTGCGGACCGGCGCACAACTGGATCGTCCTCCTGGAGCTTTGCCTCAGCCTTCATCCGGTTGAGGTCGGGCGATTCCTTTACCCCGCAGATCTGCACCCATAGCCACGTCAGACTCCTGTCAGGCCTCGGCCCACACGCTGGAGCGGTGGAACTGCGCGTGCGTGCGGCTTTCGCGTTCGCGGGCGCAGGAGGGGGCCCGAATGCACCGGTCACAAAAGCTAAGGCCGCGCCCCCGGCAGGGGCGCGGCCTTTTCTGCCACCGCGCGGATCGAGGCGTTACATCCCCGGGACGTTCGTCGCGACTACGCGGTAGGGCACCGAGTCTGTCGTGGAAGCGGTCCACGTGTTCACCGGCGGCGTGCGGGTGACGTTGCCGTCGACCAGTATCCACGCGCCCAAGGCGATGTTCGTGCTCTTCTGCACGCCGTACGGAGGCAGTTCCACGCTATTCGTGAAGCACGGCCACTTGAAGGTCGGCACGCCGTTCGAGAAGGACTGCTCGGTGATCTCGAAGACCGAGTTCGAGTTGTTCGGATCGGTTCCGGCGATGTATTCCTGCCAAGCGGTCTGACCGTCTTGATCCAGATCGCTCAGGGCGCCGGCGGGCGTAGCCGGCAGGCCGTTGAGCGCCAGCCACCAGAGCGGGCAGTCGTTTGTGGCCGTGTTGGGCGCGATGGTGGCAAAGACGCTGCCGCTCGCCAGGACGTTGCTCCACACAAACACGATGTTCGACACGGTCGGTCCGCCGACGATGGCCGGCATGCCGTTGGTCTGCACGCTTGCAATGTAGTACCACTGGTCGACCGATATCAGGTTCGTGCTGTCCGCGCCGGTCGTCACGAGATTGGTCTGCGGGCTGACGGCGCCGCCTCGCGGCCCGACGCTGGCCACGATGCGCCAGAAGAAGGTCGGGGAGTTCGTCGAGATCACCAAGTCATCGAGGAGCCCTTGGCCCGATATGATGAAATTGGTCATGGTGGTGAAAGCCGTGTCGGTCAGGGCGAACCAACTGCCACCGGCCGTTCCGCTGCCGTCGTTCGAGGTGAACCCAGCCTGGTTGGTGAGGGCTCTTCCGTTCAGGTAGATCTGGAAGTACGGATACGAGTAGAAGGAGTCGATGATATTGTAGTCGCACTTCATGGACACGCGGACCCATTCGTCGCTGGCAATCGTCGTGTCCGAGAACTCCGTCCACTGAGGAACGCCGGACTGGGGGTTGTCATGCCACAGGACGAGATGCCCGTTGGTGTTGACGCAGAATGCCAGTTGCGCGCTGGAGTCGACGCTGATGGCGTTCGTGTCGGTATGCCCGAGCATGCCGGCGAAGTCAGACCAGATGGCGACGTTGGCGTCTCCGGCCACAATGTTTGTCAGGCCGCCTTCCTGCAGGAAGAGCGTCTTGGTGTGGTCGCCGACGATCGGGGGGTTGACGACGTCATACGTGTAGTTGGTGATAACGGCGTTTGTGGTGCCGGCCCATCGCGTGGGATCGTTGTCCACCATGGCGCTTCCGGCGCCCCACGTTTCGAAGTTCTCGAGCGTGTAAGGGGCCTGCGCCGAGGCGCTCATCGCCAAGCCCACGGCTCCCATCCCAGCCAGCAACAAACCGGAAATCGACTTCATGACCTCACCTCCCTAATTGGCAAGTCAAACTCGATGGGTAAGCCTCTTGTCGTCCCGCCGCTGCCAACGATCCCAGCGGCGAGCACCCCCGCCCCTTCATCTCATGTTACTTAAGCATCGGCCCATGAGGTGTGTCAATAGAAAATCAGATTCGAGACGGATGAAGGCGCCGGGTTGGAGCGGGTTCCTGGCGAAGGGGGGGGTGCTTGCGGAGGCGGACCGCCGTCCCGCTTTGGCGGCAGACTCGTTTTTTGTTGAATTAGCGAACGGCTCTCTATAGCTTTGCGACACGCGTTTACGGTGGGGAGGCGAGTTTCGGTTGGCGCACAGCCGGCAGCGGGATGTCTTTCGTGGAGGATATGCGACCATGAAGCGAATCACGACATGGGTGGCGGGCGCGATGGCGGTCACGCTGGGGTGGGGTGCGCTGCTGGCCGGCGCGCAGACACGGCCGACGGACGCACGGTCGGGCGAAGACCAGATTGTGGTCATCAAGGACCTTGAGGGGATTGGCCCGCGGGCGCGTGTCAAGACGCCGATCTACACCTCGAGCGCGTCTGCCGGACGCGTTCCGGCCCGGGAGTGGGGGCGGGTTCAAGTGGTCTATGACACCGCTCCCGAGTGGATCGATGAGCTGGCGTTCCAGTTCTTCGTCCTTCTCTTGAAGGACGAAAAGGGCCGGCGTGACTTTACGCTGCTCAAAGGAGCGGTTTCGTATCAGGATGTGGCGCGCGGGCGAAAGCACGAGTCGATGATGTTTGTGAGGCCGACGACCCTGCTTCGGTACGGAGAAGTCATCGGGGCGGCCGTAGAGGTGTTGCACAACGGCGAGGTCGTGGGCGTCCGCAGCGTGGAAACCTCGCTGATCGCGCAGCAGCCCGAGTGGTGGAAGAACCCCAAGCTGACGGCCCGCGAGGGCATGCTCCTGAATCGATCCCAGACGCCATTTGCGCTGGTGAACTACGACGACTACGACCCGATCAAGTAGGTGGCTCATGTTCAGGTCCGATCGCATTTTGACGCTCGACATCGGCTCCAGCCAGTTGGTTCTGGCCGAGTTCTCGGCGATCAAGCCGAAGGGGCTTGAGCTGATGAACTATGGCATCGCCTCGCTGGGAGCCGACCCGGACAGCGATACCGACCTGCCGGCGCTGATCGTGCATGCCCTTCGGCAGGTGATGCGCGATCAGGGGATTCGCCCCGCCCCCGTGCTGGTGAGCATTCCCGGCCAGATCGTCTTTCCCCGCTATGTCAAGCTCCCGCCGGTGTCTCAGGACAAGATCGCCCAGATCGTGCGGTACGAGGCCGTTCAGAACGTGCCGTTTTCGATCGACGAGGTCGTCTGGGACTACCAGCTGATCGGGAGCGAGCAGGGCGACTTGAGCGTCATGCTCGTGGCGGTCAAGACCGAGATGGTTCGAAAGCTCACGGATTGCGTGGAAGCGGCGGGGCTGGAGCCCGAGGTCGTGGACGTCTCGCCCATGGCCCTGTACAACACGCTGCGATTCAACTACCCGGAGCTGACCGGCTGCACGATGATCCTCGACATCGGGGCTCGCACGACCAACGTGATCTTTGCCGAAGGGAAGCGCGTGTTTACGCGCAGCGTTCCAGTGGGCGGCAACGCGATCACCAAGGAGCTGATGAAGGAGTTCGAACTCTCCTTCAAGGACGCCGAACAGCTCAAGTACTCCCACGCCTTTGTCGGGTTCGGCGGCGTGCATGAGGACGGCGAGGACGGGGTGGCAAGCCGCGTGTCCCGGGTTGCTCGCAGCGTGATGACGCGGCTGCACGCCGAAGTCAGCCGGACCGTCAACTTCTACCGCAGCCAGCAGGAGGGCGGACAGCCGTCGCTGGTGCTGCTGGCGGGGGGCAGTTCCTGCATCCCGCACACCGACACGTTTCTGAAGGATAAGCTGAAGGTGGATGTCGACTACCTCAATCCGTTCCGGAATGTGGCGGTGAGCAACCGGATCGCGTCCGATGCGATCGCTCAGTCGGTGCAGGTGATGGGCGAAGTCGTCGGCCTCGCGCTTCGCCGGGCGCTTTCCTGCCCGATCGAGATCAACATCCTTCCTCCCGAGCTCACGGCCCGGAAGCGCTTTCAGCGCCGCCTGCCGTACTTCGCCGCGGCCGGCATCGGGCTGGTTCTGATCCTGGTGGTGTGGTGGGCCTATTTCCACCGGATGCGCGGGGTGGTCAACGAGCGGCTCGAGAACGTGGCGGACCGGGTTCTGCGGCTTTCGGCGGACGAGCGTCAGTCGCGCGAGATCCAGAGCCAGCGCGATGAGTTCTATGCCCGAACCGGCGAGCTTTCGGCGCTGATCGGCTCCCGGACGCGCTGGATCGAGATCCTGTCCGATATTCACGCGCAAATGCCGGATGGCATGTGGCTGCTGTCCGTTGAGCCGCGCGTGCAGACCGTGGACGGCCAGGAGAAGCGAACCCTCGAGATCAGCGGCATGGGGTTTGAAGACAAGGTTCAGGTGGATGGAATCAACAAGTACATCGAGTCCCTCAAGTCGCTGCGGCACTTCACGGACCAGGTAAACATCAGCAAGAGCCGACCGGTGCCGGGAAACGAGTTTGTGAACGAGTTCGTCGTCGAGGTCGGACTTAAGTGAGGTCGGCGCGACCCGCCGTCCGTCCGACTCGGCTTTCAGAGTACAGGTGCTCCCCATGAAACCAAGCAGCCTGAAGACGGTTGTGATCGGCGTCGGGATCGTTCTGCTGGTACTGGTGTCGGTGGCCGGGTTCTTCCTGTACCGCGGCATCGCCCATTTCGCCCGCAGCGAGAAGGAGCTGGCGGCGGCGCGCCAGGACTTGGACCGCCTATACAGCCGCGATCCGTTCCCTTCGGCGGAGAACGTGGCGCAGGAGCGGCAGAACCTCGAGGCGCTCAGCGCGGAGTTCAGCAACTTCGTTGAGCGTCTGAGCGTCGGGCAGATGGAGCCGCAGGATCGCAGCCCTCGCGAGTTCATGGACGTGTTCTGGAAGACGCAGCAGGCGCTGATGGCGGACGCCCGCCGGCATCGGGTCTTGCTTCCGGATAATTTTCTATTCGGCTTCGATGCGTACGGCGCGGGCAAGCCGCCGGAGTCGAACAACGTGCCCCGCCTGACCCAGCAGCTCGGCGTGATCACAAACCTGTGCAACGTCTTGTATGAGGCCGGCGTCACGGACATCAGCGCCCTGACGCGCGAGCCGTTCGACACGAGCGCGGCCGGAGCCGATCCGGCGGCTGAGGCCGCCGCGGGTGCCGGCCTGTTTGCGCCGAACAGCCTTCACGCGAAGATGCGGTTCGGTCTGGAGTTTCGCGCGTCGGAGGCGGCCGTCATAGCCGTGCTGAACCGTTTCGCGAACAGCGCCCTGTTTGTGGTGGTCGCGGAGGTGCAGATGGCGGCGGACGGAGCCGGCGTGACGCTCGCGGGCCGGGCGCTTAGCGAGGCGCCGCCCCGGGCGCGGTCAGTCGCCGCTACGGAAGACAGCGCCGCGAAGAAGGACCGCATTGTCGCCGGCACCGAGCGCCCGATGAAGGTGCGCATGGCCGTCGATGTTTACCGCTTCAGGAAGGGGACGGAGCAATGATGGATCCCAAGAAGCTGCTGAACTGGATCCGGATCTACTACCATCGAGTCATCGCGCTGGGGGTGTTTCTGGGGTTGCTGTCATCGCTTTGGATTCTCGTCCTGTGGATCGGGCCCCGCAAGACGGCGGACGTCCAGTTCAAGACCGAGCTGGATGCGCTCCAGCCGAAGTTCCCGGCCGCGGGCCTGGTGGATCGCACCCCCTTCGAGAAGGGCTCGGCGGCGCTCACAAACCCCGTGCAGATCGCCGAGTGGCCGCGGAGGCTGCTGGTTCCGGAGCTGCGCATCAGCTGCACGTACTGCTCCAAGCCGATCCCCTTCAAGGCCGTGACATGCCCGTTCTGCGGCACTCAGCAACCGGAGCAGCAAGCGGTCGATGCCGTGGACAAGGACAAGGATGAGATGCCCGACGAGTGGGAGCAGAAGTACGGCCTCAACCCGCTCGACCCGACGGACGCCGTCAAGGACTTGGACCGGGACGGATTCTCGAACCTGGAGGAGTGCAAGGCAAAGAAGGATCCGTCCGATGAGAAGAGCTATCCGCCCCTCTGGGCCAAGTTGCGCCTGAAGGAACTGCAGCCCATACCGTTCAGTCTGACCTTCGTGGGCGACAGCCGCATCGGTCCGAAGCACTACTTCCAGCTGAACTTAGGAGCGAAGGAGCGAACGTTTTTTGCCGAGATGGGGCAGGTGGTCCAAGGCTTCAAGCTGGTCGGCTTCGAGAAGCACGTGGTGACGAATGCGGTGGGCGGGATTCGGAAGACCGTGGATGAGTCCGTCCTGATTCTGGAGAGCGGCGACAAGCGGATTTCCCTGGTCAAGAACCAGAAGCATCCGCAGACGGAATATGTTGTGAAGCTCGTTTTTACGGCTGACGGGACGGAGTTTGAGCTTCGTCACGGAGGGGAGTTCGATCTCAAGGGCGAGCGGCACCAGGTGAAAGATATTGACAGCCAACAGCAGCGTGTACTAATACGCACAATCTCATCGGGTGAAGAATCGTGGGTGGGAATGGATCGTCAGCCGGAGAGTCCGAAGCCGGCCCAGAAGAAGCCGTCCACCCCTTCGAGACCGTAGGCTTTTCGTAGTTGTGTGGAGCATCGAGGAGATACCGAGCCATGACATTCCGAGCCGCCCGCTTCGCTTTCGCAATCGCTTGCCTCATCCTCCTGTGCTCGTGGATGATGACGGTCGCACAGGATGATGCCGGCAATGCGGCGCCGCCGGTTGCCGATGCCGCCGTCCCTGCGGTTGAGGCTCCCGCTGCCGAGGCTGAAGCGCCGGCGGCAGCGCCGGTCCCCGTCGAAGCACCCGCTGCCGAGGTCCCGGCTGAGATGGCGGCGCCGGTGGCTGCCCCGGCTCCGGCGCCAGCCGTCGCACCTGCCCCGGCTGTGGACATTCCCGCCGCGCCAGCCGGTGCGGAGGCGTCCGTTGCTCCCGCTGCGGATGAATCCAAGCCAGCCGCAGAGGCGGCTCCGGCGATTGCCGCTGGAGACCAGAAGCAGGCGGCCAAGATGATGGCGCAGCAGGAGGAAGTCCGGCGTCAGGCCATGGAAGTCGAAGGGCGCAAGCGGTTCGACTTTGCCGTGACTGCTCTGGGGCGGAAAGATTACGCGGCGGCGTCGCAGGGGTTTCAGGATGCGCTCCGTAACCTTTCGGTCCGCCCGCAGACAGCGGACATGCGGACCCGTGCCACGGCCGGGCTGACCGAGTGTGACTACGAAATGGCCATGGAGATCGTTCGGAAGCAGGGCGATCTGACCAAGGCGCGGGATCTTCTCGACAAGGCGGCCAAGCGCAGCCCGGACGACCGTCGGGTGGCGCGGTTGAAGGCCCGGATTGAGGAGACGCAGAGAATCGGAGTCGTTGCTGACAAGCCGGATCTGATCTCGGGCAAGGACGAGGTTTTCAAGAAGCAGATGCACGTGCGCGAGCTCATCGTCGAGGGCAAGCGCTTCATGTCACAGAACGACTTGGCGAGCGCACGCATGCGCTTTGAGGCCGCCCTGGCAGAAGATCCGGAGAACAAGGATGCGATGGCTCTGCTCAAGCAAGTGGGCGAGAAGCAGTTTGCATCCAGCACAAAAGAGCGTGCGGCGACATCCGAGGGCATGGTTGCCGACGTTCGCGAGACGTGGAATCCTCGGGACTACGTTCCGATCGTTCCGCCGCCGTCGACTCGGGTCAACTCCACGAACATGGTGGCGCCGGTGATCGATAAGATGAAGCGGATCACGATACCCGAGATCGAGTTCCGCCAGGCCAACATTCACGATGTGGTGGAGTTTCTGGTCAATGCAAGCCGCGACGGCGACACATCCGAGACCGACGAAACCAAGAAGGGCGTGAACATCATTCTGAACCTTCAGCTGGGGCGCCCGGCGGCGGCTCCGGCTGCCGCCGGCGGGGATATCTTCTCGGCGCCCGAAGCGGCTTCCGGAGCGGCTGCCAGCGGCCCGGAGATAACCTTTACGGCTCGCTATATCACCCTCTTTCAGGCCCTCCAGACGGTCTGCAAGGTGGCCAATCTAAAGTATCAGGTGGATGGGGACCTGGTCATGATCGTCCCCCCGGATACGGTCGATCAGGAAATCATCACCCGGATGTTCCCGGTGGATCAGAGTTTCGTGACGCGGGTCGGCGAGGCGAGCAGCGCGGGGGCGGGTGGGGGCGCCAATCCGTTTGAAGCGACGCGCACCGAACCCGGCAACACCGCCCAGACGGATGTGCGGCAGCAGCTTGAGGAGATGGGTATCCCGTTCCCGCCGGGCACCAAGATCAAGTACGTCCCGAATATCGGCAAGATCATCGTTTCCAACACGGCGGAGAACCTGGCCAAGCTCGAGCGCCTTCTGGCCGAGTTGAACCTCACCCCCCGGCAGGTTGAGATCGAGACGCGATTCGTCGAGGTGAACCAGACGGATCTTGAGGAGCTCGGTTTCGAGTGGTTGCTCTCGGACAGCTGGGAGATCGCCACGAAGAAGGGCTCGACGGCGCCGCTGGGCGGGCAGCCCCGCATCACGATGAACGCCAACGCGGCGCAGGGCGGCTTCACCACGGGGAATCGCTTCGTGTCGCTTGATGCCAATGGCAACCCCGTCGGGACGGCGGGCGGTAAGGGTTCCTATGGCGCGCTGATGTCGGTGTCCAGCTTCCTGACGAATCCGGACCTGACCATGATTCTCCACGCACTGGAGCAGAGCGGGCACGCGGATGTCCTGTCCGCGCCGAAGGTCACGACGCAGGATGGCAAGGAAGCGCTGATCAGCGTCGCGGTGGAGTACATCTATCCGACGGAGTTCCAGGTGGAGCAGGGCAACACCGGGTCCGGAAACGGCAACAGCGCCGTCATTACGGAGCCCTTTGTGGTGCCCGGTGGCTTCGAGATGAAGGAAGTGGGCGTGATCCTCAAGGTGACGCCGCATGTCAGCACCGACGGCAACATGATCAACCTCGACATGGCCCCCCTGGTTCGCAGCGAGCCGACGTTCAAGGACTACGGCGCGACGATGACCCGCTCGGACGGGTCCTCCATCCAGTTCAGCATGCCGCAGCCGTTCTTCCCGGTCCGACAGATCGCTACATCTATCGCGATCTACGACGGGGCCACCGTGGTGATGGGCGGTCTGATCACCGAGGATCTGAAGACGATCAAGGATAAGATTCCTTTCCTGGGCGATCTCCCGTTCATCGGTCGTCTCTTCCGAAACGAAGCCAAGAACAGCGTCAAGCGCAACCTCCTGATCTTCGTCACAGCGCGGTTGGTGGATCCGGCTGGTCAGCCGATCCGCCGCCCGAGCGCGGAGCCAGCGACGGCTGCCAGAGCCCCGTAAGAATGCCCGGCGAACGTCTCCTGTTGATCGACACGGCGAATGTCCTGTATCGGGCGTTCTATGCCATCGGCGATCTGACGACGCGGGACGGGCGCCACACCAATGCGGTCTTCGGCTTCGTCCGGATGCTCAAGCAGTGGGAGCGCATCTGGCGGCCGACCCATTGGGCTGCTGTCTTCGACGAGGGGACGCCTCCGGACCGGCTGGCGCTGCTGGACACCTACAAAGCCAACCGGGCCCCGACACCGGAAGCGCTTCGGCCTCAGTTCGACCTCCTCGACCGATACTTGACGTGCGGTCGCATTCCCCGCCTGAGACGACCCGACACGGAAGCCGACGATCTTATCGCGACCGCGGCGGTCCAGTTCCGCCAGAGCGTGGACGAGGTGCTCCTGTTGTCGAGCGACAAGGATCTGTTCCAGCTGGTCGATGAGCGGACTCGGATCATCTTGCCGGCGAAGGCCGACCAGGCGCTGGGTCCGGCCGAAGTGAGCGCCAGGGTTGGCGTTCCGCCGAATCGCATCGTGGACTGGCTCGCGCTTGTCGGAGATGCGGTGGACAACGTTCCCGGGGTGCGCGGCATCGGAGACAAGACAGCCGCCGACTTGATCGCTCTGTCGTCGTCACTCGACGATCTGCTTGCACACCCGGAGCGGGCGCGATCCGCCAAGGTGCGGGACGCGCTTGGGGGGAGTCGCCAACTGGTTCTTCGGAACGCGCAGATTGTCACGCTCAAGACGGATGTGCCGTTGGCTGCGAGCCTTGAGGACATGCGGGTCCAGGCGCCGGACGAGGACGCGCTGATGCGGTTCTTTGACGAGATGGAGTTCCACTCCATGGCCTCCGAGCTTCGGACTCAGAGCCTGTGCTGAGCGCCCAGCGCCCCAAAAAAGGTTTGCCGGAGGCTTGACAGGCGGGATCTGAAGCGGGTATAAACCTACCCGCAAACATTGATCCTCCTTTACGCTCCGCAAGTCCCACACTTTTCCGTTCGTTTCTTCGCGCCGGACTTGCAGCGGCGTTGCCAGAGCGGCACCGCGGCGGGGCGTGAGGCGGGTATGGCGGCACATCCTCGATCCCGGTGTCATTCCGGACTCCCTTTTGGGCGACCATGTTCAA
>CAYSLU010000037.1:42686-43955 GCA_964431965.1 uncultured Verrucomicrobiota bacterium
TGTACGAGGCCGGCATGGAGGGCGAGTGGAACTCGGTTGCGTGCGTGGCGAGCCCTCGGGAAGACCAGATGTCCCGGCTGTTGGGGAGGGGCGTCAGCCGCGAGAAGGCTTTGGCGATGCTGGGCTCGCAGATGCCGGTCGAGGAGAAGATGAGCCGGGCGGATTACGTGTTGTTCAATTGCGGAACGATCGATCTGGTTGGCGCACAGGTGCGCCGCATGCTCGGTCACATCGTGGAGACATGACCATGGACGAGAGGCCGGACAATAGTAACCATATGGATCGTCGGGGCATGCGCCCCCGGCGGCCGCGGATGGCGCGTGACAACCGGCGGCGTGATCCCCGGATGGTCGACCCGATGGGGGGGAACCAGATGGGGGGGAACCAGATGGACTACCCGCACCGCTCGGTGCCGTACCAGCCGGACCCGCCGCCCCCGTCCGATCCGTCGGCCCCCTCTGGGCCTCAGGTCGTCGACGACGGATCGGGCGCCGCTCCTCGTCAGGGCCCGGTGCGCGTGGGCACACCGCAGGCGTTGAACCTATCCGAGATGCAGCGCATGCCGGTTCCGGAGCTCCATCAGATGGCGGATGGCTTCGGCCTGGCCGAGCTCGGCGCGCTTCGGAAGCACGAACTGATCTTCGAGATTCTCAAGGCCAACGCGCGGCTTAACGGAACGATGCACGGCAAGGGCGTGCTGGAGATTTTGCCCGACGGATTCGGGTTCCTGCGCTCGCCCTACTACAACTACCTCCCGTGTCCCGAGGACATCTACGTGTCCCCGTCGCAGATCCGGCGATTTGCGCTTCGGACCGGCGACCTTGTGGACGGCGAGATCCGGGCGCCCAAGGACAAGGAGCGCTTCTTCGCCCTGCTGAAGGTCGATCGGGTGAACGAGGGCGATCCCGAGCGATCTCGGACCAAGGTTCCCTTCGAGAACCTGACGCCTCTCTTCCCGAACCAGCGCTTCATACTGGAAGCCGAGCAGGAGGAGATATCCATGCGCGTGCTCGACATCTTCTCCCCGATCGGCCGGGGGCAGCGGGGGCTGATCGTGGCGCCTCCCCGGACGGGCAAGACGGTGCTGCTCCAGAAGATCGCGAACAGCATCTCGCGCAATCACCCGGACGCCCACCTGATCGTGCTGCTCATCGACGAGCGGCCGGAGGAAGTGACCGACATGGAGCGGAGCACGAAGGCGAACGTGCTGAGTTCGACATTCGACGAGCCGCCCGAGCGCCACGTCCAGGTTGCGGAGATGGTCATCGA
>CAYSLU010000038.1:0-43728 GCA_964431965.1 uncultured Verrucomicrobiota bacterium
TCAGGTCGGCCCAGGAAATCTTCCGGCCATACTTCTGCTTGATCGGCCAGAGCAGGCGGCGCGCCTTGTCGAGGCTGGCGTTGTCGGGCCAGCTGTTGAGGGGCGCCAGACGCTGGGATCCGGACCCGGCGCCGCCGCGGCCGTCGCCCGTGCGGTAGGTGCCGGCGCTGTGCCACGCCATTCGGATGAAGAGCGGCCCGTAGTGCCCCCAGTCGGCCGGCCACCAGCTCTGCGAGTCGGTCATCAGCGCATAGAGGTCCTGCTTCACGGCCTTCAGGTCGAGCGTCTTGAACGCCTCGGCGTAGGTGAAGCCCTCACCCATCGGATTGCCCATGGCAGAGCGCTGGTGGAGCACCTTGAGGTTCAGCTGGTTGGGCCACCAGTCGCGATTCGAGGTGCCTTTGCCGACGGGGTGGGCGTGGGTCTTTCCAGTTACCGGACACTTGCCTTCGCTGCTCATGGTTTCGCTCCTATCGGTTCTTGGGTTTCTTCGCTTCCTGTTGACACTTCCGACAACGCCCGCGCAGCTCCACGTAGACTCCATCGACTCGCCCCATCTCGGCCACTTCGCGCGGCACCGGAAAGCGGTCCAGCGCGTCGCTGTAGAAGTCCCCCATCGCTCCGCACACGCGGCAGACGAAATGATGGTGCCGATCCGTGTTGGCGTCGAACCTCGCCCGCTCCTCCGAGGACCCCACGCGCGAGATGACCCCCTTCGATTCGAGGAGGCGCAGCGTCCGGTACACCGTATCGAGGGAGATGGCGGGTATCCGGGCGCGGACCCGCCGGTAGATCGCCTCGGCGCTGGGGTGCTCGGCGGTTCGCGCCAGCTCGCGGTAGATCTCCGACCGCTGGTGCGTGGCCACGACGCCATGCCGACGGCACATGAGCGCGAATGCCGCCAGGCGATTCTCGACATCCCTCTTGTCAGCTCTCAAGCGAACACCTCAGTAATGATTACTATTCACGAATAATAGCGCATCCGGACGCGGGCGCAAGACCGGCCTTCGCTCCCGATGGCCCGCTCGGCGACCCCGGGTTCGCCGAAGATAGCCGCTTGCGGCAGGCACCGGCCGGCGGGGCCGCCGCCGCCTCCTCATGCTGCACGCCAGGCGCGACTCAATCCACGACGAGGAAGTCACCTTGGTCCACGGGGAGCGAAACCTGCGGGCCCTTGTCCGTGCGTGTGATCTCAAGCGGTCCGTGCCGCAGGCTGGTGATCTGCCGCGCGGCCGGCAGCCCCACGAGCGTGACGGTCAGCGACTCGGCCGGGTCGTTCTTGAAGCTGATCAGCGTCACCACCGCGCCCTTGTCGCCTTCCTGCAGCGTGGCTTCGACCAGCGGGTCGGAGGTGACGATCTGCCGCCTCACGCCGGCCGTCTCCGCCGGCTCGGCGATCAGCCGGCGCACATCCTCGGGAAATACACCAGGCATCTGCCGGCGGACGGCCCGGTTCGCCGTCGAGGCGCCGAGGAGCGGAGCGAGCCCCTGGCCCGCGCTGCGGTCGGCTTGCCCGGGCTGCAGATAGGCCAGGCCGGGCAACGACCCGATCAGCATGACCCGGCCTCGCCCGAGCCGACGCTCGACGGCCGCGGGATCACCGTTGGCGAACCGCGCGGTGACGATCGTGTTCGAGGCGGGCGTCAGCACATGGCGACTGATGTACGCCGGCAGCCGCAGCCCGCCGTGGGCCGCGTCGAACGTCAGCGTGTCGAGCGGCTCGGCGCCCGGCAGGTCGCGGGACGGGCTGATGGTCCGAGTCGAGCGCTCGAGCTTCGCGTCAGACAGGCCGTACAGGTCCAGCATCGCCGCCTGGGTCTCGCGGTACTGGTCGAGGAGGCCGGCCCCACCGACAGCCACCAGCGTACCCCCATCCTCGACCCAGCGCCTCAGCCGAGGCGCCGCCGCGCTCATCATCTCCTGGCCGACGACGTAGAGCACCTTGAAGCGCGGGGGAATGCCGGCCGCCACGTCCTCGTCGGTAATCAGGTCGACCGGCAGATGCGCATGCCGCAGGGCCAGCCACAGGGCCTTGCGCTCATGGCTGTCCACGTTGCGGGTGGCATGGTAGAGATTCTGCTTGGGCGGATCCTGTGCGAGCAGATCGTCCGTATTCCAGATGTCGTTGGCGAGCGACAGGACGACTCCCGCTTCCGCCGGCCTCATCCGCGCCCGGTACAGCCGCGCGTCGATCTTCCCCACGTCGGTCAGGATGCGATGAATGACCCGGAACTTGGCCTCGCTTTCCACGAAGTCGATGTAGTCGCACGTCCCGAGGATCTGATTGTAGATGTCGAAGTGGTTGATGAGCTTGGCTTGATGCCCCAGCGCAAAGTAGTTCATCCGCAGCATGTGTTCGGCCGTCTCGCCGGGGTCGGGGATCGTGTAGAAGCAATACGGCGCGCCGCGGTAGTCAGACGCGCGGCGGAGACCGTCGAGGAGCAGGCCGTAAGACTGCGGAGACGCCTCCGGCACCTGCCACCACCAGTCCTCGGACCACGGCATGGTCATGCCGCCATCGCGGAACACGTTGATCCACTTGCGCACGTCCGGCCACACCGACAGGTGCGGGCTGAAGTTCGCGCCCGTCTCGGTTCCGGGAGGAAAATTCCGTCGGATCGCCTCGGTGTCCGCTGACAGCTCCTTGCTCCACAGCCGGTAACGGAAGGCAGCGGCCTCGAAGAACAGCTTCGTCTTCTCGGGCGCCAGCGGACCGCCGAGATGCACAAACGGCCACTGCTGGGCCTCGGGCACGGCGGCGGCTTTCGCCTCGTCTGCGGGCTTCACGAAGTCCAGCGGCCGAAAGCCGCGGCCCCGCAGATACTCCACGAACGCCGCATCCTGCTGCTCGGGCGTGGCCTTGAGCGATATGTCGATCTCGTCGCCGAAGTTGGCCAGCTTTACCCAGTCCCACAGGCCTTTCTCCTTCAACTTCGCGGCCTGCTTCTCCGCATCGGTCCGGCCCACGTGGATGGCCCGAACCGGCTCCCAGCCCGTCGCGCGTATAGCCTCCACGTCCGCGGCATCCTTGGCGAACTGCGTGAGGTTGTTGTAGCCCAGCCGCCGGAGGATCTCGGTGTTCATGGCCTGCAGGCGGGTCGGATTCCGGAACGTGACCAGCCACTGGTGACAGATGAACAGGATGTCCCGCGGCGGCGTGGGCGTCGGGCCGAATCCGGCGATCCAGTCCAGTTGCTGCCGGGCCGCTTCCTCCGCCGTCCAGATCCGCTGGCCGCCGTCCGGGTTCACCGGAACGAGAAGGGCGAGCGTGGGCAGGGCCAGGCCGCCCAGCCACGTGGAGGCGCCCATCCGCGTCGGCTGCGGATCGGACACGTCCAGAGTCCGCCGCACGCGCTGGCTCGGGCCGCTGGCCAGGTCCGCGATGAGCCGCAGGTGCTGCCCGGTCGGCGCATACATGGCGCCCAGCAGCACGGGCGCAAGGTAGTTCTGCGCTCCGCCAAACGTCGGGCTGGCACTCATGTGCGCGCCCAGATCCACCCACGGGGACGACTGGCCCGGCGCCAGCCACTGCTCCTTCTGCGGCGCCTTCTCCTGCTCCCCCCCCTGCGCGACATAGATCACGTCCCCGCGCCACGGGTTTCGGTTCGGGTTGAAATACACCCGCACGCAGAGCTTCTCCGTCGCATTCGTCGGATTGGTCACCCGAAGCGACCACACCCCGGTCGGCAGCCGCTCATAGGCCATTCCCGAGCCGCCAACAGCCAGAAGCGCCAACAGCACCGGCACGCCGCACTTCCTGAGCATGGGACTCACCTCCTGATTGAGCGGAACACCGCGTCGTGCGCGGCCTTTCGTTCAGCCGCGGCAATGGCCGGCCACTCAGCGTATTCTCGCCTTCGGCAGGCCGAAGTCAATGACCCGCAGGCCGCGCCCCGGCCAGTGACACATATGGCGCACCGCCGTTCTGGCGCAGTCCGCATTGCGCCCGTAGGTCAGACATTCCTCCTCCCCAAATCGGGCAGGAATGCCCGACATATGAAGTGCGGACGACCTCCGACACATGATCGGAGGTCCGCCCTGCACGGAACGGAAACCTCCCAAGATCTTCCCTTCGCCCCGTCCGTAACGGTAGACTCCGCGGGGCATGGAACCGCACACCACGTCCGTAGTCCGCAGACTCTGGTATGGTCTAAGGTCTATGGTCTGTAGTCTGTAGTCTGCGGTCTGCGGCCCGATGTCCGTTGGAGGTTGCCGTTGGATACCGATGATGCGACGCAGATCCCCGTGCGGGACTACACCTGGCGAGAGGTGTGGGAGCGCTTCTGGCCGCTGGCCCGGCCGCATCGCTGGCGGTGGGTGACCGCCGCCGTGCTGGTGTCCTTCGTGGGCCTGGCCGTGGCCGTGGTGCCGCTGTTCCCGAAGTACGTAATCGACCAGGCCATCCCGCAGGCCAGCCTGAAGCTGCTGCTCGCCGCGGCCGGGGCCTACGTGGCGGCCATGTTCATGAGGATGATCCTCTGGTACATCGCCATGTCCCAAGTCTTCCGGGTGCAGCAGGCGATCGTGTTCGACCTGCGCACCCAGGGGTTCATGCACCTCCAGCACCTCTGCCAGCGATTCCACAGCCAGTACCCAACCGGCTTCCTGTACGAGCGCGTGTTCGGCAACTCGATCAACACGCTCGGCTCGTTCATGCAGGTCGTCTTCCAGCAGCTCGCCGTCTACGTCTCGGGCCTGCTCTTCAGCCTCGGCTTCTGCCTCTACCTCAGCCCGCCGCTCACGCTCGTCATCATCGGCGGGGCCGTGGGATACGTCATCGCCGCCCGCACGCTCTCGCGCCGCATCTACGCCAAGACGCGCCTGTCGAACGAGGCGGGGATGAAGGTGGTGGAGATCATCCTCGACAAGCTCCGCGGCCACAAGACGATCCAGGCGTTCGCCATGGAGGAGCTGGTCGAGGAGGAGTTCCAGATGCAGCTCTGGCCCGTCATGGTGAAGTGGATGGACGCGATTCGCGAGTCCATGAAGCTCGGCTTCGTCACCGAGGGCCTGAGCTACGTCATTTCAACGGTCACGGTGGTCGGCGGCGCGCTCCTCGTCATCCACTCGCCGGAGAAGAAGATCGGGCTGCTCGTGGCGTTCATGGGATACCAGGGCACGCTGATCTCCATGATCCAGACCCTCACCAACGTGTACGGGCAGTTCATGGGCGCCAAGTCCGCGTTCGACCAGCTCTACACGGTGCTCGACACCCGGAGCACCGTGCCCGAGAAGGCGGGCGCCGCCATGCCCGCAGCCGTGGCGGGCCGGCTCGAGTTCCGGAATGTGACCTTCGGATACCAGCCGGACCAGCTGGTGATCCGGAACCTGTGCATCGACGTGCAGCCCGGCCAGACCGTGGCCCTCGTGGGCCGCAGCGGCAGCGGCAAGACCACGATCACCAACCTGATGATGCGGTTCTACGACCCGCAGGAAGGAAGCATCCGGCTCGACGGGGCCGACATCCGCGACCTGCCGCTCCGCCCCTACCGGTCCCTGTTCGGCGTGGTCCTGCAGGATCCCTACCTGTTCAACACGAGCGTCGCCGCCAACCTGCGCTATGTCCGGCCGCAGATCGCCGAGGCGGACATGATCGCCGTGCTGAAGCGGGCGCAGGCGTGGGAGTTCGTCGAGCGCTTCCCGAAGGGCCTCTACCACACCGTCGGCGAGGGCGGCTCGCAGCTCTCGGGGGGACAGCGCCAGCGCCTCGCCATCGCCCGCTGCATGCTCATGTCCGGACGGTTCGTGATCCTCGACGAAGCCACCTCGGCGCTCGACGCGGAGTCGGAGCAGATCGTCCAGCAGTCGTTCGACTCGCTGTTCGAGGGACGCACCGTGTTCATCGTCGCACACCGCCTCAGCACGATCCGCGGCGCCTCGCGCATCCTGGTCATGGACCGCGGCGAACTCGTCGAGGACGGCACGTTCGAACAGCTGCTGGACCGCAAGGGCCTGTTCCACCACCTCCACACCATCGCCACCTCGACCAGCACCCGCCGGATCAAGATGGAAGACGCCGGATTCGCGTAGAAGGCCCCGCATCCGGGCCTCGAGGGCCCGGGCGACCGGCCACGCGATCGCGCGCTCGGCTGCCACGGGCTCCTGCCGATCCCCGAATTCCCGTTTCGGAGGCTCGCCCAGACGGGCGGGCCTCTGCCCCGTCCCAACCCCCGGGCCGTCCTGCACCACGCATGCCGACCGGCACGCCATACACGCGGGCTGGCACCCGCCGACGCTCAGGCGTAAGATCCGTTCCGGACGCGAACGCGCACGATGGAGGCAAACATGAATACGCTGGAGCAGACGGTGCACGACCTCGTCCGGAAGGAATTCCGGCACACGTTCGGCCAGCCGGCCGCGCCGGCGCGCGAGGACGCCGAGTGGCGCAAGCTCCGGACGGCCGGCACGCGCCTGTGGCTCGACACAGGGGACATCGACGAGGCCGCCGCGCTCTGGGTGGCTCCGTTCGACGCGCTCACCACGAACAACACGCTCCTCAACAAGGAAATCCAGAAGGGACCGTACGACAGCCTGATCCGGGAGACGGCAGCCGCGCTCCGCCGGTCCGCGCCCGGCCTGGGCGAACCCGACACGGTGCTCGAGGTCGCCTTCGTGCTCAACGCCTTCCACGGGCTCCGGCTGGTCGAGCGCTTCGACGCCTTCGTCAGCGTCGAACTGCACACCGACCTGGCTCACGACGTGGCCCGCACGGTCGCTTACGGCAGGCGCTTCTTCGCCGTATGCCCCGAGCGATTCATCGTCAAGGTGCCGCTCACGCCGGCCGGACTGCTCGGCGCACGCCGGCTGGTTCAGGCCGGCATCCCGATCAACTTCACCCTCGGGTTCTCTGCCCGGCAGAACTATCTGGCGGCCCTGCTCGCCCAGCCCACATATGTCAACGTGTTCATGGGACGGCTCAACGCGTTCGTCGCCGACCACAAGCTGGGCAGCGGGGAGAACGTCGGGGAAAAGGCCACGCTCGCCACGCAGCGCGAACTGCTGGCGCTGCGGCTGGCCGGCCGAAGCCGGACGATGCTCATCGGAGCCAGCATCCGCAGCGGAGTACAGATCGGCGCTCTTGCAGGAGTGGACGTCCTGACCATGCCGCCGAAGGCGGCCGCCGAGTACCGCAAGAGCCCGCGGCCGGAGATCACATCGCAAGTCGCGCACGACCCTGCGGTGCCGCTTGCGGCCGGTGTGACGATGGACCAGTTCAACGGCCGCTCGCTCTGGGAAGTGCCCGTGCGACTGAAAACGTCGGTGGACGAACTGCTCGCGCGCCCGACGGATCGGCTCACGCCGGACGACATCCAGAGGCACTTGGAGTCATCCGGCCATGCCGACCTGCTGCCCCGGTGGTCGGTCGCCGATGTTCAGACCGCAAGACGGGACGGAAAGATCCCGGCATACGCCGCCTGGCGCGACCGCCTGGCCGACGGCCGGATCGGCCTGGACGCACTGATGAACCTCAGCGCGCTGCAGTCGTTCACGACCGATCAGGACGCCTTGGACGCCCGCATCCGGTCTCTGCTGTGAAGCCGGAGACAGGCGGACCTCAACCAGCCCGGGCAACCGGCGTCATGGCATCGGCCGCCATGCTCGTCGGAGCGGTCGTCAGATCGGTTGCGGCGGCCCTCTCGCTGGTCGGTCACGCCCCGGCGGGCGGTGAGCTTCGCCGCTTCCGGCCGCGCTCCATCGCTGGGCTCGAGTCGCCGCCGGTCAGGCGGCGGCCGCTCGAATCCGCACATCGTTCCGCAGCGCCCGCGGTCAGCGGCCGGAGCGGCCGCCGTACGACCGGCCGCCGTGGCGCGGACGGGCTCCGCCGTGTGACGGCCGGCCCCCTCCATGCTGAGGCCGCCCGCCGCGGAATCCTCCGCGGGGGGGCGGACGGGCTGCGGAGCCGGTGGCAAGGCGCGCGTTCTCCGAATGGCGCGCGTGCGCCGTCTCGACCGGCACCGGGCACCGGATCAAGCGCTCGATGTCGCGCAGGAAATCCCGATCCTCCGGGCAGCACAGCGAGATCGCATCGCCCTCGGCGCCCGCGCGCGCCGTTCGCCCGATACGGTGGACATAGGTCTCCGGCTCGTTCGGCAGGTCGTAGTTGATCACGTGCGAGATCCCATCGACATCGATCCCTCGCGCGGCGAGGTCGGTCGCCACCAGCGCCCGGACCTGTCCCGATTTGAAGCTCGCCATCGCCGCCGTCCGGGCGTTCTGGCTCTTGTTGCCGTGGATGGCCGACGCCGAGATGCCGGCCCCAGCCAGTTTCTCGGCCAGCCGGTTGGCCACGTGCTTCATGCGCGCGAAAACCAGCACCCGGTTCATCTGGGGGTCGCGCAGCAGATCGATGAGCGCCGCATCCTTGTCCCCCTTCTCCACGAACATCACCTTCTGGACGATCCGCTCGACCGCCGGCCGCTCCGGCGTGACGGTGACGTGCACGGGGTCGCGCACGAGGGTGCGCGCCAGCGCGATCACCTCGCCGGACAGCGTGGCCGAGAAGAACAGCGACTGGCGCCGCGACGGAAGGGTCGCGATGACGCGCCGGATATCCGGGATGAAGCCCATGTCGAGCATGCGGTCCGCCTCATCGAGCACGAACACCTCGATCCCGTCCAGCCGCACATGGCGCTGCTGCATGAGGTCGAGCAGGCGGCCGGGCGTCGCCACGACGATGTCCACGCCGCGCGCCAGCGCGTTGACCTGCGGATGCTGACCGACGCCGCCGAAGATGACGGTGTGCGATATCCGGAGATGCCGGCCGTAGGTCCGCAGGCTGTCGCCGATCTGTGCCGCGAGCTCCCGCGTCGGCGCCAGGATCAGCGCCCGCGGCCGGCCCCGGACCGGCGCCTGCGGCTTCCGCGTCAGGTACTGAAGCAGCGGCAACGCAAAGGCGGCGGTCTTTCCCGTGCCCGTCTGCGCGCAGCCGAGCAGGTCGCGTCCCTCGAGCAGGGGCTTCAGCGTCTGCTCCTGGATCGGGGTCGGCGTGGTGTAGCCTTCCTCGGCCACGGCCCGCTGCAACTCCGGCATCAGATCGGCGAACACGCCGGTCGCGGGCGGAAGATTCGCGGGCTCGGGCGCCGGGGCCGGCCGCTCGCCCTCCGGCTCCGGAGCGTGATGCGTCGCCCCCGACGGACGGACGGCATGCGGATGCGCCGGCCCGTGGTGCGGGCGGCGGTGCGAGGGGTGATGGGGGCTGCTCCGTCCGGGCGCATGGGGCGCCGCGGGGCGCCCGTGCGGGGCGGAATGGGCAGAATGAGGCGTAGCTGTGACTGTTCGCTGACTGTGCATCGGTACTTCCCGTCCGGCTCTGATCACTTTCCGCCCGCCGGACGCGTGGAAAAAAGAGGGCTGCGCCAACCGCGGCGCTGAGGGCATACGATCACGGCTTGAGCCGTGAAGCCTTGGCCAATCGTCGATCCGGGGGATCCGCACAAGCGCGTGGCAGGCGGTCCCGGCCGCATCGAACACTGAGAACCTTACCGGAACGCAACGGCCCGGTCAAGAACGGACTCGGCGCAACGGGCGGGCGGGTCGGAGCGGCGGAGAACGCCGGCCCGGTGCCGGCCCGATAATTCGCATTCACCGGAGGGGACGCATGCTGCACAATGGGAGGCCGTTCGGAGCCGGCGCCACGGAGGAGACCCGATGAAGACGATCTCGTACGAGACAAAGAAGAGCATCCCCCTGCTGCACGAGGCCGACGTCATCGTGGTCGGCGGCGGACCGGGCGGACTCGGCGCGGCCGTCATGGCCGCCCGCGCCGGCGCCCGGGTCCTGCTGATCGAGCGCTACGGCTTTCTCGGCGGCATGGCCACCGCCGGCGAAGTCCACCCGTTCATGCAGAACCACGCGAACGGCATCTGCCTCGACAAGCCGGTCTACATCGAGTGGATTCGCCGCATGCAGCACTGGCTCGGGCCGGCCGCCGTGACAGACGAAGCCGCGCTCGCAGACGCAACCACGAACGCCGCGCGGATGATATCCAAAGACGCCGCCATGCTCGCCGCCGAGGAGCTCTGCCTGGAGGCCGGCGTGCGGCTCCTCTACCACCACACGCTCGCCGACGTCGTCATGGACGGCCGACGCATCGACGCGCTGGTCCTTCTCTCCAAGTCGGGCTTCACCGCCGCGCTCGCGAAGGTCTACGTCGACTGCACCGGCGACGCCGATCTCGCCGCCGGCGCCGGGTGCGCCTGCGAACAGGGCGGCCCGGGCGGCCAGAGTCAGCCCATGACGCTGTGCTTCAAGCTCGCCGGGCTCGACGTACCCCGCTGCCTGTCGCTCGCGGAGACCAACCGCCTCTTCACGCAGGCCCGCGAGAGCGGCGAGATTCAGATGCCGCGCGACAATATCCTGCAGTTCGGCTGGTACGAGACGGGCGTGGTCCACTTCAACACCACGCGCGTGACGCACCGCAGCGGCACGGACGGCGCGCAGCTCTCCGAGGCCGAGATCGAAGGCCGGCGCCAGCTGCGGCAGCTCACCGACTTTCTGCGCCGCCGCGTCCCGGGCTACGAGAACGTCCGCGTCCACTCCGTCGCCGCCCAGATCGGCGTCCGCGAGTCGCGCCGCGTGAAGGGCCTCGCGACCGTGACGCGCGACGACTTCCGGAAGGCGAGCAAGTTCCCGGACGCCATCGCCCGCGTTCACTACCCGATCGACATCCACAACCCGCTCGGCGCCGGCACGGAACACGAGAGGCTGCCGCCGGGCGAGTTCTACGAGATCCCGTACGGCTGCATCGTGCCGGCCGACGGCGTCAACATCGTCGTGGGCGGCCGCCCCATCTCCGGCGATCACGCGGTTCACTCGAGCTTTCGCGTCATGCCGCCCGCGTGCAGCATCGGCCAGGCCGCCGGCCTCGCGGCCGCCGTCGCCGCATCGCGCGGCCGCGCGCCGCGCGACCTCGATGGAGTGGAAATCCGGGCCATGCTCCGCGCGCGCGGGGCATGCCTGTAGCGACACGGACAACGGAAGGACACGCCGCCATGGACCGACGCATCTGCGTTCACCCGCTTCGACACCGCATCGATCTCGCCGGCCTCTGGGATTTTCTTGCGGAGGAACGCCCCCGCACCATGCCCCCGCCCGGCCGGGCCTATCGCGAGCGGCTGCCCGTTCCCGGCGTCTGGGAGACCGCGTTCCGGCACTTCCGCTACAAGGGCTTCGCCTGGTACCGCCGCGAGTTCGAGGTTCCGGCCGGCCGGCCGGCTCCGCTGCGCCTGGCATTCGGCGCGGTCTCGCTGACGGCCGAGGTCTGGCTCGACGGCCGACGGCTGGGCGCGCACCATGGCGCACACACCGCGTTCGAGTTCACCATCCCGTCCGTCGGGCCCGGCACGCACGAGCTCGCCGTCCGCGTCGGCAATGCATACGGGCCGGACAACCCGCTCTTCTACCCCGATCAGGACATCTACCTCTTCGGCGGCATCCCCCGCCCCGTATACGCCGAGCGACTGCCCGACGTCTGGATCGCCGATGCGTCCGCCATCCCGGCGCGCGACGGACGGGGGTGGCGGCTCGACGTGACCGTGCGCCTGGCGCGCGCCGGGGCCGCATGCGCCTGGCCGGCCCATGCCCGCGTGCGGCTGGACGGCGCCGAGCTCGGCATCGTGCGCATCGGCCGCGACGGCCGCGGGGCCGCCCGGCTCGACGCCGGCCGCGCCGAGGCATGGTCTCCGGAGCGCCCTCGCCTCTACGCCGTGCGCGTCGAGGCCGGCCCCGACGCCTGGCAGGAGCGGATCGGCTTCCGCACCGTGGCCGTGCGCGGCCGCGACATCCTGCTGAACGGCGAGCCCCTCACGCTCCGCGGCGTCAACCGCCACGAGTTCCACCCGGACTTCGGCCCGGCCCTGCCGCTGACCGTGCACGCGCGGGACATCGAGCTGCTCCACACGCTCGGCGCCAATTTCGTGCGCGGCAGCCACTACCCGAACGATCCGCTGTTTCTCGACCTGTGCGACGAGAACGGCATCCTGTTCTGGGACGAGCTCTCGCACTGGCAGCCGCGCGAGGAGGATTTCCGGTCGCCGCTTTTCCTGCAGCGCTCGCTCGATCAGCTCGACGAGATGGTCGCGCAGCACCGCCACCATCCCGCCGTCATCCTCTGGGGAATGATGAACGAGGCGGCGACCTACCGGCCCGGCGCCCGCCGCGTCGTGCGCGCGCTGGCCGGGCAGTTCCGGAAGCTCGACCCCAGCCGCCCGGTGACGTTCGCCTCGTGCTCGCCCGGCGGCGACCGCTGCCTCGACCTCGTGGACGTGGTATCGGTCAACACCTACCCCGGCTGGTACTGGCTCGGGATCGACGAGGCGCCAAAGAAGATGGCGGAAGTCGTCCGCCTCGCGGCCCGCCGCGGCGGGAACAAGCCGATCATCATGTCCGAGTTCGGCGGAGGCGCCATGGACGGCGTGCGCTCATTCGAGAGCCGCAAGTGGACGGAGAACTACCAGGCCGACCTCCTGCGCCGGCTGATCGATGCGATCCGCGACACGCGCCGCGTGTGCGGCGTGGCGATCTGGCAATACTGCGATGTGCGCACCAGCGCAGACATCGCGATGAAACGCATCCGCGAGTACAACAACAAGGGAATCCTCACCGAGCACCGCGAGCCGAAGCTCGGGTTCTTCGCCGTGCAGGAGGCGTTCCGCCGATTCCGGTGAGACGGGGCTGTTCCGCCCCGTCTCCGCGGCAGAAGGCCGCTCCCGCCGAGAGCATCGCCGGGCGAGGCAAACCCCGCCGCGACCGGGGGCGGGCGGGTCCGCGCCCCCCCCGCCCACCCCGGCAACGCCGCAACCGGGTCGACCGGCCTACGCGCGCTGGGCCAGCACCGACTTCTCGTAGGCCTTCACATCGCGGAGCCAAGCCTCGCCGACCGGCGCGCCCGAGACCAGGCAGTGGTAGTCCCACACCGCGCCCAGCGGCAGCGTCTTGAGCTCTTCCAGCATGGCCAGGCGGGTGGTGAAGTCTCCCGCCGCCTCAGCCTTCCGCAGCATTCCGGTCGGCTCCAGCAAGGCCGCCAGCAGCGCCCGCAGCATGCAACGGCTGCCGATCACCCACGCCGCCACGCGGTTGATGCTCGCGTCAAAGAAATCGAGCCCGATGTGGACGCGATCGAGGAACTGGCCGCGCACGATCTCCTGCGCGATCGCCATGAGCTCGTCGGACTGGATCACCACGTGATCGCTGTCCCACCGCACCCCGCGGCTCACGTGCAGCAGAATCTCGTCGAGGTTCATCATCACCGCCGAGATCTTGTCCACGATCGTCTCGGTCGGGTGATAGTGCCCGGTATCGAGACAGACCAGCTTGCCGCGCGACACGGCGTAGCCCAGGTAGAACTCGTGCGAGCCCACCACGTAACTCTCGGAGCCGATGCCAAAGAGCTTGCCCTCGACCGCGTCCAGCACGTGGCTCGGACTCATTTTCGCCGCGAAGATCTCGTCCAGCGACCGCTCCAGCCGGCGCCGGGGCCCCAGGCGGTCGACCGGGATGTCCTTGTAGCCGTCGGGAATCCACACGTTGTGGACGCACGGCGTGCCGAGCGTGCGGCCGAGGAAGGCGCTGATACGACGCGACGCGATCCCGTGCTCGACCCAGAAGCGGCGGGTGCGCTCGTCGGCGCTTGACAGCGTGAAGCCCGCGGCCGCCTTCGGGTGCGAGAAGAAGGACCCGTTGAAATCCAGCCCGATCCGCCGCGCCTTCGCCCAGTCGGCCCAGCCCGCGAAGTGCCGGGGCTCCAGCTCGTTCCGCTCGGCCTTGCGCTTGCCGTGCTCGGCGTAGATCGCGTGCAGATTGACGCGGTGGCGGCCCGGAATCATGTCCAGCGCCTTGTCGAGATCCGCGCGCAGCTCGTTCGGCGTCCGCGCCTTGCCCGGGTAGTTCCCGGTGGTCTGGATTCCGCCGTCCGTGATGCCGGCGGCGTTCTCGAACCCGTACACGTCGTCGCCCTGCCAGCAGTGCAGCGAGATCGCGATTTTCGACAGCTGCCGCAGCGCCTTCGCCGCATCGACGCCCAGCGCCGCATACTGCTCCGCCGCCAGCTTGTACGCCTGCTCGATATTCCGCTTCTGGGTCATGGTCTCTTCCTTTCGCCCCGGCCTAGCCGCGTATGATCGCCAGCACGTCCTCGCGCCGACGCTCCATCTGCTCCTTCGTCTTCGCCTCCAGGTTCATCCGGATCAGCGGCTCCGTGTTGGACAGCCGCACGTTGAACCACCAGTCCGCATACTCCACGCTCACGCCGTCCAGCTCGAAGATTCGCCCGTCCGTGTACGCGGTGCGCAGCGCCTCCAGCACGGACTTCGGGTTCCGCACGGTGGAGTTGATCTCGCCCGTCGCGAAGTAGCGGCGGATCGGCTTCACCAGCTCCGAGAGCGGCCGGCCGGCCGCCGCGACCAGCCCGGCCACCGCCAGAACGGCCATGGCCGAACTCTCCGTGTAGTAGTTGTCGCGGAAGTAGTAGTGCCCCGACAGCTCGCCGGCAAAGATGGCCCGGTTGTCACGCATCTGCTGCTTGATGAAGGCGTGCCCGACGCGGCACATCATCGGCGTGCCGCCGGCCTCCTCGATGACTTCCTTCACCGCCCAGCTGCTGCGCAGGTCGTAGAGCACGACGCCCTTCTCGCGCTTGAGGATGCTCTGCGCCACGAGCGCCGTGATGACGTCCATCGGGATCACGTTCCCCAGCTCGTCCAGGAAGCCGGCCCGGTCGGCGTCGCCGTCAAAGGCGACGCCAAAGTCGTAGCGCCCGCCCCGGATCTTGTGCTGCAGCGCCTCCAGGGTTTCTTCCAGCAGCGGGTTGGCCTCGTGGTTCGGGAAGGTCCCGTCGAGCGTATCGAACAGGGGGTCGATGTCGATCAGCCCCGCCAGGCTCTTCGCCTCGTAGATGCCCATCGCGTTCGCAAAGTCCACGGCCACCCGCATGGGCCGCGTGTGAGTCGCGGTCTTCCGCACGTGCGCCGCGTACGCCGCCAGGATGTCATGCGACGTCACCCCTCCCCGCCGCGCCGCAGCCGGCGCAAAGGCGCCCGACTGGAAGATGCGCTCGATGTCCTGGATGCCGGTGGCCCCGCTGATCGGGATGCCCTGCTCGCGGCAGAGCTTGAACCCGTTCCACTCCCCGGGGTTGTGCGAGGCCGTGATCATGATGCTCGCATCCGCGCCCAGCAGGCCGTTCGCGTAGTACGACATCGGGGTCGAGCACAACCCCAGGCGGATCACGTCCGCACCCTGCAGGGTCAGCCCGTCGGCCAGAGCCCGGAACAGGTTCTCCGAGTGCGGCCGCATGTCCTGGCCCACGACCACCTTCCGGCACTTCAGGAACGTCGCGAACGCGCGGCCGATGCCCCGCGCGACCTCATCCGTGAGGGCGGCACCGTACACGCCGCGAATGTCATACGCCTTGAATATCCCCGCCATAGTGTTCCTCCCGGTCGCCCGGACGGGCGAACCACCACCCCCGCGGTCACACGTCGATGATCGGCCCCCGGCCCGGCGGCGGCGTGCGCGAGGGGCGCACAAAATCCTGCCGGGTCTGGAACCGCGCCCGCCCGCGCATGCCCAGCAGCATGTTCACCAGGCTGACGACGACGGCCCCGCCGAGCGCCGACCAGAAGCTGGTGACGTGGAACCCGTCCACCATCCACGCGACCATGTAGAACAGAAACGCGTTGATGAACAAGACGAACACGCCGAGCGAGAACAGGACCAAGGGCAGCGCAATCAGAAGCAGAACGGGGCGCACGAAGGTGTTGGCCACGCCGAGCAGCAGGGACGCTACCAGCAGGGACGTCCAGCTATCGTACGAAATCCCCAGGAAGCGGATGTTGCTCGCGATGAAGACCGAAAACGAAAGCAGCAGCCAGCGCCAGACAAAGCTCATATTGCCCACGATGTTAGATCCGAATCCTCGTTTGTCAACGCGCCCCGGCGCCGATCACCGAGCCCCCCTCCCCTCGCGTCCACCCATCCGCCGAGTCGAGGATGAACAGCCGGCACCGCACGTCGCGCTTGCGCATGTCGAGCGCGGGAAGGGGCGGAAGAAGCCGGTACTGGTGCTTCCGGTCCTCGACGATGACCAGGGCGTCGCCCGGTCGGGCAAGCGCCCGGCATCGGTACAGGCTGGGCTGAACCGACAGCCGGCGGTGCAGGTAGAACTCGACGATCGGCGCGTGCAGACGTTCCGGAAAGAAGATGGCCGCCCCTTCGGGGATGCGCGTCCGGGCCGCGCGCGCAAAATCGACGATCACGGTGTCGGCGGCGCGCTCCGGCTGGATCCGCGATTCGTACGCATGGGTTCCGATCGCGACCGCCGCCCAGACCGCAATCGCCCCTGCCATCGCCCCCGCGGGTGCCCGCCGGACGGCCAGCCCGCCCGCCGCGGCGACGGCCAGCATGACGGCTCCCGCGACCCCCAGCCCCAGACGCGGCAGGCCGGCATACGCGAACGGCGCAACGGCCAGCGCGACGCCGCCGAGCGCCGCCACCCCGAGCAGGCCACTCAGGTAGCCCCTCGCCAACGAACGCCGCCAGGAGGAGGCGCGGGACTCCGCAAAGCCCAGCAGATAGCCCGCCGCAAGCGCGCCCTGCGGCACCAGCAGGAGCGTGTAGTGGATCTGCTTGTTGCCCACCGCGCTCAGGATCGCAAATGCGGTGAGCAGCCAGCCGAGCAGAAACCGCACGCCCCGATGCCGGCGCGCGCGCCAGAGCGCCCACACGCCGAACGGCAGCAGCACGCCCCACGGCATCAGGGCGCCCGGAAGCTGATACACATAGTAGAGCAGCCCGCCGCCATGGTCCGTTCCCAGCAACGTCTCGGAGAGCTCGCTTCCGATCGCGGCATCGGCCGCCTCGCGGATCGGCGCAAAACGCAGCGCCACGTACCACGGCAGCCCGACCAGCGCGAAGCAGGCCAGCGCCAGCACCAGCCGCCAGTCGCGCAGCCGCGCCCGCTCCGCCCGCCGGCCGAGCGCAAACGCCAGAACGGCCGCGCCCGGAAGCGCGATGCCCGCCGGACCCTTTACCAGAAACCCGAGCCCGGCGAACACGCCGAAGCCGATCCACCCCTGCGTCCGCCGGCACCCCGTCAGCGCCTCATATCCGGACCACGCGGCCAGCAGCACGAACAGGCCCAGCGCCGCCTCCGGCGAGGCCAGCCGAGCGTGACGCATGAAGAGGAGGGACGAGGCCGCCACGCCGGCGCCGTAGAATGCCCGGCGCCGCCCGATCCACCGCGATCCGGCCGCATACAGTCCGAGCACCAGCGCCGCCGCCATGGCCGCTGAGGGGATCCGGGCGACGAAGGCCGACTCGGTCGTCCCGGCCGCTCGAAACGCACCCGCCACAATCCAATACATCAGCGGCGGCTTCCGAAGCCGAAGCTCGCCCTGGTAGACCGGCACCAGCCAGCTGCCGCCCTCGGCCATCACGCGAGCCGGCAGGACGACGCGCGTCTCCTTGCGGAACCCCACCACCCCCTTCCCCAGCGCCGGCAGGAAGAGCGCCGCGCACAGGACCGCCAGCGCGGCTACATGGAATCGTTTTCTCATCGGCGCGAGTTCGGGCGAACCCGGCGAAAATTAGCATTGAAGTCCGGTAAGGCAAAACCCAAAATCCGGCGCATTTCACTGGGCCCAATGGCCTCGGAACGCCGGATCTGAATGTATGACCGCAGTACCGTTCGTCGATTTCAAGCGCCTGCACGACCCGATTCGCCAGGCGTTGCATGCCGCCGCCGGGCGCGTCATCGATAGCGGCCAGTTCATCGGCGGCGCCGAAGTGAAGGCGTTCGAGCGCGCCATGGCGGCCGGGATGGGCGTCGCGGAAGTCTGCGGCGTCGCCTCGGCGACCAGCGGCCTGGCCGCCACCATCCGCTGCATGGGCATCGGCCGCGGCGACGAGGTGATCACCACCGTACACACGGCGATCGCCACGGCGGAAGCCATCTCGCTCAACGGCGCCACGCCGGTCTTCTGCGACATCGCCGACGGGTTCTTCTACCTCGATCCCGCCGAGGTGGAGCGGAAGATCACCCCGCGCACCAAGGCTATCATCCCGGTCCACCTCTACGGCCAGCCCGCGGATCTCGACGCCATCCTGGGAATCGCAAAGAAGCACGGCCTGAAGGTGATCGAGGACTGCGCGCAGGCCCAGGGCGCCACGTACCGCGGCCGCTGGGTCGGGACGTTCGGCGACGCCGCCGACTACAGCTTCTTCCCGTCGAAGAACCTCGGCGGCTTCGGCGACGGCGGGGCCGTGGTGGCTCGGGACCCCGCGCTCATGCGGCGCATCCGGATGTTTTCCAACCACGGCCGCGAGAGCAAGTACGACCACGAGTTCGAGGGGATCAACAGCCGCCTCGACGCGCTGCAGGCCGCCCTGCTGAGCGTGTGCCTGCCCCTGCTGGACGGCTGGAACGCGCATCGCCGCCAGGCCGCGGCGTGGTACGACGCCGGCCTCGCCGGCATCCAGCCGGTGATCCGGCCGCGCCGCCTGCCCGACACCGAGCCGGTCTATCACCTCTACGTCGTCCAGGTTCCCGACCGCGAGGCGCTCCGGGCACACCTGAAGCAGCAGAAGATCGAGACCGGAATCCACTACCCGATGTCGCTCAACCTGCTCCCGGCCTATGCGCACCGGAAGGAAGGCCCCGGGCACTTCCCGCGCGCCGAGTACGCGTGCGCCCACATGCTGTCCCTCCCGATGCACCCGCACATTACGCGGGAGGAAGTGGCCCGCGTGTGCGATGCGATCCGGGCCTTCTACGCGAAGCCCTAACCCGGAGCCCGATATGAGCACGACCGCCCCCTCTTCCGCGCCGGATATTTCCATCGTCATGCCGGTCTTCAACGAGGAGGACAACCTCGAGCCCCTGATCGCGGAGATCGAGGGCGTCATGGCCCGCGTGGCCCGGCCGTACGAGGTGCTCTGCATCGACGACCGCAGCACCGACCGCAGCCTGGACGTGCTGCGCCGCCTGCAGCAGACGCGGCCGACCCTCCGGGTCGTCCGCCACCGGATCAACTCGGGCGAGAGCGCGGGCGAAGCGACCGGCTTCGCCGCGGCCCGCGGCGACATCGTCATCACCATCGATGCCGACCAGCAGAACGATCCGGCGGATATCCCCGCCCTGCTCGCGGCGCTCGCGCCGGACGTGGCCGCGGTCTGCGGCGTGCGCCGGCGGCGCGAGGACGACTGGATCCGCCGCCTCTCCTCCCGCTCGGCCAACGCCTTCCGGAACTGGGCCACCGGCGACCGCATCGCGGACGCCGGATGCACCTACCGCGCCCTGCGCCGGGCCGCCCTGCGCGAGGTTGTCGTCTTCAACGGCATGCACCGGTTTCTGCCGACCATCCTGCGCTGTCAGGGCTACCGCGTCGTCGAAATCGAGGTCAACCATCGCCCCCGGACGCGCGGCTCGTCCAAGTACGGCGTCCACAACCGGCTCTGGCGGGGGCTCCGCGACTGCTTCGCCATGCGCTGGTACCGCGCCCGCGCCCTGCGCGGCGACCGCATCGAGCCGGCCGACCGGCCGGCCTGACGGCTCCCTATGGACACAGCCGACCCATCCGCCCAGCTTCCGCCGAACCGCGAGCCGGAGGCAACGGCTGTGGAGCGCCGCTCCATCGTCCGGGGCGAGCTGATGCTGGCCCTGCTGGCCGCGGTCATGGCGCTCCTCTTCTTTTCGCCGGCCCGGCACTACCTCACCCATTTCCGGGATCTGAACGATCACATCCAGCAGGCCGGAGCGCTGGCGCCCCTGATGTTCCTGCTCGCCACAGCCATGCTCGTGTCCGTAGGCGTGCCGCGCCTGGTCTTCTGCCCCCTTTCCGGCATGGCGTTCGGGTTCCTGCCCGGCCTGCTGATCGGCCAGGTGGGAACCCTGCTCGGCTACTATGGCGTCTTCCTGTTTGTACGGTGGGGCGGCCGCTCGTTCGTCCTGCGGCATGCGCAGAAGCTGCCGGGCTTCGCCCGTCTGATCCGCCGGCCCGGAGTGGTGTCGGTCATCATCGCGCGCCAGCTCCCCGTGCACGGAATGCTGGTCAACATCCTGCTGGGACTCTCGCCCGTCCGCCACCGCTCCTTCCTCTTCGGGACGGCGGTGGGGCTGCTCCCGGAGGCCATCCCCTGCACGCTGGCCGGCAGCGGCGCCGTCCAGCCGTCCTTCGCCCACACGGCGGCCTACATCGCGCTGGGCGCTTTCATTCTGGCCGCCCTGTGGATAGGATTCCGAGGCTACATGCGGTCGCACCCGGAGGAGGAGTCCTCCGGGGCGGACACGCAAGCACGGCAATGCGTGGAGGAAACGCCCGGTGTCTGAACAACGCATGAAATTCGCGCTCGTGGGATGCGGCCGGGTTTCGGAAAAGCACCTGGAGGCCCTGACCTCCGGCGCCGTTCCCGCCGAGCTGGTCGCCGTGGCGGACCTGGACGAGGCCAAGGCGCGCGAGAAGAGCGAGAAGTACCGCGCGGCGTGGTACACGGACTACCACCGGATGATGCGGGAGCACCCCGAGATCGAGGCCGTCAGCATCGCCACCCCCACCGGCTACCACGCGGCCCACGTCATCGACCTCGCCCGGTACCGCCGGCATATCATCGTCGAGAAACCCATGGCCCTCCACGTGAAGGACTGCGATGCGATGATCCGCGCCTGCCGGAGCCGCAAGTGCCGCCTGTTCGTGGTGAAGCAGAACCGGTTCAACCCGGCCGTCGTCGCCGCGCGCGAGGCGCTCGACAAGGGCCGGTTCGGGAAGATCGTGATGGGCACCGTCCGCGTCCGCTGGTGCCGGCACCAGCGCTACTACGAGCAGGACAACTGGCACGGCACCTGGAAGCTGGACGGCGGGGTCATGTCCCAGCAGGCCAGCCACCACATCGACCTGCTCCAGTGGTTCCTGGGGCCGGTCCGGAGCATGCACTGCCGCACGGCCACCCGCCTGCTCGACATCGAGGTCGAGGACACGGCCATGGCCATGTTCGAGTTCCGCTCGGGTGCGCTCGGAGCGTTCGAGGCAACCGTCTGCACGCGGCCGACCGACCTCGAGGGCTCGCTCAGCCTCCTCGGCGAAAAGGGCAGCGTCATCATCGGCGGCCCCGCCGTGAACCGGATCCTGCACTGGTCCTTCGAGCAGAAGGAACCGGGCGACGACGAGGTGAAGGAGCGGTTCTCGCAGGAGGTGCCGAACGTCTACGGCCGCGGGCACGGCCCCTTCATGGCCCACGTCATCCAGGCCATCCGGTCCGGCCGGCCGTTCATGATGGACGCGCCGGAGGGCCGCAGGAACATCCAGATCCTGACGGCCCTGTACGAGTCGGCCGCCCGAAAGGGCGCGCTCGTGAAGCCCGGATGCCCCATCCGGAAGTCCCGACTGGGCCGCGGGCGGGGCTGATGGCGGCCCGGCCGCCACGCCCGCGCCCGGGCGGCAGCGTCCGCAGGCGGCCCGCGACCTCCGGGCGCGGGCAGGAGCTTCCGGGCGGCCGGCCCAGAGTCGAGAGGTGTTCGGATAAGCCGGCGCGGCCAGCCGCGCCAAGGAGAACCGAGTCATGACCGTCCGCGTCCGCTTCGCACCCAGCCCGACAGGGCACGTCCACATCGGCAACATCCGGGCCGCCATCTTCAACTGGCTCTTCGCCCGGCACGAGAACGGGAAGTTCCTGCTCCGCATCGAGGACACGGACCGCGAGCGGTCCACGCCCGAGGCGGTCCGAACCGTCCTCGACGCCCTTCAGTGGCTCGGCCTGAACTGGGACGAGGAACCGCTCTACCAGACCACGCAGCTCAGCCGCCACCGCGCCGCCGCCGAGCTCCTGCTGAGCAAAGGCCTGGCCTACAAGCAGGACAAGGGCGGCACGGGCAAGGGCGAGTGCGTCGTGTTCCGCATGCCCGGCACGGACATGGCGTTCCACGACGAGGTCAAGGGCGACCTCCGCAAGGAGGCGAAGGACATGCAGGACTTCGTCATCGTCCGCTCGGACGGCACGCCCGTCTTCCACCTGGCGAACGTGGTGGACGACGTCACGATGGAGATCACGCACATCATCCGCGGCGACGACCACGTGGAGAACACGTACCGGCACGTGGCGCTGTTCCAGGCGCTCGGGGCCCCCGTGCCCCGCTACGCGCACCTGCCGATGATCGTCAACGCGCAGGGCAAGCCCTACTCCAAGCGCGACGGCGCGGCCTACGTCGGCGACTTCCGCGAGAAGGGCTTCAGCCCCGACGCGCTCTTCAACTACCTCGCCCTGCTCGGGTGGTCGCCCGGGGACGACCGCGAGAAGCTCTCCCGCGCCGAGCTCGTCGCGGCCTTCACGCTCGACCGCGTCCGCAGCGGCCCCTCGCAAATGGACCCCCGGAAGCTCACCCACCTGAACGGGCTCTACCTGTCCGAGCTGCCGCTCGACGAGTTCGCCCGGCGCGTGCGCGAGCATGTGGCCAAGCTCGAGTGGGCGCAGGGGATCGACGAGGCGCTCTTCCTGAAGGTCTGCCGGCTGATGCAGTCGCGCACGCCGGTCTACACGCAGGCGGCGGACTGGAAGTACTTCTTCGCGGCCATCCCCGACTACGACGAGAAGGCCGTCCGGAAGGTGCTCAAGGCCGAAGGCGCCAAGGCCGCCATCGAGCAGGCGCGCGCCGCGCTGGCCGCAAGCGACTTCACCGACGCCGGCATCGCCCAGGCCATCCGGTCCACCGAGGCCGCGCTGGGGCTCGGCGAAGGCAAGATCAACCAGCCGCTGCGCGTAGCCGCCACCGGCACGACCATCGGCGCCGGAATCTACGAGACCCTGGCCGTCCTCGGCCGCGACCGCTCCCTCGCCCGACTCGACCACGCCCTGAGCACACATATCGCGTGACCGGACGGGACTGAAGCGGCGCGACTCCGCAGATCTGCCACAGATGGCAACTGACGCCCGCTTTCCATTGGGTTTTTCTGACAGGGAATGCACGCCCTACCGAGGCATGGGGAACGATGCAACCTCGAGAGCACATTGAGTCGGCCTTAGACATACTGGCTGAAGTGTGCCTCATCGCTCAGGTGCATTACAGGATATGGACGCGCGTTACCGCCGCTCGCAAACGGACTGCAGCCGCACTGAAGAATGCGAGCTTCTTGAGATGGACAGAAATTGCGCACCTTAACTGCTTTGTCTCCAACCTCTGTCGGCTTTTGCACCCGTCAGGGAGCGCCATGCACGTCAGACAGATGCTGGCCTACGCTCGCCAGCACCGCGAAGTCTTCGCGATCAACAACCCTAAGGATGTGCTCGATGCTCTTGATGAGGCCGACAAAATGCTCGCACCACACGACGCGACCATTCGCAACCTTCTGAAGCAACGCAATCTCTATTGGGTCCATCTATCCCGCGAACACATGGAGGCATGGTACGGGACCGTGTTTCGCCAGCATCCCACTTCTCCCCTCGAGCTATACCGACTGGCACGGTCAATCGGAAGAGTGATCAATGCCGTGGAGTTTCCCCTCCGACATCGTAGACATGTCTGGCGTCTGGAGAACGAGGCGGACACACGCAAGTTCATTGATTCGCTGAAGTGAGTTCAGCCGACAGCCCGGGATCAACCGCTCAGATTCGCCCACAGATGCCACGCCTCCTGATGGGTGTGTCCACAGAGGGCTGCTCCGATCGGATGCGGTCGTCTGACCGGAACGGAGAAAGCGCGATCAGCAACTGATGAAACATCGCGCTGACCACTATCGCGCATATTCCCATGTTCAGTTACCATGCGGGAAATGTGACTCACTTGGAGGGAGCACGCATCATGTCTCCACGGCTAATAGGCGGCGTGTGCATATCGGCCTGGCTGGTCCTGAGCTATTCCATGCATTGCCGGGGTGATGAACGGCAGCAAGGTGGAGAAGACAATGCCGAGGCACTGAGGCGGACGGTGATTGCCGATGCCGAAGGCCTCGCCCGTTACCACGCATCAGTTGCCAACGGTCGTGCGTCCGACTATCTGAGGCCGTTGGTTCATGCGCGCCTCGGAGCTTGGCGACAGAGCGCCGGCATGGGAATGCCAGAAGGACAAACGATCTACGGAGTCTGCCTCCTTCGAGGGGTGGGCGTCGCGAGCAACGCCGTAGATGCGACAGGATTCCTTCGGAAGGCGGCCGACCACGGGTATGCTTTTGCACAGTATGTATTGGCTTCTAACTACGAGGTTGGTGAGGGAGTCGCCAAGGACGCATCGGAGGCCGTCAAGTGGTGCCGAAAGGCCGCTGAGCAGGGCTATGCGCCTGGGCAATTCCACCTCGCACTCCGTTACTCTGAGGGCGTGGGGGTTGCCAAGGACGCAACGGAGTCCCTCAAGTGGCTCCGAAAGGCCGCTGAGCAGGGCTATGCCCCTGCTCAACTCAACCTAGGCAGCAGCTATTTGATCGGGGACGGCGTCGACAAGGACGAAGGGGAAGCCAAGAAGTGGTTCACTGCAGCCGCAGATCGCGGGAACGACAGAGCTCAGTACAATTTGGGTTGGTGCTACCAACACGGTGCGGGGGTCACAAAGGACGAACCGGAAGCTGCGAAGTGGTTTCGCAAAGCGGCCGATCAGGGGCTCGCAGAGGCACAGTACGCGCTCGGCCGTTGCCTCTCCACGGGTCAGGGCGTAGCCGCTGATGTGCAGGAGGCAGTCAAGTGGTATCGAAAAGCGGCAGATCAAGGAAACGCCACGGCTCATGAGGCATTGGGCGGTGCCTATGACCGAGGTTGCGGAGTCATACAAGACGACTTGAGAGCATGTTCTCACTATCTGATCGCAGGCGCGCTGGGAACGGCTGAGGCAAGGTCACAGTCGGCGGTCGAGAGGCTCAGGACTGACAGACTCACGAGAGCCGAATACGCGGACGCGCAGCGTCTCGCTGCCGAGTGGATGGAGAGGCACCGCGACAAGAGCGTCGCCGTGCAGACGAGCGAGGACGAACCCCAACCGCTTGGCACGCACCCCCGGCAGACGAGCTCGGGATCCGGGTTCGTGATCTCAGAGGATGGGTACTTCCTCACATGCGCACACGTAGTTGAGGACGGCAGTGTCTACAAAGTCCTCCTGGGCGGGTCGACCTATTCTGCCGTCCTGGTGCAGCGCGATCCCCTCAATGACCTGGCACTCCTCAAGCTCAGCGGAAAAGGATTCTCTCCTGTTCCTCTGCGAGCCGACCTGCCCAATATGGGCGCGAGAGTGTTCACCATCGGGTTCCCTCACCCATCGATCCAGGGGCCTGCCGCCAAGTTCACCGACGGAGTCATCAGTTCAATGACTGGCATTCAGGACGATGTTCGCACCCTGCAGATCACGGTGCCTGTTCAAGGGGGGAACTCCGGCGGGCCGCTGTTCGACAGCAACGGCAACGTTCTCGGCGTAGTGGTGTCGAAACTGAATGCGATCTCGGTGTTCAGTTACACAGGCGACATGCCGCAAAACGTCAACTTTGCGGTCAAAATTGGCTATGCCATGCCGCTCGTGCAGAATGTGCTGGGTTTATCTGGCCGATTGAAGTCGATGCGCGCTTCACAGTCTGATCCGGGACTACTGGCCGACTTGGAAAAGGGATGTGGTCTCGTGCTCGTCTACAAGTAGTCCGGAGAGACTCTATCCAGCGATGGTTCGGTGGATCGAGGCGTGACATGAAAGAACCCGGATCAGAGCATCACTTGCGCGCTGACGCCGACGCTCTTTCTGTGCACGACGACACCGATGCCTACTGCTTGGAATTGAACGACGGCATCAGCCGCAGACCGACCGATTTCCCCCTTGGTGGTAGCGCCCTGCACGCGATCTCTGCCGACGCCCTCGCCATACACCGCTCCGTCTTCTCGCTGTGTGTGGATGGGTGGGCATTCGTGACGCCTGCTCTGCTGCGAACGCAACTGGATCTCATCCTCAGCGCTACCGTCATCGCTCACGAAGCAGAACAACGAGACTACATGGGCTTCAAGTACATGTTCTCTTTCTGCCGCGACGACTACCAGACCGGGGATATCACCTCTGAGTGCATGGGGAGGATTGACGCAGCACTGGCAGCCCTGAAGGAACCATTCAGGGCAAGAGCCGCGCAATCGCTTTCATCAGCGCAAAAGCAGACCTACTGGTACCGGCCAGAGTTCCGATCGCCCGCCGACATCAACAAAAGACTCATGTCCTGCGAGAGCAAGGTTCTCTACGAGATACTCTCGCGCGCCTCGCACGGCGCCTTTTTCGGTCTCCGATACTTGAGGGATACGCCAAACGACATTCACCCGCATCCACGACCGGATCGCGCCTCACAGAGCCGGGCGTTGCTGATCAGTTCGCGTATGATGCTTGAGCTATCGCGCATCCGCGGGTGGGTGGAGTCCGTTGCTCCCACCCCTGCACGAGAGGCATTGCTGGCGAGAGCAAGGGCGGCAGATGAGAGAGTGAAGGAAGAAGGACGCAAGAAGCCTAGTACGATACCCGATCGCGACTCGGCTATATGATCGCTCAACTGGCCCGAGGGGAGGGACTGGCGCATGAAGAGGCGCTCAAGAGGGTCTTAGCGAAGGTCGCGCGCTGAGTGCGCCAATCGAGGATCTCGGATAGAGTCGCGGCTGGGCTGGCACCGGACGCTCCGCTACACGCGGGCTGACCGCGTTTGACAGCCTGCGCAAGCAGCGCCTATGCTATGCGCCGTTTGAGGATCGCGCGCCGGGCCGCTGTGGACCGGAGCGGCGCCGAACGCGAAAGCGAGCGCATGGCATGACGACGACTCCGGACCCGACAGCTTCGAGCGATTTCATCCGCGATATCATCCGCGCCGATGTCCAGGCCGGCCGCAACGGCGGCCAGGTTGTCACCCGCTTCCCGCCCGAGCCCAACGGCTACCTGCACATCGGCCACGCCAAGGCGATCTGCCTCGACTTCGGATCGGCTCTCGAGTTCGGCGGGCGCTGCCACCTGCGCATGGACGACACCAACCCGGCCAAGGAGACGACGGAGTACGTCGAGGGCATCCGCCAGGACGTGCACTGGCTGGGATTCGACTGGGGCGAGCACTTCTACTACTCCGCCGACTACTTCGAGCGCATGTACGCGTTCGCCGCCGACCTCATCCGCGCCGGCAAGGCCTACGCCTGCTCGCTCACGCAGGAGGAGTGGAAGGACTACCGCGGCATCCCGACCCAGCCGGGCCGGGAAAGCCCGCACCGGAACCGGCCGGCCGCCGAAAGCCTCGACCTCTTCGCCCGGATGCGGGCCGGCGAGTTCGCGGACGGCACGCTCTGCCTGCGCGCGAAGATCGACATGGCCTCTTCCGAACAGGCGACGCCTGGTGCATCTACCCGACCTACGACTTCGCGCACCCGATCGAAGACTCCATCGAAGGCGTCACCCACTCGCTCTGCACGCTCGAGTTCGAGGTGCACCGCCCGCTCTACGACTGGGTCATCGAGCAGCTCAAGCCGGCCGTCCGGCCGCGCCAGATCGAGTTCGCCCGGCTCAACCTGACCTATACCGTGCTCAGCAAGCGCAAGCTGCTGGAACTGGTTCAGGGCGGCCGGGTCCAGGGCTGGGACGACCCGCGCATGCCCACCGTCGCGGGGCTGCGCCGCCGCGGCTTCACGCCGTCCGCGATCCGCGAGTTCTGCCGGCGGATCGGCATCACCAAGTTCGACGGGTACACGGATATCGCCCTGCTCGAGTTCTGCCTGCGCGAGGAGCTGAACCAGACGGCGCCCCGCGCCATGGCCGTGCTCGACCCCGTGCGCCTCGTGATCGAGAACTACCCGGACGGCCTCGAGGAGGAGTTCGACGCCGTCAACAACCCCGAGGATCCGTCGGCCGGAACGCGCCGCGTCCCGTTCTCGAAGGAGCTCTACATCGAGCGCGAGGATTTCCGCGAGGACCCGCCGAAAAAGTTCTTCCGCCTCGCGCCGGGCCGCGAGGTGCGCCTGAGGGCCGCCTACCTGGTGACGTGCACGGGCGTGACGAAGGATCCGGCAACCGGGGCCGTGACCGAGATCCGCTGCACCTACGACCCGGCCACGCGCGGCGGGAACACGCCGGACGGACGCAAGGTGAAGGGCACGATCCACTGGGTCTCGGCCCGCCACGCTCGGGCCGCCGAAATCCGGCTCTACGACCGCCTGTTCTCCGTCGAGCATCCCGAGGAGGTGCCCGATGGGATCGACTACAAGACCAACCTGAACCCGAACTCGCTGCGCATCATCCGCGCCTTCGTGGAGCCGGGCCTGGCCTCGACGCCCCCCGGCACCCGTGTCCAGTTTGAGCGCAAAGGGTACTTCTTCCCGGACCCGCTGGACTGGGCGCCCGACGCTCCCGTCTTCAACCAGATCGTCCCGCTGCGGGACTCCTGGGCCCGGTCGGCGAAGGCGGGCGGCGAGGAATAGCGGACTCCGCCCCCCCGGAGGGGCCATGACCATGCACCTATCCGACGTCACCCCCAAGCTGACCCTGGCCAACCGGATCACGATCGCCCGGATCATCTCGATCCCCGGCTTCGTCACGCTCCTGCTCTACTATGGATCCGGGGCGAGCCAGGGAGGAGCCAACGAGTACCTCCGCTGGTCCGCCACCGTGCTGTTCGTGCTGTGCAGCGTCACGGATGCCCTGGACGGCTACATCGCCCGCTCGCGCAACCAGCGCACCCGGCTCGGGGCCATCCTCGACCCCATCGCGGACAAGGCGCTCCTCCTCTCCGGGCTCGTGCTGCTGAGCATCTCCTGGACGGACGGCGCCGGCCACCCGCTCTTCCACCCGGACATCCCGGTGTGGTACCTGATCATGGTGGTCAGCCGCGACGTCCTCATCGTCATCGGATCCATCGTCATCGATCTGGCGGTCGGCCATGTCGTGGTCACGCCCCGCATCTCCGGCAAGATCTCCACGTTCCTCCAGATGGCCATCATCGTGTGGGTCCTGTTCGGCGGCCCGGCCCGCGAGTTCCTGTACCTGCTCGTGCCGGCCGCGGTGTGCACCCTGATCTCGACCGTGCAGTACGTGACCGACGGCATTCGCCAACTTGAAAAGGCCCATCCCCATGAAGTCCATGGAAAGCCCCGCGCCTGAGGGCGCGCTTCCCGTCCTGGCCATCGTGGGGCGCCCCAACGTGGGGAAGTCCGCGGTGTTCAACCGCATCGCCCGCCGGCGCATCGCCATCGTCCACGAGCAGAGCGGCGTCACCCGGGATCGCCTCGTCTGCCGGGCCAGCTGCGGCGACGTCCACTTCGACCTCGTCGATACCGGCGGCCTCGGGCTCATCGACGGCTCGCGGCCGGAGGACGACATCGAAGCCGGCATCCGCCGGCAGGTGGATGCCGCGATCGAGGACGCGGCGGCGATCCTGTTCGTCGTCGACGTCCAGGCCGGCGTGATGCCGCTCGACCAGGATGTGGCGCGGCGCCTCCACCAGTGCGGCCTGCCCGTCTACACGCTCGCCAACAAGTGCGACGACGCCGTCCGCGACGGCCAGGCGGTCGATTTCGAGCGGCTCGGCTTCCGCGTATTCCCGGTTTCCGCGCTCCACGGCCGCGGGTTTGACGACGTGCTCGACCGGATCACCCGCGATCTCCCCCGCGCGCCGCTGCCGGAGGAGACCGTCGGCACCCGTGTCGCGATCGTCGGCCGGCCCAACGTCGGCAAGTCCTCCTTCGTGAACCGCCTCCTGCGCGCGGACCGCGTGATCGTCTCGAACGTGCCCGGCACGACCATCGACAGCGTCGATATCCCGTATGCCGTGGGAACGGGCCCCACCGCCCGGCACTACGTCCTGACCGACACAGCCGGCCTGCGGCCCGCCCGCCGCGTCAACGAGGCGCTCGAACGCTTCAGCGCGATGCGGGCCGACCGGAGCATCCGGCAGGCGGACGTCGTCGTTCACATGCTGGACGCGAAGGAAGGCCCCACCGAGCAGGACATGAAGATCGCCGACATGATCGCGGAGCACGGGAAGGGCTCGATCATCGCCGTCAACAAGTGGGATCTGGTCGATCACGCGACCCAGCGGGAGTACGAGGCGGCGCTGCGGCGAGCCCTACCGCACTTGGATTACGTGCCGATCGTGTTCATCTCGGCCTCGTCGGGATACAACATCCGCCGCACGATCGACGCGATCGACCTCGTCTCGGTCCAGATCGACGCCCACCTGACCACCGGGGTCCTCAACCGCACCATAGCGGACGCGACGGCCCAGGTTCCGCCGCCGATGATCCATGGAAAACGCTTCAAGATCTACTACGCGACGCAGGTCGGAACCCGGCCCGTCCGCATCGCGCTGTTCGTCAACGATCCCCTCCGACTCCCCCATCCCTACCGCCATTTCCTGGTCCGGCGCCTGCGCGCCGCATTCGGCCTGGAAGGCGCGCCCGTGACCCTGGAACTCAAGGCCAAACCCCGCTGAAATGGGGCGGGCAATTTTTGCGTTTTTTTTGCGCTTTCTTCAGGCCGTTTTTCGGCCGTTTTTCGGGATTTTTTACCCCTCGCGCCATTCGCCATCAAAATCCCTTGCATACCCCCATATGTAGTGTTACTTATTCGACCCCGTTGGGGACATGTAGCACAGATAGTGCCTTCCACGTTTATTTTTTTGTCGTATCCTACGCAAGATCAACGGGTCAGGAGTTCGAACCATGTTGGACGTCAATAAGTCTCTGGAACTGATCGACGAGCGGCAGATTGCCAAACTGAAGACGACGAAGCCGGCGGCGCGACGCGGCAAGGACGGAAAAGTGGACGGATTGAGGGTGGATAGCCTGCTGAGCGGAGGCACGGATCCGTTCGCGCAGATCGAGTGGGAGCGGCGGCGCGCGAGCATCCAGGACGACAAGGGCAAGGTCATTTTCGTCCAGGACAACGTCGAGATGCCGAAGTCCTGGTCGCAGCTGGCGACCAACGTGGTCACCTCGAAGTACTTCTACGGCGCCCCGGGGACCAACCAGCGCGAATACTCCGTCCGCCAGCTGGTCCACCGCGTGGCCCGGACGATCGCCGACTGGGGGCTGCGGGACGGCTACTTCGCGTCCGCCGCGGACGCCGACAACTTCTACCACGAGCTGAGCTTCATCTGCGTGAACCAGTACGGCTCGTTCAACAGCCCGGTATGGTTCAACGTGGGCCTGCATCAGGAGTACGGGCTGAGCTCGAACAACCATGCGTGCTACCACTGGAACGCCGAGGCCGGGCAGATCGAGCCCTCCAAGGATTCCTACAAGTACCCCCAGGCCTCCGCCTGCTTCATCCAGTCCGTCCAGGATACGATGGAGGACATCATGCGGCTGGCCTCCGCCGAGGCGATGCTCTTCAAGTATGGCTCCGGCACGGGCACGGATCTCAGCACCCTCCGCAGCAGCCGCGAGAAGCTCTCCGGCGGCGGCACGCCGTCCGGCCCCCTCAGCTTCATGCGCGTGTACGACCAGGTCGCCGCGGTCGTGAAGTCCGGCGGCAAGACCCGCCGCGCCGCGAAGATGCAGAGCCTGAAGGTCACCCACCCCGACATCCTCGCCTTCATCACCTGCAAGACCCAGGAAGAGAAGAAGGCGTGGACCCTGATCGACGCCGGCTACGCCGGATCGTTCGGCGGTGACGCCTACTCCTCGATCATGTTCCAGAACGCGAACCTCTCGGTCCGGCTGACCGACGAGTTCATGAAGGCCGTCGAGGAAGACGGCGAGTGGCAGACGCGCGCCGTGACCAACGGCGAGGTGAAGGACACATACAAGGCGCGCGAGATCATCCGGCATATCGCCGAGGGGACCCACATCTGCGGCGACCCGGGCGTCCAGTACGACACGACGGTGAACCGCTGGCACACCTGCATCAACAGCGGCCGCATCAACGCCAGCAACCCGTGCTCCGAGTTCATGTTCGTCGACGACAGCGCCTGCAACCTGGCGTCGATCAACCTGATGAAGCTCATGGACGAGGCCGGCAACTTCGACATCGACCGCTTCCGGCACATCGTACGGATCTTCATCATCGCCCAGGAGATCATCGTCGACAGCGCCAGCTACCCAGTGCCGACGATCGCCCTGAACTCGCACCTCTTCCGCCCGCTCGGGCTCGGCTTCGCCAATCTGGGCGCCGTCATCCTGAGCCTCGGCCAGCCGTACGACAGCGATCCCGGCCGCGCCTTCGCTGGCGCCGTGACGTCGCTGATGACCGGGTTCGCATACGAAACGTCGGCCGAGCTCGCCCGGATCAAGGGCCCGTTCGACGAGTACCGCAAGAACGCGGAGTGCATGGCCAAGGTCATGCACATGCACCGCGAAGCGGTGGATCACGTGGACCGCGCCGCCTGCCCGCCCGCGCTGATCGACGCCGCAGAGGCCGCCTGGGACCGCGCCATCGCCGCCGGCGAGCGGAACGGATACCGCAACTCGCAGGTCACGCTGCTCGCGCCCACCGGCACGATCGGGTTCATGATGGACTGCGACACCACGGGCGTGGAGCCGGACATTGCGCTCGTGAAGTACAAGCAGCTCGCCGGCGGCGGCATGATGAAGATCGTGAACCGCACCGTGGGCAACGCGCTCCGACGCCTCGGCTACGCCCCCGACGCGGTCGGGCGCATCCTGAAGCACATCGACGACACGGACACGATCGAAGGCGCCGCAGACCTGAAGCCGGAAGACCTGCCGGTGTTCGACTGCGCGTTCAAGCCCAAGAACGGCGTTCGCAGCATCCCGCATCAGGCCCATCTGCGCATGATGGCCGCCGTCCAGCCGTTCCTCTCGGGCGCGATCAGCAAGACGATCAACATGCCCACCGAGGCCACGGTGGACGAGATCATGCAGGCCTATATCGACGGGTGGAAGATGGGCCTGAAGGCCATCGCCATCTACCGAGACGGATCCAAGCGGACCCAGCCGCTCAACACGAGCAAGGTGGAACAAAAGGACGGCTCGGAGCCGGCGGCGGATTCGCCCGCCTCGCCGGCCGTCGCAGCCGCGCCGAAGCCCTTCCGGCGGCGCATGTCGGCCACCCGGAACTCGATCACCCACAAGTTCGAGGTCGCCGGCCACGAGGGATACCTCACGGTGGGCCTCTACGAGGACGGCGCGCCGGGCGAGCTCTTCATCACGATGGCCAAGGAGGGCAGCACGGTCGGCGGCACGATGGATTCCTTCGGAACGGCCATCTCGCTCTGCTTGCAGTACGGCGTTCCGCTGAAGGAGCTCGTCCGGAAGTTCTCGCACAGCCGCTTCGAGCCGAGCGGCTTCACGAAGAACCCCGACATCCCCATGGCGAAGTCGCTGGTGGACTACATCTTCCGCTGGATGGACCTCACCTTCCCCGACGGACGCGTCGCCTCCCAGCACGAGGCTCCGCCGCCCAAGCAGTCCAAGAAGCCGCACAAGGCCCGGCATGCCGCCGCTCCGGCCGCTTCGGGTGCGGCGGCGGCAACCGCACCCGCCGCCGCTGAGGCCGCGGCCGTTGCCGCCCCCGCGTCGGCGGCCGCCACCGGAACGGAAGAGGGACGCTTCGACGAGCAGTTCGAGTCGTTCGAGGAGGACGCGCCGGCCTGCGACGTGTGCGGAATGATCACGGTTCGCAACGGCCACTGCTATCGCTGCTACAACTGCGGCAACTCGATGGGCTGCTCGTAGGACGGGGTCCGTGCCGCCTCGCTCTGCGATCGCTGCGCCTTCCGCGGTGCAATCATACAAGGTTCACCGCAGAGGCGCAGAGGACACGGCGGGTTCATCTGTGCGGACTCCCGCGCCAATCCCGCCTTGACCGAGACCGAGGGAATCCGCACACTCTCCGCCCGATCATTGGCGCCCATGCATCTCGAGTACACACGCGTCGTGAACCATGAGCGAGTCGGCGCCGCATATCGCCGGCTGGACCTCGCCTCCAGCATCATCTCGCCGCGCGTCCGGCCCGGCCAGTTCGTCCACCTGCGCGTGCCCAACGTGGCGGGAACCGTTCTGCGGCGGCCCTTCAGCGTGTACCGGGCCGAGCGCGACTGCCTGTCGGTGCTCTACAAGTGCGTCGGGCGCGGCACAGAGGCGATGGCCGCCCTCGCGCCGGGCTCGGACGTGAGCCTGCTCGGCCCGCTGGGAAACGGATTCCCGACAGAGGAGCCCGGATTCCCCGTCCTGGTGGCTGGCGGCTACGGGATGGCGGCCCTCTACCTGCTCGCCCGCACGCTCCCCGCAGCCGGCGCCGTCTTCGTCGGCGGCGCCACCGGAGCCGACGTCCTGTGCGTCGAGGATTTCGAGGCGCTGGGCTGGCCCGTTCATATCGCCACCGAGGACGGATCCCGCGGCGTCCGCGGACGGGTCACCGAAGCGCTGGACCCCTGGATGGACGGGCCCGGCGCCGGGAAGCCCCTCTCCTTCTTTGCCTGTGGACCCAACGGCATGCTGCGGGCTGTCGGCGACCGATGCATCGCCCGAGGCCGCACGGGCTGGCTGTCGATGGACCGGCACATGGGCTGCGGCGTCGGCGCCTGCCTGGCCTGCGTGCAGCGAATCCGCGATCCGGGCCAGCCGGACCGCACGCGGTGGGCGCGGGTCTGCCGCGACGGGCCCGTGTTCGAGTGTCGCGAGATCGTGTGGGAGGACTGATCGCCCCCCCCGGGACATGCCATGAAAACGCAGACCACCGACACGCCTGACCTGTCTGTCGCGATCGGCGACCTCCGCCTGAAGAACCCGGTCATGGTCGCGTCCGGAACCTTCGGGTACGGGCCGGAGTACGCCGATGTCGTGGACATCAACCGGCTGGGCGCCATCGTCGTGAAGGGGATCAGCTGCGAGCCGTGGGAGGGAAACCCCACCCCGCGCATGGTGGAGGTGCCCGGAGGCCTGCTCAACGCGATCGGCCTCCAGAACCCCGGCTTCGAGAAGTTCGTCTCGGAGTACATGCCGTTCCTCCGGCAGTTCCAGACGCCGGTGATCGTCAACATCTGGGGCCGAACCGTGGAGGAATATGCGGAGGTTGCACGCCGGTTCGACGATGTCGAGGGCGTGCACGCGCTGGAGCTGAACATCTCCTGCCCCAATATCAAGGCGGGCGGAATCGCGTTCGGCACGGACGCGGCCGCCGCCGCCCGGGTCATCTCCGCCGCGCGGCGAGCCACGCGCCGCTGCCTGATCCCGAAGCTCTCTCCGAACGTCCCGGATATCCGCGTGTTCGCCCGGATAGCGGAGGAAAGCGGAGCGGATGCGATCTCGCTGATCAATTCGTTCCCCGCCATGGTGATCGACATCGAGCGCCGCCGGCCCGTTCTGGCCAACACGACCGGCGGGCTTACGGGTCCCGCCATCCATCCCGTGGCCGTGAAGATGGTGTACGAGGCGGCCCAGGCCGTGAAGATCCCGATCATCGGCATGGGCGGCATCACCGGCGCCCGCGAGGCCGTCGAGTTCATCGTCGCCGGGGCCACGGCGGTCGCGGTGGGCACGGCCAACTTCGCCGATCCGACCGCGTCGCTCACCGTCATCGACGGCATCGCGGAGTACCTGCAGCGCCACCGGATCGGCCGCGCGCGCGACCTGATCGGCTCGGTCCGCGCATCATGAAGGGCCCGCGCACCATCGCGTTCTGGGCCCTGCTCGCCGTCTTCGCCGCGACCGTCGTGTGGTGGGCCTTCGTGGCTCCGTATGCCCCCGACCGCGTGTTTTCATCCATCCCGGCCAATGCGTCGTTCGTCAGCGTGCACGACGACCTGGCCTCCCGGTGGCGCGGCGTCGCCAGCAACCAGCTCGCCGGCCTGCTGGTGCGCTCGGTCGGCCTCGAGCCCGAAGCCGCCGCCGCCCTGCTGCTCGATCCCGCCACGGAGGACGTCGTCCGCCGGTTCGGCGCCCGGCGCGTGGCGATCGCCTATGTCCCGGCCCTGGGCCACACGCGGACGCCGGCCTGGGTGGTCGCCACGTGGATCGGCGGCCAAAGCCAGCGGCTCCGATGGCAGCTGAAGTGGAGCCGCGGCGCCGGCATGCAGGTCAGCCGCGACGAGAGCGGCCGGACGATCTGGAGTACGCGCCTGCCCGACGGTCCCCGCTACCTGCGGTTCTCGTTCGTCCTGGACGAGGGACTGCTGCTGGGCTGCCTGTCCGTCGATGCGACTGCGGCCCGGCACCTCGGGGCCATAGCCGATCGGATCAGCCCCATGCCGTCGGTGGCCGCTCTGGGGAAGCCCGCCCAGGTTGCCCGCTGGCTCCCCCCATCGGGTCAGGCTCCGGATCGCGCGTGGGTCGTGGTGCCCCGCCTCGCCCCGGACCCGGCGTTCCCGTCCACCATCGCCATCGCGCTCGACGGGCTCTCATCCGCGGCGACAGGCGGACGGCTGGCCATGGACGCCACCCTGCCCCCCGGTCCGCCGCTGCCAGCCGCGCACGCGGCGGAGCTGGCCGCCCTGCTGGGCGACAGCCCCCAGGCCATCGCCCTCCTGCCGGCATCCCTCCTCCGTTCGTGCGCCGCCTCGCTGGCGTCTCCGGCCATCGCGCCCATCGCCGCCTCGCTGCTGAGTTCGGGCGCGATAGCCGGACCATCGAACACGGCGGCGATCGTCCTGCTGGGCGATGCCTACGGCGGACGCCTGAAGAGCGTGCTCGGACCGGTGCTCGGGGGGCTGACTCAGGGGCTGCGCGTTCCGGCCGTCCTGCTGGCCGTGCGGGTCGGCGCGCGCGCCGGCGAGGCCGAGGCGCTGATGCTCGAAGCGCTCGACACCGTAAACGCTCGCTACCGCCTCGGACTGATCCCGCACCGGATACCATCCGCCGGCGGCGACATCATCTGCATCGAGGATACCCAGAACACCGTCTACGGCCGCTTCGCCCTGGATGAGCGGGTCGCCTATGCCATACGGTCCGGCTGGCTGATCGTCGGGAGCAACATGGCGACGCTCCAGAAGGTGCTGGCCGAGTCGGACGCAGCCGCGACCGGCGAGCTGCGCTCACCCCGGTGGGCGGCCGGCGCCGCATCGCGCCGGGCGGCCGGGTACGTCTGGGTGGACCTCGATGCGGCCGGCAAGACGGTCAAGGCCGCGCTCGGCGCGTACACCCTGACGCTGATCGGCGACCGATCGCTTGAGGGGACGCGTCGGCGGCGTGCTGTCGACGACGCCATCGAGCAGGTGGAGCGCATGCGCGAGCTTCGCCTGGCCGTGGCGTGGCTGGAAGCGGAGCCGGGCTTCACGCGCGTGCCGTTCCGGATCGGCCTGTAGAAGCCGGGCAGGCGACAGGCCTATGCCCGGGCCGGCCAGTCCGATGGCGCTCCCGCCAGCATGCGGCCCCAGGACTCGGATGCCTTCCGCAGCGCCAGCGCCCGGTGCGATATCCGGTTCTTGTCCGCCACATTCATCTCCGCGAACGTCGCCTCGTACCCGTCGGGCACAAACAGCGGATCGTAGCCGAATCCCTGAGCGCCCCGGAGTTCGTGGATGATCCGCCCCGGACATGTCGCCTCGACCACTTGGGCACGCCCGCTGGGGCTGGCCAGCGCGAGGGCGCAGTGGAAGCGCGCGCGCCGGTCGGCCGCTGCGCGCAGGGCGACCAGCAGCTTCTCGTTGTTGGCCTGATAGCTCACCGGCTCGCCCGCATAGCGGGCGGATCGCACGCCGGGCTCGCCCCCGAGCGACGGCACCACCAGCCCGGAGTCGTCGGCGAGGGTCCACAGGCGGGTAACCAGCGCGAGCGTCATGGCCTTCTTGACTGCGTTCGCCTCGAAAGTGGCGCCATCCTCCTCGACCTCCGGCGCGTCCGGGAATCCGTCCAGGGAAACCAACTCGACAGAGCCGGCAGGAAGAATGGCCCGGATCTCATCCAGCTTGTGCGGGTTGCGAGTGGCGATGAGCAGCTTCATGGCCGGCATGATAGCCGCCCCCCACCGCCCGGTAAAGCGAAGCACTCGCAGCAATTCGCACGCTCAGAACGGCCCAAAGGCCTCACTACAAACGCCGGAACCGGCCCATCCGCTGTTTGTAGTGCGGGCTTCAGCCCGTAGCCCGGGTGGTGCGCCGGCCACAGTGCGATTTGCTGAAGCACTCGAACCGCACCTTGCTCGGGGCCGGGCTCGGCGATACGCTTAAGCCTTGATGCGCATGAGACAACTACGACAACCCGCATGGACCGGGCACGCCAAGTCGCGGACGTGGCTGATCACGCTCTGCGCGGCAGGCTTGCTCGGCACGGCCCCCTTGGAAGGAACAGCCCAGGTTCCCGGGGCCACGTGGACGAAGGGGCACCGCAAAGTGCTCGTAATTCCCGTCCGTTTCACCGATGCCCAGGGCCCGACCGACTCCGATGTCCGGGGGATGACGGGCTGGACCTCTTTCACCAACGGTGCCGCCGCCTCGGCCATCAGCAATTTCTTCGTCGCGCAGTCCTACGGCCAGTTCTCGGTCAATTTCACGGTGCTCCCCGTGGTCGACCTGGGAGTCCCGACCTCGTATTACACCAACATCTGCCCCGGGACCCCCCACCCCAAGTGGACCGTCTGGGGTGCGCCCGGGTCCCTGGCGGATGACGCGCGCACGCGGGCGCGCGCCGTTGGACTCACCAACGGCATGGCCGCCCGGTACGACAGCGCCAACTACGACTTGGATGTGATCGCCACGGGCTACATCCCGGGCCAGGCCGGCGCGGCCTCCGATGGCGCCCGGTCGGTCATCGCCTTCAACTACTTCACCGCCATTGCCCATGAGCTGTGCCACGGCCTCGGCCTCCAGCACGCCAACGGGATCTCCCGCGCCACGTACTATTCGCCTGTCTCCAACTCCGCCTCCGCCTTCTTCTACGACGCGTATGGCGATGTCTACTGCCTCATGGGCTGGAAGGAGAACACGCGCACGGCGTCTCCCCCGCCCGACCGGCACGCCAATCCGTATTTCAAATACGAGCTGGGCTGGCTGACGACCAGCAACATCGCGACGCCCAGCACCTCCGGAACCTTCCGCATCTACGCGTTCGACTCGGGCTCTCTGGATCCGGGAAAGGACTATGCCGCACGCATCGCCCGGGACCCGAGCCACACCTACTGGCTCAGCCTCCGCGGCACCATCACGAACTTTCCGGATTCCAAGTGGTCGCAGGGCGGCCTGGAAGTCCGCTTCGGCGCCGAGTCGCCGCGAGCCAGCAGCGGCGCCACGGTCCTCTGGGATATGACCCCCGGCAGCCGGGGTCCCACCGGAACGACATTCGCCACCATGCATGACGCTCCGCTCCAGATTGGCCGCACCTACACCGATGCGGAAGCGGATATCCACATGACGCCGCTCCGGAAAGGCGGGACCTCGCCCGAATCGCTGGACGTGTCGATCTGCTTCGGCCCGTTCCCGGGCAATCAGCCCCCAACGCTCTCCCTGTCTCCCACCAACGCAATCCTCGCGGCGGGCGCCGAGCAGACGTTCACGGCAACGGCCTTTGACGCGGATGGCGACCCCCTGGCCTACTACTGGGAATACGACGACAGCATGAAGTCGGGCGGGGCCGACTTCGGAGGCGTGAACGCCGACTCAAGACTCGCCACGCAGGGAAGACACTCCTGGACGCAGGCCGGCGTGAGCTTCGTACGGTGCACCGTCTCGGACATGAAAGGCCACGCCCTCACGGTTTCCGCAACCGTCTCCGTCACCAACGGCGCACCCGCACCCGTCACGATCAGCGGCACAGTCCGGGACGAGCTCGGCGGGCCGCTGGCCGGAGCGCTCGTTAACAACTTCAAGTCGGGCGCCGCGTACGGCTCCACGAACTTCGCCGGCTCGGGCGAGACAGCCGCGGACGGCAGGTATCAGCTCGTCATCCCCCGAACCAACACCAAGTACATCCTGTCCGCCATGCACCAGGGGTACTCGTTCGCGTGCTCGCTCCCGGGAGGCACCGTAACCGTTGCCGCCGCCGGCGTGACGAACGTGAACTTCACCCGCGTTCGGGCCAGGCGATCGCTCTCCGGAGGCGTCTATGTGGCCGGCCATGGATACTCGAGCGCAACCTACGGCAGCCTGTGGGTCAGCGACGGCACGCAGAGCGTCCTCGTCAGCAACGGAACCTGGCAGCTGAGCGTGGACGACGGAACACTCGTGACGCTGACGGCCACGGCCACCAATCCGGCCTACACGATCTCCTCGGACTTCCCGAAACCATATCGCGTTGCGAATGACGTCGGCACCCTGTCGTTCTTTGTCGATGTTCCCGGGGCCATGCCACGGGGCGGATTCGCCTACGCCGGCACCAACACCGACGACCGAGTCGGAACGGTTCATGTCCCGGTGACCCTGGCCCTTCCGCCGGGCGTGACAAACTGGGGCGGCGACCAGGTCTTCTCCCTGCGCATCGACCCGGCCAGCACGGCGTCCTACGGCGTGGACTACACCATGAGCGAGGCCCTGATCACGTTCTACGGCGCCCTTCCGCCCTCACCCCGTCTCATCCCCATCTCGATCATCCACGATGGGATCCCCAAGACGAGAACCCTGATCCTCCGGCTCGAGCCCGGGAGCTCGGTGGCTTCGCTGGGCACAAACAGCACCTTCGTCTACACCATCACGAACCCGAGGATGCCACCGGCAAACACCCGCATAACCGGCGTTTCGATCGCAGACGGAACCGTGTCGCTCTCCATCACCAACCTGACGGCCGGTGCGACGAACCATGTGCTCCGATGCGGCGACTTGGCGTCTCCCCTGTGGTCGACGGCCGGCACATTCACGGGCATTTCGGGTCAGATGCCCTGGTCCGAAGGCGTCAGCAACAGCGAGGGAAGGGCGCTCTACCGCGTGATCAGCGAGTAGCGCCCGTATTCGAAGTCGGCCGATACGGAAGCGAGTTCGACAAAGCGGCGTGATGACGATGCGATCGTTGGTGGAGGAGATGCACATGCCCATGGACTTCTGTCCGCGTTGCAGGGCCACGCAGAGCATGACGGTTACCGTCTCATCCGGAACGGAGACCGGTCCGGACGGAACGACCAGGCAGATCGAGACGTGGTCCTACAGCTGCGAGAGCTGCAACTCCTTTGTTCGAAGCGAAAGCAGGGCCGCTCTTCCCGGGTGCCTGCTGGGCCTGCTCTTCGGATCGGGGACGAACAAGGAGCGAACGGGCAAGACGGAATCTGATCGAACATAGGGACAGCCCACCTGCACTTCGGCGCTGTATCGCGGAAGGCACCGAACGAACCGCTCTACAGGGAGCGATGCCTCAAGCTCGGCGCGAGCATCGCCGGCAAGGCGTTGGAGGTTTTCGGCAGGGATCGGGAGAGCTCAGGCGGGTGACGACGCAGATCGGTAGAGAGTGAGGGCCTTTCTACGCGTCTACCCTCCGTGCGGCCGCTTCGCCATCTGCGTGCTCTCCGCGGGTTGTCGGCGAAGCGAGCCAAGGGCGGGAATCGGAAGCAGCAGACCAGCCGCCAGACGTCATGCGGGCGCCGTCACGAAGCCCCGCATCCCGTTGGAGCCGGCTGCTGGAGCATCAGCTCGATCATGCTGACGGCCTCCTTGGCATCGTCACCCTGTGCGAGGATGGTCACAACCGCCCCCTGCTGAATGCCGAGCGACATCAGCCCCAGCATGCTCTTGACGTTCACCATGTCCTCGCCGTACTTGAGCATCACATCCGCTCTGAATTGGCCGGCTACAGCAGCCAGGAGCGTAGCGGGCCGACCGTTCAGCCCCGAGCCGCCCGACACTACGGCTTTCCGCGTCACGACATTGTCCACGGCCATCACTTCCTTCCCGGGAACGATTCGCCCCGAGCCAGCCGATCCGCGTGCCGTACCATAGGCACGCGGCCCTTCTGTCCCAGTCTTCAAACTGAGGCCGGACTGTCTTACGGAAGGATGTGGCCCGTGATCCCGCAGCTCATGTTGACGCCGATCACGTTGTACGCATAGGTTCCGCCGCCCGGACACCCCGGGAGCGAACTGGACTTAAGATAGGACGCAACCTCGGTGGTGACGATGGCGACCCCCTGCCCCTTCATGGTCTCCATAGCCCACTGCTCCTTGGCCCCTTCGATCTGCCGCTGATTCTCAATGCACGCGTTCTTCTGAGAAGTTGTGCGCGCCTTCATGAAGGACGGAATGGCTATCGCCGCCAACAGCCCGATGATCGCCACCACGATCATGATCTCCACCAGCGTAAATCCTGCCTTGCGATGCATAACATACCCTCCTCTTGGATCCGAGCCACCGTACCAAACAACAACACCTGAACGGCGCACAATTCGTAGGCCAATCACATCCCAGTGTGGGCTTGGCTGTCCACCTGCCTTTCCATTCGCGACATGCCGTCGAGTAAGCAACAGGGAGAATACCGCAGCGCCCGTCCGGAGTGACATGGGGTGAAACCCTACTGTTGGATCGCCGGCACTTCGGAGCTGTTCCGTTGAGCGTTCCGCATCGTCGTCCTCCGATCGGTTGCGTTACGTGATGCGCTTGATTCACGCCGCCAATGCCAGAGACATGGCCGCGGCCAGGGGCGTGGGTCACACGATTGGCGTACCGCGAATGGCGTGGGTGTACGCCGCCGGGTTCCGGAGACGCCCGTCGGCCATGCGCGCCGCCTTGACCGCTGCCGCCAGCGGATCGCTTTCGCGCACCTGCATCGAGATGCGTTCGCCCGGATCCCGGACCGCCCGGTCGACGCCGAGCACCACTTCGCAATCCCGGAGCTCCCTCCCTCGTTTCTGACTATGTGACAATCGCATGCGACTGCGTGTCGCTGCGCGGGTCCATCTGTCTCACGACACACCTGCGTGCGTCGTTCTGCCTGAGCGGATTGGACCGCCAGCAACGCCACATCGCCGCGCAATGACACCTTGTTGGGCGCTTTTTGCCTGTACGGTGTCAAGATTGTGTGGAGAATCGATGCGCACCACCTAGCGCCCGTCCGATGGCACGCGCAGTGCTCTATAGACGGATGTCCTGCGGTTGGTAGCCGACGGGCCACAACCTTCGGGTTGATAATAGGTCTGCGATACTGGCCAACTGGACCCGACCCTTCGGGGAGGCGACCAGGAGCCATGGTCTTCGGACCACGGCTCCTTTGCTTTAAGCGTACCCTGCTAAGCCAAGGGGCCGCCGGTCGCATCCGTTTGAATATGGTCCTTCGTCGCCATCGCTCCCCTCGCTTGTGGTTGTGTTCGTGATCATCGGCGGCCCACCAGGGGAGAGGGCTCCCTTGCCCTCTCCTGTTGTATAGCCATTCATGACGGTGACGGATAGCGTCACGCGGACGGCTCATGGCACGGACTGCGCTACACGACAATGCCCGTATCCGTTGACCGGATGTGTGTGTTCACGCTGCCGATCCCACATCGAGAAGCGTACGTGCGAAACGACCGATCCAGTCGAACGCGCCGGTCTGGTGGCGGAAGCGGGACGGATTGGTCGGGCACTCCCGGCCAGCGGCGTCGCGTGTAAGGGATTCCCTACACCCACTTCAGGAATCAACGGATAGCACCGCATGGGGGCCTCCCGTAACCTTTGCATCAGGCAAGGGCAGGAAGATGCGATCCGTGGAAGGAAGTGAGTGCCGTGAGTAACGATTGGACCGTGATGCGAAGAGCCGTGATTCCGCACGCACAGGGACTGAACCCCCGGGCGGCTGCCCTGCTGGCCGCTACCGCCAACCAGTTCAGCGCTGAGGTCGTCGTGAAGTACGGCGGGTCAGTCGTGAACGGTAAGAGCCTGCTGGGCCTGATGTCGCTCGGCGCGCCGCACGGTGCCGTCGTGACGATCATCGCGGAAGGTCACGACGCCGGGCAAACGGTCAGCACCCTTGAGGCGATGCTCCAGTC
>CAYSLU010000039.1:0-42986 GCA_964431965.1 uncultured Verrucomicrobiota bacterium
CCCGATGTTCCTGGGCGTCAAGGCCGTGGTGGCCAAGTCGATCGAGCGGATTCACATGGCCAACCTCGTGAACTTCGGCATCCTGCCGCTGACGTTCGAGACTCCCGCGGACTACGGCGCCATCGAGGCGGGCGACGAGCTGCGGATCGCGGGCGCGCGCCGCGCGCTCGAGGCGGGCGAAGGCTCGGTGGCCCTGGAGAACGTCACGCGGGGCGGGACGATCCGGCTCCGGCTCGCGCTGAGCGAGCGGCAGCGGAAGATCATCCTGGCCGGCGGACTCCTCAACTACACGACCGCCGGGAAGGGCGCCGCCTGAGCGGGGCGGACCACACATCACAGCAGCGAGACGGAGCGTAGCGACATGACGTATCGGAAGATCACGGTGCCGGCGGACGGGGCGAAGATCAGCGCGGGGGCGGGCGGGCGCCTGCAGGTGCCGGACAACCCCATCGTGCCGTTTATCGAAGGCGACGGGACGGGGCCGGATATCACCCGCGCGGCGATGACGGTGTGGAACGCGGCGGTGCTCAAGGCCTACGGCGGCCGGCGTCGGGTGGCCTGGATGGAGATCTACGCGGGCGAGAAGGCGAACGCGGTGTACGGCCCCAACACGTGGCTTCCGCCCGAGACGCTCCAGGCCGCGCGCGAGTTCCTCATCGCGATCAAGGGGCCCCTGACCACGCCGGTGGGCGGCGGGATCCGCTCGCTCAACGTGGCGCTCCGGCAGGAGCTCGACCTCTACGTGTGCCTGCGGCCGGTCCGCTGGTTCGAGGGCGTGCCCTCGCCGGTCAAGCGGCCGGAGCTGACCGACATGGTCGTCTTCCGCGAGAACACGGAGGACATCTACGCGGGCATCGAGTGGGCGGCGGGAACGCCCGAGGTGCGGAAGGTCATCGACTTCCTCCAGAAGGACATGGGCGTAAAGAAGATCCGCTTCCCGGCCACCTCCGGCATCGGCATCAAGCCGATCTCGCAGGAGGGGTCGGAGCGCCTGATCCGCGCCGCGATCCGCTACGCCGTTGAGCAGAAGCGCCCGAGCGTGACGCTGGTCCACAAGGGCAACATCATGAAGTTCACCGAGGGCGCGTTCAAGTCGTGGGGCTTCGACCTCGTGCGCCGCGAGCTGAGCGACGTGGCGGTGGTGGCCGAGGACTGCGACTGGAAGGCGCCGGCGGGCAAGGTGCTGGTCAAGGACTGCATCGCGGATGCCTTTCTCCAGCAGCTTCTGACGCGGCCCGAGGAATACTCCGTGGTCGCGACGCCGAACTTGAACGGCGACTACATCTCCGACGCCCTTGCGGCCTGCGTGGGCGGGATCGGCATCGCGCCGGGCGCGAACATCAACTATCTCACCGGCGCGGCGATCTTCGAGGCCACGCACGGCACCGCGCCGAAGTACGCCAACCAGGACAAGGTGAACCCCGGCTCGCTGATCCTGTCGGGCGAGATGCTGCTCCGCCACCTGGGGTGGGGCGAGGCGGCCGACCTGGTCATACGCGGCATGGAGCGGACGATCAGCTCGAAGCGGGTCACGTACGACTTCCACCGGCTCATGGACGGCGCGACGCTGCTCAAGTGCAGCGAGTTCGGCCAGGCCGTGGTTGACAGCATGTGATGCGAGCAAGAGCCGTTCCCCTCGAAGGGCGGCGAACGGCTCTTGTGTGGGCGGGGGTGACGCTCCGGTGGAGCCCCGCCAGCCGACCGATTCGGTTCACGGCCCGGATTCGGTGATCACGCGAAAGAAGATTTCCCGGAGCACGTTTGCCGTCCGGTCCGTGTAGGTGTTCTCCGGCGGGCGGGCCTGGATGCCGCTCTGCAGTACACGATCGAATCCCGCGGCCAGGTTGGTGGCCCGTTCCACCCGGTACTGGCGGCCGGTTGCGCTGCCCCAGCGGACGACCAGCCCGCCATCCGGAAGCGGCGCGGCGGGGGAGCGGACCGAGAAGGCGGATCTTCCATTGGTCGGATCCGAGCCGGCCACATACTCCTGCCAGGTCGCCTGTCCGTCGGCGTCCGGATCGCCCGACTCGTCGCCCGGGAAGTTCGTCAGCCCGCGCTCCGCCAGCCAGCGCTCCGGCACGCCGCGTGGGCCGACGTTTTCGGTGAAGGCGGCGGCGACCGCGCGCGGCCGGTCCATCACGAGCGCGAGCGGGTTGGTCGCGCCGGCGCCAGGCGGAACGTCACCCTGCCAGGCGGCCAGGCGGTAATACGGCGCGGCGGCCGCGGCGAGCGTCACCGTGGAATCGCCGGCGCGCCACCCGTTCGTGCCGGCGATCGATCCGTTCGCCCCGGGCAGAATGGTTAGCTGGTAGACGTTGGTCCAGAGCCACGTCAGCACGGCGTTCGTGCCCAGGCGGAAGACGGCTTGCGTCGTGCTCCCGGACTGGCTGAACACGCCGTTCGTGGCGAGCGTCCAGCCCGCGCACAGGTGGCGGAAGCCATTGGTGTCGCTGTAGACGTGGCCCACGCGGTTGGTGATCCACGTGTTGTACGCGAGGTTCGTGTGCCAGCCGTAGCCGCGCGACTTCGGTGAACCGTAGTCGGCCGGCAGCCCCATGATCTGGAGCCGGGGCTGGGGCGGCAGGATCACATACGCCACCGTCTGCGAAGCGGGCATGGTCGCGGGGCGGACGACATCACCGAGCATGTCGACCATCAGGTTCCAGGTGTAGCTGGCGCTGCGGTTCGTGATGGCCGGCGACATACGCACGCGCCGGGGCTCGGCGAACACGATCTGGACGCTCTCGCCGAAGCGCGTGATCCGGACGCGGCTGACGTTCGTCGCAAGGGCGGAAGAGGCCGGCGTCCAGGAGGAGCCGGAGCGGAACTCCACGATGGCGTTGGTGGTCTGCGGTGACGCTCGCATGTGAATGGGCAGAATCTCCCACAGCTCGCTGGCGGGGTCGGACTGGTCCGATGTGAGCGTGGTGCGGACGCTGAGCCCCGTGGGTGTGCAGGTGAAGACGCGCGTGTAGGCCACCGCGCCGGTGATGGCGCCGCCGGGCGCCGACATCGCGGCATCGTTGGTTCCGATGGTGCCGCTGACTGTCGCCACGGCGGCCGTCTGGCCGTAGAGCTCGAACGTGGCGGACGGATTCCGGTTTCGGGCGCTGCTGAAGGGCCGGCCGGCGGCATCCGCTCCCGAGATGGCGTGGACCGCCCAGTTCGACCAGCCGGACCATGTCTCATAGCCGGTCGTGTTCTGCGATCCCCCGTTGAGGCCGAGCAGCACGGTGCCGGTGACGGGCGTCCAGAACGCGGAGAGGCTTCCGCCGCTCAAGCCGGACACGTGGCCGTTCCACTGGTCCCGGATGACGTCGGCATGGATGATGGCGCCGTAGTTCCCGATCTTGACCATCAGGAAATCGTCGGCGAAGGCCCGGACGAAGCCGGGGCGGCGGCTGAACGGCGGGAGCGTGAGCGGCGATCCCTCCAGCCGGAGCAGGCGCAGTCGGCCCCAGAATCCGGTCGGGGCAAAGTCGTGCGCATAGTTGATGCCCTCGTTCCAGTAGTTCTGGGACCAGACGGCGGACACGGCGGCGGTTGGCGTGGTGAGCCCCTCGTCCCCGTAGTATCCGTAGTTGACCGAGTCGATCCACCCGGAGATGTCGCTGCGCATGGCGGGCTGATCGCTGTAGCCCAGGGGCTTCATGTAGCTCTGCACGTCACGGCCGCCGTACATCAGGTAGAGCGCCTCGTCCGACTGCATGGCGTCGCCCGCGTCACGGAAGTTCAGGTACCACTGGTCCTTCACCGCGCTCTCGTCGGTGCCCGTGTTGAAGTGGCTCGGGCCGACATAGACGCCGTCGTAGTTCGTGCTGCCCGGCTCCGGCAGGTTGAGGTAGGCCTTCAGCCGCAGCATGCCGTCGAGCGTCTGCGAGATCCGCTGGTCGCGGTAGAGGAATCCGGCCCAGGTCATGAACCGCAGGGCGATGCCCATGTACGAGGAGTCGAACGCATAGCCATGGTGCTCGTAGCCGGCCGGTCGGATGATGGCGTCGAGCACGGCTTGCGCGCGCGCGAGGGCGCGTGCCCTCAGGTCGTCATCGCCGATCGCCTCGGCGGCGTACCAGAGGCCGACAATCTGGAACGTCTCCATGTCCGCTCCGCTGTTGGCGCCGGGTGAGACGCCCTCGATGCGCTCGAACAGCCGGCGCAGGCCGGCCTCGTAGGCCGCCTGCACCTCGGGCGGGAGCGTGCTCTTCACGATGCCGTAGACGTACGCCTGCCGGATCAGGCTGCCGCCCATGTAGTCCGAGCGAACGCCGTTGTCCTGCGAGTTGTACGCATCGAGCATCATGAGGTCCACCGCCGCGCCCACGAACGCCCGGCGGCGAGCCGCCAGCGAGTTCGCTGTGCCGGGTCGATGCGGGTTCCCGGGGAACGGCCACTGCGACCACCAGGCAATACCGACCGGATCGAAGAAGGCGCTGCGGCCGACGCGCATGCGGACCTGGCCGTTGGCCTCGATGTTGGTGAGGACGAACGCGGTCGCCGGGACGCGCAGGCCACGGTGCTCGGCGGGGAGCCCGAACGTGCGGTTCTCGTGCCACAGCCAGTGCGCAAACAGGCTGTCCGGGGTGGCGGTGAACGCGTTGCTGTAGACGTACGGTTGCAGGGCCATCTCGAAGTCGGACTCGGTCAGCGTCGCCAGGTAGTTCCGCAGCGTCACCTGGTAGGGTTGCGTCTGCGGGATCTGGGCGTGTGCGGACAAGCTGAAGGCGAACAGGAACGCGATGGCAAGCCGTCCGAGGCGGGGCGACATGTGTGACCGGAGCATCTGGTAAGTCTATCGGGCCGCGGACAGAACGGTCAAATCGTGGCGGGGCGTGTATCGGCGATCGCTCCAGTGGCCGTGGCGACTTGTCTTGGGCGTGGCAAGCTTGACTGAGTCCACGACTTAGTCCATATTGGTCGCATGACAACAGTAACCATCCATCAAGCCAAGACACATTTCTCGCGGCTGATCGATCGCGCGTTGTCCGGAGAAGAGGTTGTGGTCATGAGGGGCCGCGAGCCAGTGATCGTGTTGAAACCACTCCATGCGCCGAAGAGCAAACGACGGCTGGGTGGCCTGCCGGGGATGATCGTGAGCATGGCGGACGATTTTGACGCGCCGCTGACGGACTTCAGGGAGTATTCGTCGTGAGGATCCTTCTCGATACTCATGCCCTGCTGTGGATGAGCGACACCAGTGAGCGGCTTTCCGCGCCGGCTGCGAATGCCATTACGAGTGTTCGAAACGAGCTTCTACTGAGCGTCGCGAGCTGGTGGGAAATCGCCATCAAGATCGGCTTGGGCAAGCTGGACCTGAAGAAAGACTGGGCCGCAGCCCTCAAACGGGAGATGAAACATAACGGCATCACGTGGCTCCCGGTGAGGCCCGAGCACTGCGAACGAATTCCCCTGCTGCCTTTTCATCACCGCGATCCCTTTGACCGGCTCCTGGTCGCGCAGGCGCAGTGTGAGGACTTGGCCATCGTCACCGCGGATCCGTATTTCGCGCCGTACGGCGTGGCCGTGGTTTGGTGAGGGGGCCGTCTGGCCCGCCGCCTCATCGCACGCGGATCAGGCCGCCTGCCGTTCGGGGGATGGGCTCGGTCGGCCCGAAGGAGAGGAAGGACGAGCCGATCGTCTGATTGGACCAGCAGGCCCAGACGTAGTTCGAGCTTCGCGCCGCCGTGGATACCCGGGCCTCGTCGATGATCCCGTCGAACCCGAAGTCACCTGGTTGCGGGTCGCCGTGCGCGCCGATGGTCAGGTTGCTTGATCCGGCGGGGATATTGGAGTTCCGGTTGGTCCGGTAGACCGAGCGGCCGTTCAGGTACAGGACCAGGTCGGGCCGATCAAAGGTCAGGACCAGATGGCTCCACCGGCCGGTGCTGACCGTGGCCGGAGTGGTGAACTGGTTGGTGGCCAGCCAGATCTCGATCTGAGCGGTTGCCGTCACGCGGTACTGGTAACAGGCGTTGTTCGTGACCGGCAGGTACTTGGCGATGATCTCGCTCCAATAGGGGAACGAATCGGCCTTGATCCAGCTTTCGAGCGTGAGCCGGTTGGTCGCATCGAGGCTGTCCGAGTCCGGCACGTCGATCCGATCGGCGTTGTTCGGCCTGGCTCCATCGAAGCTGTCGGCGCCACCGATGATGCCGTTCGTGGCCTCGTCGCCGTTGTAGAGCGCCGGCGTGCCGTGGTTGCGGTTCGACGTCGCGTCGTGCCGCCGGCCGACTCCGCCTTCGCTCAGGTGCCAGACCGCGGCATAGCCACCGGACCAGACGGCGCCGTTGGTGCCGTCGGGCGGCGCGGCGGCGCCCGGGTTCCCCCAGAACGCCCAGAGCAGCTCGTTCGAGGACGCGAGCCGGGGCAGCCGCACCCAGACGCACGATTCGCCGTTGGTGTCCCAGCGCTCGACCTCGCGGCTCAGCTCGGTCGTCCGTCCGGCGTCGGCGAACCGCAGATCGGCCCCGCCGGGCGCGCGGGCATCGGCGTAGCGGAAGCCGGGGATAGCCGACGGGCTGACGCGCACGAGCAGAGGGAAATTGGTCAGCGTTTCAGACCCCGTGTAGCCGGTGCAGCGGATCGGCGCGCGGTGCGTCCACCCGGCCGACACATCGGCGGCCGGCGCGTTGGCCGTGACGAGGGCGAGCAGCACTGCAGCGGCCGGACCAGCGGGGCTTTCATACCTCATGCGCGGCAGTATAGCCGCCCGGGCGCATCGAGCTCCAGAGGAGACAGAGCTGAGCCAACGGGCGCGGGCAGGTTGCTGTACTACTGGCCCAGGCTGCAGGCCACACGGAAGCCGAAGAAGTCGACCGAAGCTCGGCGTAGTGATGCGTGGTGCCGATTCGCCGACCGGCAGGCGTCCGCCGGGTACATGACCGACCCGCCGCGCGTCACCCGGTACGATCCAGATGTGGCTCCGGTCGGATCGGTAGCCATGCCCGTCGGGTAGTCACCCAACCAGTCCTCGCACATCTCCCACACGTTGCCGTGCATGTCGCACAGCCCCCAGTCATTCGGCTTTCGTGTGCCGACGGGACGCACTACGTCTTGGGCATTCACCTTGTACCAAGCGTAGTCGCCCAAGCTGGTTTCCCTGCTGCCGTAGCAGTAGTCCCCCTTATCACCGGCCCGGCATGCGTACTCCCACTGGGCCTCGGTCGGCAGGGAGAAGACGGCACCCGGCAGCGAATCCGAACACGCGGCCTTGAGTTTCGCAAGGAAGGCGTGACAGTCGTCCCAACTGATGCCCACCACCGGCATGTTTGTTCCGTCTAGCGGACGAGGAGAGCGCCCCATCAGCCTCTCCCACTGCTCCTGGGTCACCTCGTAGCGGCCGAGGTAGAAAGGCCTGGTGAGAGTCACCTTGTGGTAGGGCTTCTCACCCTCAGCGTTCGATCCCATCATGAAGGATCCGGCCGGAATGAGGACGAAGTCCATCCTCACGCCGCCCCCTAGATCGATGCTGAGAGCCTTACCCTTGCCCCCCCCCCGGAAGTCGAAGTGACAGAGGCTGAGGCCGCTACGGTCGTCGCAGACCCCGTCGTCATGGACGCTGAAGGCGCGGGAGGGAGTTTAGCGGCGGCATCGGCCAGCATGAACTCTGCCCGATTGAGCTCCTCCTCCACCTTCTTCGCATCGTCCAGTCGGTCGCTTTTCAGAAGCTCCTTTGCGATGCCTTTCAGGTGGGGGACGTACTGGGCCAGCAGCTTCGTCCTCTGGCGGGCCGCTTCAACGCGGATGCGCTGGATCTCCTGTCGGTAGGCAGATCGGGCCGTTACGATCGTCTGCATCACCGAAGCCGAGTCCGTGTCGGGCACGCTGGCCTCTCGCAGCAGTCGCTCCTTCTCCTCCTGCGCCGCAACGACCGCGGAGACGATACCCTGCGCCTTCCCGGCCTTGGCCACTTCATCGAGCGCCTCGCGGTACCGTCCCAGCGCCGTCAGTTCGGCGGCCTTCTGCGATGCCGTGATTCGCTGGTCGACTTCGTCGAACCTGGCCTTGGCACCGACCAGACGCTCGGGCGGCCGATTGGACTCGGCCGAGGCGGATACAAGTGCGGCCAGAAGCACCGACACGACGGCAGAGATTCGAGGCATGACTCCTCCCCCACCTGCGATCATCCACGGAAACAGGGGACAACCTAGACAAGAGCCGAAACCAGAGCAAGGGCGTTCTCGAAAACGGCGATCAGCATCACCTCTGAACATGGCCGCCGGTGAATGCCTTCAGGCTCATCGTCAGCGCCGGAAACTCGGCCAGAACCTGTCGGTCGGATGTCACCAGCGTTGCCTTCAGATCCTCTGCCAGAGCAACGTACTCGCAGTCGTAGGCAGAGCAGGCGGATGCCATCACCTTCTGCATGACCAGGCCGGAGGGAACCAGGTACTCGTGACCGGCGAGTTGGGCCTCGGCCCCATCCAGGCACCGGTCGACCGTGGCTTGATCGAGCTCCCGGCGGCGCACGTACCCGGTCAGAATGCTGCGGAACTCGGACCGCCACAGGATCGAGGTGACCCAGTGAGGATCGCGCGCCAGCGCGTCCTCGGCAAGCGGGGTCATCTCGCCCGGAATCCACAGGTATGCCAGTACGTTGACATCGACGACGATCATCGCCGGCCCGTGCTTTTGAGAGTCTCCAGGTCCTTCTGCGTCAGGTACACGCCCATCGTTTCGCGTACGGCCCGGGCGCGCTGTCCGACGGCCTTTGCGTCGATGGCCGCGCCATGCATGATGCTCTCGAGCGTGATGATGATCTCCTTGTTCAGACTCCTTCCGTGCGCCTGCGCTCGCAACTTCAGCGACCGATGAACCGCCGGCGGAACGTCCTTGATTGTGATCGTACTCATGGCGCAACCATATCGCATGCGGTTTGAATGTCGAGCCTTTGTTCCGGGTGATCGTGCAGCGGTGAGTGGGCCTCCGCCAGCCATCGAGACCGGTGGACTCCAACGCACTAGACACAGCCGCGGGTCTTTGCCAGACGGTTCCGTTCAGCAGGGCCGGAGCCCAAAGGGGTGGCGTCGAGTAATTGTAGCCGATCAAGCGCAGGGATGAAATGAGTCGGCGATAGTGGCCATGGATCCCTCTGTACACTAACTCGTCACACTTCAACGGCTACACTTACTCGCGTCCCATCGGCTGCTTCACAAGAACTCGCTTTTCTTGGCGGTGGGGCGGGCCTACCATGGCGCCCGTTTGTGTGGTCCGATCGCCGCGGGACATCGGCGGAGGCCGCACGCGCACAGGAGGCATGCAGCACATGGCGAAGAGGCTTCGGATCGGGTTCGTCGGGGTCGGCGGGATCGCGCGCTACCAGATCGGCTTGTTCCAGAAGATTCCCGGCGTCGAGGTGGTGGCGGCGGCCGACGTCTCGGCGGACGCGCTGGCCAAGGTGAAGGAGCAGTTCTCGATCGGGCACGTGACGACCGACTGGCGCGAGCTGGTGCGGATGAAGAACGTGGACGCGGTCAGCGTCTGCACGCCGAACAAGCTGCACGCAGCGCCCACGATCGCGGCGCTGAAGGCTGGCAAGCATGTGCTGGTCGAGAAGCCCATGGCGATGAACGCGAAGGAAGCCGCGGCCATGGTGGCGGCGGGCCGGAAGGCGCGGCGGTTGCTGCAGATCGGGTTCCAGTGGCGGTTCACCCCCGCCGGCCAGCTCCTCATGAAGCAGCGGGCGGCCGGCAAGTTCGGGAAGATCCTCTACGTGCGGTGCCAGGCGCTGCGCCGGCGCGGCATCCCGAACTGGGGCGTGTTCGGCCAGAAGTCCCTCCAGGGCGGCGGGCCCATGATCGACATCGGCGTCCACATCCTCGAGGTCGCGCACGCCGTGATGGGATCGCCGCGGCCGGTTACGGCCCGCGGCTCCTGCTACACGTATCTCGGGAACCGCAAGTCCGAGGCGCTGTGCGCGTGGGACAACTGGGACCACAAGACCTACACCGTCGAGGATCTGGCGGTGGGCTTCCTGAAGTTCGCCGACGGCGCCTCGCTGGTGATCGAGTCCAGCTTCGCGGCGCACATCGAGAAGGACGTCTTTACGTTCCAGATCATGGGCACGAAGGGCGGGGCGACGATGGACCCACTGAAGCTCTTCGGCGACGACTCCGGCTACATGCTCACGTCTGAGCCGGCCTTTGCCGGAACCTGGGATGCGTTCGACCGGAAGCTGCGGCACTTCGTGGACTGCGTGCGCGACGGCAAGCGGTGCGAGGCGCCGGGCGAGGACGGGCTGGCCGTGCAGCAGATGCTGGACGCCATCTATCGGTCGGCCGAGCTGGATCGCGAGGTCGTGATCCGGTGACGGCCAGCCGTTCGCACGATGGTCGGCGCGCTATCCGGACTACGGGCTGAAGCGACGAACATCGACACGTCCCGGCGTTTGTAGTGCGGCCTTCAGGCCGTTCTGAGGCCATAGCGAGAAGAGGTGGGTGACGGCATCGCCGGCGGCGGCCGGCGTGGAGGTCGGAACATGCTCATCGTGATGTCGTCGTCGGCCACCGCGGAGCAGGTGGCCGGAGTGATGGAGGCCGTGCGGTCGATGGGCCTGCGGCCCGAGCCGGTCCCGGGGGCGCAGCGCACCGCCATCTGCGTGCTGGGCAACAAGGGGCCGGTGGACACCGCCGTGTTTGAGGTGCTGCCCGGCGTCAAGGAGTGCATACCGGTCACCAAGCCATACAAGCTGGTGAGCCGCGACACGCAGGCCCCGGACACGGTTGTCGAGGTGCGCGGCGTCCGGATCGGCGGCGGGAATCCCCTTGTGATGGTCGCGGGGCCGTGCGCGGTCGAGTCGCGCGAGCAGCTCTTCCGGACCGCCGAGGCGCTGGCGCAGCGCGGCGTGCGCCTCCTGCGCGCCGGCGCGTTCAAGCCGCGCACCTCGCCGTACGCCTTCCAGGGGCTCGGCGTGCCGGGGCTGGAGCTGCTGGCCGAGGCGCGCGAGCGGTTCGGGCTCGGCATCGTGACCGAGGCGATCGACCACGAGAACTTTGCCGTCGTCGAGCAGTACGTGGACGTCGTCCAGATCGGCGCGCGGAACATGCAGAACTTCTCGCTCCTGCGCCGCGCGGGCGAGAGCCGCCGGCCGGTGCTGCTGAAGCGCGGCATGGCGGCCACGATCGACGAGTGGCTGATGGCGGCCGAGTACATCCTGGCGGGGGGCAACCGGTCGGTCATCCTGTGCGAGCGGGGCGTCCGCACATTCGCCGATCACACGCGCAACACGCTCGACCTCAGCTCGATCCCGTTCGTGAAGCGCGTCAGCCACCTGCCGATCGTCGTCGATCCCAGCCACGCGGCGGGCACATGGGAGTTCGTGATCCCGCTGTCGCTGGGCGCGAAGGGCGTGGGGGCGGACGGGCTGCTGGTCGAAGTGCACCCGGATCCGGCGCGCGCGCTGAGCGACGGGCCGCAGTCGCTGACCATCGCGCGCTTTGACGAGCTGCTGGGCCGACTGGCCAAGGCGTGAGGGCGTGATGAAGCTGGCTGTCTGGACCGAGTCAAGCATGCGGCGGGTGCTTCCGGCGGCCGAGCCTCCGGCCGGCGCCGGCGCGGCGATCCGGCTGGACCTGGCGCGGGGCGAGTCGGGCAGCGCGCAGGTCCTCCTGCGCGCGGCGGGCGAGGCCGTGCGCGACGTGCGGATCGAGATGGACGGTCTCATGCGGGCGGACGGCCGAGCCCGGATCGAGCCGGACTCGATCGAGTGGCATCAGGTCGGGTTCGTGCGCGTAGGCGAGACGAAGCACCCGTACAAGCGCGCCCGGACCCTGCCGCCGGGCTGGTATCCCGACCCGCTGCTGCCGGTGCCCGCGTTCGATCTCCAGCCCGACTTCACGCAGCCGGTGTGGGTCACCGTCAGCGTGCCCCGGGATGCGCCGCCGGGCGAGTACGCCGGCGCCCTCCGGATCCGGGCCCCGGGTTGCGAATCGATGTCGGCTCCGCTCCGCGTCCGCATACACGGCGCGGTCCTGGCGCCGGGCGCGGGGCGCTTCCGGACGAGCTTCGACCTGCTGGGCGGATTTCTGGAGCAGCACTACGGCAAGCCCGTGCCGCGCGCGATCTACCGGCGGTATGGCGAGTACCTGCTGCGGCATCGCCTCAACCCCGACGACTTTTCGCGGAGCGATCCCCCGGACCTCGAGGATCTGCGCCACTTCGCCGGGCTGGGCCTGAACAGCTTCTGCGTCATCAATCTGGCGAAGCACCGGGGCGAGAGCATCCGCGGCGGGCTCAACAGCCCGCCCGAGTGGTACACCGAGGCGAACTGGAACGAGCTTGAGCGCCGGCTCGCGCCGCTTATCCGGGCCTTGAAGGCCGACCGCGCGCTCCGGGACAAGGCGTATGTCCACGGGTTCGACGAGCGAGACATCGACACGCACGGCGACGCGATGCGCCTGTTCTTCGGACGCGTGAAGGATCGCTGGGGGCTGCCGACGCTGACGACCTCGCACATCCCGACCGACCCGGCCGTGCTGCGCGACCTGCGCGTCGACTGGCTGTGCCCCATCTTCGCCCAGTACGTCTACTCCTACGACTACGACAAGGCCGAGCGCGCGCGGGCCGCGGGTTTCAAGGTCTGGTCCTACATCAGCCTGGAGCCCTATGCGCCGTTTCCGAACTGGCGGCTCGACTCCCCGCTCATGGAGGCGCGGACGATCGGGTGGCAGGCGTTCCACCAGAAGATGGACGGGTTTCTCTACTGGGGGCTGAACGTCTGGCAAGGCGCGCACAGCGACCGGGTCGTTGACCCCGCGCGTGCCGGCGGGCCACTGCTCGACTTCGGCGTCACGTGCCCGGACGCGTCGCATGACTGGCTGCACGGCGACGGCGTGCTGCTCTACCCGGGGGCCGACGGCCCGATCGGCAGCATGCGCCTGGCGAACATCCGCGACGGCCTGCAGGACTACGAGCTGCTCGCCATGCTCCGCGACCGGTCCGGCGACGCGGAGTCGGCCCGTGCGGCCGCTCAGCCCGTGACGGGGGGGCTCGACCGGTTCACCGCCGACCCGGCGGATATCGAGGGTGCGCGCCGCCGCGTGCTCGAAGCGCTGCGGCCCGCGTGAGCATCCGGGCAGAAAGGTACAAAGATGACGACTGAGTCTTCCTGTCGGGATGTGTTGCGCGACGTGCTGGTAGAGGCGACCCGCCAGAGCCTGGCCCGCCAGGACCCGGACGGAGGCATGACGCGGGCGCACGTGGGATCGCACCTGATCCACGTCATGGGCGTCTGCTATGGCGAGGCGTGGCCGGGCAACCCGTACCATCGCAGCCCGGACGTGCTGCAGGCGATCGTGCGACTGGGCGACCGTGTGCTTGGATGCTTCGATCCCGCTCGGGGGTTCGCGATCAAGGGTAACGGCGAATTCAACGGGTGGGACGAGTGGCTGATGATCAAGTGGATGGAGACGGCGCAGATCGCGCGCGCCGACCTTCCGCCCGGCGTCTACGAGCGCTGGACACCCCCGTACCTGGCCCTGGCCGAGCACGTCATGGCCATGTGCATCGATATGGACACGTTCGACGGCGCGATACCGAACCACGGGGTCTGGGCCGGCGTATACCTGTACCGGGTGGGCCAGCTCCTCGAGGTGTCGCGGTACCGCGACATGGGAGCGCTCATCATGGAGCGGGTTATCGGCAGCCAGACGGCCGACGGCTGTTTCCGCGAGTTCCAGTCGGCCGCGCTCATGCAGGGCACGCCGGTCACGATCTACAACATCATCAGCGCCCTTGCGATCGACATGTACCGCGGCTACAGCGGCGATCCCGCGGCCGCCGCCGCGCTCGAGCGGGCATGGCACTGGTTCTACGACTACCTGTTCCCGGACTTCTCGACGCCGCCGAACCTGGACTTCCGGATGGCGTACCACGCGGCGAACCGGGGCGACGTCCTGCCGGCCTTCTTCATGAACCAGCCCGAGGGGGCGCGGATCGCGCGGCTGGCGCTGGCCGCCGTGCGCGCGCGGCTCGATGCCGACCCGCTTGCGCTCAGCGGCCATTCGCTCGGATTCCTGTCGCTGCAGTACGACAAGCTCGAGGCCCGCGTTGAGGAGCGCGAGCCGCGGTGGCCCGAGTTCCGCCGGATGGCGGCCGCCGAGGCCGGCATGCGGCGGCGCAACGGCTGGCACGCGTGCCTGTCCGGGCTGACCAACGCGGGGAACTCGAACGTGGGCCTGCGGCTGTTCGGTCAGGAGCGGCAGGACGCCGTGGCCCTCTACCATGAGCGCGAGGGGCTGATCATCGGGTCGGCTCACTCGATGATCCAGGAGGAGTTCTCGACGTTCGTGTTCTACGAGACGGGCGCCGCCCGCTACCTGCCGGATGAGGCGTACCTGAAGAGCAGCCCGGCCCTGGACACGATGCTGCTGCGCTACGGGGGCAACGTGGGAGCCGTCTCGGTCGACACGCGCGAGGCGGGCCAGGCGGCGATCATCCTTTCGCTTCACGGCGAGCGGGGACACAGCGCCACGCGCGGCCCGGGGCATACGATGACGGCGATGGCCGCGCGCGCGCACCTGGCGCTGCGGCTGAAAACCGGGCAGGTGGTCCGGCTGGGCGAGCGTGAGTGGACGCTGGGGGAGAGCGACGAGACCGTTCTGCGCATCGCGGTTCCGGCCGGCGCCGAGCTGTCCTTCGGCGGATGGGCACTGGCGGCCGATGCCCCCTGGGAGTGGCGCTGGCCCATGCGGACGTACAACCCGTACGGGCTGCTGGCGCCCGGCGAGCGGCTGGGGCTGGCCGAGACCGTTCTCTTCACGCGTATCACCACGTCAGAAGGCGGCAACGCCCCGCGACCGACGGTCGCCTTCCGCGTGGTGCTGCGACATGACTCCGGGAGGACTCAGGCATGAGCGCTCGCCCGAACATCCTGTTCCTGATGACCGATCACACGAACGCCCAGGCGCTGGCGCCGGGGAGCCCCTGCCGGACGCCGCACCTCGATGCGCTGGCCGGCGACGGCGTGCGCTTCGGCCGCTGCTACACGACCAACGCCATCTGCTCGCCGGCGCGAGCATCCCTCATGACGGGCCTTTACCCGTCCACGCACGGTATGTGGGACTGCACGCACACGCAGCGGCGGGAGTGGGTCGACGTGCCGGCGTCCCGGTTCACTTACTTCTCGCAAGAGCTGGCCACGGCCGGCTACCGGAACGGCTACTTCGGCAAGTGGCATGTCGAGCAGAGCCTGCGCCTGCAGGACTTCGGATGGCACGAGCATGACCACACGACCGGAGGGGCGAGGTGCCAGCCGGCCCCGGATTCGCGTGTGATCGTCAAGACCGAGGGCTACCCGGACTACGTGCTGGCCGGCGTCGATGAGAGCGCTGGCGAGGTCCGCCATCCGGTGTTCGAGCAGGGGATCGATTTCATCCGGCGGCATGCCCGGACGGGTTCGCCGTTCTGCTGCTTCGTGTCCGCCTCGGAGCCGCACGACCCGTACATCCCGCCCCGGCGGTTCTGGGACATGTACAACCTTGGCGCCATCCCGCTCAGCCCTACGCTGCACGACGACCCGGCGGGGAAGCCCGAGGTCGTCGCGCGCATGCGGGCGGTGTGGCGCGGGCTGAGCGATGACGAGTGGCGGCGCGTGACGGCCGCGTACTGGGCCACGATCACGTTCATGGACAGCGAAGTGGGCCGCATCCTTCAGGTGCTGAGGGAGACCGGCCAGTACGACAACACGATCGTCGTGTTCACCAGCGACCACGGCGACATGCTCGGGGGGCACGGGCTGGTCACCAAGGGCGTCGGCACCTCCTACGAGGAGGTCTACAACATCCCGCTGATCATCCGGGCCCCGGGCATGGCGGGCGGCCGCGAGGAGAGCGGCGCCCTCGTCGGCATGGTCGACCTGGCTCCGACGCTGCTCGACCTGTGCGGCGCCGGGGCGATCGCGGCGGCGCAGGGGCGCAGCCTCCGGCCGGTGCTCGAAGGGCGGCACGCGCCCGCCGGGTGGCAGGACGCGTACGCCGAGTTTTTCGGCCAGCGGTTCGTCTACACGCAGCGGATCGTCTGGCACGCGAACTGGAAATACGTCTTCAACCCGGGCGGGATCGACGAGCTGTACGACCTCGGGTCCGATCCCCACGAGCGGCGCAACCTGGCGGCCGATCCGGCCAGCCGGGCCGTGCTGGTGGAGATGTGTCGGCGGATGTGGCGCAAGATGGAAGAGATCGGCGACGCATCGTTGCTGCGCACCGGCTACGCGACGCTGCGGACGGCGCCCTGCGGTCCTCTTTCCACGCCATCCAGCTGAGCCCGGCGCCCTCGGTCGCGCGGCGTCAGGCCGGCGGCCGGGCGCGTGCGTGCAGCCGGCCGGGGCGAGCGCCGGAGTCGGTGCGCCGCATCCCTCGACTGAACGTGCGCAGCCAGTCCCGGGTCCACTCTCCCAGCACGCTCAGGTCATGAACCGCGTAGTACGGCTCTCGGTACTCCCCGTAGAAGCAGCCGGCGCACGAGTCCGCGTGGCGGGCGGCGTCGCGCTGGAACTCGCGCCGCCGGTAGCGCGCCTCGAAGCCCGGGTCCAGGATGTTCGCCGTCGGGGGTTTCTCCTTGCACATGGAGACGCTGCCATCGGGCAGCACCTCCAGGCAGAGGTTCTCGCTGTCGCATCGCCATCGGCACTGGCCGGACTCGAGGTAGCGGCGGAAATCGCGCAGGAACCGCGTCGAGTTGGTCAGTCCGGCGCCGCTCCGCCGCATGGCGATGAGCCGATCGACGATGTCGTTCCGGACCGAGGCCGGAATGGCGTCCATTCGGAACGCGCCGTCATCGCTGCGGAATCGGTAGTCGCCCTCGGCCTCGCTGGCGCCGCCGACCATGACCGGCGTGATGTAGCTGTAGACCCCTCTGCCGCGGAAGAAGGCGACCAGATCGGGCAGTTCCTCGAAGTTGTACCGGGATGCCACGATATTGGCGAGCGACATGCTGCGCGGCAGGAGCTCGGCCGCAAGGTCGAGCGTCCGTACGGCGCTCGAGAGCGCGTCGCGGGCCCCGCAGATGCCGTCCTGAAGGGCCGCGTCGAGCGTATCGACGGACACGCTGATGTCCTGCAAGCCGGCCTGCGCGCAGGCGGCGAGCCGCTCCCGCGTGACCTGGGGGCCCCCGTTCGTCTGGATGCGGATGGAGAAGCCGTGGCGCGCGAACGAGGCGACGATTTCCGGCAGGTCCTTCCTCAGGAACGGCTCGCCGCCGGTCAGGACGAGGTGCCGGGCCCCGAGGCGGGCCAGGGTCGCCGCCGCCGCGACGATCTCCGGCTGCTCGAGTTCGCGGGTCTGCCCGCCCCGCCGGTGAAAGCCGCACATGCGGCAGCGGTAGTTGCAGCGGTGGGTGACGTGATACCGGGCGTAGAACGGCCGCCCGGCCAGGCGCGCGGTCACGATGCCGATCGCTGTGTTCAGAGGCTTCATATCGGTCTTTCGAACGCCGGCCGCGCCGTCTCCCGCTAGATCGACGGCAGGCCCCTGTAGAGCATGATGTACGCCAGCGGAGCAGACGTGCCCGCCAAGGCCGACAGGAACAGGAATCGAGTCGAACGAGGATCGGCCGCGCGCTCGGAATAGCGTTGGAGGGCGCCGCCGAAAAGGAAGGCCGTCAGGAGGTAGAAGGTGAAATACATATCCAAATCCAGCCGCAGGCCCAGCTTGGGGATCTTATAGACGAAGAAGCGGGCGTAGTACCCGAGCAGGAGCGCGAAGGCGACTCGCCCGGCCGTCACGCGCGGGATGCGGCGTCCGGCCGGCATCGCCCGCCAGCCCGCCAGGGCGACCGCGGCCGCGAGAAGCAGCTGCACGAACGCCCCGCTGAAGAAAGCCAGGGAGGCCAGCTCCCGCGCGTGCCGGAAGGAGAGCGCGTAGCTGTGTCGGAAGTAGATGGAGTCGGCGCCCGCCGCGAGGCCGGCGTAGCGCGGGGGAAGCCACTGGTCGCCGAAGTTCATGTCACGCCAGAGCGTCGTGAAGTAGTGGCCGGGTGTGTCGGGCCAGAACAGGCGGATGCCGGCCAGGAAGGCGAGCGCCGCCCACGCCGCGCAGGCGGCATTCCGGCGCGGGTTGGCCGCCACGAAGGCCGCCGCGACGAGGCCCGCGATCGGCCAGAACCCCACATACAGGCAGGCCATGCCGCCGAGCGCCGCGCCCAGAGGGCCCGGGCGGTGCTCCGCGAAGGGGCGGCTGAACACCCAGGCCAGGAAGACCAGAAGGGCTCCGGCGAGGAACGGATAGTACTCGATGTATCCGAATGCCAGCACCAGCCACATGGTGCTGGACAGGGTCACGTAGACGGCCAGCCGCGTCTGTGGCCAGCGTAAGGCCCAGATGGCGGCGCCGAGCATCCAGGCGGCGCCAGCCACGCCGATGAAGGCTTGACCGCCGGCCAGGGATTCCGGCCAGTGCAGGGCCAGAGGGGGAAACTGCCAGATGGCTGCGTAGGTCCAGCTGAGAAGGGCTGATCCCGCAAGCCAGTGTGAGAATGTTCGACCGGCCTCCACCATGCGGATCATGTACTGTCCGTCGCCGTACATCTGAATGGGGAAGAGCTGGAACGCGATCCGGCCGGCGGCGCCCGCGAACACGGCCGCCGCCAGCAGCGAGCCGCCCACCCGGAGCGCATCGGCCGAGCGGGCCGCCCACGCATGGCAGGCGATGAACGCCAGCGCCAGCGCGGCCATCGCGATGACATCGCGGGGCCCCAGGCTCACCCCGTATCGGACCGCCACGATGGAGGCCGCGGCGAGACCGGCAAGGCCTGCAAGGAGGGGCGCCATGCGAATCTTCATCGGATGCTCCAACGGCCGGCGTGTCGGTTCATAGGGGGGCCGATCATAGCAGGAGCGACTTCGGCCCGCGAGCAGAGCATGGCTCCCGGGCTGCATCGGGTTTGCTCTTGAACCGGCTTCCGCGAGCGGGGACAATGTGCGCCCGCATTGACGCTTTGGGAGCACGGGTGGCGTTGCGCTTTGTTGTATGGAGGGGACGGAATGCCTCGGTTGGGACAGCTGGTTCGGGACCTGCGCGATGTGGGCCGCGCGGGCGGCTCCTACGCGGGCTATGCGCTCACCCTCCTGAACTACGCCCGGTATCGCCTGGATGTCCGACGGGGGGCGCGCGCCGCGCACGATCCGGTCTTTCTCCAGCTCGAGCCGACATCCCGCTGCAATCTGCGTTGCCCCATGTGCATGCGCGACAAGGTCGATGCACGATACGGCGACATGTCCTTCGACCTGTTCCGGCGGATCATCGACGGGAATCCCCGCCTGTACCGCCTGCATCTCCAGGGGAACGGGGAGCCTTTCCTGCACCGGCAGCTGCTCGACTTCGTCCGGTACGCGCGCGGTCGCGGCATCCGCGTCTCCGTGATTTCCAACGGCACGCTGGTCACCGATGAGTTGGCCGCGGGCATCATGCAGTCGGGCCTCAACGAGCTTCAGTTCTCGGTGGACTCTCTCGACCCGGCCGTATACGCGGCCATCCGCGTGGGTGCGAACTTGGGGCGTGTCATCGAGAACGTCCAGCGCACGGTTCGCGCCCGGGACGCCGCCGGAAGTCCGATCGAGCTGTCGCTGACCGTTGTCATCCAGCGGGGCAATCTCGATCGCGTCGCCGAGTTTGTCTCCTTCGCCGCGGAGCAGCGGATCCCGAAGGTGAGCTTTCAGTACCTGGAGCCCAAGCACGGCGAGAAGTATGAGCCGGGCTTCCTGGCGGCCCACTCTCCGTTCGACGATCCGGCGCAGCTAGCGGCGCGCGTGAGGGAGGTCAAGGAGCAGGCCGGGCGGCGCGGCATCGTCTGCGACTTCGTGTCCGAGCGGGAGCGCGGGTGCCTGTGGCCGTGGGACGGCCTGTACATCACATGGGACGGGCAGGTGAATCCCTGCTGCCTGATTTTCGACCACGTGGTCGGCGATGCGTCGCGGGAAGACATCCGGGGCATCTGGAACAACGATCGGATGCGTGAGTTCCGTCGGCGCCTGGGCAGCCGCGACGTACCGGACCAGTGTCGCGGCTGCTGTCACTTGAAGTGGTGAAGGGGGGCGTTGGGCATGGGTCAGCCGGCTGTACCGAATTTCCTGGTGGTGGGCGCGGCGAAGAGCGGGACCACCTCGCTGTTCAGCTACCTGCTGCAGCATCCGCAGGTCTACATCCCCCGGTCCAAGGAGTCGTTCTTCTTCCTCTCGAGCATCTACCGCGACTTGAGCCCGGCCGACCCGCACGCGCAGACGATCAAGGACCGGATGGTGACGAGCTGGCCGGCGTACCGCGCGATGTTCTCCGATGCGGGCGAGGCTTCGGCGGTGGGTGAAGTGGGCACCTTCTACGGATACCACCACGAGACGGCGATCCCGCTGATCCGGCAGCATCTGGGGGATGTGCGGATCGTGTTCCTGCTCCGGAACCCGGTCGCGCGGGCGCACTCCGCCTACACGCATTTTCGGGGCTATGGCGTCGAGAAGCTTCCGTTCGACACCGCGCTCGAGGAGGAGGAGCGCCGGATCGCCGACCACTGGTACACGATGTGGTACTACAAGGCCGTCGGCCGCTATCCGGACCAGATCGATGCCTATCGCCGGAGCTTCTCGCAGGTGGCGGTGTACCTCTATGACGACCTGCGGCACGCTCCGCTGGCGCTCATGAAGGAGGTGTACCGGTTCCTGGGCGTGGACGACGAGTTCCGCCCCAACGTGAAGGTCCGATACATGGTTTCCGGCACGCCGCGCAGCTCCGCGCTGCACGGCTTCCTGATGCGGCCGAATGCACTTCGCACGCTCATTCGTCCGCTTGTGCGTCTGTTCCTCTCTCCGGAGCGGCGGTACGAGATCGTGAGCCGGCTCAACATGAGGAACATCCGCAAGGACGACATGAAGCCCGAAACGCACCGGTACCTGTGCGGGTACTTCCGGGATGACGTGCGCCGGCTCGGCGAGATGCTGGGGCGCAACCTGAACCACTGGGTGGAGTGAGCCGAGTCGAAACGACGCGAGCGAGGGCCTGCCGGACATGACGCTGCCGAACTTCCTGATCGCGGGGGCTGCCAAGAGCGGCACCACCTCCCTGTGGCACTACCTCAAGCAGCATCCGGACGTGTTCATGCCGGTGAACAAGGAGCCGATGTTTCTCGCGTCCTCCTACTACGAGCGGCTCAACCCCGAGGATCCGAAGCACGGCCTGCTGAAGCACTACCTCGTTTCCGATCGGGGCGCCTACGAGGCGCTGTTCGCGGAGGCGGGGGGAGCGAAGGCGATCGGCGAAGCCACCGCGCCCTACCTCTACCACCACGACATCGTCGTTCCAAAGGCGCGGCAGCTGCTCGGCGACCCGCGGATCCTGATCATCCTCCGGAACCCCGTGGAGCGCGCCGTGTCCGCGTACACCTTCCTGCTGCGGGACGGCGAGGAAGCGCACAGCCTGGACGAATGCCTCGATCTCGAAGAGACGCGCATGGGCGCCAACTGGTCCATGAGCCATGCGTACCGCGGCGCCGGCCTCTACAGCCGGCAGGTGCAGGCATTCCAGGGCGGGTTCAGCCGGGTGAAGGTGTACCTGTACGAGGATCTGACCCGCGACGCGCTCGGGCTGGTGCGCGATATGTATGCGTTCCTCGGCGTCGATCCGGCCTTTTCCCCGGACGTCGAGACCCGGCACAACATTTCCGGCGTGCCCACGAACCGGTGGGTTCACTACCTGCTCGGCCAGCCGAACGCGATTCGCCTGGCGGTGCGTCCGCTGGTGCGGCTGGTGACCACCGAGCCGCAGAGGCGACGGATCGTGGAGGGACTCCGCGGCCGGTTCCTCAAGCGCATGGAGGTGCCGGACGCCACGCGGCGCCGGCTGCGCGACCTCTTCCGCGAGGACGTGCTGAAACTGCAGGACATCATCGGCCGAGACCTGTCGGCCTGGATGGAGTAACCCGGTGCGTATCACGGCGGAGGACAAAGTGCGGTATCGGCTGAACCTGCTGCTGGCGGCGGCAGCGGCGCTGGCTCTGGCCGTGCTGGCCGGCGGATTCGCCGCGGCCTCCGGGGACGACTTCTTCCGCGCCGTGGTGACCCGCCAGTGGAGCCAGGCGCCATCCGTGCATGCCGGCTCGCTCTATGCGATATCCGTCCTCTGGCTGCCGCTTCACTTCTGGGCCGCCGGCTCGCTTTACCTGCTGACGCACCAGCTCGTGCTCTCGCTCACCGCGATCAGCCTGGTGTCGTTCATCGCATGCCTGGCCGCCCTCTACCATCTGACGCGGCTGTTCTTCGGCGAGCGCGCGGGGCTTGTGGCCGTGCTGCTGGCGGCGGTCCTGCCGGCGCACGTGTGGCTGGCCGTTTCGATGGCAGAGATGACGTGGTACTACGCCGCCGTGACAGGCGGCTGCCTGTGGTTCGCGCGGTGGCAGCGCGGCGGGCGCGCGGCGCACCTCCTCGCGGCTTCCGCGTGCTTCCTCCTGACGACGATGCTGCGCCCCGAAGGGTGGGTGTTCGCGGTGCTGTTCTCGGCTTGCGTCGCGTGGGACACGCTGATCCGGCGGGAGCCGGGGCGAGGGCTGGCGGCGCGGTTCGCGGCCGTCGTCCTGCCGGGCGTCTTCATCATCTTCTGGCTGGTGCGCAACTGGGTGGACTACGGCGATGCCCTCTACTTCCTGCACTACAGCAAGGGCATCACCCAGGCGCACGTCAACATCCGCGCGCTGTCGCCGGCCGTGAAGGCGCTGGAGTATCCGTTCTTCATGTTCATCGCGTCGCCGATCCTGTTCCTTCTGACGGCCGCGGGGGTGGTGGCGCTCCGGCGGCACGCAGACCGCGCGATGGTGCGCCATGCGGTCTTCGCGCTGGCGCAGCTGGCGGCCATGTCGCTGGCCGGCATGTACGGCGCCGGCACCAAGGCCCTGCCGCAGCGGTACGTGCTGGCGAACGTGATCCTGCTGACTCCCTTCGCCGCCGCGCTTCTGGTTCGCTGGTGGGAGCGGGGGCGCTGGCGGTGGCTGGCGGCCGCCGTGCTGGCGGCACACACCGCGGTTTGCGGCGTGAAGGCGTTTCAGTCTCCGCCGCTGTACCGCGAGATCGTGCGCGCGGGGAAGGCAATCGGCGCGAGCCGGCCGGCCGGAACGCCCGATGCGCGGATCTGCTCGGAGCTTGCCTTCCGAAAGCTGGCGGGGCTTCGGCTGCCCGCCGAGAAGGACTTTCTGATCCTGGCGAGCGCGCACGTGGCGCTCATGGTGTACGCCGGCGATCCGGACGCCGTCCTGTTCGACACGGCGATCCTGGCCGAGAAGCCGCAGCTCATCCGGCCCGATGCGGGTCCGGCGGAGACATCGAGGGAGCGGATGGACGATCTTCTGCGTGAGCACGGCGTGGGGTGGATCGTGCTCGAGAGCCGCGAAGCGATGGCTCTGGTCCCCCCGGCGTTCCGGCTGGCGCGAATGGTCGGATCGACGGCCGTGTTTGCGCGGGGGGTCGTGGCGGCTCCGGCCTTCGAGTCCGGAAATGTCGACGCGGTCATGAGGCCGTTGGACCTGTCCGCGGCGCCGGGGATCCGCCTGACCGGGGCCGGGGTCTCGTCCCGCCTGGCGCCGCGCGTGCTGTCCCTGTGCTGGCAGGCGGACCCGGGGGCTGCCGTCGGCCGGGAGTGGGTTCTCCGGATGAGCTTCGTCAAGGCCGGCCGCCGGACGGCCGAGCGCTCCTTCGAGCGCGAGGTGCCGCCGGTGCTGAACTGGGTGTCGTCCGGCCGGGTGATCGACAACGTGCCGCTGACTCTGCCTTCCGGATTCCCTCCGGGCGCCTATGCGCCCACGATCTGGCTGCAGGGGGCGGACGGCGGCGCGGCGGGCGAGCGGGTGGAGCTGCCTCCCGTGGCGATCGTATCCTCCAAGCGCGAGGTGCTCGTCGACTTCCTGACGGGCCGGTCACGGGACTGGCGCCTGCTGGCGCGGACGCTGCTTTCGCTCTGACCGGCCCGGCTACCGCCGCCAGAATGTGAACCAGCGCCGCGCGGGGCGCGCGGTCGGCAGGTCCACCTCGGCTCCCTCAATGATGCGCGCGGGCACATCGCAGACCATGGCTCGTGCGGCGGATTCGCCGACGATGCGAGCGGCCAGGGATGCGGCTTGAGCCAGCTCGGGCGTGCGCCCGCGGGTTGAGTGTGCGTCCGAAGCCAGGCAGTGCACGAGGTTCATGCGGAGCATGCGGTCGGCCGACCGTGCGGCGGCCCGGCCGAACTGGCCCGCGAGGCTCATGCCGCTCACCTGGACGCACGCGCCGGCGGCGATCAGATCGAGCAGCATATCCTCCCGTCCCTGGATTCCCGCATGCCGCTCGGGGTGCGTCAGGATCGGGATCGCGCCCGCGAGCCGGAGTTGGAACAGGGTGTCGCGCAGCGTCACGGGCACGATCTGGGTGGGGAGCTCCAGAAGCAGGTAGCGCTTGCCGTTCACGAGCGGGATCTGCCCGGCCTTCACCCGGGCCGTGAGGTCGAATGCGTAGTGCACGTCCGCGCCTTCGAGCACGCGGAGCGGGAGGTCTGCGATGCGGCTCTGGAGGTCCGCGATCAAGGATCGGATGGCCTCGCGCTCGGGCATGTAGACGCCCTCCTGCATGTGGGGCGTGGCCACGATGACGCGGATCCCGTCGCGGACCGCCATGCGTGCCATCTCGACCGAGGTGTCCCAGTCCTTGGCCCCGTCGTCGATGCCGGGCAGGATGTGGCAGTGGATGTCCACCATGTCCTGGAAGACGGGGGGCGGCGGCATGTCAGTAGGCGCCTTTGCCCCGGAGCACGACGGGGATGGTCTTCAGGAGAATGGTCAGGTCGAGCAGGAGCGACTGGTTCTTGATGTAGTAGAAGTCGTACTCGAGGCTCTCGTGCAGCGGCAGGTCCTTGCGGCCCATGATCTGCCAGAGGCCCGTGAGGCCCGGCTTGACCTTCAGCCGCTGCCGCTCCCAGTCGTTGTACTTCGCCACGAGGAAGGGCATCTCGGGCCGGGGCCCGACCAGGCTCATCTCCCCGCGGAGCACGTTGAAGCACTGGGGGAACTCATCGAGGCTCGTCCGGCGGAGGAACCGGCCGACCTTGGTGATCCGGGTGTCGGCCGGGTCCGACGGCGAGTAGGCGAACTTCGGCGTATGGATGAACATCGTGCGGAACTTGAAGATGAGGAACACCCGGCCGTTCCGCCCGACGCGCTCCTGCTTGAAGATGGCCGGCCCCTCGGTCTCCAGGCGGATCGCAACCATGATGAGCAGCCAGAACGGGAGGGCGAGGAGGATCACGGCGGCCGAGACGGCGACGTCGAACACCCGCTTGAGCATGAGCGGCAGCAGCTCCATGTTCTCGTTGCGCAGATGGGCGAGCGGGATGCTGCTGTGCTCGGCGAGGTCCACCTCGGCGGAGATGAGCTCGAAGAGGTTGGACACGATGTAGAAGTGGACCCCTTCGCGGTTGCTGTGGCGGTTGATCAGGTCGATCACCTGCTTGTGCGGCATCATCGGCAGGGCCAGGAAGACCTCTTCGACGTGCTGGTCTTCGATGATGCGCCCGAGGTCGTCCAGCGTGCCGATCACCTCCTCGCCCTCCACCGAGGTGCCCACGTTCGCGGCGTTCTCATCGACGAACCCGACGACCTCCGCCTCCTCCAGGCCGAGCCCGGACTTGAGGCGGCGGGCGATGAGGCGGGCGATCTCCTGGGTCCCGACGATCAGCGTGCGCGTGCGGGTCTCGTCTTCTCGGCCCCGGCCGATTGAGCAGTGAAGGGCCCGGCCGATCCAGCGGCCCAGCGCGACGAAGACCAGCGTGTACATCGACGTCAGGAGGACGACCGACTTCGAGTGGGGGCTGGACGTCAGGTAGAGCCCGAGCATCACGAACCCGGTCGTGACGGCCACGGACTTGGTGAGGATGACGAACTCGCTGATCCGGGAGAACCCCCGGTACGGCCGGTAGAGCCCCGAGAGGAAGAAGATGGCCAGCAGGAACAGGCCGATGGCCGGGAGGTAGCCCATGTAGAAGTCGATGGGATAGGAGGTGCTGCTCCCGAAGACGCGGAAGAGTACGACGCCGGTGTAATCGGTGGCGGCGCAGGCGAGGAAGACGGCGAACAGATCGCACAGGACCATGATGAACACGTAGGAGAACCGCCCGCGGTCGCGCTGCGGCGGGCGCAGGCCCCAGAGCGTGCCGAGGCCCATGACGATCCCGCGGAGCAGCAGCAGGATCATGGACACCGGGATCATCATGAGGCGCGTCGTGGCCAGCCAGTTGAACGCCCGGCCGATGGCCCGCGCCGGCGCGCTGCCGAACAGGGCCGCCAGCGCGCGGGGCGGAGCCAGCGCGATGGCCTTGGCCGCCGACCCGACGGCTCGCGCGGCCCTTCCGATGGCGAGGGCGATGCCCGGGACCGCCTCGTAGGCGAGCCAGCGGAGGCTGGTGCGCACGGCGCCGAATACGATGCGGACGGGTGCGGAGTGCAGCGCGATGCGCAGCGCGCCGAGCAGGGCGCGTGCCCCGGCCGCGAGGGCGCGGCCCAGCGCGCGCGCCCCGCGGCCCAGAAAGCTGGCGGAGAGGCTGCGCAGCACGCTCCGGATGAACCCGCGCTTCATAAACCGCTTCATCGCCCGCGCGGCCGCGTGCAGGATGGGGATGTCCAGCAGCCCGACGAGAAAGGGGATGCAGGTGAGGAGGAAGGCCGCCGTCAGGGCGCCGGATCCCCATAGGTAGCGGCGGTCGAGCGGGGCCGCCGGCAGCGTGGCCGGCAGCGCCAGGGCCAGCGCCACCGAGAGCTTGAGCGAGTGCGGCGTGTACGAGTCGCCCTTCATCTTCTCGGGAAACAGGCGGTACACCGCCATGCGCCAGTAGGCCCGGCCGAACTTGACCTTCAAGTAGCGCATCAGCGTATCCGGATGCCGGTGGTAGACGATGGCGTCGGGATTGAACACCATCCGGTGCCCGCGCTCGGCCATGCGGTACGAGAACTCCACGTCTTCGTTGTTCGCCTTGGGGAAGCGCGTGTCGAATCCCCCGAGCGCCAGGAAGACGGAACGCCGGAAGGCGGCCGAATAGGTGTCGACGAAATCGATGGCGTCGGAGTCGAGCATCCGGCGGTAGCGCGACTCGAACTCCTTCTGGGCGAAGATCGCGATCACGCTGGTCTGCCGGGTGCGGTAGGCCCCCTTCACGGCGGCGACCTCACGCCCGCCGTTCCGGAACGGTTTGGTCATCTCCGCGATCCACGTGGGGGTTGGCTCGCAGTCGTCGTCGGTGAAGAGGAGCAGGTCGCCCCGGGCTTCGCGTGCTCCGCGGTTGCGGGCCGCCGCCGGCCCCTGGTTCCGCTGGTGGATGTACCGGACGGGCGTGGCCCGGCCGACGTACGCGGCCACGGCGGCGGCGGTGGCGTCGCCGGAGCCGTCGTCGACGACGATCACCTCATACATGCCCGGGGGGACGGTCTGATTCAGAACGGCGTCGAGGCAGGCATGCAGGGTATCGGCATTGTTGTACGTGGGGACAATGACGGATACGAGCGGCGCGGACGAGGCCGCGCCGCTCGCCTGCGCGTCCGATGCGGGTGGTTTTTCGGATTCGCTCATGCCAGCCATGCCGCTCCGCAACCGGATCCGGGGAGAGCGGCCTTTCTGGCGCACAGGATACGTCATCGGAGCCGCCAGCGGCAAGCCGCGGCGCTGATCGCAACAGGCCCGGTCACGGCGCCTCGGGACGGCGGAAGAGCCGACAGCTGTTCGACCACGCGATTTCCGCAAGCTCGCCGGGCGGAAGGCCGCGGAGCGAGGCGATGCAGCGCAGGACGAGCGGGAGGTTGGCCGGCTCGTTCACGCTTCGGGTATCCGCCCCGTCGGGCGCCAGGTCGGGCGAATCGGTTTCGATCAGCAGGCGGTTGAGCGGGACGGCCTGGACGGCGGCTTGGCCGCGCCGATTGCCGGGGTGGGTGACGGCACCCGACCAGGAGACCCGTGCGCCCATGGCGCAGACGGACCGGAGCGACTCCACGGAGCCGGAGAACGAGTGGATGTGAACGCCGGCCTCGAAGTCGGCGTGCGCGCGCAGGATCTCCAGCATGCGGCCCCAGGCTTTTCGGCAGTGTATGGCCGCCGGCCGCCCCTGCTCGGCCGCGAGCTTCAGCTGGGCCACGAATACCTGCTCCTGGTCGAGCGGGTCGATGCCGCCGACCAGATGGTCGAGCCCGATCTCCCCGACGACGGCAGCCGGGTCGGCCAGGCGCTCGCGGAGCCGGTCGAGCCAGTCGCCCGAGCGGCTCTCGATGTACATCGGATGGAGGGCGTAGGAGGGGACGACCTCCGGGTGCGCCGCGGCGATCCGCCGGACATCCTCCCAGTCGCGCTCGGTGCAGCCGCAGCATACGATGCGCTCGACCCCGACGTCGCGGGCGCGGCCGAGCACGGCGCCGAGCCGGCTGGCGAGGCGCTCGTCTTGGAGGTGGCTATGGACGTCGAACAGGCGCATGGGGATATCGTGCCCCCGATCTCGGCCGCCACCATACCACGTCTGGCGGCTGCGGGGGAGACTCCGGCCGCGGGGGAGAAGCGAAAACGGGATCGGCCCTGCGGCCGATCCCGTTCATTCGCGAATCCGCTTTGGCTGCGGCCTGCTAGTTCGACTTCCGCCCGCCCACACCCACGGCGCTCGCGCTGCCGCGGCGTGCCGCCTCCTTCGGGCGGAGGGCGCGAACGGCCTTGCCGGCGCGCCACATCTCGGAGTTCCCGATCGTCGACAGCTCGGCGTCGAGCAGTTCCCGGTAGTTCTTGCGCCCGCACACCGCGATGACGCGCTTGGCTTCCTTGCCGGAGGCCACGGCGCGGTACAGGTCCTTGAACACGGGCAGGACGGCCTTCTTGAACCGGGGCTTCCAGTCCAGCGCGCCGCGCTGGGCCGTGGCCGAGCAGTTGGCGAACATCCAGTCCATGCCGTTCTCGTCCACGAGGCGGATGAGGCTCTGCGTCAGCTCCTCGACGGTCTCGTTGAACGCCTCGCTGGGCGAGTGCCCGTTGGCGCGCAGCACGTCATACTGGGCCTCCATGACACCGGCCAAGGCGCCCATGAGCACGCCGCGCTCGCCCGTCAGGTCGCTGTGCACTTCCTGCTCGAACGTCGTCGGGAAGAGATAGCCGGATCCGATTCCGATGCCGACCGCCATGCAGCGCTCCTCGGCCCGACCGGTGGCGTCCTGGCCGACGGCGTAGCTCGAGTTGATGCCCGCGCCCGAGAGGAAGTTCCGGCGCACGGACGTGCCGGAGCCCTTGGGGGCAACCATGATGACGTCCACGTCCGGGGGCGGAACCACGCCGGACTGATCGCTGAACACGATCGAGAAGCCGTGCGAGAAGTAGATCGCGTCACCCGGCTTCAGGTTGCGCTTCACGATGGGCCAGATCACCCGCTGGGCGGCGTCCGAGACGAGGAACTGGATGATCGTGGCGCGGCGGACGGCTTCCTCGATCTCGAAGAGCGTCTTGCCGGGAACCCAGCCGTCGGCTTTGGCCCGATCCCAGTCGCGCTTGAACGACGAGGCCTGGCCGATGATCACCTTGAAGCCGTTGTCCTTGAGGTTCAGCGACTGGGCGGGCCCCTGCACGCCGTAGCCGATGATCGCGATGGTCTCGTTCTTCAGGACCCGACGGGCCTTCGACAGTGGGAACTCCTTGCGGGTCACCACCTTCTCCTTCACGCCGCCAAAATCAATCAGTGCCATAGTAGTTTCCTCCTTGGATGGTCCGCGTACTGTATCGCTCCGGCGCCTCGCGTCAAGACATTCCGGACACGGGTTCGAGGGCCCGGGCTGTCGGAGGCGCCCCGCGGTGTGCTATTCTGATCATCCGCGCGGCCCGGCATGGGCCGGGCAAGGGGGTGGGATCCATGGCAGGCGGACGCGGAGTGGGCGGATCGACGGGGAGCGGGATGCTGGCCGTGCTTCTGGCGGTCGCGGCTGCGCTTGTGCGTCCGCCGGATGCCGCGGCCGGGCGGAAGGTCCAGGTGGCCGATCCGGCGGACGAGGCGGCGGTGCGCGCGATCGGCGGGCGCCTCATCGAGGACTACGGGGCGTTCCGGTTGTACGACGTCCCGGCACCGTCGGGAGGCGGCCGGACGGCCGCGGTGAGCCTGCCGGGCGAGGCCCGCGACGACTTCGATCGGATCCGGCTCAGCGTCGGCGACCTGGATACGGCGCAGCCGCCCCCGACAGCCCCGCGTGTGCCCGCCGTGCCATCGGGTCGGGCGCTCCGTCTGGTGCAGTTCTCGGGGCCGGTGAAGCCGGAGTGGCGGAAGGGGCTCGAGGATTCGGGGTGCCGGGTCGTCGCCTACGTCCCGGAGAACGCCTATCTCGTCTACAGCGACGCGCCGGCGAATGCCCGGGTGAAGACTTCACGCGCGGCGCCGCACGTCCAGTGGGAGTCCGACTGGGATGGCGCGTGGAAGGTGCACCCGGCGGCGGGCGGGATGGACCTGGCCGGACGCACGTTTTCGGCGGCGACCAACGCCGTCGCGATTCAGCTTGTGGAGGACGCGTCGGCCAATCCCGTCACGCTGACCATGATCGAGCAAGCGGGCCTGGGCCCGCCCCTGCGGCAGCGCCGGGACCTGGGATACGTCAATGTGCGGGCGAACGTGCCGGCTGGAGCGCTGGCCTCGCTGGCCGCGCGACCGGACGTGGTGTCGATCCTGCCCGACGTCCCGCCCCGGCTGCACGACGAGCGGCAGGGTCAGATCGTGGCGGGCAACCTGTCCGGCAGCCTGCCGTCCGGCCCCGGCTATCTCGGGTGGCTGGCGTCGGCCGGGTTCACGCAGCAGCAGTTCACGGCATCCGGGTTTGCGGTGGATGTGACGGACAGCGGGCTGGATGACGGGTCAACCACGCCGAACCATCTCGGGCTGTACGTGGCCGGCAATACGGCCGGGGTGAGCCGGGTGGCGTATGCCCGCCTGGAGGGCAGCGCGCACGAGGGGAGCACGATCCAGGGATGCGACGGCCACGGAACGCTCAACGCCCACATCGTCGCCGGCTTTTCCGACCGACCGGCCGGATTCCCGCACACGGACGGCAGCGGCTACCATTACGGCTTGGGCATTTGTCCGTTCGTCCGGGTGGGCTCCTCGGTGATCTTCGACCCCGCGGCGTTTACGAACCCCGACTACCGGAACCTCCAGGCCCGGGCCTACCAGGACGGCGCGCGGATCAGCGCGAACAGCTGGGGTGCGTCCACGTATGGCGGCTACAACTCGGACGCGCAGTCCTACGACGCGCTGGTGCGCGACGCCCAGCCCGCCGGGTCCGTTTACGCGACGACGGGGAACCAGGAGATGGTCATCGTGTTCTCAGCCGGAAACGACGGGCCGTCGAGCTCCTCCATCGGGTCTCCGGGCTCGGCGAAGAACGTCATCAGCGTGGGGGCGGGCGAGAATGTCCAGGCGTTCGGCGGGGCGGACGGGAGCGCGATCGACGACACCGGCGCGAACAGCGCCAACGACATCATCAGCTTCTCCAGCCGCGGCCCCTGCTCGGACGGCCGGCGGAAGCCGGAGCTGGTGGCTCCAGGGACCCACGTCAGCGGCGGCGTGGCCCAGGCGCCCAACCCCGGCCCGGACGGAACCGCGCTGGCGTGCTACGACGGCACCGGCGTGAGCGGTGGGGCCGGCGGCGCGGCGTTTCACCCGTCGGGCCAGCAGTTCTTCACCGCTTCGTCGGGCACCAGCCACTCGTGTCCGGCCGTCGCGGGCGCGTGCGCGCTGCTCCGCCAGTTCTTCCTGAACGCCGGGCGTGCGGCTCCGAGCCCGGCCATGACCAAGGCGTTCCTCGTGAACGCGACGCGCTACATGACGGGCGTGGCCGCGGCGGATACGCTGTGGTCCGCCAGCCAGGGATGGGGCGGGCTGGACCTGGGCGCGGCATTCGATTCGGTGCCCCGCATCCTGCGCGATCAGCTGGCCGGCGACGTGTTCACGGCCAGCGGGCAGTCGATCGTGCTCCGGGGCCGCGTGGCGGATCCGGCCCGGCCCTTCCGCGTTTCGCTCGCCTGGACCGACGCGCCGGGCAACACCGTTGGTGCGGCGTACAACAACAACCTGGACCTGGCGGTGTCGGTCGGCGGCAGCGCGTACAAGGGCAACGTGTTTTCGGGGGCGTACTCGGCTGCCGGCGGGTCGGCGGACGCCAAGGACAACCTCGAATGCGTGTTCCGTCCGGCGGGCGAATCGGGCGACTTCACCGTGACGATCACCGCCATCAGCATCAACTCCGACGGCGTGCCCAACTCGGGCAGCGCGATGGACCAGGACTTTGCGCTGGTGGTCTACAACGGCACCGTCGTCACCCAGGCGGAGTTGCGGCTGGCCTCCTCGTGGTACTCGGACGCGGCGGGCGGGAACGGGGACGGAGCCATCGATCCGGGCGAGACCATCCGCGATACGATGGTTCTGCAGAATGCCGGCTCGGCGGCGGCGACCGGCATTGTGGCGGTCGTGAGCACGACCAACGCGGGCGTGACCGTGCTTCAGGGCGAGGCGGCTTACGCCGATCTGGCGTCAGGTGCGTCGGGCACGAACACCGTCCCGTTCGCGTATCGCATCGCCAAGACGGTTCCGTTCGGGGCGCTCATCGGCTTCTCGCACGTGTCGTCCTGCGGCTCGCTGGTCTTCACGAACGCGTTCGCGCGGCGCGTCGGCCGCCTGCTGCCCGGCGGCGGGGTGACCAATCGCGTCGAGAGCGTGGACGTGCCGCGTGCGATTCCGGACGGATCGTCCGTCGTCTCCACGAACATCGTATCGCTGTCGGGCGATCCGATCGTCGACGACGTGAACGTCCGGCTGCGCGCCAACCACACGTACGACGGTGACCTGACCATCCGCCTCCAGCGCCCGGCCATGGGCGAAGTCATCCTGGTCAACCGGCGGGGCGGGGGAGGCGACAACTTCGGGTCCGGGATCTGGGGGGCCGGCGGGGTGCCCACGGTCTTGGACGATGAGGCGGCCATCGCGATCACCTCGAGCGTGGCGGCCGCGCCGTTTGTCGGGTCCTATCGGCCGGAGGCGGCGCTCACGAACTTCGACGGGCAGGCCGCCAACGGCGCATGGGAGCTGGTGATCCGCGACCAGCGGGAGCCCGATTTCGGAACGCTGTTCGCCTGGTCTCTGGACATCGTGGCCCGGGCAGCCGCCTACACGGGGGCGGTGTTCAACGCCCGGCCGGGCGCGAGTCCCGTTGCGGCGACCACTCCGCGCGACGCGGCGGTCGTCCTGGCCCTCGTCGGCAGTGATCCGGACGGCGACGCGATCTCGTTCGTCACGAACAGCTGGCCGGCACATGGATCCCTGTCCGGGTTCGACCCTGGCTCGGGCTCGGTCACGTACACCCCGGCGCCGGGCTATGCGGGCGAGGACGGGTTCCTCTTCTCGGTGTCGGACGGGTTCACCAGCAGCGCGCCGGCCGCGGTCAGCCTGACCGTCGAGTCGCCTGCGGCCGTCTGGACGATTCGCGCGTCCGGAGGCCCGAGCGGGTCTGTGTCGCCGACAAATCTGGTGGTGTCGTTCGGCGGCACCGGGGTGGTGTCGATCACGGCAGCCGTCTGGTACGTGATATCGGACATCCGGACGAACGGCGCGTCCGTCGGCGGGCCGTTCGGCATGGCATCCACCAACTACGCATGGGCGGGCGTGACCGCGGATGGCGTGCTGTACGCCGTCTTCGAGCCGCTGCGCACGGCCAACGGGACGCCGCTCGGGTGGATGGCGGGGTATGGGGTGGCGACCGACGGCACGGACCCCGACGGCGACGGACTGCTCACGTGGGCTGAGTACATCGCCGGGACGGATCCGACGAACGCGCGGTCGGCGCTCCGCGTCCTCGAGTTCGTGCGCGAGCCGGCCGGGTACCGGGTCCGGTTCTCCGGCACAACCAACAGCGGCGTGACGACGCCGTTTGGCATGAGACGAGCGACGAACCTGTTCGGCGGGTGGACGCTGATCGACGGCGGAATCCCGCGGAGCGCGACCGGCACGAACGAGTGGACGGATCTGCTGGCCCCGGTCGGCCCGGTGTATTACAGCCCGGTGGCCACCAACGGACCGTGAGGGATCATCGGACATGAGCGAGCGCAGAACGGACGGGGTCCGGGCTATTGCCCTGCTTTCGGGCGGGCTGGACAGCGAGCTGGCGGCATGCGTCCTGCGGCAGCAGGGCATCGAGGTTCACGGCGTGTGCTTCGAGTCGCCCTTCTTCGGGTCCGCGCGCGCCGTGCGGGCCGCGCAGCAGATCGGCGTGCCGATCCGCGTCGTGGAGTTCACGGCCGACATCCTGTCGATCATCGAGCGCCCGAAGCACGGGTTCGGCTCGGAGATGAACCCGTGCATCGACTGCCACGCCGCGATGCTGCGGCGTGCGGGCGACCTGATGTCCGAGCTGGGCGCCCGGTTCCTGTGCACGGGCGAGGTGTTGAACCAGCGCCCGATGTCTCAGAATCGGCGGAGCCTCGGGATCGTGGCGCGGGAGTCCGGCTATCCCGAGCTTGTGCTGCGTCCGCTCAGCGCGCGCCTGCTGGACGAGACCGAGCCGGAGCGGCGGGGCTGGGTCGACCGCGCGCGCCTGCTCGGCATCGAGGGCCGCAGCCGGAAGGAGCAGCTGGAGCTGGCGGCCGGGTTCGGCCTGACGGGCTTCGTGAGCGGCTCGGGCGGATGCGCGCTGACGGAGCCGAACATGGCGGGCCGCCTTCGGGAGCTGCGCGATCACGAGGGGCTTCAGGACGTCCGCGATGTCCGCCTCCTCCGGCACGGGCGGCATTTCCGCCTCGCCCCCACGGTGAAGGTGGTGGTGGGGCGGGACCAGGCGGACAACGAGGCGATCGCGGCGCTGGCCCGGCCGGCCGACGTGCTGCTGACCGTCGAGGGCGTACCCGGGCCGACCGGCCTGCTCCCGGCGGGTGCGGGCGAGGAGCTGGCGGCGCGCGCGGCGACCGTCGTGGCGCGGTACGCCGACTCGCCGGCGGGCGGTCCGGTGACCGTGGTGGCCCGCACCGGCGGAGTCGAACGTCGCGCCGTGGCCGCGGCGCTGTCCCGGGAGGATGCCGACCGCCTCATGATTCGGTGAGACCAGCTCGCGGGGGGTATGGGTTGCGCGGGGGCGGCGGTTCGGCTATAGAGGCGGCATGCGCATTCTGTTCCTTTCGGCCACGCTGCCGCACGCGCGCGTGTTCAGCGGGTCGATCATCGTCCACCACCGCATCCGCCTGCTGGCGGAGCGCGGGCACCAGGTGGGGCTGGCCTGCTTCCTGCGGCCGGGAGACCAGGCGCACGTCGGGGATCTGCGGCCGCTGCTGCTGGAGCTTGAGACGCTGCCGCGCCCGCAGCTGCGGAGTCGGCTGCGCCGGTCGGCGGACTACCTGCTGCGCGGGCTGCCCGGCCCGTTTTCCGAGCTTCGGAGCGAGGCCATGCAGCGGCTCGTCGGGAGCATGGTCGAGCGCTCGCACTACGACATGGTGATCGCCGAGTTCGCCGTGATGGGGCAATTCCTCAGCGGGAATCCGTATCTGCCGGCCACCCGTCGCGTGATCTCGTGCCACGGGTGCATGACCAGCGCCTGCGACAAGGCGACCGATATGCTCGGCTACACGGCCCAAGGGCTGTGCAACCGGGTGCGGGCCCGCGACCTGCAGCGCTGCGAGTTCCGGCTCTACCGCTCGGCGGATCTCGTGCTGGCGCTGACCCCGCAGGACCGGCGCGACCTGTTGCGGTACGAGCCGAGCCTGCGCACGGCGGTGGTGCCCTATGGTGTGGACACGCAGCACTTCCGGCCGCACCGGGACGTTGTCCGCGAGGAGCGCCTCGTATACACGGGATACTATGCCGACCAGCCGAACCGCGACGCGGTGCTGTGGTTCGCCCATGCGGTCTGGCCGAAGCTGCGCGAGCAGCACCCGGATCTGACGTTCTACGTGGTGGGCGCCGGCCCGACGGCTGAGATGCGCGAGCTGTCGCGGCGCGACCCGCGGATTGTCATCACCGGCGAGGTCGACGACGTGGCGACGTACCTGGCCCAGTCGCGCGTCTACGTCTGCCCGATGCGGATGGGCACGGGCTTCCGGGGCAAGATTCTGCAGGCCATGGCGGCCGGCGTTCCCGTGGTGGCGACCACGCTGGCGGCCGAAGGCGTGCCCGCGCACACGGGCGACAACATCATCCTGGCGGACACCCCGCACGTCATGGCGGAGGGCATCGGCCTGCTGCTGGGCGATCCGGAGCTCCGGCGGGCGATGGCGGGACGGGCCCGCGACATGGTGGTGAAGCGCTTTTCGTGGTCGCACTGCGTGGATGTGCTGGAGAGCGTGCTGCAGGAACTAGTGAGCTAGGCATTCGGAGGGACTGACGCGATGATCAGACTGGGCGTGTTCACGGTGTCGATGCCGGACTATGAGCCGGCCGAGGCGATGGCGGTGCTCAAGGAGCTGGGATACGACGGCGTCGAGTGGCGGGTGACCGCGGACACGGGCGACCGCGCGAAGCCGACCTTCTGGTCCGGGAATCGAACCTCGATGACTCCGCAGGAGCTGATCGACCGGGCGCCGGAGCTGAAGCGCCGCGCGGGCGAGCTGGGGCTGGCCATGCCGTCGATCGGCTCGTATATCGGCATCGCCGGAGGCGACTTCGAGGCTGCCGAGCTGAACATGCGGGCCGCCGCGGCGATCGGCGCCCGGTCGCTCCGGATTTCCGCCGGCGGATATGCCGCGGGCGAGTCGTATCCGGCGCAGACGGCGAAGGCGCGGGCGAACTACGCGCGGCTGGCCGGGCTGGCCGCGAAGCACGGGGTGCGCGCCGTGATCGAGACGCACATGGGCCAGCTGGGGCCCAGCATCGCCACGGCTCGCGCGATTCTGGACGGGCTCGATCCGCGCCACGTCGGCATCATGTGGGATCCGGGGAACCAGGTCACCGAGGGGAGCGAGGTCTACCGGATGGCAATCGAGAACGCGGGCGACTACCTGGCCGAGGTCCACGCGAAGAACGCCCGGTGGGTGGCGACCGACCAGGTGACGGACGGCCAGCGGATATGGAAGACCGAGCCGGCGCCCCTGCGCGAGGGAATCGTGAACTGGCCGGAGGTCGTGAAGGCGCTGAAGGCGGCCGGCTACGGCGGGTGGATCTTCTTCGAGGACTTCTCCACGCAGGCCCCGCTGCGCGAGCGGCTGCGCGACAACCTGGCATGGTTCCGGAGCCTGATCGGATAAGCCCCCGGGGCGGGGAAGGAGCGGACGACATGGCGAAGAGGGCGAGTCGGGCGCAGGCGGACGACTGGCGGGTGCGGCCGATGCGGATCGGCGCCCTGCAGTGCAACTACGAGCGCGGGCGGACGCTGGGCGTCATCGACAAGTGGGTCGATATGGGGATGAACGTGGAGCAGCTGCTCCACCCCACGGCGGACGACTACACGGCGCTCTTCGACGAGCGTCGCCACGGCGCCATCCTGAAGCAGTATGTGGCCCGGGCCAGGAAGCGCGGGCTGCGGGTCATCCTCTACCTCAACTGCCACATCATCGCCCGCCAGGACGACGCGCGTGCCGCCGAATGGGCGCAGCAGCTCCCGGATGGAACCTACCCCCGGATGTACGACACGTACTACACCTGCTGCGTCAACAGCGCGTGGCGCGACCAGTTCTTTCGCGTGGTCGACAGCCTGGCGCGGTACCCGGTTGACGGCGTGTTCCTGGACGGGCCGGTCCTGATCGCGGGCGGATGCCGCTGTCCATCATGCCAGGCGCGACACCGGGAGTGGTTCGGCTCGGAGATGGGCGCCGGCCCGGCGAGCTTCGAGTTCCGGTGGCGGTCGCTGCGCGAGTTCCTGCGTGAGGCCTACGCGCGATTCAAGCGGGTCCGGCCCGACGGGGTGTTCTACCAGAACCTGCCCGCGGCCCACCCGCGCGTGTCCGGGGTGGATCTGCGCGAGTGCCTGGAGACGAACGACATCGTCGGGACCGAGGGCGGGTTCATGTTCTACGGCCCCCCGAAGTACGCCTCGATGTGGAAGCCGGGCTTTGCCGCCCGACTGCTCGAGGCGGTGGCCCCGCGCAAGCCGCGGGTGCTCTTCATGGCGGGCGACCAGAAGCCGTGGTCGTGGTACCAGCACGCGGCGGGCGAGACGGCGATCTGCATCGCGTCAGCCGCCGCCAACGGCGCGAACGTGTGGTACGGGCTGCACGGCTCGACCGAGCTTCTCCAGACGCCTGGCGGTCAGGCGGCCCGGCGGGTGTTCCGCTTCATGCGCGACCACGAGGATCTGTATGCCGGAGCCCGGTCGGCCGCCCGCGTGGCGATCTTCCACTCATACGAGACGGATGCGGCGTGGGGCGGTGCGGCGGAGGCGACCGACCTGTACGGCGAGGGCGCCGGGGCGAAGGCGCTGGCCGGGAAGCCGCCCGAGGAGCAGTCCGGCTTCGTCGACATGACGACGCGCTCCCATGTGCCGTATGACGTTCTGGCCGACCTCGACCTGGACGCCGCCGCCCTCGACCGCTATGCCTGCGTGATCCTGGCCGGCGCCCCGTGCATGTCGCGCGAGACGGCCGAGCGGCTGCGCGCGTACGTTCGCCGGGGTGGCCACCTGATCGGGTCGTTCACCGCGTCCCTGCACGACGAGCGCGGGGTGGCCCGGAAGAATCTGGAACTGGGCGACGTGTTCGGCGTGCGGATCGACGGGCGCATCACGAACTACCGGAACTTTAACTACTTCGTCGCGTCGGGACGGCGCCACCCGTTGCTCGCGGGCGTCGATCTTCCACTGCTTCCCGCTCCGGCGCTGGCGCTTGACGTGCGGACGCGGAGCGGGGCCGTCACCGCCGCGCGCTTCTTGAAGCCGCTGGCCGGCCGGTACATGCCGCTGACCAGCCCCGGGAGTCCGGCCATCGTCATGAGCCGGTTCGGAAAGGGGCGGGCGCTGTACTTCGCCGGATCGTTCGGCGAAAGCTACGGACAGTTCGCCGCGCCGGAGTACTGCGCCATTCTCGCGAACGCCCTGCGCATGCTGGGCCGGCCGGCCGTGGAACTCGTGGCGCCTCCGTCTCCGATCGAGGTTGTTGCCCGTCGGCAGGGGGGGCGGCTGATCGTCCATCTGATCAACGGCTGCGGCGTGAACGGTCGGCCGATCGAGCGGGTCGAGACGCAGCGGGATCTCGTGCTGCGCATCTGCGGCGAGCCGGCGGGCGCGTCCGCTCGGGCGCTGGTTCGTGGCAAGCGGCTCGACGTGCTGCGGTCGGGGGGGACGCTCGACGTGTGCGTTCCCGTGCTCGACGAGTACGAGGTGGTCGTGGTGGACTGAGCTGGCGCCCGACCGGCCCGACTTCGTCAGCCGCCGATCGACCGGACCCAGCAGTCGGCCATGAGCCGGTGGCCGGCGGCTGTAGGGTGGACGCCGTCGGAAGCCCAGTAGACCGGCGGCGCGAGGCGGACGGCTTCGTCGAATGCCCGCTGGAACGGCACGAAGCAGGCGCCATAGTCGGCCGCGAGTTTCCGGACCACCGACCGGCGGCGGCCGATATCCTCGAGCCACGCATCCGTGACTACGCCGCACTTCAGCACGAACGGCTCGCAGAGAACAAGCCGCACCTCGGGCAGCCGCTGTCGCGTCAGGTCGAGCAGCATGCGGTAGACGACTTCGTAGCGCTCCACCTCGACGCCGTTCTGCGATCCAAACTCGTGCCAGGTGTCGTTCACGCCGATCAGGATGCTGATGACCGACGGGGCCATGTTGATCGCGTCCTGCTTCCACCGGGCGTAGAGATCCACCACGCGATGCCCGCTGATTCCCCGGTTGAGGAACCGGAGCCCGTCGCCCGGCCGCGCGCAGAGCAGCTGCGACGCAATCTGGTTCACGTACCCCAGGCCCAAGCCGGAGAGGTTGTTGGCGTCGGCGGCTTCCCGATGCCGGCCGCAGTCCGTGATGGAGTCGCCCTGAAACAGAACCAGCGCGTTGCGCTCGATCATGCGCCCCCCTGACGTGAACTCGAAGCGTAGCCCATGTCCGGCGCGCTACGGACGGACGGCGAACCCATCGGCCGGAGTCGTGCTCAAGCGACTGGCTGTCCAGCTGTTTCGCGCGCGGACCCAGTAGTAGACCGTCTGCCTGACCGGTGCCGTCCGATCCACGAATGGCGAGGCGGCGAGCCCGGACTGGACCAGTCTGGCCTTGTCGGCGTTCCGAACATTCGCGCGCCAGACCTCGTACGACGTTGCGCCCGGGACCGGCGACCACTGCACACGGATGGCACCCGGCATGTTGTGGCTTGCCGTCACCGGTCGCGGCGCGGTGAGGCCGAGGTACCCGGCGTCCGGACCGATGAACGGACTCTGCGCTGTCGCGTTCCACGCCTTCACCCAGTAGTAATAGGGTTGAGCCGGGGAGACAGCCCTGTCTTGGAACATCAGGGCGGTCACTCCTGATGCGATGCGGGTTGCGCTTGCCAGAACCGGGGATGTCCCGCGCCACACGTCGTAGGTCGCGGCTCCTGACGCCGGTCGCCACCAAACCGTGATGCTCTCCATGCTGAGCCCGTCGGCGACGGCCATGTCGGCGGGAGCCGGGAGCCGGTTGGTGGCGTCGAACTCATAGGCGCCCATATCGGCCCGGGGAACCCCGTTGAGGTCGCCGTCCACGGGGCGGCTGGCTGCATCGGCGTCGTTCGTCGGCGCCAGCGCGTCCAGCCCCGCGTCGATGCACGGCGAGCTGACGCGCGGCCGGTAGTTGCCGTTGGTGCGATCCACGAAGAGCGGGTCGCCCGTGATGTTCCCGGCACCCGGGACCGCGGCTGCGAGCCGGTTGAAGCGGACATCTGACGGATCGCCGCTGGTCACGAGCGAAACGCCCGGCCCGGTGTGGCCGTACACGATGTTGTTCACGAACGTGTTCGAGCCGTGCAGTTCAACGGCTGCGTTCAGCGGGCCGAGCGCCACGGCGGAGAGCGCGTTGTCGGCGAACGTATTGTTGGCGATGAGCCCGCCGGCAAACCGCGCGGCCGCACACGTATTCGACTCCCCGCGGCCGAATGCGTAGTTGTGGTGGAACACCGTGTTGACGACTTCCACCGGCGCGCCGGTCATGTCGGCGTAGAAGGCCAGGCCGGCTGCCTCGGTCTGGGCGATGCTGTAAGCCATTTCGCACCCGTCGATGCGGATGCCCAGCGGAAGCGATCTGCCATCGTGGCCGAAGGCGAGGGCCCCGTAGCCGTCCGGCTGCTCGAGCGATTCGCTGTCGAAGAAGCAGCAGCGGGCCAGCACGATGTCCACGGCATTCCAGCCGGAGAGGGCTGAGCCGTGGATCGCCGAGCGGCTGTCCGAGAACGTGCAGTGCTCAAAGACCGCCCGGCTGTCCTCGATGTAGACGGCTCCGCCCTCGCGGTCGAGCCGGTTCGATGCCGCGCTGGCGTCAGCGGTCGCCCGGCCGTGCTCCAGAATCACGTACCGGAACACGTTGTCATTGGTGTTGCCCACGATGTGGATCCCGTGCCAGCCGGTCGCCGGATCGGCTGCGGTGAACAGGATCGGGCTCTCCTCCGTGCCGTTGGCCAGGATGAGGCCGTCGATGGTCAGCCCGAACATGCCCTGAGCCACCAGTTCCACGCCCGGGTCGATCGCGAGCATGGCGCCTGCGGGCACGCGGATGTTGCCGACGATGCAGTAGGGCGAGGCTGAGGTTGTCAGCACGCCCGAGAGGTCGCCGGTCAGGTAGCAGGGGCCGAGTGCGAAGACGGCCGTGATCGCCCGCGGTTGATCCATCGGGAGCGACAGCGGGTTCTGGGCCTCGAGCCCGGCCGGCACATCGCCGGACCAGTACAGGAACACGTTGCTGGCGGCCGGCGTGGCGGTGATGGTCACGCTGTCTCCGGCCGGCGCCCACTGGTCGGCCGCATCGACCGAGCCGCTGCCGCTCACGCCCGTGTCGAGCCAGTGCTCGGTGTTCCAGTTCCAAGTGAGGGTGGAGTTCGTCGTGATCGCGAAGGCCACGCGGTTGGAGCTTCCGCTCGCCGGCACGCTGCCCGATCCGGTCCAGCCGGCCGACAGGTACCGCGTGCTTCCGGCCGTGACAATCGACGCGACGCTGTTCGTCAGCGTCCGGCCGATCTCCAGCGTGTGAGTGCCGTAGTTCAGCGGCGCGGCCGAGCCGGCCGTGACCGGCTGGCCCGTGATGGAGAGCGAGCAGTACGCGGACGGCGCGGACTGGAAGAGAGTCCACACGTCGTTGGACGAAAGAGCCCGGTTGTAGACACGGACCTCGTCAATTACGCCGTCAGCGGTGGCTAGCGTGTAGCCACTACCCACCACCATCCGATTCGGCCCGGTCACATCGAGGTAAGACAAGAGGCCGGAGGCTGCCCGGCGGCCATCGACATAGAGCGTCACGAGCTTATTGGTGCCTTCCAGGGCCGCAACCAGATGGTGCCAGACCCCGTCGTTTTCTTCTGAGGCGCTCCAGTACGTGTCGTGCAGATCCTGAACGCAGAAGTTGTTGGCGCTGTAGGAGCGGGCGAAGAGGCTGACGGCGTGCCCCCACTGCTGGCCAGTCATGTTCCCCCATGTGACGAAGGTGTCCCACTGGGATCCGGGCGCCGCCGCCTTCCACCACAGCGACACGGTCCAGGACGTGCGACCCGTGCTCGGCATCCAGTTGGTGCTGGTCAGCTGGTCGCTCATGGACCGCACGAAGCGGAAGCCGCTGCCGATCCGTCCGGGCGCGTGCAGCGCGCTCGTGTTACGGCTGGCCGCGAGGTGGTGACCGCCGATGATGTCCGTGACCCGGTTCGTGGCCGCATCGTTGTCGTCCATGGGCCAGTAGGCCACGAGTCCGTCAGTCGACACCAGGAACGTGGCCGTGATCGCCTTGGGAGCGGCCATGGTCACGAGCAGCGGGTTGTTGAACTCGCTTCCGGCCGGTACATCGCCGCTCCAGCCGGCGAACCGGTAGCCCGTGACGGCGGTGGCCGACAGGCTCACGCTGCCGCCCGCGGGCACCCACTG
>CAYSLU010000040.1:0-14464 GCA_964431965.1 uncultured Verrucomicrobiota bacterium
CTCGCAGGCGTCAAATACGGTGAAGGTGTCGGGTATGGTGACGACCCGGGCGTCCATGATCTCGCGGAGCGGGTGATCGAGCGGCGTGATCAGCAGGCGCCGCGTCGGGACGACTCCGACGAGTCGCTGCTCGGCGTCGATGACGTAGAAGTAGATGATCCGGTCGCCGAAGCCCTGGGCCCGGATGCTATCCAGGGCGTCCTGGACGGTCATGTCGGCAATGAGCACCGCGTAGTCCTTGCGGACGTGGCGGACCACGGGGTCGTCGATCTGGTATGAACTGCTCATGCGGCGCCCTGCGGCATCTCCCGGCGTGTCGGTCCGAAGATAGCGGGGGAGCGCTCTCGTGTCCACGCGATTTCGACCAACCTCCGCTGGGAACTCGCTGTCGGCCGCGGCCGCGTGCTACCCTGCATGGGGTCGTCGGACGGGGTTCCGCCATTCCTGCAGGAGATGCGCATGCAGTACGTTGAGATCGGCCCGCTATCGGTCAGTCGCTTCATCATCGGCAGCAATCCGTTCAGCGGCTTCTCGCACCAGGGGGCGTCGCGGGATGACGAGATGCGGCGCTACTACACGGCCGCCCGGATCAAGGAGACCCTCCGCGAGGGAGAAGCCCTCGGGGTGAACACGGTCATCGCGCGGACGGACATGCACGTGGCCCGCCTGCTTCTGGAGTACTGGGACGAGGGGGGGCGGGCGCAGTGGCTGGCCCAGACGTGCCCGGAGGTCGGGCCGCCGGAGACCTGCATCCGGCGGGCGGCCGACTGCGGCGCGAAGGGGTGCTACATCCACGGCGGCGTGATGGATCACCTCCTGGCGCAGAACCGGATCGGGGAGGTGCCGGCGCTGATTGCCCTCATTCGGCAGCTGGGCATGCAGGCGGGTGTGGCCGGCCACAACCCGAAGGTATTCGAGTGGGCCGAATCGAGCCTGGACGCCGATTTCTACATGTGCTCCTACTACAACTCCGCCAACCGGGACCAGCGGGCCGAGCACGTCAGCGGCGCGCCCGAATGGTTCCGTCCGGAGGACCGGGAGACGATGACGCGGCTGATCCGGGGGCTGCGGCGGCCGGTGATCCACTACAAGGTCCTGGCGGCCGGCCGGAACGACCCGCGCGAGGCATTCGGCTACGCGGCGCGTCGAATGCGCGCGGGCGACGCGGTGTGCTGCGGGGTCTTCACCAAGGGGGCCGCGGGCATGCTGGCCGAGGACGTGCGCCTGCTGGCCGAGGCAATCGCCGATGCCGGCGTTCAGCCGGAGATCCCGCTTGCGCGCTGAGCCGGCGGGCTTCCGCGCGAGGCGGATGCGCCGCCGAGGGCCGCCGCATGACGGGTTTGGCGAGGGCGGGGTGAGCCGCTCCGAAAAATGACCCTTGACCCCCAAGCGGGAAAGTGGGAAATAGACGCCGTCCGTTTTTTGCCACACGGGTTGGGACTGTGTAACCGTGTGGGCATTCGGTAGAAAGGACCCGTCGCCGGATATGAACCACGCGCCCAAGAACCTCCGGTTCACGCGGAACCACCATTGGGTCCGGATCAAGGGGCAGACGCTTGTCGTCGGACTCGCCGAATACGCACTCGAGCAGGTCGCGCACATCATCAACGTCGAGCTTCCTGAAGCGGACGAGCATCACGAGTACGAGGCGGACGAGGAGCTGGGCGCCATCGAGTCACAGAAGATGACGTGGGGCGTTCATGCGCCCGTCGATGGCGTCGTCATTGCGATCAACCGGGAACTCCTGCACAGCCCGGAGCTGATCAGCACGGATCCGTACGGGGCCGGCTGGCTCTTCCAGATGAAGCCGGCCCGCTTGACGGATATTGAGAATCTGATGGATGCGGACTCGTACGAGTCGGCTCTTCCGGAGGAAGACGAGGAGTAGCCCCGGCTGCCGTCCCGGTTCCGGGTCTCGCGGTCTGCGGCTATTCACGACGCGAGGTGAGTCCGTGTCCGCCCTGCATCCCCCTCCGCTGGACGTGCTGCGCATCGGCTTCCCCGTGTCCCATGCCGCGGGCGAGCGCATCCAGCGAAGCCTCGTCGGGGCGCGCATCGCCGATGCGATTCCGGACGTCGTGGTGTTCCTGGAGCACGCGGCCGTGGTGACCCTCGGGGCGCAGGCGGACCCCGCACACATCCGTCTGCCCCGATCCGAGCTGGCCCGGCGGGGCATCGCGGTGGCCCACACCCGCCGGGGCGGGGACGTCACCTTTCACGGGCCCGGTCAAGTCGTCATGTACCCGGTGGTTCGGCTCACTCCCGAAGAGCGCGACGTCCACGCATACCTTCGCCTGCTGGAGGATGTGACGATCGCCACGGCGTCCGCGTTCGGCGTGTCGGCGTTCCGGCGTCCAGGGCTGACGGGCGCGTGGACCGACCGCGGAAAGCTGGCGGCGATCGGGGTGCGGTTCCAGCGGTGGGTGGCCTCGCACGGGATGAGCTTCAATGTGAACATCGACCTCGCCGGCTTCGATGCGATCGTTCCGTGCGGGCTCGCCGGGGAGGCGGTCACGTCGCTCGCCCGGATCCTGGGGGCGGGCTGTCCCCCGACGGATGCGGTTCGGGAGGCCATGGAGGAGCACTTCCGGGGGGCGCTGGCCCGGGGCACCGGCCGGGACCGGGGGCCGGTGGCGGACCGGGATGGGCTGATTCGGGCGCTGGAGACCTGGCTACCACCCGAGCGCGCGGTAGAGGCCGTAGACGGCGATGGCGGTCCCGAGGACGGTGGCCATGGGGGCGAGCACCCGGAGGTAGATCCGGCCGATCGAGGCTGAGAAGTAGTCCCGGGTGACGACCAGGCACAGGTGGATCGGCGAGAGGATCATCCCCGTGTAGCCGAAGGCATAGGCCAGCGCGAGCGTGGCCGACGGGGTCAGGTCGCCGCCGCTGGCGTTCATGAGGCCGACGACGAGCGGGAACGACGTGCCGGTGAAGCCCATGGCCAGGCCGGTCACGAAGCCCGCCAGCAGGGGCAGGACCGCGACCGCGCAGACGATCGGAATTCCCCACGCGATAAGCTCGCGGCTCGCGACCGGCAGCAGGCCGGACGAGTCGAGCATCGACTTGAACACGAGCACGCCGGCGACGGTGAACTGAACGCCGAGCGACTTGCGGCTGAACATCTCCCGGAACGCGCGCCGGCTGGGCGCGGTGCGCTCGTCCCACACGATGAGGGCCATGCCGGCGGCCAGCCCGACGATCATGGACACCATGCGCCGCATCTGGGCCTCGACTCCCGGAGCGAGCGCCTGGAAGGCGAACGGCAGGAGCACGGCTGAAGCCACGACGAGCGCGAGCGGCAGCAGGACGAACGCGGTTCGCCGGGGATTGACATCCGGGCCCGGTCCGGTGCCATCCGCCAGCATGCCCAGGTGGGGACGGATGAGGAATACGTAGCCCGCCGCCAGCGCCACGGGCGTGAAGACGATCTGCCCCGAAATGAACCGCCACGTCTCCATTCCGAACACGGACATCGCCACGATGATCCCGGGGTAGAGCGGCCACCAGTACTCGAGCGTGTGGCGGAACCAGTAGTTGACGGCCGCCTTCCAGTCCGGTGGGCGATCCACCCCCGCGCTGGCCTGCTCCACGAAGGGGGCGGAGAAGAGCGCGCCGGCCGGCATCGGAATGAGGCCGATCACGGTGGGCACGGCCATGAGGCTCGCGGCGCGGCCGTGGCGCCCCCCCCAGCGGCGGATGGCGCCGACGATCGCGTCGGCGTTTCGGGGCTCGGTCATGTAGCGGCCGAACTCGACGATGAGCGCGGTGATGACGAGGAAGAGCCAGAGCTCGGAGCGGGTGAGCGCGTGGCCGAGGTAGCCGAGGACGTCCAGCGCGGCGTGCCCGCCCCAGAACCCGAGGGCGACGCCTCCGAGGATCAGCGCCAGCCCCAGGTGCAGGCCCAGGCGGGAGGCCAGCAGCATGGCGACGAATATGATCAGGATGCGGGCGATGGCCGGAACAGTCATGGGGTCCTCGGAGCGGGCTCAGCCACCGGTGCCGCCGGGGCGCTGGAAGCGTCGGTACCGGACGCCGGACTCGACGAAGAGCGCCTGGGTCTGCTCTCCGAAGTGGTAGTCGGTTTCGTAGATCACCTCGGTGATGCCGGCGTTGATGATCATCTTGGCGCAGGTGATGCAGGGGCTCAGGGTACAGTAGAGCACGGCGCCGGCCAGAGCCGTGCCGTGGTACGCGGCCTGGGTGATCGCGTTCTCCTCGGCGTGCGAGCAGATGCACTCGGCGAGGTTCGCGCCCGACGGGGCGTCGCTGCCGCAGCGCGGGCAGCCCCCGTCGCAGCAGTTGCGGATGCCGCGGGGCGTGCCGTTGTAGCCGGTGGAGATGATGCGGTTGTTCCGCACCACGATGGCGGCCACCTGCCGGCGTATGCAGTTGCTCCGGCGGGCCACCACGTGCCCGATGTCGATGAAGTATGTGTCCCAGTCGGGCCGCTTTAGTGGGGCGGTCATGGGGCATGAGGATGCCCTCCGCTGCAGGGGGAATCAACTGGCAAATTGCGGCGCGCGACGATTGCCTGTTGCGGGCGTCGAGTCGGTGCTATACTCCGGTAGTCGTTGGGGCGGAGTGAGAGCCGCCTCGGCGTGTTCTTTCTCAAGTGGGGGCGACTGGTTTCGACGTGACGGTCTGATTTCCAGTTGCGCGCCGAGGACCCCGGTTGGCCTCGTAAAACATCCGGGAAAAAAACACAAAAGCCAATTCAGACTTGGCCCTCGCGGCTTAACTGCCGTGACGTTCCGCCGCCTACACCTGCTAAGCGGACCGGAGCGACGACAGCAGGTTAGTTCCGACGGTGGGTGACCGGCCGGCGGGGCGAAATATTTCGTGGACACTGGCTGAAGCGATGGCCTGCCGGTTGGCAGTCGTGGAGGCGAGAACTCTAAAGACCGGAAACGCGCGTAGACGCTGGGATGATGCCTTTGCGGACGGGGGTTCGATTCCCCCCGCCTCCACCATTTTGCCTATCTGTACCCATGAAGACACAAAGGGACAGATCGGCATTCTCGCCAATGTTTGCATGGGTTTCTGCGAGTTTCACGGCAAGCGCTGTGTGGACAGTCGCGGACACGTCCGAACCCGTTTCGACTCTTGAACCGGTCCCTTTTTCAGTCCCTCTTTCCCCGTACCAGGGGAGTCCGTTGATCGCTTCCGCTTTGGGCAGCAGCGAGGCGTCCGTGTACGTTCCGGCGGTCAAACGCGGATCGCTGTGCCGCATGAGGTTCATGCTGGTGACGAACCCAACGCCGTTCGCCTGCAAGCGCGTGTCGAACGTCTTCCGCAGGCAATGGAAGTCCGCCCTTCGGGCTTCGCTATCCGTCGCGGTGATCCCGGCCGCGTCGAAGTCCTTCCGCATGTCCCTCATGCGTGGAAGGCCTCCGGGGAAGACCAGGTCGCCGGCATCCACCGTTGCCGGCCGGATGGCTTCGAGTTCTCGCGCCAGTTGGGCGTGTAGGGAAATAGCAGCCGCCCTGCGGTTCTTTGTCGTGGAGGCTCGCACCCGGATGCACGGCGATCCGTTCGCCTCTCCGATGTCCCCCCACTTCAGGCCTTCGATTTCGTTCCGACGCAAGCCCGTATGGACCGCCGTCAAATTCTGAGACTGGCCGGCGGTTAAGCGATGGCGGCGTGCCGGAGTCAGACGGAACGGCTAGATGCGGTTAGCTTCCTGGAATTCCGACGCTGCTGTGCGGCGCCGTACAGCACCCGGTTATTGCGCGCTCAGGGAACGGTCGTATCGCGTTTGCCCCCGCGCACCCCTGCAGCGTACTATGCCAGGCGACAGTCGAACCAGGAGGTGCCCCGTGACTCTGTCGGAGATGGTTGCGGATGCCGCGAAGGCGTTCCGGCCGAGGATCCTGTATCCGTATCACTACGGCGATACCGATGTGACCAAGCTGGTCGCGCTATTGAAGGATACCCCGGGGATCGATGTCCGCATTCGGCGGATGAAGTAGGGCAGGAGGTCGTCTGTTGAGGGACTCAAACCCATGGCATTCACGATACGGCGCGGAACGAACATCTCGCATTGGCTGAGTCAAAGCGCTCGTCGCGACCAGGAACGCCGCGCTTTCTTCACCCGCGCCGACGTCCAGCGCCTAGCGGACTGGGGGTTCGACCATATCCGGCTGCCGATCGACGAGGAGCAGATGTGGGACGCCAATGGCCGACAGGACCCCGAGGCGTTCGCGCTGATGGACTCGGCCCTGGACTGGGCAGAGCAGGCCGGCCTCAATGTGGTGGTCGATCTCCACATCCTGCGCAGTCACTACTTCAACCAGGGCACTGAGCCCGCGTTGTTCACCGATGCATCGGAGGCGGTGAGGTTTGCCGAGTTCTGGCGGCAGCTCTCGAACTGGTTGGGCGGCCGCTCGCCAGACCGGGTGGCATACGAGCTGATGAACGAAGCCGTGGCCCGGGATTGCGGCGATTGGAACAGGGTGGCCGCCTTGGCTTTTCAGGCCATACGGAATCAGGAGCCGGAGCGTACGATCGTGCTGGGATCGAATCGCTGGAACTCCACGCAGACGTTTGACCAGCTCGACGTGCCGACGGACAGCCGGACGATTCTGACGTTTCACTTCTATCAGCCGATGCTGGTCACGCACTACAAGGCCCAGTGGTGGGCGGAGGGCGCGTGGTACGACGGGCCGGTGCAGTACCCGGGCCGGCCTGTACCGGACGCGCATCTGGCTACGATGGCGGAAGCTGACCAAGCCCGGTTGGTGCCGATCAACGTGCCATGGGACCGCGGGGCGACGCTTGCCAACCTGGCTCAGCCACTGGCCGTGGCCAAGCGTACCGGCCTGCCGCTCTACTGCGGCGAGTTCGGCGCGTACAGCACGACGCCGCAACCAGTGCGGCTGGCCTGGTACCGGGACATCGTGTCGAGCTTCAAGGAGTACGGTATCGCCTGGGCCAACTGGGACTACAAGGGCGGCTTCGGCCTGATAAGGGACGGTCAGAGTGCGGGGATTGCCGAAGCGATGCTTGCTGTCGGCTGATCACGTCACTCCCGACAACCGCTCCCTGATCCGCTCGATCGTCAGCGGCGCGCAGCCCTCGAAGTGATTGTTCGCAAAGGTCCAAGGTGTACGGCGCCGTACAGCAGCATCCCGCAGCATCCGCACCACCGCATCGAGATCGCCATCCCGCGGCTCGATGATCTTCGACCAATCACTGCCGGCGCGCCCCTCGATGCCATCCCGGTCCGGCCCGTGCAGACGGATCACCACGTTGTCCGTGAGCTGGTCGGCGTACTTCTCGTAGATCCCGAAGATGGGCGGCATGTAGTAGCCCTGCAGCCACACGTGGGCGAGGCCGTGCTCCCGCAGGAAGGCGAAGTAGCGGTCGTTCACATAGTTCGGATTGCGCGTCTCGATGGCCCATGTGTAGCCGACCGGTAGCTGATCCACAAATGCACCCAGCTTCTCCAGGAACTCGGTTTGCGACGCCATCTTCTGCTTGTTCAGGTACCCAAACTGCAGCATGAGCGGACCCAGCTTACCGCGGAGGGGCTCCAGGCGTTCCAGGAAGTCGCGCAGGACGTCAACGGACAGGAAGTGCGGATTCGCCACCAACGGGTCCGTCTTGGCGGCCTGCCGGAAGTGCGTCATCGTCAGCGCGTTCGGCAGCTTGATCCCGAAACGGAAGCTGTCCGGGACTGCTGCGGCATACTCGGCGACGACCTTGGGCTGCGGCAGTACGACCTTGTCGGGGCCGTACAGGCTCCAGAACCACTGGTCCACCTCCACGGAGTCGTATTTCTGCGCGTATTCCCCGAGGTAGTTGGGGTGGGGGACGTCGGAATACACGAGGCCGCGCCAGCTCTCGTATTTCCAGCTGCAGGTGCCGAGGTGGATGGCGTCATTCCTTGTGCCGGGTTCACTCATGGGGGCAGTCCTCCCCGCGCACCACTGCGCCGTTCTGCCTCAACAGCCGGCGCCACAAGATCCCGGATGACACCGCAGATCCCCGACTCCCGCCATGCCGCGCATTCTTCCGCAATGTAGTAGCTGGACGTGAACTGCCCGCGTTCCCATACGCTTACGGCCATGCACAGCGCATCGGTCTGGCGGTCCCGGTGGACGCCGCCGTCGTGCCCGGCATGGTCCACGCAGACTTGGTCAGTTGACAGGCAGTCCTTCGGGTAGCGTTGCGGCAATGTGGTCATGTTCTCGATCAACGCGGTTGCGCGCTCCGCTGTCAGCTTGGTTTCCACGTGCTTCGGCCGGGAGTGGCGCCACTTCAGCCCCGGGATCGGCACCCAGACCATGGCCCCGCAGCGGCCGTCGTCATGCAGGCCGAACTGCCACTTGGCTATACCATTGGCGAAATCGCCGAGCCAGCCAACTATGAGTTGGCGACCGGGCGGGTAGTCCTCCGGCTTCACCACGCCGCGTTCGCGGACATCCAACAGTTCGACTTCGCACCGCAGCGTCGCATCCGGCGGCACGAGATTGGGTACGCCCTGGGCGCCGTACGCCAGGTGCGGGCTGATGATCAGCGTCCGTTTACCACCTGCGCGCATCCCCTCAATGCCGTAGCGGAGACCGGCGATACAGTCGCGTCTGCCAAGGTCGATGCGGTACCGCGACAGGCGTGTGCCTTCTACCTCGGTGCCGTCCAGAAGCCAGAAGCTTGCGTTTACGATGGCCGTCTTGCCCCGCACTGCTTCGTCGCCGGTGCCAACGACGATGTCTTGAACCTCTACACCCGGTGTCATGTTCTTCACACGCGCACGTGACCGCCCAAACAGCATGCTGGGAGCTACGACGTGATCAGGCCAGCTTTCTGAGCAGCCAAGCCATGTTCTCGCCCAGGATAGGTGTTCCCGTCCTTGCGCGGGCTGCCGTTGAACGCGACGACCTTCATGTGCTTCTACTCCCTGGGACCGTTGCGACCGTATAGTACTATGGCGCGATCATCGGGCAGGGCGTCGGTCATGTCCAGCGCGGGGTGGCGAGCCTTGCAGACACGGCTACAGCTGTTCTGGTAGATTCCCCGTCCATGGACGTGCCGACGATCGACCGCTGTCGCGGGGCCCTGGTTGGATTGGCCGTCTGCGATGCGCTGGGTACCACCGTGGAGTTCCGGCCGCCCGGATCGTTCCAGCCGATGACCGACATCGTGGGTGGCGGGCCATTCCACCTCAAGCCTGGCCAGTGGACGGACGACACGTCGATGGCGCTTTGCCTGGCCGAAAGCCTGATCGCGAAGGGCGGATTCGATCCGGTCGACCAGTTGGAGCGTTACGTGCGGTGGTACCGGGAGGGGCACCTGAGCAGCACCGGCGCGTGCTTTGACATTGGCGGCACCACCTCGCAGGCGCTGCACCAGTTCGAGCGAACGCCCGAGCCGTTCTGTGGATCCACCAACCCGCGTGCCGCTGGAAACGGTAGCATCATGCGGCTCGCGCCTGTGCCATTGTTCTTCGCCGGCTGCCCGGAGGCCGCCATAGAGCGATCAGGTGACAGTTCCCGTACCACCCACGGCGCCCGTGTCTGCGTGGATGCATGTCGGTACATGGGCGGCCTGATCGTCGGGGCGGTGACGGGAGCCACGAAGGACGAACTGCTGGCGGAGCGTTACTGCCCGCTACCCGGATACTGGCAGAGGCATCCGCTGGCTCCCGAGATCGACGAAATCGCCCGCGGGGCGTTCAAGCGCAGGGAGCCGCCGGCGATCCGGGGGACCGGCTATGTCGTTCAGTCGCTGGAAGCCGCGCTGTGGGCTTTCCACAAGGCCCGGGACTTCCGCGATGGCGCCTTGCTGACCGTGAACCTGGGCGACGATGCCGACACGACCGGCGCGGTGTATGGTCAGATTGCCGGGGCGTTCTACGGGTATGATGGCATACCCGAGCGGTGGCGGTTAGTCGTGGCGCAGTCCCACACTATCCTGGCGATGGCCGACCGTCTAGCGGGCCTGGTTGCCCGGTAGCGTGCCCTTCGCCCCAAACATGCTCACCATCTGCGCGTCCTTCTGGCTCGGCACCACCCCGCCGCAGTCGCGCATGATGTGGATCTCGGCGGCCCGGGCCGCACGGTCGCCCCACATCTTCCTTACCGGCGCAGCCTGCGAATGATGTGTGCGCCCCGAGGCAGCCGACATGTGAACCAGTCGGCTACTGCAACGGTCGCAGCCAACACGAGCACGGTCAGACCAGGTATATGATGACGACCTGCGCTACAGCCCAGACAGCCCGAGCTGCATCATGGCCCTGAGGCGGACCGCAGAAGACGCCGAGGAATAGACATTCCGGCATGATCTTCAGCTGCCTCATCGTTGGTTTCGCCATCAGACACGCCGTGCTCAACGTACGTCGCGCTCCAAATCGACCAGAACGGCGTCAAGAGAGTTGCCGACTCTCGAGGTGCGGAAGTCATAGACGTGACCGATCGCCTTATCCGCGGCCTCGGCCAAGAGCGATTCGGCAACCCGAGCGGGACCTACTCGCCGCTGGTGACATCAATCCGATTTGTTCTGCCCGCGGTTGTGCTCACCACATACGGCGACCATGCGGTTCCCACCCACGGGGTCCCGGCATTCTTGATGGCGTATGTGTGCCCGGCCTCAGCCGTGAAGGTGAAGGAATGTCGGTAGGGGTTTCGTCCGTTGGACGCCACGTATCGTCCCGAATTTGGACTGTAGCTGGCACTTCCGGCCGCTGCTGGACGATTGACGATCAGCGCATGTGCTCCGGGTGTCAGCTCGAAATGGATCTCCTTCCAAGCTCCCATTGGCGGGAACGGCCCGAACCTCACCGTTTGCCCATCAAGCTGGTCCACCCAGACGTCATCTTGTTTCAGGATGGCGAGTGTCGCCATCTGGTTGGCCGATAGCGGGGACCCGGAGTATGTCTGCAGTATGGCGCAGTTGGTGTCGCCTCTCATGGGGAAGGTTCCGCAGCCACAGACGCCGAACAGGCATCCGATGCTCAGGCCGGCGGCGATCAACCAACTTGGGTGCTTCATCTCGGACTCCTTGTTCATGCCCGCAGTCTTGCGTGCCTTCTTGTCTGATGCGGAGCGCGGTTGTCCGCCTTGCCCGAACGACAGTGACGGGATAGTGGTACAGCAGGTGCCGAAGATCAAGCAGGCATGACCGCTGCCTCCGGATACCGGCTACAACGCACGCAGAACGCTCGGTGGGACCCGGTGATGGCCGGGCTCTCGTCGGGCAGGCGTTGAGCGATCTGGGGGCGGAGCGAATGGCGGCGTAAGGGCAGCTGTACGGCGCCGTACAGCAGGACTGAGTGGCTATGTGGTAACGCAGGCGTAAAGGGCACGGCAGGGGGGCGGGGGAGACCCGTTCCCTCTGCCGATCGGTACCTGTAGCGTACGGCAGGCCGTTTCCCGGGTATGGCTGAGGCATCAGTATCGCGTAACCGGGTGACCCGTAAGGTGGTTCGTAGTCCGACGCTCGCCGATCGTGGTAACTTGGCGTCTGAAATGGAGGTCGGTATGGCAGGATCCATTCTTAGCAAAGTGCAGGACTTCATCGCCGATCGGACCGGGCTGCGGCTGCTGCCCGATCGGCTGCGGCATCCCCGGGATCCAAGCGTCGAGACCTTGAAGGTGCCGGGCTACTATCAGGCGCAGCAGTACACCTGCGGGTTCGTGGCGGGGATGATGGTGCTGCGGTACTTCGATCCCGACTACCCGGTGGAGAGGTTCTACCAGCGGACTACGCATGAACCGATCCGCCAACGAGATGCAAATTGGACTGGGGCTGCACACAAGCAGCGGAAGCAGGATCCCGGCTTGAATTCCGTGTCGGGCTGTACCACGATGCCGGTGTTGCCGCCTGTGACGCGTGGTGCGGGGAGGTGGCTGCGGCCCCGCAAAGAACCAGTGGTCAGATAAGATAGTTGGGTGCGGAGAAGGATGATTGACAAACCAGAGAACCCGGAAAGAAGGCGGATCGCTCGGCGTCTCTATGCACGGATGCTCGTCGGATCGGCTGCCGGAGGCGTTCTCTTGTGCGTGGCGGCGTGGTTGAGGCTGAAGCAACTCGGATACACCGGCGACAACCCCTTCTGCGGCCCGCCGTTCATGATGATCTGCATGGGCGGTGCGTGGTTGGGCATGGTGCTTGGTGCAGGTGTAGGCGTCTTCTCTGTTGTGTTCGGAAAGGGAAAGGACACCCAACAAATGCTGCCTATCGCGCTCCGCGCTCAGGCAGATTTGCGGCGTTCGCTTTGAAAAAGCGTATGGCGATCCCGCTGAACATCGCCGAGGATAACGGCAAAGCCAAGGCACTGCTTGACAGGATCGTGGCGATGCTAATGAAGCTCGGGCTGCGCGGGTATTCGGTTCACGAGATGCCGGGCGAATACCGGACGGGAAAGGACAAAACCGATTCCGACCCCGATGGCAACGGGAGAGAAGACAACCGCCATCGGGAAAGGACCCCGACTCGCGCCGGGGCATTGTAGTGTAAAGAGAAGGTCTTACATGGCGAAATCGTCGCAATACTGTGCACGCGTGATTGACAAAGAGGAACTCACGGACTGGAGGAACCTGCGCCGGGAACAGGCACTCTTCGACTTGGACGCACTGCGCGCCACGCTGAAGTCGTGTCCGCTGAGCTTCCCTGCAAGCCGGCCGCGGCTGCTGTTCGGGGAAGCGGACGTGGCGAGGATCCGGCAACGCGCAGACGCGGCGACCCGCGAACGAATTCGACAGGAATGCGATAAGCTCATTGCCGATCCGCCCGATAATGTCGAAAGCCGCAACGCCTCCTATTTGGCACGCCCGGTACGCATTGTCGCCGGCGGTTTTCTCTTGCTTCAGGACGAACGCTATCTCGAGTGGGCGCGCCGGCGGAGCGAAGCGCTGCTGACCCTGCCAAGCTGGATGGGCGCAGTGCACAAGTCCTTCATTAAACACTGCGACCACGTCATGGCCAATGTGGGGGCGGATCTTTCCTGTGCCCATGACTGGTTGGGCGATGCCGTGGATGATGCATTCACCGACCGCCTGGCCGACGGCTTGCGGCAGTTGCTCCTGCTCCCCTATCTGGAAGGGGCTCGCAAACGCGACGAGCACTGGTCGCGCGACACCTATCTGGCCAATTGGAAGATAATGACCTTCGGCGAGTCGGGACTGGCGATCTGCGCGTTTGGCGACCGCTGGCCGGAAGCGCGCGAAGGATTGGCCTTGTCGGCCGACGGCGTACTCGATATTCTCGACGTCATTCCGCCCGAAGGCGACTGGCCCGAAGGCCTCGGTTACTGGTACGCGACCCTGTTCATGGGGCTGCGCTTCGGCCTTGCGCTCCGGCGCCTGACCGGGGGCAAAGCCGATCTGCTGGCGCATCCCCGGCTCGCCGTCACCGGCGATTTTGGTGCGGCGCACATCTCCCCCCAGGGGCGGGTATACAACTACGGTGACAATTCGGATGTGCTGGCGCCCCATTGCGCCGAAGCCCTTTTGATCCTGGCAAACGAGCAGGCACGTCCCGACTGGCGGGCGGCAGCCCGGCATTTTCCTTCGTACAGTCCGCTCTGGTTGCATTTCGACGATCCAGAAACGGCAGGTACGCCAATCGCCGACGGAACATCCGCCTTCCCGGCGACCGGGGTGGTCATCCTGCGCCGGGGCAGCACTTTCGTCGGCATGCGCAGCGGCGACAGCACGGTCGGTCACGCGCACCTTGACTGCAACGGTTTCATCCTGGAGACGCGCGGTGCGTCGCTGATTCGGGATTCCGGGCTCTGGCCCTACGCGCATTTTCTCGGCTTCTTCGACTGTGGGAAGGGCTATGGCGGAAAGCGCTGGAACTTCGACGCACTGGCCACGGTCGGCCACAGCGTGGTCCTGGTCGACGGGCTGGGACAGGCGTGCGGCTCCGAGTATGCAGGCCGCATCGAGGTGCCCGTTTGCGGCGACGGCTGGATGCGCCTGGACGCCGATGCGTCAAACTGCTACCCGGGGCTGCTCACCAAATGGCGGCGATCGCTGCTGCTAGTGGGCGAGGAGCTGTTGGTCGTTCGAGACGTGATTGTCTGCGACGGCGAACGGCACATGGAATGGCTCCTGCATTCGGACGCCGCGTTCTGCGACGACGGCGACGACACGGTGCTGGAACTGAACGGCGTGCGGGCGCGACTCGTGCCGCTGCTGCCCGACCGCAGCCAGGGCTGGCGCGTCAGTGATGTCACCCACCGCAGCGTTTACGAGAACTCGAACACCGGCGAGATCGAGCGGCCGGCTATCCGTTACCGCAGTTTTGCGCCCTTCTGTGTTGCCAAGGCTGTCGAGTTTCTGTTCATTCTGCAATTGCATGCCGATCAACCGCTACCGTTTGCATTCAGCGGCACCAGCGCCGACTGGCAGCTCAATCTTTCAGGTTCGGATCAGACCATTATTCCGGACGGCGATACCATGACCGTGCGTGTTGCCGCACAACCCGTTTCACCGGACTGAACCCGCAACCGGACAAG
>CAYSLU010000040.1:14474-42710 GCA_964431965.1 uncultured Verrucomicrobiota bacterium
ACGCCAAAGGCGAAGCGGGTCGCGGGGAGTGATTAGCTCCCCGCTCCCACATCACCGGACGTGCGGGTCCGCATCCGGCGATTCAGAAGGCTTGCCGTGACGCGTCACGTCACCCGGACTGATTCGTTGCCGGGTAGTGATAAGCGATCCAGAGCGTTCGCACCGAGACCAGGCCCTGAGATTCGAGCCATGCGTTGGTCATACCGCTTTGCGTGGCCAGTGTCCGCGCCATGTGCCAGTAGCTCTTACGGCTCAGCGCCGTCGGGATGGCACAGTTCGGCGAGACCCCCAGCTTGAGTAGTTCGCGCACCCGCTTGCGGCACCGTCGCCACTGTTTCCAGTAGCACATCCGCACCCGGCGGCGAATCCACTCATCGAGATCCGGAATCGGGTTGTAGAGTTCCGTCAGCGCGAAGTACGCCATCCACCCTCGGATGAACTCCGAGAGCTTCTGAAGCCGGTAGTCCATCGACACGCCCCAGCTACGGCCGGTCAATTCCTTGACCCGCCGCTTGAAGCGCGACAGCGACTTGTCCGACCAGACGATCTTCTTGCCCCGGAACGTGAACCCCAGGAACCGGCACTGGTTCAGCTTGGCGACCTTGCTTTTCGTCGGGTTGGCGGTCAGCCGCAGGACCTTCCATAGGAACCGCGTCAGGCTCGTCATCACCCGCTGCCCGGCTCGCTCGCTCTTGACCAGCACCAGGAAGTCATCCGCGTAGCGGACGAACCGGTGACCGCGCTTCTCCAACTCCATGTCCAAGTCATGCAACACGATGTTGGCCAGCAACGGCGACAGCGGCCCGCCTTGCGGGACCCCCTGGCCCGTGGGGCTCCACTTCCCGTCCTCCATCACTCCGGCGCGCAGATAGCGCCAGACCAACCGCAGCACCCGCCGGTCGGACACCTTCGCAGCGACCCGGCGCATCAGGACATCAAAGTTGACCGAGTCGAAGAACTGGGCCAGATCGAGGTCCGCCGCCACCGTATAACCCTGCTTCAGGTATTCCTGTGCCTGCCGGACTGCGTCATGCGCGCCGCGTCGGGGCCGGAACCCGTAGCTGAATCGGGAGAACCCCGGCTCAAACAACGGACCCAGCACTTGCGCCAGCGCCTGCTGAATCACGCGGTCGAGCACGGTGGGGATGCCGAGGGGTCGTTGCCCGCCGTCCGCCTTCGGAATGTAGACCCGTCGGACCGGCTGCGGTCGATACGTGCCCTTGTGCAAGGCGTCCTTCACCGTGATCCACTGCGGCGAGCGCACGAAGTCGGAGAATTGCTCGACGGCCATCCCGTCGATCCCCGGCGCTCCGTGATTCGCCCGGACTTGCTCCCATGCGCGTTGCAGGTTTCCCCGCGTGAGCACCTGCCGCATGAGGTCCGCCTCCAAGCCAGATGGTCCCGTGGCCAGACAGTCGTCGGCTCCGCCGTTCGGCTTCATGGCTTTCGCTGCGGTCATGGGTTCTGACTTGCCCTTCCGTTTGGCCCTTCGCTCCATCCCCATTACAGGGACTTCCTCGCTACTACGGCCGCTGCTGACTCCTGCCCGAAGACCGGTCGGATGTCTCCATCCGCCGCGCCGGCGGCTACGCAAGCGTTCGCCCCCAGCCGATGCCGGACAGGTCTCCCCAGATAAGGTGCGTGAGCTATCCCCGCGCAAACCCGGCATTTACCCTGCCCTAGATCAGTCGGACTTCGCTCGTGTTGTGCCTGCTCGTCCTCGGGCTGAGCCTTCTATGCCGTTCCTGTTCGTGGCCTCGCGGGTCTTGCCTCCAGCTTCCTTCGGACGGTTCGTCGCCTCCCCGCCCTTGCTTTCGGCTCACAGTTTCATATCCTGACCTCCTGTAGGGGACTTGCACCCCATAAGCTCACGCCCATGCTGGGCGTACACAACGGCATGCAGGCGGACGCTCGTACCTCGCGCCGCTGATGCCGCACGTTAGACCATGAGACGAATAGACAGAGCGACACCAGACCAGGCCAACCGCCTTTTCGCCATCATGGTGCGAGCGACGGAAGTCGGATGCGCCACGTGCTATCCGCCGGAGATCATGGCGATCTGGCACACGGGACGTTCAGCAGAAGGGATGGCAGGCGTCATTGCCGAAGCCGACGTGTTCTCCCTCGTTGACGACGATGTTGTTCGTGGCTTTGTGCATATCGGAAATGCGGAGGTCGTTGGGCTGTTCGTCCATCCGGACGACCACCGGAAGGGATACGGGACCGACCTGTTTCGGTTTGCTGTGGCCAAGATCCCCACCCGCCCGATTCTGATCAAGGCGACGCTCAACGCCGTGCCCTTCTACTCAAGACTCGGGTGCCGGAAGGTGGGCACTGAGGCAGTCCGGCGACACGACCACGATATCTACGTGGAGAGAATGGAGCTGGTCTAACAAAGCCTCTGATGCGACTTCGCAACCCGCGCCGAGCGCGGATTCCTCATCGCAACAAGGCGAACGTTACCGACCAGCCGGGTGCTCGGCCTTCCGCATCTGTATGTCGTCGCTGTCGCCCCACATCCGATTGCGGCCAGCCGACGTCGTGACGATGGCGTTCGAGACGATCTCGATCCTGTAAGGCGTGCCCCAGGCATCAGGCATCAAAGCGGGATCCTTGTCTGCGATACTTAGTCCCGTTCCTGAGCCGGAAGAGTGCCCGTGGGGCATGTTCAAGCAGCACTTCTGGCGGACACCGGGATTTGTGCCAACGGGCGGTCAAAACCAGCAGTGAAAGTGCAGATCAAAACCGGCAGCCAACTCAGGACGTTTAGCCGGGTAGGATGCGCTCCAAATGGAGGGCGGACTACCGATGGCGAACTTCAAGAGCATGGCTGTAACGAGTTCGATAGTAGGGCTTTACCGGCGCGGATGGACGAAGAGCCAGATCGCCCGTCGACTGGGGATTCACCGGGAGACGGTGGCGCGGCATGTGCGCCTGGCGACGGAGGCGGAAGCGGCCGCAGCGCCTGGGGATTCAAAACCGTCAATGCCGCCCCCCGGGACCGAGGGGTCAAAACCGTCAATTCCGCCCGCCGGGGAATCCGGCGAGAGTGCGGGTCGGCGCAGTCAGTGTGAGGCCCATCGGGAGCGGATCACGGCGAAGGTGGAGGCGGGGCTACCGTATGCCGTGAGGCAGAAGAACACCACGGGCACCTCGGGCAGAAGCACGCTGATCTGCCCTCGCTCAATCTCTATGGCATCTCCTCCTGGATCCTGGCCGTATGCCTTCTCCTTGAGCGCCGCGCCTGTCATGGAAGGGGCGAAGTTCGTCTTGACGTTGATGGCAGTGCAACACAGATCCTTCGGGACAAGCGGGTAGGGTTACACCTCATAGCCGAGGACCGGCCCATCGTGTAGATATGATGGCGACGGAACTCTCGCAAAACAAGGAGTCGGCATTATGGGTGGCAAGACAGACATAGTGAAGGGTCGCGTCGAGGAAGCGGCGGGCGCGCTGACCGGCAACGACAGACTGCGCGCCAAGGGCCAGACGGATCAAGCCGTGGGTCACGTCAAACAAGCGGTCAAAAGGGGCGTCCGGCGGGTCAAAGAGGCCGCCCGGAAGATCGTGGACAAATAGGTAAAGTGATGGTGTGCGCATCACCATCGAAAGGAACGCTATGCATCTCCTATTCTCTCCGGTGTTGGCCAACATCTACTATATTGGCGGAGGCGGGGTCGGACTTCTTGTCGTCATTGTTGTTGTGGTGCTACTGCTTCGCCGCTAGCCATTGGTCATGTGGGTAGTAGGCGCTGTTGTTGACGTTGGTCATTGGGGTGGTGCACACAAGTACCGTCGGAAGTGACGAGGTGGAGAATCTGAGACCGTACGAACTCACGCGGCCGCGCTGGTCCGTCAGCATGGCTGGGAGGACGCCTTGACCGACGACTACGGCAGGACGACGTCCGCCCGCCTCAGTATGCTATTGGGTGGAAAGCGCCAGCGAACGTGAGCGAGGCTAAGTACGGCGCCCTATAGATGCTCCATGCGATCCGTAGCGACCAGCGCCTCTCCCAGCAGCCGCCGACGACACTGCTCCGCCGTCTTCAGGTCCGCGCCACCCGTCAGTCCCTCACGCTTTTCCTGTGTTCCACGTTCTACTGAACCTGGACCACAGCTCCACCGATTGCTTTGCGCACGTGGAATACCGCGGTGCCCGGGGTGGGATATGTGGCGGCCTCGGGCGTGCCGTTCGTGACGGATATGGCGCCCAGGTACGCATCGTAGCCCGAGCACGTGGTAGCGCGTGGGGCCGTGTGTCCGGCCAGCAACCCGTCGATCTCCGCGTTGCCCAACCCTACCGCTACTGCAATGCGGCCGCCGGCGCCGCCAGTGTACGTGCTATGACTGCGGCTTCCGGTTGCGCTGAGCACGGCATGGGGACCGCCCCTGAAAGATCGGGCGGCGATGAAGATCGACCCACCAGATCCGCCGCAGGACTGGGGATTGGTCTGTCGACCGCCCTGCGGTCCACCATTGGCCGCGATCACACCGTTCACTTCGACCTGGCCGGAGGCTTGGATCCGGACTACTCCGCCACCAGCTCCGCCGGACCCCGTCCACCCGGCCGATCCGCCGCTCCCGGGGAAGACGGGCGCATTGCTGGAGCCGTACGCGCCACCGCCTCCGCCGCTGAACCCGCCATAGGATCCTCCGTAGGGTCCGGCATAGATGCCATATCCGCGGCCTGAACCGGAGCCGTTGCCATTGCCCCAGGCGTTCACCGTCCGGCCTGCCCCGCCCGGATGTCCCTTTCCTGTGGCGTCGAAACCGGCGTTCGTTGCGGCGATGGTGACGTGCGTCGCCTTGAAGAGAACGGCCCCACCATTGGTGTTCTTCATGCCGGCGTACGGCGGAAACAGTGAGTACGGATAGACCCAGGAGTTCGACCCGATCCAGAGCGTATCGGATACGCTCACCAAGGCGCCATAGTTGGATGTAGTCAGGGCATTCTGAGGCGTCGGCACCGAACCGGCATAGACCGTCAGACAGCCGCCGTTCGTAAGAATCAGGTTTGCGCAGCTCAGTCTCGAATCTGCGGGCATGCCGAGGGCTATGGCGCCGTTGAGCACCACGTCGCCGGTCACCGTCAGGAGAAAGTTTGTCTCGGCAAATCCGATGGAGTTGCTCGGCGCCATGTTGGCGGCAGTCCAGTTAGTGATGCCGCCGAAGAACCACACCCCATCGAAAGCAGAGAAGGGCTCTGACAGAAGCGCCTGATCGGGAAGGCACAGCGATCCCATCGCGTCGGACAGATAGCCGCCTCCCGGCATTGCGGAAAACCGGACGCTGGCGACGGGCTGTGCCGCCTGCAGGCCGGGATCGTAAAGGACCGCGATTCGCCCGCCGCCTCCGGCGTAGGCGCCAGGTCCGCCGCCCTTGGCGGTGAGCAGGCCCGTGGAATTCCCGGCGAACGTCGCGCACACGATCAAGATGGAACCACCCGATCCGCCTCCGCCATCGGCGGCGGATGCTGACGTGCCATTTGCGCTGATCGTCCCATCGACTCGCACTTGCCCCGAAGACTCGATGAATACCGCACCACCACCGCTTCCGCCCGTGGCCGTTCCCGTGGCTCTTCCCCCGCCGCCGCTTCCCGGCGCCATCGGGAGATAGGGGGATCCGTACTTCAGTCCGGGCCCGGTGCCCAGTCCGTTCCCTCCATGCCCAGCCCCGCTGGGTAAGGCGCTGCCTCCGCCCGGTCCGTCACCGTCGTTCCTGTACCGTCCCAGGTACCCGGAACCGGTCACGCCAATCACGCCCCCGCTTTCGAGCGTGAAGTCGGAGCATATGATATGGACGCGATTCGACATGGCCCCAGCGGCGATCGCAGGGGGCAGTTTCACGAATCCTCCGCTCTTCACGGTCACGTTCGTCGCCCTCAGAGAGGTCATCCAGTTTGAGCAGACCAGAGTGCCGCTGATTTCCGCGGAAGCGAGCACCGGGCTTGCGCCGGTGATTGTTACCGTGTACGGAGCAGGAACGACAATGTCATCGCCGGGCGCCGGCACGCCAGCGCTCCACGTGACTGCCTTCTCCCACCCGCCAGAATTTGTGCACGTGTTTGCGGCGAACAGGAGGGAGCCACCAAACGCCGCGAAAGACACCAGGACCAACTGTGTGAGCGTGCGCAATGACTCAGCCCCCCTCCAGGCATGCTTGGAAACCAACGCCTCCGCGTCTGCGCGCCAGACTCGATGGCGGATAGCTACGCCTTCGGACCGGTCGGACTCGCTGCATCTACCGGAATCGGCTGCACCGTGCCATCCGGGCCGATCATCAGTCCGGCATCCTTCAGCGCGGTATTCGCTTTCGCCAGCGCCAATGACTTGGCCCGCTCTTTCTCCGCCTTGGCGGTAGCCAGAACGGTCGACCATGCGGCCAGATTCTGGAGCGCCTTTGCACTCAGGTTGGCGACTTCCATGACCCGGTTGAACCCGTCCTCGTTCTGCATGAAGTGCCGAACACCAGCCGCCACCCGCCCGACCGTCAGCTTGGGGCCGGCTTCGATGTCCACGGCTGAACCCGGCTCTTTCTTGACGTAGAGCTTGAACTCATCCACGCCCATTGCCTTGCGCCAGTAGAACCCCTCGGGGCACTCCTTCGGCGCATTCTTTCCCTTCACAATCTGTCCCAGAACATAGTTGGCCATGGTTGTGTCTCCAGTGTTCCGTCGCCTGTCTGCAGGGGATGCTCGGTATGGTCGCATTGCCGACGCCGCCGATCAATGCCCATCGGCAGGCTTATTGCCTTCAGCGTGCAACGCGCAACGGCGGTAGGGTTACACCCCACTGCGTGGGACCAAGCGGTCGCATAGCATGTGTCGGGCCGAGCGGACGCTCGTGGTCGGAACACCATGGAAGTGAGCATGGTTGCTCCGCATACGGTCCAAGTGCAAGCAAGGGGAACCGATGAGGAAGCAGTCGGCGGATGCGGGAGCGAGAGTCCGGTTCGCGCTGTCACCGAAACCCGGCCGCCTGGGGTTTGTCGCCGGCCCGTTCAATGTGTTCACCAGGTGCTTCGTAATGGAAGGTCAACTGGGACTGCACGCCCGGCCTGCCGCCCTCTTTGCTCAGACGGCGCAGCGGTACGATGCGGGGATCTTGATTGGCAAGAAGGGCGGACCCTCCGTGAGCGGCAAGAGCATCCTGGAGTTGCTGGGACTTGAGATTCAATGCGGCAACGAGATCGTAGTCACGGTTGAGGGAAGCGATGCCGCGGAGGCCATTTCGGCGATCGAGCGTCTCTTCATCAATGCGTTCGGCGAACGCCCCCTGAACTCCGTCCCGGGCACGAGCCCTTTGAACCCGGCGCCGAAGCGCCATGGGCGGATGGCCTGCATGTATGCGTAGAGCAGACGCCTCCGTTTCCGAGATTCTGATTCCTGGCCGCTGGGCGGACTTCCGCTTGGGCGTGGCGGCGCGCTTGGCCCGCCTGTGGCCGTGCGGGAACTCGCCATCGTTACCGTCGCCTCGGGCGGTCCTCTTGCCTGCCACCGCTCCTTGGCCTCCCGGGCGCCGAGTCTGCGGATCGCCATGAGACTGGCTCGGGTCGTATCACGGATCTTCAACGCGCCTTCACCCTTCTCCCAGTTGGCGACGGCCTGCCGGGTGACGCCAATCAACTTGCCGAGTTCCGCCTGCGAGAACCGCTTAAAGCAAAGGAGCCGTGGTCCGAAGACCATGGCTCCTGGTCGCCTCCCCGAAGGGTCGGGTCCAGTTGGCCAGTATCGCGGACCTATTATCAACCCGAAGGTTGTGGCCCGTCGGCTACCAACCGCAGGACAACCCTGTATAGAGCACTGCGCGTGCCATCGGGCCGGCATTCCGGGGCGCGCGGCGATTCTCCACACAATCTTGACACCGCGCAGGCAAAAGCGCCCATTGCGGTGGCATTGAGTGGCGATTGGGGGTGTTTCGGCGGTTCAGTTCGCATTGCAGAGCGATGCACGGACGTGTGTCGTGCGACAGATGGATCCAGGCAGCGACACATAGTCGCGTGCCATTGTCACATAGTCAGAAACGAGGGCTACTTGGCCACGGCTTTCGTGTAGCGGAGAATCAGCCTGGCCAGCGGCTTGGAATCGTCGAGGCCGTGGGGATGATGGCCGCCGGTCGGCTTGTGAAAGACGGTGATCTCGCCGTTGAGCGCCTTGTACCGCTGTTCGATGACGGCGGTATTCTCGGCCACAGGAACCACACTATCCACGTCGCCGACGACATGGATGAGCGGAATCTTCTCTCTGGCAAGGGGTTCGAGACAGTCGACAGGATTCCCCGACCAAAGGAGGGCTTCCGCTTCATCCGTGAATCCGTAGCAGCTGATCAGCGACTTCCAGTCGTTGGGACTCCCCGTGCCGTTGCCCTTCCCGCCAGGCCAACTCTTGAAATCACAGACTGGGGCATCGCCATAGATGCAGACGACCTTGTCGGGGTTCAAGGTTGCCCAATTGTATGCGTAGAGCCCCCCGCGGCTGATGCCAATGAGGGTCCCTCTTGCCGCCAGTCCTTTTGCGGTAATGGCGGCGTAAAGAGCGTCGAAATGCCTGAGCGCCGTTGGGCAACCGAATGTGTTCCCGACCTGAATGTGCAGATGGTAGAAACCCTCGTTCAAGAGTTGCGGAACTCCGGTGCGGTCTGTGAACGCATCGGGAAACTCCATGCACCAAGTCCACGGGTTGCCGGGGAGGGCTTCTTTGGGTTCAACCACCCACGCCTTGCACCCGTCGATAGTGATCAGGTGGCGTTGATAGCCATTCCAAGTGTCGATCGTCTCGCCGGGCCAGGACGGTGTCGCTGTCGGTGCCACGGCCTGTACGGTCGCCCCGGTGACCGCCGCATTCGACCGCGTGCTCTGAGACACACTCACGGCTACTGGCACCACGATACGGCTCTCTTTCACGAAGATCCTCCACGTTTTCGATTTCAGTTCGACTAAGACGGGAGCATCGCCTCAAGGGGGCCGACCGTTTGCCCGGCGTCGTGACTCTCCGCGATGATCGTCGCGTGGAGGGGCGGGCCTCTGCCGACCGCTCTGCGCCCCTACCACCAGCGGATGCCGGCTTCCAGGCTCCAGAGGCGGGCGGGGGCGGGGTTGAGGGTGGAGGCTTCCTGGTAGCGTGTGTTGCCCGCGTTCTGGACGCCAAAGGCGAGCCAGACCGTGTCGCGGTAGGTCGCACGGATCGAGCCGTCCGTGCGCCAGTAGGCGTCCAGGTCCTGCCACAGTCCGGTCTGGTAGTCGAAGTAGCCGCGCGTGCCGACGTATGCTTCGCTGGCCGAAAGCTCACCCAACCACGGCCCCGCGCGGCGGGAAACGCGGGCGCCGGCGGATCCGGCGCTCTCCGCGGCATACGGGAGATCGCTCCCGCTGGCTTCGTCCTCCGTCTGCTGCCACGTGTAGGCCGCGAAGAGCGAGAGGCCGTCCATCGCGCTCCAGTCGGCGCCGGCTTCCGCGCCGGCGGACCGCGCGTCGTCGATGTTGATGAAGGTCACGTGGTCGCCCTGCACGCGCTGGGCGATGAGGTCGGTCATGTCGTTGTAGAAGCCGCCCACGTGGGCGGTCAGAGCGTCGGTGATGCGCTGCTCCACGTCCGCATCGGCGGCGAGAATGTACTCGGGATCGAGGTTGGGATTGGAGACGAACACCGCGCTGCCGAAGCTGATCGGGGGCTGTTCGAGTTCAAGGAGGGACGGCGCGCGGTAGGCCCGGCCGGCGGAGGCGCGGATCGTCGTGCGGTCCGTGGCCAGCAGGCGCGCCCCGATGCGGGGCGAAACCGCATCCTCGAACTCCGAGTTGGCGTCCAGGCGGACGCCGGAGGTCAGCCGGAATGCCGGGGTGAAGTCGGCCTGCTCCTGAACGTACGCGCCGCCGTTGTCCATCGCCGCATCGCGTCCCTGGGAGCCGGGCAGCGCCGCGCCGGTGCGCACGTCCCACAGCTCGGAGAAGTCGCAGGTTACGCGGTGGAATTCCGCGCCGCCGGAGAGCGTATGGCTGGCGTTCAGCCGGTAGTCGGCGAGCCCTTCGACCTGCCAGTCGTTGCCGTCGTTCTGCGAGCGGGTGGGGGCAAAGAGGGGATATCCCTGGTACATGCCGGCCACGTTCAGGCCGAACTGCTCGCGGCGCTGCTCGCGGTAGAACCCGCCGAAGCGGGTGTGCAGGTCGGCCGCCGGCGCGGAGTCCAAGCTGGCGCCCACGAGCGCGGTGCGGTTGTCCGAGTCATTGTCCACCAGCGTCGGATAGAGCGGCCGTCGATCCGTCTGGCCGTAGCCGAACTCGCTCTCGAAGTACCGGCCCTGAATCATGAGCTGGGAGCCGGCGCCGACGCGCTGCGTCACCTTGCCGAGCGCGCGCACGTCCCGGTAGTTGTAGTTCTCGGCTTCGTGGCGAACCTGTGTGGGCACGCCGGCCGGGGAGGCGACGGATTCGATGACGAAGCGCCGTCCGAGGTAGTTGTCGATCGTGCGGGCATCGACCGCCGCCCCGTAGCCGTGGTCCGCGGTCCCGCCGAGCGTGCGGGCGGACCCGGTGCGGTAGCCGCCGTTTCCGGCGCCGGCGGAGGTCTCGAGCAGCGGGCCGTCAGCCGGGTCGAAGGTCAGGAGGTTGATGACGCCCGCGAAGGCATCGGTGCCGTAGAGAGCGGAGAATGGGCCGCGCACGACCTCGACTTGCCGGATCACGGAAGCCGGCACTTCATTGATGGAGAGGAAGCCGGAGGACGCCTCGTTGAGCGGGATGCCGTCTGCGAGCAGGAGCGTGCGGTGGGTTCCGGGCACGCCGCGTACATTGATTTCCGAGGGGATCCCGTGGCCCATGCCGTAGCTGCGCAGAATGCTCACGCCGGAGACCGAGCGGAGCAGGTCGTCGGCGTTGCGCGCGGGCGAGTTCCGGATCGCGTCGGACGGGATGATCGTCACGCTGGCGGGGACGTCGGCTCGCGCGGTGGGCGCGCGGGTGGCGGTGACGACGATCTCGTTTGTGGCCGGGGCGCTGGTGGCCGCCGCAGCGGCGGGCTGCGCTCCGAGCGCGGTGGCGGCGAGTGCGAACAGGGCCAGTTTGGGGATGATGTGCTCGGTCATGGCTGCAGCCTCGGGTGTTGATGGGCTCTCCACGTAACCAATGGGCTGTGTCGATATCACGGCGCGAATCGTTCCGGCAACGAAAAAGGAGCGGTTGCCCGCAATGGGGGCAGGGTCCTCCGTCTTGGCCTGATCTCGGTCAACGGACGACACGGAGGTCGTCCCTCCATGTCCGGAACGGGCTGTTCTCCGCATCTTGAAGGGCCGGGCTCTGTCCCGGCCGGTCCGGCTGCGTTCCATGGCCGATGTGGAACCGGGGAACGGGGAGGGAGACAGGCGGGCTCGCTTGACTTGTCCGGGGCCGGAATACAACCTGTCCGGCGGTATGGAACGGAAGCTCCGGGCCCTGTGAGGGCGGACGGATCACGCGTGGGGAGGATCGGGCGATGACGAATGCTCCGGTGGCTCCGCCGAAGCGGGGCGGATGCGCAAAGCCCATCGGGATTGGCTGTGCCGTTGTGTTGCTGGTCCTGGCGATCGGCGGGTTCATGGCCTATCGGGCGGTTCGGGGCGTCGCCGAGCGGCTGGTGGCGGAGTACACGGATCCGGCGCCCCGCGCGCTGCCGGTGCTGACCATAGACGACGATGAGGCGGCCCTTGTGCTGCGTCGGGTGTCGGACTTTTCGGCCGCTCTGAAGGAGAACCGGGCGGCCGCGCCGCTGGTTCTCTCGTCGCGCGACGTGAACGTGCTGATCCAGCGGCATCCGGACTGGACCAACCTGGCCGGGAAGGTCCACGTGTCGATCGAGGGCGATCGCATCGGCGGGCAGGCCAGCCTGGCGCTCGGCGGGGCGGGACGCCTGTTGTCCGGGCGGTACCTGAACGGGAGCGTCACGCTACGCGCCGGCCTCGCGGCGGGGCGACTGCTGCTGTTTGTGGATGCGGCTGAGGTCAAGGGGCGAGCGGTGCCGGAGTCGGTGATGAAGGCGATCCGGGCGAAGAACCTGGCGGAGAAGGCGCAGACGGATCCGGACGTGACGGCGACGATCGGGCGGCTCGAATCCATCGAGGTGCGCGACGGATTCCTGCGGCTGGATCCGAAGCCGGCGCCGTGAGCGGAAGGAGCACGTGCATCATGAGCGAAGGACAGCGGATCGCAGGGTCGGATGGGCCGGGCGGGGGGCTGCGGATGACGTTCAGCGGGCCCCGGCGTCGGCTGGCGGAGCGAGCGGAGCCGGGGGCTCAGGCGATCTACGGCCTGGGCATGGTGTTCCAGGTGTCTCCAACGGAGATTGCGGTCGAGCTCAACCGCCGGCCGTGCGCGATGCCGGTCGTCGATCTCGAGGATGGCGCGGACCTGTTCATCGTCGATGCCCTCGATCGGATCGGATCGGCGGACGCCGTGCCGTTTCTCCGGAACGAGCCCGGACGGCACCCGAGCACGGGAGCCGCACTGGTCATGGTCAAGTACCCGGCCGCTGGCGGGTTCGTGCCGCGGGGGGCGCTCCTCCCGGACGGGCGCCCTCATCCGCATGCCGGAACCGGTTTTGCGCTGGGCATCGTGCTGGGGTATCCGGCCGACCATTCGATCCGACGGCCCGAGGGCGCGGGGGATGTGATCCAGCGGTTCGAGCTGGTCCAGTTCGGCTATGACGGAGCCCGGATCGACGTGACGGCTCGCGATCCGCTCGAGGGTGGCGATCTGTTCGCGGGATGGACGGTGCACCGGCAGGCCCTTGGCAATGCGATTCCATCCGGCGAGGATCTGATCTTCTCGCACGTCGCGATGCGCCCGGGCGAGAAGCGCGTGGCGGGCGTGTCGCGATGGCGGCGGAGCGGCGGCCGATGGTGGCCGTCTGAATTCGTGCCGGTCACCCCGCCCGAGAACCCGTATGAGCCGAGCATGGTCCGCGATCTGGACGGCTCGCTTCTGCTGTGCGTTCGAACCGGACTCCCGCAGACGAAGGGGCACTTCCAGGTGTACCGGTCGGCCGACGAGGGGCGGTCCTGGGCTCTGTCGGTCGATGATCCCGACATGCGGTGCCCGTCGCCTGTTTCGATACTGACGACGGTCGATGGCCGGCCGATGCTGGCCGGGAACCCGTTTCGCCGAGACTACGCCGACAACGAAGGGCGCATGGGGCACAGCGCGTGGATGCGGGAGGAAGTGGATCTGTGGCTGCTCACCGACGACCGGCGTCATGTCCGCATTCCGTGCCGCGCCTTCGATGCCCGCGCCCGGTTGGGGCCGGTGCGCCAGGATCCGGCCCGGCACATCAACTTCTGGTACGTTGACCACCCGGTCGGCGGCGTGTTCCGGCTGGGGGACGGGCGGTGGCGCTGCCTGCTCGGCTTCCGCGTGTGCGACTTGTGGGACGTGGTGACGGGCGCGCCGCCGGCCGCGGCGTCGGGATTCTGGATGGAGGAGATCGCGGGCGGCGGGCCGGCCCGGCCGGCGTGGCGATTTGGGGAGAACACATGAAGACCGAAGTAGTGCTCGAGCTGCCGCACGCGCGAGGGAACCCGCGGAACTCGGAGGGCGGGTTCGCCGCGCTGTCCGACGGGCGGATCATGCTGGCCTACACGCGGTATGTGGGCCGCTCGTGGGCGGACGAGGCCACGGCCGTCATCGCCGCGCGCTACTCCGAGGACGGCGGCCGGACCTGGTCGCGGCGCGATCGCGTACTCGTGGAGAACGAGGGGCGGTGCAACGTCATGAGCGCGTCGCTGCTGCGCCTTTCGGACGGCCGCCTGGCCTTGTTCTACCTGCGGAAGAACGGGCACGCGGATTGTCGCCCGTACATGCGGACGTCGCGCGATGAGGGAGCGACGTGGGGCCGGGCGATTCTGTGCATTCCGGCGCCGGGCTACTTCGTGGTGAACAACGATCGCGTGATCCAGCTGCGCGGCGGGCGCCTCGTCGTGCCCGCCGGGTGGCACCGCACCCGCTCGACCGCGGGGGGGTGGGGCGCGATGGCCGACTCCCGGGCGATCGCGATCTTCTTCCGTTCGGACGACGGAGGCGCGACGTGGGCGGAGTCGAAGGACTGGTGGGCGCTGCCGGTGCGGAGCGGGTCCGGCCTGCAGGAGCCCGGCGTCGTCGAGCGGGCCGACGGATCCCTGTATGCGTGGTGCCGGACGGACCTCGGCCGGCAGTGGGAGATGACTTCGGCGGACCGCGGGGAGACGTGGACGGCCCCGCGGGCGTCGCGGTTCCTCGCTCCGTGTGCGCCGCTGTCGATCAAGCGGATGCCCTCGACGGGCGACCTGCTGGCCGTGTGGAACGACCACGATCCGCGCTGGCGCACGAGCCGGGCATGGCGAGCGGGCGCGTGGGGCGCCAAGGAAAGCTGGGGGCGGACGCCGCTGGTGGCGGCGGTGAGCCGGGACGACGGGCGAACGTGGCGCCAGCGGCGCCTGCTGGAGGACGATCCCGCGCGGGGCTTCTGCTACACCGCGATCCACTTCGCGGAGGATGCGGTTCTGCTCGCCTACTGCTGCGGCGGACACGGGGCCGCCGTACTCCAGGACATGCGGGTGCGGCGCATCCCGCTGGCGTGGCTGTATGCGCGGGTCTAGCGCCGGCGTTCAACGATGCGGCCCGGCCGCCCCGAGGCACCATGCTTGCACAGCACGGACGGGATCTGGTGGGCCATCGCGGTGGCGATGACGGTCAACGGCCTGCTGACCGCGGGGTGGTTTGCCCTGGGTCGATGGGCGCGGCTGCGTGTGTGACGCGGGAGGCGGCATGAGAGTGGCGATCGTTGGCGTGTCGGGTCATCTGGGATACGTCCTCTCCGGAGTGCGCGGGGACGCCGATGCGCGCCTTGTCGGCGTTGCGCCCGGCTCGGAGGGGGAGGATATCGCGGCCTTCATGCCCGCCTTCGGCGCGGCCGGGCTCCCACCGCCGCCCGTCTTTCCGGACTACCGGGAGATGCTCGATGAGGTGCGCCCGGACGTCGTGGCGGTGGCGCCGCACTTCGGCGACATTGCGCGAGTGGCCGCCGAGTCGCTGGACCGCGGGATGCACGTGTTCGCGGAGAAGCCGCTGGCGACCACGCTGGACGACCTGGCCCGCATCGAGGCGTCGGCCGCCGCCTCTCGCGGGGCGCTGGGATGCATGCTGGCGCTGCGGTACGATCCCGCCTTCTACGCGGGGTGGCAGGCCGTGCGCGCAGGGGCCGTGGGCGCCGTGCGCCTGATGGCGGCGCAGAAGTCCTACAAGCTCGGGACGCGGCCTCCGTTCTACGGGAGACGCGGCTCGTACGGCGGCACGATCCCGTGGGTGGGCAGCCACGGCGTGGACCTGCTGCTGTGGTTCGGAGGCGCTGCCTTTCGATCGGTATACGCGGTCCATTCGGAGCGCGGAAACCGGGGGAACGGCGACCTGGAAGTGAGCGCGTTCTGCCAGTTCGCGATGGCCGACGAGATCATCGCCACGGTCAGCATCGACTATCTGAGGCCCGCGTCCGCGCCGACGCATGGCGACGATCGGATCCGGGTCGCGGGCACGGAGGGTGTGCTGGAGGTCCGCGACGGGAAGGCGCTGCTGATCGGCCCGGATGGCGTGCGCGAGCTGCCGCCGGGGCCACCCGCCGCGATCTTCGGGGACTTTCTGCAGCAGGCCCGGGGAAGAGGAACGGGCCGGCTGACGGCGGGCGAAGCGATTGCAGTGACGCGCGCCTGCCTGCTGGCGCGCGAATCGGCCGATACAGGGCGAGTGATCACATTTTGAGAACGGAGCGTCCGGAAGGAAGGACACGCATGCACGCTGGAGCATCGAAAATCGACATCACGCCGGCCGGACCGGTGTGGCTGGACGGCATGATACGGGCGAGCCGGTCGACGGGGTGTCACGACCCGATCTACGCGAAGGCGCTGGCCCTGTCGCGCGACGGGACTCTGGCCAACTGCTTCGTGATTGTGTCGGTGGACATTTGCACCCTGGGCACGCCGGATTCGCGGCTGGCGCGCGAGGCGGCGGCCCGGGCGACCGGCGTGCCGGCGGACCACATCATCATCGCCACGACGCACACGCACTCCGCCCCGGCGACGTTCGGGTACTTCAACCCGAAGGAGGAGGGATATGTCGCGGGACTGCGCGAGCAGCTGACGGCGGTCATCCGCGAGGCCGTGGATTCCCTTGCGCCGGCTGAGGCGTGCGTCGCGTCCGGGCGGGAAACCACGATCAGCAACTATCGACGCCTGCTCGCCGACGACGGGCATGTGGTGATGAACTGGGAACCGTATCCGCCGGAGAAGCTGAAGGGGCCGCTTGGGGTGATCGATCCCGAGGTTGGCGTGCTGATCGTGCGCCCGGCCGGCGGGCGAGGCGCGGCCATAGCCGTTCTGTTCAACCACGCCGGTCACCCGAACGTCCTGTCCGGCGACAACCTCCTGATCAGTGCCGACTATCCGGGGTTCTCGGAGCAGCAGGTGGAGAAGCGCTACGGGGGGATTGCGATCTTCGTCAACGGGGCCCAGGGGACGATCGACATCGACGGGCTCAAGGATCGCGACTGGAGCGGCCGGGAGCGGGCCGGCGGCGCGCTGGCTGACGCCGTGTCGGAGGCCATCGAGGCGATGACGGCGCCGGGCGCCGCCGATGTGCGCGGTGCGTCGGTGGAGTACAGCATTCCCGCCCGCCGGATCACGGACGCGGAGCTGGAATGGGCGGAGCGGATCCTGAAGGTGACGGGCGGGCGGATCGAGCCCAAGGTCGATGGGGTGGGCGACGACTACAAGGCGCTGCTGTACCGGCGCCTGCGCGCCGCGCAGGAAGCGCCGATCGGCGTGAGCCAGACCTGCGTGGCCATATCCGACAGCGCCTGGGTGAGCGTCCCGTGCGAGCTGTTCTCCGAGGTGGGGTCGGCGATCAAGCGAAGGAGCCCATTTGCGCGCACGTACGTGGTCGGCCTGGCGAACGGCGCCATCGGCTACGTGCCCACGCGCGAGGCCATCGCGCAGGGCGGATACGAGGTCGATACCCGCGAGGTGGACGACGGCGCGGCCGAGCTGATCGAAGCGCAGAGCCTCGAGCTGCTGCGGCGGGTGCATGCTGAAATGAAGTGAAACGAGAGGAGGACGAACCGATGAAGTTCCCGAAGGGATTCGTGTGGGGTGCGGCGGCCGCGTCATACCAGGTCGAAGGCGCGGCGTACGAGGACGGGAAGGGCCTGTCGGTGTGGGACACGCTCTGCCGGAAACCGGGCGCGATCTGGAACGGGCATACGGGCGACGTGGCCTGCGATCACTACCACCGCTACCGCTCGGACGTCGCGCTGATGAAGCGCATCGGGCTCAAGGCGTACCGGCTGTCCATCTCGTGGCCCCGGGTGATGCCGGACGGCGTGGGCCGGGTGAACGAGAAGGGCATGGCCTTCTATGACCGCCTCATCGATGCGCTCATTGCGGCCGGCATCCAGCCGTTCGTCACGCTGTTCCACTGGGATTACCCGTACGCGCTCTACCAGCGCGGCGGATGGCTCAACCGCGACAGCGCCGACTGGTTCGCGGAGTACGCCGCCGTGGTTGTCAGCCGGCTGTCCGACCGCGTGCAGCACTGGATGACGCAGAACGAGCCGCAGTGCTTCATCGGGCTGGGACACGAGTCGGGCGGCCACGCCCCCGGCCTCAAGCTGCCGGAGGCGGAGTGGCTGCAGGCGGCGCACCACGCGATGCTGGCGCACGGCCGGGCGGTGCAGGCCATCCGGGCCGCGTCGCGCGTGCCATGCCGGATCGGCTATGCGCCGGTGGGGGCCGCGGCTTACCCGGAGACCGAGCGGCCGGCCGACGTGGCGGCGGCGCGGCAGCAGATGTTCAGCGTGCGGGCGAAGTCGGTGTGGAACAACGCCTGGTGGATGGATCCGATCTTCCTCGGGCGCTACCCCGAGGACGGGTGGAAGCTGTTCGGAGCCAGCGTGCCGAAGGTCGAGCCGGGCGACATGAAGACCATCCGGCAGAAGCTGGACTTCTTCGGGGTCAACGTGTATCGGGGCGGGTGCGTCCGCCGCGGGCCGGACGGGCGGCCGGAGGACGTGCCGCTCAAGGCGGGGCACCCGCTTACGGCGTTCCACTGGGAGGTCACGCCCGAGGCGCTGTACTGGGCGCCGCGCTTCTACTACGAGCGCTACAAGCTGCCGATCTACGTCACCGAGAACGGCATGGCGAACACCGACTGGATTGCGCTGGACGGGAAGGTTCACGATCCGCAGCGGATCGACTACACCCAGCGGTACCTGCGCGCGCTGGGGCGCGCGGTCCGGGACGGCGTGGATGTCCGCGGCTATTTCCACTGGTCGATCATGGACAACTTCGAGTGGGCGGAGGGGTACAAGCAGCGGTTCGGGATGATCTACGTGGACTACCCGACTCAGCGGCGCATCCTCAAGGACTCCGCGCACTGGTACAGCCGCGTGATCCGGACGAACGGCGCGATCGTGTGACCGGCCGGTCCGGGCGCGCGCGATCGAGTGGCCGGGGGGGCGGTCCGGAGGCGCCCCGCCGGTCACTCGGCGTCCGGACTGGGGCTGCGGCGGGTCCTGCGATAGCGGGCGGGGGTGATGCCGGCGACCCGGCGGAAGTGCCGCGTGAAGTAGCTTTGGTCGCCGTACCCGACCTCGTAGGCGATCTCGGTGCAGCTCTTGTCGGTCGCCTCCAGGAGCCGCTGGGCGTTCTGCACGCGGACCTGGTGGATGACCTGGAGCATGCTGCGGCCGGTGTGCCGCTTGACCAGGTGCGCCAGGCGGAACGGGCTGAGCCCGACCTCGCGGGCCACGTCGCGCAGCGAGATCGGCTTCATATACTGCCGGGAAACGAAGTCGAGCGCCCGGCTGACCTTGTCGTTGGACCGGTTGAACCCCTGGAGGTAGATTGCCTCGATGAAGTCGTCGAGCGCCTGCGTGAGCACGCGCGAGAGCTCCTCGAAGTCGGGCGCCTCGATGAGCCGGCGGATCCACTGGTACTCCTGCTCGATGATGTGGCCGAGCATGGGGCTGTCCTCGACCGCGGCGCGCGTGAGGTAGCCGATCATCTCGACCGCGCGGGCGCGCAGCACCACGAGCTCGGGGGAGCTCAGGTACATGGCCGCCAGCGTCTCGTTCAGCACCTGCCGGGCCCCGTTGCGGTCGCCCGACTTGATCAGCGACAGCAGGACGCGCTCCTTTTCGAAGGGGTAGGCGGTGGTCACCCCGCGCCGCTTCTGGTCTTCGATCGCCTGGGCGATCTGCTGCTGCTGCTGGACCTTCAGCTGGTTCTCGTCCATCAGCAGCGGCTTCCATCCACTGTACTGGTAGAAGGTGCGCTTCAGGAACTGCGCGGCCTCGTTGATGCGGTCGGGGGTCCAGACGGGAAGCCGGCCGACATAGGCTTCGGCCTCAGGCGCTGGCATGCCCAGCGCGACGAGGGACCGGACGTTCTTGCTGACCGTCTCCGGCGTGCGGGCGGTGAGGACTTCGCCTCCGGCCAGCCCGCCGTGCACGATGCGCCGGTCCTCGAGCGCGACGATGGCGCAGGCGATCGAGTCCGCGATCGAGAAGACATACGGCTCGCCCCAGTTCACGCTCTCGTGAAGCGCGTACCGCCGCGACCGGCGCACGCGCGCGAACTGGGAGAGCCGGTCCGTCCGGTTCGCCACGCGGCCGGAGAGATCGACGTGGGCGGGGCGCACGCCGTACAGCCGGTGGTACTCCCGGCCGATATCCGTGATCATGCGCTTGGAGAGTACAGCCACTGATTCGTCCTCCGCCGGTCCGCCCGCCGCCCGAAAACCGGCCCGAATATACGGATCTTGTGCAACAAATGTCAAACTGGCAGCAAGATCGTGCCAAAATGGGGCTTGATCCGACTATTTCAGTCCATTGGCCGGTGCTACCGTCTGCGTCATTAATCGGGCGACAAAAGCGCCTGACCAAGGAGGATGAGGATGAGCGGCATTCTGGAGCAGATCTGCGAGAACCTGATCAAGGGCAAGGCCAACGACGTCAAGGCGCTGGTTCAGAAGGCCGTTGACGAGAAGATCCACCCGGGCGACATCCTGAACAAGGGTCTGCTGGCCGGGATGAGCACGATCGGCGAGCGGTTCAAGAAGAACGAAGTCTATGTTCCGGAAGTCCTGATCGCGGCCCGCGCGATGAAGGCCGGCATGGAGATTCTGAAGCCCCTGCTGGCGGCGGCGAAGGTGGAGCCCGTCGGCACCGTCGTCATCGGCACGGTGAAGGGCGACCTGCACGACATCGGCAAGAACCTCGTCGGCATGATGCTCGAGGGCGGCGGCTTCCGGGTGATCGACGCCGGCATCAACGTCGAGCCGCAGAAGTTCCTTGAGCTGGCCCGCCAGAACAAGGCCCAGCTGATCGGCGCCTCCGCGCTGCTGACGACGACGATGACGAACATGAAGGACATCGTGCTGGCGGTGAAGGGCTCCGACATGAACGGCAAGCTGAAGGTCATGATCGGCGGCGCGCCGGTGACCCAGGCGTTCAGCGACGAGATCGGCGCCGACGGGTACGCCCCGGACGCGGCCTCGGCCTCGGACCTGGCGAAGAAGCTGACGAAGAAATAGCACCTCCCCGACGGCGGGGTGCGCGATACGGTCAAACGGGCCGAGGGTTCGCCTCGGCCCGTTTGCTTTTTCCGGGTTGGCCGGGCCAAGCCGAGCGCGCCTGCCGACCGGGTCCGGAGTGCGGGCTTGCCGCCCGGGGGGAGGCGCGGGATAATCTCACCCTCGATGGGATGGGAGCACGCTATGTCCGAGCATGAGATGCCCGCTGCGTGCGGGCTGTTCGATCCGCGGCGCGAGCAGGACAGCTGCGGCGTCGGGTTTGTCGCCAACGTCGGCGGGGAGCGCACGCACGCGATCGTCGGGCGCGCGATCGAGGTCCTGCGCAACCTGGCGCACCGCGGTGCCATGGGCGGGGACCGGTCCACGAGCGACGGGGCCGGGATACTGATCCAGGTGCCGGACGCGGTGCTTCGGGCGGCGTGCCTGGACTCGAGGGTGGCCTTGCCGGCCGACGGGCGGTATGGGGTCGGGATGGTCTTTCTTCCGCGGGACGAGCCGGGGCTCGGCTTCTGCGTCGGGGCCGTGGAGCAGGCGGCCGCCGCGGAGGGGCTGGAGTTCCTCGGGTGGCGCGAGGTTCCGGTGCGGCGGGCCGTTCTGGGCGGCCTGGCGCGCGCGCAGGCGCCGCTGATCCGGCAGTGCTTCGTGAGCGCGAGCGGCCTTGACGGCGAGGCGCTTGAGCGGCGGCTCTACGTGCTCCGCCGGCAGATCGAGGTCCGCGTGGCCGGGCGGGAAGGGATCGGCGACCGATTCTGCATCCCGAGCCTCTCCGCCCGCACGATCGTCTTCAAGGGGCTGCTGACCGCGGACCAGCTGTCCGGGTTCTACGACGACCTGCGGGACCCGGCCCTGCAGTCCGCGATCGCGGTGCTGCACCAGCGCTACAGCACCAACACGTTCCCGTCGTGGAAGCTCGCGCAGCCGTTCCGCTACCTCGCGCACAACGGCGAGATCAACACGCTTCGCGGCAACCTGAACCAGATGCGCTCGCGGGAGCGGTCGCTGGCGTCGGAGCGCTTTGGCGCCGACGTCCGCAAGCTGCTGCCGATCATCGACGAAAGCGGCAGCGACTCGGCATGCCTGGACAACGCGCTGGAGCTGCTGGTGACGGGCGGCCGCTCGCTCGCGCACGCGATGATGATGCTGATTCCGCAGGCGTGGGGCGCGAAGTACCCGATCGGACCGGACGAGCGCGGCTTCTTCGAGTACCACGCGGGCCTGATGGAGCCGTGGGACGGGCCGGCGACGGTCGCCTTCTCCGACGGGTCGCAGGTGGGGGCTCACCTGGACCGCAACGGCCTGCGACCGGCCCGGTACACCATCACCCGGCAGGGATTCATGGTGCTCGCCTCGGAGACGGGCGTGCTGGACATCCCGGACGCGGATGTCGCGGAGAAGGGGGCGCTGCGGCCCGGGCAGATGATCCTGGTCGACCTGCGGCGGCGGCGCGTGCTGAAGCATCCCGAGCTGACGGCCGCCGTGTCCCGCCGTCAGCCGTACCGCCGGTGGGTCGACGAGAACCGGATCACCGTCCACGGGTTCTTCGGCGCCGTGGCGCCCTTGACGCCCGACCCGGAGCGGCTCGTGCGGCGGCAGCACCGGTTCGGCTACACGCGCGAGGACCTGGGGGTGGTCCTCGAGCCCATGGCGTCGAAGGGCCACGAGCCGGTCGGATCCATGGGCACGGACACGCCGCTCGCCATATTCTCGGAGAAGCCCCAGCTGCTCTTCGCCTATTTCAAGCAGCTCTTTGCGCAGGTGACGAATCCGCCGATCGATCCCATCCGGGAGGAGCTGGTCATGTCGCTCATGACCTTCATCGGCAACCCGGGCAACATCCTGACCGAGACTCCGCAGCACGCCCGGCTCATCAAGCTCCGGCACCCGATTCTCTCGAACGAGGATCTCGACCGCATCCGCGGGCTGACCATGGGCGACTTCCGCGCGGGCACGGTGCCGATCGGCTTTCCGGCCGGCGGCGGGGGCGTGGAGATGGAGGGTGCGCTCGAGCAGGTCGCCGCCCGGGCCGAGGCGCTCGTCGCCGACGGGCGGCGCCTGATCGTGCTGAGCGACCGCGATCTGCCCGACGGGGAAGTGCCGATCCCGTCGCTGCTCGCGACGGCGGCCGTGAACCATCACCTGGTCCGGCGCGGCCTGCGCACGGGCTCGGGGATCATCGTGGAGACGGGCGAAGCCCGCGAGGTCATGCACGTGGCCCTGCTGCTCGGGTACGGGGCCACGGCGCTCAATCCCTACCTCGCGTTCGAGTCGGTGGCGCAGATGGCGATCGACGGTCAGCTCAGCGTCGAGATCGGGACCGCGAAGGCGGTGGAGAACACCATCGACGCCCTCTGCAAGGGGCTGCTCAAGACGATGTCGAAGATGGGCATTTCGACGCTCCGGAGCTACCGGGGCGCGCAGGTCTTCGAGGCGATCGGGCTGGCGGGGTCGGTGATCGACCGGTTCTTCACCGGCACGGCGTCCCGAGTGGGCGGCATCGGCTTGGACGGCATCGCCGCCGAGGCGAACGCGCGGCACGCGGCCGGGACGGCCGCCCTGGCGCGCCGGCCGCGGATCCTGCCGTCGGGCGGCCAGTACCGGTATCGCACGGACGGCGAGCGTCACCTGTGGACGCCCGATGCGATCGCCCGCCTGCAGCAGGCCGCCCGGACGAACGATGCGGCGCTCTACCGGTCGTACGCGGCGCTGATCAACGACCAGGCGGAGCGTCAGACCACCCTGCGCGGGTTGCTCGGGTTCCGGCCCGGCACGCCGGTGCCGCTGGCTGAGGTCGAGCCCGCGTCGGCGATCGTGAAGCGGTTCGTCACGGGCGCGATGTCGTTCGGGTCGATCAGCCGCGAGGCGCATGAGACGATCGCGATTGCGATGAACCGGCTCGGCGGGATGAGCAACAGCGGCGAGGGAGGCGAGGACCCGGAGCGGTACCGGCCCGAGCCCAACGGCGACAGCCGCTGCAGCGCGATCAAGCAGGTGGCGAGCGGCCGCTTTGGCGTCACGGCCGAGTACGGCGTGAACTGCCGCGACCTGCAGATCAAGATCGCGCAGGGCGCCAAGCCGGGCGAGGGCGGGCAGCTCCCGGGGCACAAGGTGAACGCCGAGATCGCCCGGGTGCGCCATGCCACCCCCGGCGTCACGCTGATTTCGCCGCCGCCGCACCATGACATCTACTCGATCGAGGACATCAAGCAGCTCATCTACGACCTGCGGAATCTCAACCCGCGGGCCCGGGTGTCCGTCAAGCTCGTGTCCGAGTTCGGCGTCGGAACGGTCGCGGCGGGGGTCGCCAAGGCCGAGGCGGACGTGGTGCTGATCAGCGGGTTTGACGGCGGCACGGGCGCGTCGCCGCTCTCGTCGATTCGCCACGCCGGCGCTCCGTGGGAGCTGGGGCTCGCGGAGGCGCAGCAGACGCTTGTGCTGAACGGTCTGCGCGGCGGGGTGATCCTGCAGGCGGACGGACAGATGAAGACCGGGCGCGACGTCGCGATCGCCGCGCTGCTGGGCGCCGAGGAGTTCGGGTTTGCGACGGGGGTGCTGGTGGTCTGCGGATGCGTGATGATGCGCCAGTGCCACACCAACCTGTGCCCGGTAGGCGTCGCCACCCAGGACCCCGAGCTCCGCAAGCACTTCACGGGGCGGCCGGAGCACGTCGTGAATTTCCTGACCCTCGTGGCCGAGGAGGTTCGCGGCATCATGGCGGAGCTGGGCTTCCGCCGCATGGACGACATGGTCGGACGTTCCGATTGTCTCGACACGAGCCGCGCGGTGCATTTCTGGAAGGCGGCTGGGGTTGATCTGTCGGGAATCCTGGCGCGCCCGCCGGTGGCGGAGGGCCGCGCCGTGCGGTCGTCCGGGCCTGTTGCCCGCGACCTGCCTGACGCGCTGGACCCGCAGATCCTGCCGGACGTGGAGGACGCGCTGAGCGGAGGCGAGCCGGTCCTGCGCCGGTATGCGATCCGGAACGTGAACCGCACGGTGGGCGCCATGATTTCGGGCGAGATCGCGCGGCGGTACGGGGACGGGGGGCTGCCCGCCGATCGGATTACGCTCGTTTTCCGCGGTGTGGCGGGGCAGAGCTTCGGCGCCTGGGCCGCGCGCGGGCTGACGCTGGTGCTGGAGGGCGAGGCGAACGACTACCTCGGCAAGGGGCTGTCGGGCGGCCGCATCGTCGTGCGTCCGGCGCCGGGCGCTGTCTTCGATCCTTCCGCCAACGTCATCGCGGGCAACGTGCTGCTCTACGGCGCAACCTCCGGCGAGGCGTTCATCCGCGGCGGCGCGGGCGAGCGCTTCGCCATCCGCAACAGCGGGGCCATCGCGGTGGTGGAGGGGCTGGGGGACCACGGCTGCGAATACATGACGGGCGGCCGCGTGGTGGTGATCGGCCGGACGGGCGTGAACTTCGCGGCGGGCATGAGCGGCGGGATTGCCTACGTGTATGATGAGGACGGCGGGTTCGACTCCCGGTGCAACCTCGAGATGGTCGACCTGGAGCCGCTGGGCGAGCCCGCGGACGTGCGCGAGCTTCGGGGGCTGCTCGAGCGCCACGTGCAACATACGGCCAGCGCGAAGGCGCGCGAGATTCTGGACCGGTGGGACGAGTCCCTCCCGCGGTTCGTCAAGGTGTTCCCGATGGAATACCGGCGCGCGCTGGGTCGCATGAGCCGCGAAGACGAGCAGACGGAGCGCGAAGAGGTGCTGCATGGGTAAGCCGGGCGGATTCCAGGAACACGAGCGCCAGGACCCGGGGTACCGGCCGCGCGACGAGCGGGTAGGCGACTTCAAGGGCGTCGAGCTTCGCCTCTCCGAGGAGGAGCTGCGCCAGCAGGCGGCGCGGTGCATGGACTGCGGCACGCCGTTCTGCCACGGATGCGGGTGTCCGCTCTCCAACTGCGTGCCGGAGATCAACGACCTGGCCTACCGGGGCCGCTGGCGCGAGGCGCTCGACATTCTGCTCGCGACCAACCGGTTCCCGGAGTTTACGGCCCGCGTGTGTCCGGCGCTCTGCGAGGGATCGTGCGTGCTGGGCATCGACCGGCAGCCGGTGGCGATCCGGCAGATCGAGCTGGCCGTGATCGAGACCGCCTTCGAGAAGGGGCTGCTGCGGCCGGAGCCGCCCGAGCGCCGCCGCGACGAGCGGGTGGCGGTCATCGGCTCCGGCCCGGCCGGCCTGGCGGCGGCCGACGCGCTCAATCGGTCGGGGTTCCGGGTGACGGTGTACGATCATGCCCGCAAGCCCGGGGGCATCCTCCGGTACGGGATTCCGGACTTCAAGCTGGAGAAGTGGATCATCGACCGGCGGGTCCGGCTGATGGAGGACGAGGGCGTAGCGTTCGAGCTGGGCGTCGACGTGGGCATCGACCTGTCGTACCGCTATCTCGCGAGCCGGTACGCAGCGGTGTGCCTGGCGGCCGGCGCGCGTGAGCCGCGCGACCTGAAGGTGCCGGGGCGCGAGCTCACGGGCATTCATTTCGCGATGGAATACCTGATCCAGCAGAACCGCCGCAACGCCGGGGAGCCGATCGACGGCACGGAGATCCGGGCGGACGGCCGCTCCGTGGTGATCATCGGGGGCGGGGACACGGGCTCGGACTGCCTGGGCACGGCGCTCCGGCAGAACGCGAAGCACGTGCTGCAGATCGAGATCCTGCCGCGCCCGCCCGAGGAGCGCGCGCCGGGGACTCCGTGGCCCGCGTGGCCGTACCAGCTGCGGGAATCGAGCAGCCACCTCGAGGGCGGCGAGCGGCGCTGGAGCGTGCTGACGCGCGAGTTCGCGGGCGAGGGCGGGGCCGTGCGCCGGCTGCGGGCGATCGGCGTGGAATGGGAGCTGGATCACGGCCGACCCATGCGGATGCGCGAGATGCCGGGCACGGAGTTCGAGGTCGACGCGGACCTCGTGCTGATCGCCATGGGTTTCACCGGGCCGCGCCGGGGGCCGATGATCGCGGATCTCGACTTGGCGTTAGACCCGCGCGGCAACGTGAAGCGCGATGCCGACAACATGACCAGCGTTCCCGGCGTGTTCGTGACCGGCGACATGGCGCAAGGCGCGTCGCTGGTCGTGCGTGCGATCGCCGACGGCACCCGGGCGGCGGGCGGAATCGCACGCTACCTCGACCGGCCGCACTGAAAATGCGTGTCAGTCGTTCGCGGTCCCCGTGCGCGGAACCATGGACGTGAAGACGAGCATCAGGACGGCAACGGCGGCGGCGGCGACGAAGACGCTGCTGTGACCGTGCTTCATCCATAGCAGCCCGCCGAGGCTCGGGATGGACATCGACACGGCGTGATTGATGGAGATGCCGAGCGAGAGCGTCGGCGACACGTGGTCGGGCCGGATGGCGATCTTCGACAGATAGGTTGACCGCGCCATGTCCACCCCGAACAGAAGCTGGTCGGCGACGTAGCACGTGAGCAGGACTCCGAGCGCGAGGGCCTGGCTCGACAGGAGATAGGCGAACCCATAGCCGATGCAGACGAGAAAGACGCAGACGGAGTCCGTCATGAGGACCGCCCGTTCGCCGAAGCGGTCGATGGCCTTGCCGAGCGCGGGCTGGAACAGCACGCCGATCACCGCGGCCACCATCCAGAGCTGGGCAAAGATGTAGGCCGGCTGGTGAAAGATCTTCACCAGCACCCACGGGCCGAACGTGATGAAGATCTGCTTGCGGGCTCCGAAGAGGAACGCCAGCGTGTAGTAGAGCCAGTATCGGCGCTCCCACACGAACCGGGGCCGCTGCAGGTGCGCGCCCGGCAGACGCATCCGGCTGAACGCAACGGCCGCCAGGAGAGCCGCGGCGCCCCCGACTGCAAACGTCCAGACATACCCCAGCCGCAGGTAGCGCATTCCGATCAGGACCAGGCCGCATCCGATGAAGGCCGCCGCGATGCCGGCGCCCTGGACCTGGCCCAGGCGCCGTCCCTTCTGCTGCGCGTGCGCCAGCTCCATGCTGACGGATGACTGGATGGGCATGAGCAGATGCGCGCCGATACTCCAGAGCACCAGGGAGGCGAGCATCGGGTGCCAGTGCGCGCCAAAGAAGGCCAGGCCGAGCATCCCGAGGCCAACAGCCAGTGCGGAGGCGGAGGCGATGAGCGTCTCCGGGAGGAAGAAGAGCAGGCCGGCGAACACGGCAACAAGGAAACCCGGAAGCTCGCGCGGGAATTCGACAAAGCCGCGCGTGTCCGCGCCGATCGAGAACGTGTCGTTCAGGAAGTTGTTGAACGTGGTCTCGACGATTCCGCCGGCCATGCCGACGAACACGACGCCAACGAGGAACAGCTTCAGCTGCGGATTCATACCCCGCAGTCGGACCGCCGCGTCTCTCAACGCTTTCACGGGCCGAGAGTATGGCATCCTGCCGCTTGCTGCAAGGCGCGGGGCGTCGCCCGCATCCCCGCCAGGCGGGAAGGCTTCCGTTGGCCGGTTCGATAGAGGCGCTTGCCCCTGCTTTGGCGCCAAAATTGAGCAGTGGCCGTACGATTTTGGACACGAGGACTCCGGGGGGACGGCTCAATCCAACCTGCGGACGCCATTTGCGGGTGCCCGGGCTGATTAGCGGGCTCGTCCGTCATGCTTTTGCCTCTTTTCGGGCGCTTCCGGGTTTGTGGGGGGATTTCGGATTGGCTCGGGCGTGATCTGGGTAG
>CAYSLU010000041.1:0-4245 GCA_964431965.1 uncultured Verrucomicrobiota bacterium
GTGTACACCTCAACCAATCTGATGGATGGCTTCTCAGTGTGGACCAATAGCCTGCGCCCGGTTGTGGATGGGATCCTGTCCGCCACCAACGCGATTCCCCCGGGCGACGTCCAGCGGTATTTCCGGATTCAGGTCGGCCGTTAGTCCAGCCTGGTCATGATGGCCGGCGGCAGGAGCCATTCCAAGGCGCCTTTCCCGGCGGCAGGCTGGGTGTCGAAGGTGATGCGGCACACGGCCGCTTTCTTGAAAATCACTCCGGCCGCGGGTTGCCCGCAGATCAGGGTGGAGGCCAGTTCAGCCAGATCGGGCATATGGCCCACCAGCATGACGGATTCGAAGCCGCATCGGCGCAGCCATTGGATCAACTCGCTGAGGGATCCGTTGGGCGCCATCATGGGGCAGCGATCCACCGGGATTCCGCCCAGTTCAGAGGCCACAATCTCCGCCGTCTGACGGGCGCGCAGCAAGGGGCTGGTGCCGATGAGATCCAGCTTGATACCGATGGTTTTCAGGGCTGAAGCCACTTCGCGGGTGATGTCCTGTCCTTTTCCTGACAGCGGCCTGTCGAAATCACGCCGGATCCCTTCTTCGCCGATATCCAGGGCATGGGCATGTCGCATGAGGTAAAGGTTCATTTGCTCAGTTGGGTTGCCGGGTGCAGGGGGGAGGGGCGGGAATGCCAGGCCTTGACGCCGAGGCCGAGCAGGGCGAGTGCCAGTACCAGGCAGAGCGCCTTGCGCTCACCCGGTGTCAACGCGAACATCGAGCGCCCGAGTTCAAGCAAGCCTGTCGCCGCCCGCTTCATGGGGTGGCTACGATGTTGACGAGCTTGCCCGGGATCACGATGACCTTGCGGATCGTCAGGCCGGTGAGAAGCTGCTTGACCGACTCCTGTTCCAGAACATGGGTTTCGATGGCCTTCTGGTCAAGGTTGGTGGGGATCACTTCGCGCCCCTTGATCTTGCCGTTGAGCTGGATGACGATCTCAACCTCATCCCGCGCCAGGGCTTTTTCGTTCACTTGCGGCCAGGCCGCCTTGAGCACGCTGGGCGGATGGCCCAGTTCGCCCCATAACTCCTCCGCAATATGCGGGGCGAAGGGGGAGATGAGGATGACCAGCGACTCGATGGTTTCCCGGTACACGGCCCGGCACTGTTCGCTGCTGCCGGCATCCACCTTGAGCGCCTCGACGGCGTTCATCAACTCCATGATCTGTGCGATCGCGGTGTTGAACTGGAACGCGCCTTCCAGGTCATGTGTGATCTTGGCGATGCTCTCGTGCAGTTTTCGGTAAAGATCCCGCTCCGGGGTGGCCATCCTGGCCTGGTCGGGTTTCAGGCCGCGCGAGGCCAGAAGCAGTTCGCGGGTCTCGTAGATGCGGCGCCAGATGCGGCGGAGGAACCGGTAGGACCCTTCGACGGCGGCATCATTCCACTCGGCATCCTTCTCAGGCGGGCCGATGAAGAGCGTGTAAAGGCGCACGGTGTCGGCGCCATACTCGCGGATCAGCTCGTCGGGCGAGACCACATTGCCCTTGGACTTCGACATCTTGTAGAGCTGGCCGTCCTTCTCGCTGCGCTTGCAGATCATGCCCTGCGTGAAGAGCGCGGCGAACGGCTCGGGGAATGAGACGGAGCCGGCGTCGGTCAGCACTTTCAGGATGAAGCGCGAGTAGAGCAGGTGCAGCACCGCGTGCTCGATGCCGCCGATGTACTGGTCCACGGGCAGCCAGTAGTCGACATCCTCCTTGCGGAACGGGGCGTCCTCGAGGCGAGGGTTGACGTAGCGCAAGTAGTACCAGCAGGAGCACAGCCACTGCGCGAGCGTGTCCGTCTCGCGGCGGGCGGCCTTCCCGCACTTCGGGCAGGTCGTGCGGACGAATGCCTCGTGGGCGGCCAGCGGATTGCCGCGCTCGACCCGGAAGTCCACGTCGTCGGGCAGCAGCACGGGCAGCTGCGACTCCGGAACGGGGACGGCTCCACAGTCGTCGCAGTGCACGATGGGGATGGGGGCGCCCCAGTAGCGCTGCCGGCTGATGAGCCAGTCGCGGATCCGGTAATGCGTCGTGGCCTCGCCGAAGCCGCGATCCCGGGCGAAGCGGACCATGTCGCCGATGGCCTCGCGGTTGGGGCGCCCGGAGAACGGCCCCGAGTTCGCCATGATGCCGTCGTCCACGAACGCTTCCGCCATGGCGGCGGGATCGAGCGCGCGGTCCGGCGGCTGGATGACCACCTTCACGCCGAGCCCGTAGGCGCGGGCGAACTCGAAGTCGCGCTGATCATGAGCGGGCACGGCCATGACAGCGCCAGTCCCGTACTCCATGAGCACGTAGTTGGTGATCCACAGCGGAACGTCCTCGCCGGTGTACGGGTTCCGGACGTGGAATCCCGTGAACACGCCTTCCTTCTTGGTGTGCTCGTCCGTGCGCTCGGCCGCCGGGACCAGCTTCTGGCGCTCCACGAACGCGCGGATTTCGGCGGCGCGCGGGCTGCCGGCCAGGATCGGCTCGACGAGCGGGTGCTCCGGCGCGATCGCCATGAACGTGACGCCGTAGATCGTGTCGGGGCGCGTGGTGAAGACGGGGCAGGGGGCCCCGGTCTCGGCCACCGTGAACGCGATGCGCGCGCCCTCGGACCGGCCGATCCAGTTGGCCTGCATCGTGCGCACTTTTTCGGGCCACTTGTCGAGCAGGGCGAGGTCGTCCAGCAGCTTGGGCGCGTACTCGGTGATCCGGAAGAACCACTGCTTCAGGTCTCGCTTGGTCACCGGCCGGCCGCACCGCTCGCACGTGCCGTCGGCCAGGACCTCCTCGTTGGCGAGCGTGGTGCAGAACTCGCACCAGTTGACGGGCGCCTGCTTCTGGTAGGCCAGCCCGCGCTCGTGCAACTTGAGGAAGACCCACTGGGTCCAGCGGTAGTAGCCGGGATGGCAGGTGGCCAGCTCGCGGTTCCAGTCGTATGCGATGCCCCACGACTGGAGCTGCCGCTTCATCTGGCGGATGTTGCCGTAGGTCCACTCTTTCGGGTGGGCGCCGCGGGCCTTGGCCGCGTTCTCGGCCGGCAGCCCGAACGCGTCCCAGCCCATGGGCGAGAGCACGCGGAAGCCGCGGACCATCTTGTAGCGGGTTACGGCGTCGCCGATGATGTAGTTGCGCCCGTGCCCCACGTGCATGGTTCCCGAGGGGTAGGGGAACATCGTGAGGCAGTAGTACTTGCGCTCGTGGCGGGCGGTATCGACCGCGAACACGCCGCGGTCGGCCCAGTACTGCTGCCACTTGGGCTCGGCGGTCTCGAACGGGTATCGTGGGTTCATCGCGTCTACTTCAGCGGCGGCGGCTTAGGCAGGCCTTCCAGGCAGATCTGCGCCTTCCGGATCTCGCTGTCCGGCAGCACGTAGTCCGAGAGCTTTCCGTCGAGATAGGCCTGGTAGCCGCTCAGGTCCATGATGCCGTGGCCGGACCAGTTCAGCGCGATGACGGTCTCCTTGCCTTCCTGTCGGGCGCGCTCCGCTTCGCGGACGGCCTGGGCGATGGCGTGCGAGGTCTCGGGGGCCGGGATATAGCCCTCGCACTTGGCCCACATCATGGCCGCCTTGAAGCACTCGAGCTGCGGGATGGCCTGCGCCTCGACCAGCCCTTCGCGGATGGCGTGGCTCACCAGGGGCGCCATGCCGTGGTAGCGCAACCCGCCGGCATGGATCGGCTGCGGCACAAACGTGTGGCCCAGGCTGTGCATCGGCAGCAGCGGGGTCATCATCGCCACGTCGCCCGAATCGTAGGCGAACGTGCCGCGCGTCATCTTGGGGCAGGCGGAGGGCTCGACGGCGACCACGCGCGGGTTCTTTGTGCCGGCGATCTTGTCCATCAGGAAGGGGAAGCTCATGCCCGCGAAGTTGGACCCGCCGCCCGCGCAGCCGATGACCACGTCGGGGTAGAGCCCGATCTTCTGGAACTGCTTCTTCGCTTCCAGCCCGATGATCGTCTGGTGCAGCAGCACGTGGTTCAGCACGCTGCCCAGCGAGTACTTGGTGTCCTTCGACGTGACCGCGTCCTCGATGGCCTCGCTGATGGCGATGGCCAGGCTGCCGGGCGTGTTTGGGTCCGCCGCGAGGATGTCGCGGCCTGCCTTGGTCTGGGTGCTCGGGCTGGCGACGCAGGTGGCGCCCCACGTTTGCATCATCATCTTCCGCAGGGGCTTCTGGTCGAAGCTGATCCGGACCATGTAGACCTTGCACTCGAGGCCGAAC
>CAYSLU010000041.1:4255-42358 GCA_964431965.1 uncultured Verrucomicrobiota bacterium
CCCGGCGCCGGTCTCGGTGGTGAGCCGCTTCGTGCCGAACACCTTGTTGTAGTACGCCTGCGGGACGGCGGTGTTGGGCTTGTGGCTGCCGGGCGCCGACACGCCCTCGTTCTTGTAATAGATTTTCGCGGGCGTCTTGAGCGCCTGCTCCAGGCGGTAGGCGCGGCACAGCGGGCTCGGGCGCCACTGCCAGAGGATCTGCAGCACCTCGTCCGGGATGTCGATCCAGCGCTGGCGGCTGACTTCCTGCTCGATGAGGTTCATCGGGAAGACCGGCGCGAGCATGTCGGCCGTGACCGGCTTGCCATCGGGGCCGACGGGGGGCGGCATGGCGTGCTTGAAATCGGCCGCGATGTTGTACCACTGGCGCGGCATCTCGTCTTCGCTCAGGAACACCTTGATCTGGTTTAGCATGGACGGCGACCTTTCGTTCGATTCCATTCCGGACGCAACGCGGCTCCGATTGCGCAATCGGCCCGAAAGTATGCCTCGCGGGGCCGGCGGAGCAAGCAGAAATCGGGGTTACACGAAGTTCATGAAGCTGCCCTTGGGCGTCTTCAGGGCGGGGTCCCACTCGGGCGGCCGAACGGCCCCGATGCTCGCGACGCGCTTGGACGTCATGAGCACCCCGCGCGCCTCGCGGTCGCGGACGGGGATGCGCCCGCCCGGGAACTCCTGCTGCCGGATCGCCTGGGCCTTGTCCGCCGCGTAGATCACGTATATCGACGGCACGGGGGCGTCGGAGAGCAGGCGGATCTCGGCGCCTTTCGGGGCGCAGCGGTACTCGCGGTTCGTGACGGTTCCGCCGAGGCTGAAGCGCTTGGCGTAGGTGAACAGCTCCTCGGCGTAGACTACGGTGAAGACGCGCTCCCGATCGACCACGGCGCAGTAGAGGAGGCCCGTGTCGACGAAGAGCTTCTCCGGCGGGGCTACGACTCGGCACCGGCCGTCCCGCCAGAACAGGAGCAGCTTGTCGTAGGACGAGCACTCGATCATGGCGTCGCCCGTCACCCGGAATCCGAGGTAGCCCTTCTCGCGGTCGTATGCGATCCGGAGCTCCGTCGCGGTCAGCTCGCGCACCTCGATGGTTCCGAACGTGGTGACTTCGGTGCGGCGCGGGTACTCGCCCCCGTGCTTGCGGAGCAGGTTGCGCAGGTAGCGGATGGCGTAGGGGACCAGGGCGGCCAGATCCTTCTCGACGCGGGTGCTCTCGTCGCGCAGCTCGCCCATCTCGTGCCGGTTCTTCTCCAGGTCGAACTGGGAGATGCGGCGGATCGGAATGCCGAGCAGCATCTCCACGTCCGCGTGGGTCACGTCGCGGACGAGCCGGTCGCGGAACGGCGCGAGGCCGTCGTGCACGGCCTGAGCCACCTCGGCGGACGACCGGCAGGACTCGATGCGCTGGTACACGCGCTGCTCGATGAAGAGTTCCACGAGGGTCCGCCGGTGCAGGTCCTCGGCGAGCTGCTTCTGGCGCAGCCGGAGCTCGCGGCGAAGGAGCTCCTGGAGCCGCTCGGTGTTGTGCCGGAGGATCTCCTCGACGGTCATTTCGGCCGGCTTGCGGTCGCGGATGACCACGATGCGGCTGGCCATCTGGACCTCGCACTGCGTGAAGGCGTAGAGGGTGTCCACCGCCTTCTCGGCATCCTGCTCCGGCTGGAGCTGGATCTCGATTTCGACGCGCTCGGACGTGAAGTCGCTGATGCTCCGGATCTTCACCGTGCCGCGGCGCGCCGCGTCCTCAATGGAAGAGATGAGCGAGTCGGTCGTCGATCCGGCCGGGATCTCGCGGATCACCAGCGTCTGGGCGTCCTTGCGCTCGATCCGGGCGCGCAGGCGGACCGCCCCGCGCCCGTTGTCGTACCCGGACACGTCCATCAGGCCGCCCTGCGGGAAGTCGGGGTGGACCTGGAACGGCTTGCGGCTGAGGATGGCGATCTGCGCCTCCACGAGCTCGGAGAAGTTGTGCGGCAGGATCCGCGTGGAGAGGCCGACCGCGATGCCGTCGGCCCCCAGCATGAGCAGGAGCGGGATCTTCGCGGGCAGGCTGACGGGCTCCTCGCGGCGTCCGTCGTAGGTCGGCACGCACTCGGTGAGGTCGTCGTTGAAAAGCTCGGTTCGGGCCAGCTCGGTCAGGCGGCACTCGATATAGCGGGCGGCGGCCGCCGGGTCGCCGGTGAGCAGGTTCCCGAAGTTGCCCTGGCCTTCGATGAGAAAGCGCTTGTTCGCGAGCGTCACCAGCGCGTCCCCGATCGAGGCGTCGCCGTGCGGGTGGAACTGCATCGTGAATCCGACGATGTTGGCGACCTTGACGAACTTGCCGTCGTCGTTGAGGTGCAGCGCGTGCAGGATGCGGCGCTGCACGGGCTTGAGCCCGTCGTCGATGTCGGGGATGGCGCGGTCGCGGATGACGTAGGACGCATACCGGATGAAGTTGTCCCCGATCAGGGCCTTGAGCGGGCCGTCGGAGATGGCGGCCGCTCCGCCGGCCTCGGGGGGCGGAACGGCCGGGGCGGCAGGCTCGCCCGGCTGGCCCGGCGGAGCGGGCACCGCGAACAGCTCGTCGTGGGGCTCGGCGGGCGCCGGGGCGGCGGGGGCGGGCGGGGGATTCGGCGCCGGGCCGGCCGCCCCGTTGAAGGTGAGCTCCGGCTGGTCGCTCACGGCTCTGCCTCCACCACGAGGTTGTCCATGATGTAGCTCCGGCGGTCGGGCGTGTTCTTGCCCATGAAGAAGGCGAGCAGGCCGGGCACGCTGTGCCGGTTCGCGACCGAGACCGGGGTGAGGCGCATGTCGGGGCCGATGAACCGCTTGAACTCGCCCGGGGAGATCTCGCCGAGTCCTTTGAATCGCGTGACCTCGCAGTTGCGCCCGAGCTCCTTCATCGCCGCATCGCGCTCGGCCTCGGAGTAGCAGTACTCGGTCCGCTTGGTCGTGCGGACGCGGAACAGGGGCGTCTCCAGAATGTGCACGTGGCCCTCGTGCACGAGGGGCTCGAAGAAGCGGAGGAAGAACGTGAGCAGCAGGTTGCGGATGTGCAGGCCGTCCACATCGGCGTCTGTCGCGAGGATGACCCGGCCATAGCGGAGCCGCTCGGGGGAGTCCTCCACATCGAGGCTGCGCATGAGGTTGTACAGCTCCTCGTTCTTGTACATCACGTCCCGGTTGAGATCGCACACGTTCAGCGGCTTCCCGCGCAGCGTGAAGATTGCCTGCGTGTTCACGTCCCGGCAGCTGACGATCGAGCCGGCGGCCGACTGGCCCTCGGTGATGAAGAGCATGGACTCCTGCCCGCGCTCCGCCTTCCGGTTGTAGTGGACCTTGCAGTCCTTGAGCTGGGGAACCCGGATGGACGTGGCGCGCGCCCGCTCCCGGGCCATCTTCTTGATGCTGAGCAGCTCCTTCCGGAGCTTCACGGTCTCCTCGATCTTGAGGAGCGCCCGCTCCGCGTCCTTCGGGTTCCGGTGCAGCAGGTCGACCACCGCCTCGCGGACCTGGGCGACCAGGTCGCTGCGGATCTCCGTGTTGCCGAGCTTGTTCTTGGTCTGGGACTCGAAGACCGGGTCCTTCAGGCGGATGGCGATCGCGCCGGCGATGCCCTCGCGGATGTCGTCGCCGTCGAACTTGCCCTTCGCGAATTCGTTGAACCCCTTTACGAGCCCCTCCCGGAGCGCGCTGAGGTGGGTGCCGCCGTCGCTCGTGAACTGGCCGTTCACGAAGGAGAAGAAGGTCTCGTCGAACCGATTCGTGTGCGTGAACGCAACTTCGATCGTCTTGGACCGGTGGTGCAGCGGGCGGTAGATGGCTTCGTCGGACACCTCCTCGTCGATGAGGTCCAGCAGCCCCCGCTCGGACACGTGCTCGGCGCCGTTGAGCGCGATGCGCAGCCCGGCGTTCAGGAACGTGTACAGCCGGATGCGGCGGAGCAGGTGTTCCTCCTGGAACGCCGCATCGCCGAAGATCTCGGGGTCCGGCTCGAACTCCACCAGCGTGCCGTCCGGCGCGTCCGGCATCTTCTTCTTGGACTCGCGGACCAGCCGGCCGCGTTCGAACTCCGCGCCCGCCGACTCGCCGCCGCGGTGGCTGCGCACGAGGAAGTGCCGCGAGAGCGCGTTGACGGCCTTGGTGCCGACGCCGTTGAGGCCGACGCTGAACTGGAAGACGTCGTCGTTGTACTTGGCGCCCGTGTTGATGCGCGACACGCACTCTACGACCTTGCCGAGGGGGATGCCCCGCCCGTAGTCGCGGACGGAGACCCGCATGCCCGAGAGGGTGATCTCGACGCGCGTCCCGCAGCCCATGATGAACTCGTCGATCGCGTTATCGACGACCTCCTTCACGAGCACGTAGATGCCGTCGTCGTAGTGGGATCCGTCGCCGATCCGGCCGATATACATGCCGGTCCGCTTGCGGATGTGCTCCAGCGCCGAGAGCGTCTTGATCTTGCTCTCGTCGTACACGGCCCTCGGGGCGGCGCCGTCCGGCGACGGGGCGGGCGCTCTGGATTCGGTCTTCATTTGGAGCGAGCGGGGATTCTTGCTGAATCCGGCGCCGTGACCAGCACGAAATTCATGGGCCCCCGGGTGCGGCGGCACGGCCGGAGCGTCGAGCCAGGGAGACGATGGCCGGGACCAGGGCCAGGAACAGGCCGGCCCCGGCAAAGAATACGCCCCGCACGCCGACGGCCGATGCCGTGACTCCGCTGGCCAGCGGGGCGAAGAACCAGCCGATGGACCGCGCGGTTCCCGCCCAGCCGAACACCCGCCCGCGCCGCTCGTCCGGGGTGATTCGCGCCAGCCACGCCTGCAGCACCGGGTCGAGCCCGGCCGTGCAGAACGCGGCCCCGGAGCGCGCGAGGAACAGCACGCCGAACCCGCGTGCGAGTCCTTGCGCGAGGACGAGGGCGCCGGCCCCGATCGCGCACCAGGCGGCAATCGTGCCGGGGGATCGGCGGTCCGCGGCGTGCCCGATGATGACGCCGGACGCCAGGCCGGCGGCGCCAGCCGCCGACGCCAGGGCGCCGCTCCAGCGCGCGGCCCCGTCGAGCGATCCGTGAATCTCCTGCACCAGGAGCGGCAGGAACGCGCGGTCGAACTGGCCGACGAACGAGAGGAGCCCGATCAGGCCGAGCAGGGCGCCGCACGACTGGACCATGCTCCAGACCGGCCGGTCGGCCGCATCGGCGGCAGCCGGACGCGGCGGGACGAAGTCCTCGCGGGTGCCGAACACCACCAGGGCCCCGGCCGCGAGCAGGAGCCAGCTGGACAGGGAGAGCGCCGCCCGGTATCCGTAGGCGTCCGAGAGCCAGCCGCCGATGGCCGACCCCATCATCCCGCCCGAAAAGACGGCGGCGGTCAGGGCCCCGAGCGCCCGCGCGCGGCGATCCATGGGGGCTTGGACCGACACCATCGTCTGTGCCGCGGTCATGGTGCCGGTGAAGAATCCCTGCGCCAGGCGGAGGGCGACCAGCTGGGCCGGCGAGGACACGACGGCCATCAGGCTGAGGACGATGGCGGCGGCGAAGTTGGCCCGCATCAGCATCGGCCTCCGGCCGTGCCGGTCGGCCAGCATCCCCCAGAAGGGGGAGGAGACGATGAGCCCGAGCGGCGTCGCGGCGTTGAACAGGGAGACCCACAGCGCGAGCTGGCCCGGTTCCGAGACGCCCAGGTTCTGAATGTAGTAGGGGGCGAAGGGAATCGAGAACGAGAACCCCATGATGCTCAGGAACTGGGAGCACCAGATCGCGGCGTAGTTGCGTTTCCAGCTATTCATGGAGGGAGCCTGCGAACACGGCGTCGGATTGAAGCAGACGCACCGACGCGTGGCAAGGGCGGCCGAGCGCCCGGAAGGGCGTACCGGGAGTTGCGCGGCCATGACGGCTATGCGGGCTCTGCCGTGACCGGCGAAGTCGTCGTTGCGGATGGGCGTGTCCGCCCCGCCGGCTTCTGCTTGATTACCGAATTCGATGAGTGTATCAATCGCTGACGTCTGGGCCGTTTGCGCCGGCGCATCCGGTCGCGGTGGGGAAAGTCCATGCCATTCTCTTTTCACCTATCGTTTCGGATCGCCGCGTGTGCCATCGCCCTTGAGTGTTGCTCCTCGCTGCAGGCGGAAACGCGCTTCGTGGACCTCGCCAGCGTCTCTCCCCTGTCTCCCTACACATCATGGGCGACCGCCGCGACGAGCATACTGGATGCCGTCAGTGTTTCGATGGGCGACGATCTTGTTCTCGTTACGAACGGCATCCATGTGTTGTCGGGCACGGTCCATGTCACCAACGGCATCGCCGTTCGCAGCGTGAACGGTCCGCTTGCGACGGTCGTGGATGGCAGCGTGGCCGGCTTGAGCTTCCTTCTCGGCCACAGCAATGCCGTGGTCGAGGGGTTGACCGTGAGAGGCGGTACCGGGTGCGGCGTCTACATCGCACAGGGCGGAACGCTGCGACGGTGCATCGTGACGGAGAACACCTCTGCCGGGCACGGCGGCGGCGTCTACTGCGACCGGGGAGGAGTGCTCGAGAGCTGCCTCGTGTACGGCAACGAAGCGCTCGGTCTGGTTGGCCGCGGTGGCGGTGTCTACTTCTACCGAGGCGGGGCGGCTGAGAACTGCACGATCGCGGGGAACCGAGCCATGAACACCGGCCGCGGTGGAGGTGTCTCCTGCGATGGCGGAGGGACCCTTCGCAACTGCATTATCTACGGGAACACGGCATCGCTCGATGCGAATCACAATGAGCTGTCCGGAGGGGCCTATTCCTACTGCTGCACGTATCCGAGCGTGGGAGGGGTGGGGAACCGATGGAGCGATCCTCTTTTCGTGGATGCGGCGGGCGCCGACTACCGCCTTAGTGCGGCATCGTCGTGCATCGACACCGGAACCAACCTGCCGTGGATGGTGGGCGCCCTGGACTTGGGCGGCCAAGTCCGGCGCATCGGGCGCTCAGACATGGGGGCCTATGAGTCGGGGCAGTGGTTCTGCGACTTCACCGCTACGCCCGGTGCGGGGATCGATCAGATGAAGGTGGTGTTCCGTAGCGAGTTGCTGGGCCCCGATGTTGGAGAGATGGAGTACTGGTGGGACCTGGACGGCGACGGCGTGACAGATCGGCATGGCTCGGGGCTGAATACGGTCACGAATACCTATGGGTTTGGTGGGACCTATAGCGTCCGTCTGACCGTGACGAATGCTGTGGGACAGGGGGCCGTACATACGGAGTCGCTCGTTCTGCCCGCTGCCCGTGTGTTCGATCTATCTCCCCCGGAGGGTACAATCCCCTTCACGTGTGTATTCTCGGCCAGTCCCGCGTTCCGAGCGACATCGGGCCTGTACTACAGCTGGGACTTCAATGGCGATGGAACCGGCGATGTGTCCGGGGTTGACCGGTCGGTCGTGAGCAACGTGTTTCCGCGCATCGGGATCTATTCTCCCTCGGTGACGGTCAGCAATCTAGACGGCCAGGTCGTGGGCGAATCCAAACCGAACGGCATCCGTACGGGACCGCCGGCCATCTATGTCTCTCCGACCGGCGGCCGGGTGTATCCCTATACGAACTGGGCAGCGGCGGCCCGGTCGATTTCAGTCGCTGTCAGCGGGGCTGTGGCGGGGGCAACCGTCTACGTGACGAACGGCACGTATACGTCCGGCGCCACGATCTCGCTGTCCAACGCGGTCGTCGTGCGCAGCGTCAATGGCGCCAAGGTGACCGCCGTCGACGGGGGCAATGCCGTCCGCTGCTTCACGCTCAGCCACACGGGTGCTGTGGTCCGGGGGTTCACCATCCGGAGAGGCCGCGAGCTCACTCAGGGTGGCGGCGGCGTCTATCTTGCGGCGGGAGGGACCGTGCAGGACTGCATCCTGACGCTCAACCTCGGCTATATAGGCGGCGGTGCGTTGCTCAGTTCCGGCGGCGTCCTTCGGAACTCCCTCGTTTGCCTCAACTCCGCGATGTCATCGGGTGGAGGCGTGTTCCTGGATGCGGGGGGGGAGGTTGAGAGTTGCACCGTGTCGGAGAACCAGGCCACCAATATGGCCGGCGGCTTGATCTTCAACTACGGCGGGGTTGCCCGGAACACCATCATATTCGGGAACGATGCGGCATCCGCCAGGAATATGACGACCTATGGGTCGTACCTGCTTGACCACGTGTGGACATCGGATCCCGGTTTCATCGACAGTGCCCTCGGCAAGTACCGGCTCCCGGCGATTTCCCCCTGTGTCGATGCGGGCGCCGATCAGGCCTGGATGGCGGGCACGCGTGACTTGGACGGGGCCGATCGCATCAGGGGCGCGCGCGTCGACATCGGGGCATTCGAGTTTGGGCTTCTGAACTACGACTTTGACGCGTTCCCTCGGCAGGGGGTCGCTCCCTGCCAGGTCAGCTTTGTCGCGAGGCCGGCCTCCACCAACTCGGGTGGGTGGCACTATTCATGGGACTTCAACAATGACGGCGTATTCGATGCGCGTGGGGTGGATGCGCAGGCCGTGACCAATGTGTATGGCGTCGGCCAGCACTCGGTTCGTCTTGTGGTCAGCAACCAGGCGGGAGAGGTTGCATCCCTGGTTCGAACCAATCTCATTCGCGTGGCGCCGTCTGTCGTCTATGTCTCGCCCGTCGGTTCTCAAGTCTCCCCCTACACGAACTGGGCTACGGCGGTCCGAAGCATCCGGACCGCCATGCTGACGGGCGTTGACGGGACGGTCGTGCTTGTCACCAACGGCACCTATGTGCTGACCGCCGAAATCCAGGTGACGAACGGCATCGTCATCCGCAGCGTGAATGGGCCGGACGTCACCATCGTGAGCGGGAACGATCAGATGCGGTGCTTTTCACTCATCCACAGCAACGCTGCTGTGCAGGGATTCCGGATCGTCCGAGGAAAGGCCTTGACGGGTGGAGGCGGGGCGGCCCTGGTGACCCTCGGGGTTCTGCAGGACTGCGTGGCCGTCTCCAACAAGGCCAGGTTGGGCAGCGCCGTCTACTGCGGAGCCGGCGGCACGGTGCGAAACTGCCTCCTGTACGACAATCACGGCGAATCGTTGGGTGTCAGTTGGGGCGGTGGAGCCCACTGCGAAGGGACGCTCGACAACTGCACGATCGTCAGCAACACCGCCAATCGGGGCGGCGGGGTGGTCATAGCAGCTGGCTGCACGATACGCAACTCGATCATCCACGGCAACGCGGCATCCACCAGCGGAGCCAACTGGGAACCATATGGCGGGGGGACGGTGGCCTTCTCGTGCACGACTCCCTCGATCCCGGGTGTCGGGAACATCACGTGGGCTCCCCAGTTCCGCGATCCGGGGAAAGGTGACTACCGGCTGCAGACTAACTCCTTCTGCGTTGATACAGGCAGCAATCTCGCTTGGATGGCGGGGGCCTGTGATCTGGACGGTGTCCGCAGGATACAGAGCGGGACAGTCGACATGGGCGCCTACGAGGTGGCGACCGATGCGTTCTATGCCCATCCGCGGTACGGGGTGGAGCCACTTGTCGTGTCCTTCACGGCAGTCCCCTCGAATCCGGCGCCCGGCACGTACTTCCAGTGGGACTTCGACGGCGATCGTGTGTGGGATGCGGAAGGCGTTGATCGAGCCACGGCAGCCGCGGTGTACCCGACCGGCGGGCTCTTCTCGTGCACTTTGTCAACCCGATCACCTGACGGGACGACGAAGGTCACCACGCGAGACGACTACATCTATGTGGATCCCTCCATCCTTTATGTCTCGACGGCTGGCGGGGACCGGTACCCTTACGCGAACTGGGCGGAAGCCGCCACTAACATTCAGGATGCGCTTGATGCCAGCACCGATGGCGACACGATCCTCGTCTCAAACGGCACGTACGGGGTTCGCTCCGAAGTCACGGTTTCACAGGCGGTTCTCATGCGGAGTGTGAATGGCCCGGGAGTCACGGCCATCGATGGGGGGCACACCGTCCGATGCGTGCGCGTGGATCGGGCTGGCGCGGTGGTGGAAGGGTTCACGATCCAAGGCGGATGGAACAGCGGCGGCGGGCTTCCGGCTTCCGGCGGCGGTGTGATCCTCAAGTCCGGCGCGACGGTCAGGCGATGTGTGATCCGAGACAACTGGGATGGGTACCGCGGGGGCGGGGCGTATCTCGATGGAGGCGGCACGCTGGAGAACTGCTTGGTCATGGGCAATGTATGCGTGGGCGCAACCTACAACATCGATTTGTACGGCGGTGGCGGAGTCTTCATGAACCAGGGGGGAACGGTCCAGAACTGCACCATCGTCGGAAACTCCGTGTCGAACGCGCCAGGCGGAGGGTTGGTTCGGTACTCCAGCGGGGCGGTGGAGAACTGCATCATCTACTCCAACCGGCGCAACGGGCAGCCCGATGACCTTAGCATGACCGGCGTGATCCAGCAGCGTTATGTGACGCACTGCTGTACGCCGCAGACCGTGGCTGGCACGGGGAACATCACCAACGCGCCGGTCTTCGCTGATTCCGTGTCCTTCGACTACAGCCTGCACGCATCGTCACCAGGTGTTGATGCGGGTACAAATCGCCCCTGGATGACGAACACGGTCGACCTGGCAGGGAGCCCGCGCATCGCAAATCGTCGGGTGGATATAGGGGCTTACGAGTCCCCCGGGATCGTCCTTCTTACGGTGACCGGTCTTCCTTGGCGGGTCGGTACGCCGACGCCGGACGGATACGGCGCCATTACAGCTGTTGTCGGGCGGCTTGTATCCAACACCGTTGATGCCGTTGTCCAGACGAATCAAGATACGCGCTACGTGAACAGGGGGTGGGCGGGAACGGGCAGCGTGCCGGCATCCGGGACAACGAGTAGCGTGTCCTTCGTGATCTCTTCCAACTCGACTCTCTCCTGGTTGTGGGACCGCGAACACTGGCTGGGGCTGAGCGCCGAAAACGGTGAGATATCGGGGGCGAGCGGTGGGTGGTGCCCCGATGGGTTTATATACGACCTGTCCCCCTCCAATGCATACGGCCATGTCTTTCACCACTGGGCCGTCGATGGCGCCGACGCGGGGACCAACGTGCCGCTCCGCTTGGTCATGGACGCCCCGCATGACGTGACCGCCGTCTTCACGAGTGCGTTCGTGGATGTGACCGCCGATGTCACATGCAGCTTTGATGCCTGGGTTCTGAACCGACAGACGGGCACGTTCTTCGGATCGCTCCGAGTTCAGAATCGGCTCGATTCCCGCAAGATCCTGATGGCTCCCTTCTGGTACGCCCTGAGTGGCTCTTCGCGCGTGCGCCTGATGCATCCCTCTGGAGTAACCGTAGACGGGAAGCCGTACGTGGATGTGACCTCGAAGGTGTTGGCGGCGCTGCCGGCCGTGGGGAATCATGATCTCGTGCTGGACCCGGGGGAGTCCGTGGTCATCTCAGGCATAGAGGTTTACAGCTATGACCGGTCCGTTCCCCAAGGGTTCGTCTTCGCCCTGTGGGCGGATCCGCCAAACTCAGTCGGTGCAGCCGCGTCGTTCGCGGATACGGACGGAGATGGGGTGCCCAACGGGTGGGAGGCCGCCCACGGTCTCTGTGAGAACGACCCGAACGACGGAGCTCGCGACTCCGACGGAGATGGGGCATCGAACCGCAATGAGTACCAGGCGGACACGGATCCGCTGGATCCTCGGTCGTGCCTCCGGATCCTTGCGGTGGAGCAGGGGACGGAGGGAAACACCCGCTTGCGCTGGGCGGGAGGAACGCAGGCGACTCAATATCTTGAGCGGTCAGATGATCTGATGGTGTGGTTGACGGTCTTCACCAACCGTCCGCCATCGGCGATCTCGAACAGCTTTGATCGGCGCGAAGTTGCGCCGCATGGCTTCTTCCGGCTGCGAGTCGGGCCGAGATAGGACAGGGTGGTTTGGTGCGCCATGCCAACGCGGGGAAGCCATTCATGAACCGATTGTTTCTGACCATCGCCGTCATCCTGGCGGGAGTCTTTGTGATCCGCGTGCAGGCCGGGGATTGGTCTGTTAGCGGGGGGTATGTCACGCGCTTGGGCATGGATATCGACATCCGCGGATCATCCCATGTGCAGGCTCAGGGCATCCATGCGGCTACGCCGGATCTCCGGTTGCCCGCCAAGAGGCAGGGCGGACCGCCGTTCCGCTACGACTCCGGAACCCCCGACCTGGCCGGCTATGCCGACCGCGCGTTCGATGACGGGCTCGTGTTCGTCGATCCCGGAACGGCAGATCCCAATCTGCCGGGGCTGACCTGGTACTGGGGATACGACAACGCCAGCCAGTACAGACCGTCCGCCAATGCGCTCGACTTTCACCGCAGCGTCAGCGGCACCGATGAGCAGACACTGACGGATGTCTCCTTCGGCGAGCAAGTCTCCCGGCAAACCGGGCGGAACGATGCCCTCGCTCTGGACGATGATGTGAGCGGTCAGGGGTTCGGCCTCACGGCCGGCTGTGGCTTGTACTCCAAGGGGATGTACGATGTTGAGTTCTGTGTGGGTGGTGGCGTGCTGTGGGGTGCGTCGAGTCACACGGAGACTTCGACGTACGAGGAGCGCGTGCGGGTGGATCGGATCCGGGTCGAGGACCGCTTCGCCTACACGGATACGCACACCTACCAGGATACGTATACCTATGACACCACGGGCGTCGTGCCGCCTCCGGCCCCGTATGCGGGAACCTACGAAGGGCCGGGACCCCTTCTGCCCAATCTCCCGTCGTCTTCCCGTCGCGCCGTGATGGATAGCCAACGCCAGACGCAGAGCACCCGGCTGACGAGCACCGAGGGATCGAGTACATGGACGGCCGCAAACCATGTATCGTTCGATGTCGACAGCACTGCGTGCAACCTCTGGCTGGGCCCTCGCCTGAGCATCAACCCGTGCGCGCGTCTGAAGGTGTTCGCCACGCCTTCGGTATCGATCAACTGCGTGAATGTCGACGTGGATCGGCTGGAGACATTCGCCGCCAATCTCGCAGACGGCCGCGTGAGACTGCTCCAGACATGGACCGATTCCGGAAACACGTGGGCGTGGCTTTTCGGGGCCGGGCTGGCCGTCGGGGCGGATGTTCCACTCATGAAGGGCTGGTTTGCCGGTCTTCAGGGCGGATACGACTGGGTTGCTGGCGCCGCCGCCGTCACCGTCGGCCCTGACCGCGTCTCTCTTGATCCCAGCGGTTACACGCTAGCTGGACGCCTGGGCGTCACGTTTTGATTGTGCACCGGCCGAATCGGTGATCGCCCGTCCGCGCCGGTGGTTGACCCTTGGCGCGCCACGTGCCTGTCGCGGGCTTGCTGAAGAGCAGCGGAGGTGCATCCATATCCGGTCCTCGCGGCCGGCACGCCCCTCGATCCTTTTTTTCAGCTTTCATTTCGGTGTTGCGGAGGCCCGGTGGTTTTGGCAATATCGGTCGCCTATTTGACAAAATATTGTCGAAATGCAGGCGGGTCGGGCGCGGGATGCGGCCGGCCCGGAGGCAGGCGGTGGTTCGCGCCGGACGGGTGGCGCAGTTCCCGGAGGGACGCACGCGTGACAGTCGAGATTCATGGCTCGGTACCGGCGGCGGCGGCGCTGGCCGGACTCCTGATCGGCGGTCCGATCGTGGCCGGCGGGCTGCTGCTGGCGTGTCGGGGCTGGGGCTCCCGGGCGGCACTGACCATCCTGGCGGCCCTCGGCGTGATGGCGGGGGGCATCGGCCTTGCGCTTCAGGGGGCTGGCGAGGTGGCGATCCCGTCGGCGCTGGCGGCGGCGGCGCCGGCCGTCGAGGCGGCGATCGTGGCGGCGATCCTGTGGATCGGCTACCGGATCGGCAGCGGGATGATTGTCGCGATGTGCCTGGCCCAGCTGGGGCTCGTGGCGGCGGGCCTGAACGGCGACGCCGGCGGGGGGGAGCACGGCAGCGTCCTGGTGCTGGATCGCCTGGCGCTGATCATGGTGCTGATCGTATCGGTCGTCGGCTCGCTGATCGCGCTCTACGCGATCGGGTACATGCGCGCACACGCGCACCACACCCATGAGCGGCCGTTCGCGACCAGCCGGTTCTTCGCCGTTCTGGTCGCTTTCCTGGGCTTGATGAACGGGCTGGTGCTGACCGACAACCTCGTGTGGCTCGCCATCTTCTGGGAGGGGACGACCCTGTGCTCGTTCCTGCTGATCGGGCACGACGGGACGGACGAGGCGCGGGCCAACGCCCGCCGGGCCCTTCTGCTCAATACGTTCGGCGGGCTGGCGATGAGCGGGGCCGTGTACCTGGCCGCTCACGGCGGAGGATCCGAGAGCCTGGCGGGCCTCATCGGCCGGTCGGCGCTGCTGCCGGTGGCGCTGCTGGCCCTGGCGACGATGACCAAGTCGGCCCAGCTTCCCTTCCAGAGCTGGCTGCTGGGCGCGATGGTGGCGCCGACGCCCGTCAGCGCTCTGCTGCACTCCAGCACGATGGTCAAGGCCGGGTCCTACCTGATCCTGCGCCTGGCGCCTGCGATGGCGGACACTCCGGTCGGGATGATCGTGGCGATCGCCGGCGGGTTCACGTTCGTCGTCACCTCGGCGCTCGCGATCGGGCAGTCCAACGCGAAGAAGGTGCTCGCCTACTCGACGATCGCGAACCTGGGCCTCATCGCCGCGTGCGCGGGGATCGGCACGCCGCTGGCGATGGCCGCGGCCGTCATGCTGATGTGCTTCCATGCGGTGTCCAAGGCGCTGCTCTTCCTGTGCGTGGGCACGATCGAGCAGACGATCGGCAGCCGCCACATCGAGGACATGAGCGGCATCCTCTTCAAGATGCCCGTGACGACCACGATTGCCATCGTGGGCATGGTGTCGATGATGGCGCCCCCGTTCGGGATGCTGATGGGCAAGTGGCTGGCGATCGAGTCGGCCGTGCACATGCCCGCGGTGCTCCTGCTCTTCGTGCTGGGGAGCGCTCTGACGATCTTCTTCTGGGCCAAGTGGATCGGCCGGATTACCACCGCGTCCTACCACCCCGAGTACCGGGTTGAGGAGGTCAGCCGGGGCATGATTGCGGTGCTGGTGACCCTGCTGCTGATGGCGATCGCGGGCGCGTTCCTCGCGATGCCGCTGTTCCGGAGCGTGCTCAAGCCGATGGGCCTGGCGGTGTTTGCGGCGGCGCCGCAGGAGGCCGCCGGGTCGGTCCTGGAGTCCGTTGAGGGGCTCATGCAGTGGCCGCTCTTCGCTATTCTGGGCATGGTGCTGCTGGCGGTGCTGCTGTCGCTGCGGGGGTTCCGGCGCAGCCACGTGCGCCTGCCGTTCCTGTGCGGCGAGAACCTGCCGGACGGCGAGACGACCTTCGAGTTCCGGAGCGTGGCCGGCGGCCGGGACACGGCGCTGGTGACGAGCTACTACCTCTCGTCGGTGTTCAACGAGCCCGCGCTCACCGCCTGGTGCAACGCGGCGGCCGTGCTGATCCTGTTCACCCTGTTTGGAGTGATAGCCGCCCCATGATCACGATGTATCCGCTGGCAACAATCGTGGCCGCCCTCGCGCTGGCCCCCCTCCTCGGGGCGGTGATCATGGGCGTGGACCGCAAGCTCACCGCCCGCATCCAGGGCCGGCAGGGGCCGCCGGTGCTTCAGCCGTTTTTCGACATCGCCAAGCTGCTGCGAAAGGATCCGATCGTGGTGAACCGGATCCAGATCGTCTACGCCTACCTGCACCTGGCGTTCATGATCCTGTCGCTGCTGCTGGTGATCCTGGGGCAGGATGCGCTGATGACGCTCTTCACGCTGGCGTTTTCCACGCTGGCCTTGGTGCTGGGGGGAATGAGCGTGCGCTCGCCCTACAGCCGGATCGGCAGCCAGAGGGAGATCCTGCTCATGGTCTCCTACGAGCCCATCCTCGTGCTGTGGGTGATCGGCCTCTACATGGCCAACGGCAGCTTCCGCTTCGAGTCCGTGCTCGGCGCGGGGCGTCCGATGCTGGCGGTGCTGCCGCTGCTCTTCGTGGCCTTTCTCGTGGTGCTGGCGATCAAGCTGCAGAAGTCGCCGTTCGACCTGGCGACGTCGCACCACGCCCACCAGGAGATCGTGAAGGGCGTGACGATCGAGTACTCGGGGCCGTACCTGGCGATTTTGGAGATCGCGCACTGCTACGAGGTGGCGCTGCTCTTCGCGTTCGTCGTGCTCTTCTGGGCGACGAACCTGTGGGTGGGGGTGGCGCTGGCGGCGGCGAGCTTCCTGGCGATGGTGGTCGTGGACAACGCGTTCGCACGGCTGACGAACATCTGGACCTTCCGCTTCATGTGGACGGCGGCCCTCGGGCTGGCCGTGACGAACGTCGTGTGGCTGTATCTGTGATCGAGCGGGCGCGAGGTGTTATGGCTCCAGCACGAAAAGTGAGCAGGTCCCCGTGGGTGGTGCACTACAACTGCAACAGCTGCAACGGGTGCGACATCGAGTTCCTGGCCTGCCTGACGCCGCTGTATGACCTCGAGCGGTTCGGCATCCTGCATGCGGGGAACCCGAAGCACGCGGACGTGCTGGTGGTCACCGGATCGCTCAACTACCGGAATGCCCCGGTGCTGAAGAACGTGTATGACCAGATCCCGGACCCGAAGGTGGTCGTGGCCCTCGGCGTGTGCACGTCCACCGGCGGCGTGTTCGCGGGCGGGTACAACATCCTCGGCGGCATCGAGAAGGTGATCCCGGTGGACGTGTTCGTCCCCGGCTGCCCGCCTCGTCCGGAAGCCATGATCGACGGCATTCTCCAGGCGGCCGCGATTCTCGAGGAGCGGCGCTCCACGCCCGGCGTGGGGACGGCCGCGAAGCCCAAGATTGTCTGCATTCCGGCTGCGTCGGCGCCGGCCCCGGACGCGGCTCCGGCCGTGGCGATGGCGGCCCCGGCCGCAGGAGGTGTCGCATGACGAACACGACCGACGTCACTCTGGACCAGCTCCACGGCGAGGTGTCGGCGCTCCAGCGCCACGGGTATCGGCTGGTGACGATGACCTGCATCGACGTGGGCGAGGGCCACGAGGTCCTGTACCACTTTGACAAGCAGTACGAGTTGCGGAACCTCCGGCTGAAGCTGGGCCCCGGCGTTGTTCTGCCGAGCATCTCGAACATCTTCTTCTCCGCCACGCTCGTAGAGAACGAGATGAAGGACCTGTTCGGCCTGGAGATCGACGGGCTGGCCATCGACTACAAGGGGCGGTTCATCCTGTCGGACGGCGCGCCGAGCGCGCCGCTGTCCAAGAAGTGCGGCATGGCGGTTGACGTCCGGGTGAAGGGCGCGGCGGCTGCCGAGGGGGGGGCTGCATCATGATTCGCCGGAACGTAATCCCGTTCGGCCCGCAGCATCCGGTGCTGCCCGAGCCGCTGCAGCTGCGCCTCGTGATGGAGGACGAGAAGGTCGTTGAGGCCCTGCCGGCCATCGGATACTGCCACCGGGGCATCGAGAAGCTGGCCGAGCAGAAGGACTTCATCCAGGACGTGTACCTGATCGAGCGGATCTGCGGAATCTGCAGCTTCCAGCACGCGATGAACTACTGCCAGGGCATCGAGTCGCTCATGGGCATCGCCGTGCCCGACCGGGCCCGGTTCCTGCGCGTGGCGTGGGCCGAGATACACCGGGCGCACAGCCACCTGCTCATTCTTGGCCTGCTGGCGGACGCCTTCGGCTTCGAGAACCTGTTCATGCAGATCTGGCGCATCCGCGAGATCATCCTGGACATGATGGAGCTCACGGCGGGCAGCCGGGTGATGCTCTCGGCGTGCTGCATCGGCGGCGTGCGCCGCGATATCCCGCCGGCCATGGCCGACGAGCTGCGCCGGTCCCTCGACCGCGTGGAGCGCGAGATGGCCGAGGTGATGCCGGCGCTGCTCAACGACTACAGCGTCAAGCAGCGGCTCGTCGGGGTGGGGCGCCTGCCGAAGGACAAGGCGTACGAGCTCGGCGCCGTGGGGCCGGTCCTGCGGGCCAGCGGCGTGGCGTGGGACTTGCGCGAGACCGGCTATGCGGCGTACGGGGAGGTGGGGTTCCGTCCGATCGTGGAGAGCGAGGGGGATTGCTATGCCCGGACCCGGGTGCGGGTGCGCGAGCTGGACGAGTCGATCCGCATGGTCCGCGAAGCGCTCGACAAGGCCCCGGCCGGCCCGATCGCGACGCCCGTGAAGGGCAGCCCGTCCGGCGAAGTGGCGGCGCGCATCGAGCAGCCCCGGGGCGAGCTGCTCTTCTACATTCGAGGCAACGGCACGAAGAACCTGGAGCGGTTCCGCGCCCGGACGCCGACGTTCGCGAACCTGGCCCCGCTGCTGCACATGCTGAACGGGTGTCAGCTGGCGGACGTGCCCGTCATCGTGTTGTCCCTGGACCCCTGCATCAGCTGCACGGAGCGCTAACCCCATGATCAGCCTGCTGTCCCATATCGTGCACAGCCTCTTCCGAAGACCCGTCACGCGCGCCTACCCGTTCGTGCGGCGCGAGCCGTGCGCCGGAAGCCGGGGGCATCTGGAGATCGAGATCGAGAAGTGCAGCTTCTGCGGCATGTGCCAGAAGCGGTGCCCGTCCGGCGCCCTGGCCGTCTCGCGAGCTCCCAAGTCGTGGACCCTGGACCCGTACGCCTGCATCGTCTGCAACTACTGTGTCGAGGTTTGTCCCAGGAAGTGCCTGGCAATGAGCCCGGTACACCGGCCTCCATCGGCGTGACAACGGGCGACTGTCCCCGTATGCTGTCAGCCGGTCCATGCATGAGTTCTCCATCTGCCAGAGCCTCGTCCAGCTTGTCCTCGACGAGGTGACGCGGCGCCGCCTTCCGCCCGGGTCGCTCCTGTCGGTCCGGATGGCCGCGGGGCGGATGCACCAGATCGCCGGGGAATCGATGGCGTTCTACTACGCGGCCCTCACCGAGGACTCGCCCGCGAGGGGGTCGCGGCTCGATATCCGGTTCATCGACGTGCGCGCCCGCTGCACCACCTGCGGGTGGGAAGGCGCTTTGGAGGCGCCGCGTTTCCGGTGCCGCTCGTGCGGAGGCGGTGACGTGTCCGTCACCTCGGGGCGTGAGCTGCACCTCGAGGCCATGGAGGTGTCTTCGCCGGACACAGCCGGCCCCGAACCGGAGGCCGGGAAGTTGGCATGAAACCGGCTCTATCAGAGTCTCGCATGACCAACTCTGCAGACAGGGGGGGGGGGCGGAGCCAATCGGCATTTACGCTGGTCGAGATGATGATTGTGGTCCTGATCATCGGCATCCTCCTGGCCATCAGCATCTACTCGTTCTCGATTGTTCGCCGAAGCGCTCAGGACATGCGCTTTATCAATGACTTGCGCGTTGCGGTGGCGGCCTTCGAGCTGTACAGCCTGGAGAATTCCGGGAAGTACCCGGCCGATCGCAGTCACGGGGTGATGCCTTCCGGCATGGTGGGTTACCTGTCGGGGATGAGATGGAGCAGTCCGACCTCGATGGGCGGACTGTGGGAGTGGGACAAGGATCAGTACGGGTTCACGGCCGGAGTATCCTTTTTCTCCGGGTCCGTAAACATGGATGCGCGCATGGCGGTGATCGATCGCCGCATCGACGACGGGGACTTGTTGGCCGGGAGGTTTCGCAAGCGGGACCGGGGCTACATCTACGTCATCGAATTCTGAGCCGTGCAGACGCGGAATCAGAGCGCTCCGTTCCGATCCATCCAGTCGCGAACGGCGTGGAATCGGTCCAGCGGAACGGGCAAGCCGTCCGCGCCGAGCGCCAGGATGAAATTCGCCCGGCGCAGCCGCGGCGTGTAGAGGCGGTCCAGCGCGGGTCCGATGCGATCGATCGGCTCCACGAGGAACGTGCTGGCATCCATGATCCCGATGATGATCGTGTCCTCACCGAGCACGTCGAGCGCGTGTTCCCACGGGGTGTCGCCCGTGGGCGGCGGGGTCAGGAAGTGCGCGCCGTCGAGCCCGGTTCGGCGGATGTCGGGCAGGATGTTCCGCACGTGGCCGCACATGTGGACGATCGCGGGCTTGCCCCGATTCTTCACGACATCCACGAAGTCCTTCACGTGCGGCCCGTTGAAGCGGCGATAGATGTCCGGGCTGATGTAGTACGTGCTGGTGTTCTCGCAGAGGATGACGGGGTCGCAGGGGCCATCCGCCAGGCATCGGAATGCCTCCATCTCGCGCTCGTGCATCGTGTCGATCAGCGCGGACATGTCGCCGGGGTGATCCGCGAGGAGGTAGTAAAAGGCCTCCGTCCCCATGATCTCCTCGAGCAGCTTGGGGATGGTGGAGGGGCCCCAGAAGCGGGCCACCACGCCGGCGTCTCCGACGGCTGCGTCCACCCGGCGGAACGCATCGCGGTCGTCGGCCGCCTCGAACCGGGCCTCTTCCCACATCCGGGTATAGGCGCGGACATCCCCGAGGGTGCGGACCGGATAGCGCACGGGGTGCGCGCCGTCGTACTCGGCCCGCAGGTCCCCGCCGTGTCCGGCCAGCGTGTAGCCCCAGCGCGACCCGTCCCCGAACGGCTCGTGCCGGGTGCCGGGGCCCCAGATGAGGCGCGGCGAGCAGAAAGGGAAGGCGAGGCCCCAGCCGTTCAGCAGGAGCACGTCGCATCCGAGGTCTCGGTAGAAGTCCAGCCCGCCGTTGCCCCGGAGCCGCTCGGGGAAGTGGCGCAGCGACGTATCGTCCACCAAGGTGGTCCAGGACAGCCGGTCGACCGGCTGCCGGCGGAGGATGGCGCGGACTCGCTCTCGGCCATTCATGGTGCTGGTGCCTCGCCGCTCAGGCGATGTGGCTGCCGATGAGGCTCAGGAACTCCGTGCGGGTCTTCGGATCGCTGTGGAAGCTCCCCAGCACCGTGGACGTGGTCATGAGCGAGTTCTGCTTCTCAACCCCGCGCATCATCATGCACAGGTGCCGGCACTCCATGACGACGCCGACGCCCTCGGCGTCGACCGACTTCATCACCTCGCGCGCGATGCTGGCCGTGAGCCGCTCCTGGGTCTGCAGGCGGCGGCCGTGGTAGTCGGCGATGCGGGCTAGCTTGCTGACGCCGAGCACCTTGGACTGGGCGATATACCCGATGTGGCAGCGCCCGAAGAAGGGCAGCATGTGGTGCTCGCAGAGGCTGTAGACCTCGACGTTCTTGAGCACGATCATGTTGTTGGCCTCGGACTCGAAGACGGCGGCGTTGATCACCTCGGACGACTTCATGCGGTACCCGGACGTGAGGAACTGGTACGACTTGGCCACGCGCTCGGGCGTCCGGCGCAGGCCCTCGCGATCCGGGTCCTCGCCGATCTCCACCAGCAGTTCGCGGATGAGTTTCGCCACGCGGTCGACGTTCATGCGGGTCTCCTTGGCTTTCGGCGTACGGGCGCGGAACGGCTTCGCTCGATGCGCACGCCGCGTCCGCCGGCGGGCGTCATGCCCGGATCCTGCTCCACCTGGACGAAGGCCTTTCCGATCCGGGGATCCGACAGGCAGATGTCCGCGATGCGCTGGGCGATGCGCTCGAGCGTGCGGAAGGACCGCCGCTCGACGGACGCGAGGATCTGCTTCTTGAGCCGGCTGTAGTCGATCGTATCCGCCAGGTCGTCCGTGGCGGCCGCGCGGCTCAGGTCGGCGTCGAGGGCGATCGACACGGTCAGGTGCTGGGGTTCGCGCCGTTCCGGTGCGGTAGGCCCGACGGTCGCCCGGAGCAGCAGTTCGCGGATGAGAATGCGGTCGTTGCCGGCTTCCGTATGCATGTCACCTCAGAACGAAGATTCCGACCACGGTCAGCGCATAGAGCGCCAGGTTGACGAGTGTCGGGACATCGGTCAGGAGCACCTGCTCCGGATGGCCGCCCTTCTCGTGGCGGTACACGAGGTCGAGGTAGCGGAACATGCCGAACATGACGAACGGGATCGTGAAGCCGAGGCTGGAGGACCCGAATTTGAGGACGGTGTCGTGCGAGAGGGTGTACATGGCGTAGGAGACGATGGTGACCGCGGCGGCGATGCCGATCAACTGGTCGAGGAGTCGGGCATCGTAGCCTCCGAGGCTGGGCCGGTGCTCGCTGGCGTCCGCCACGAACCGCTTCTCGTGCCGGCGCTTGCAGAGGGCGAGGAAGAGCGCCAGGAGCATGGCGCAGAGCAGGAGCCAGGGAGAGAGCGCGACGCCGATGGCCGCGCCGCCCGCCATGGCGCGGAGGACGAACCCGGCGCTGATTACGAACACGTCGAGCAGCGCCACCCGCTTCAGGCAGACGGAGTACAGGATCTGGAGCAGCGCGTAGCCAGCCACGACGGCGGCGAACGGATGGGACAGGGCGAGCGCGCCCGCCAGCCCCGCGGCCAGCAGGACGGCGAAGCCGGCCATGGCGGCGGCCGGGGAGAGCCGGCTCGCGGCGATGGGCCGGAGCCGCTTGACCGGGTGAAGCCGGTCCTGGGCGACGTCGCGCACGTCGTTGAGCAGGTAGATCGCGCTCGACACGACGCAGAACAGGGTGGCGGCCAGGGCGGCCGGCCCGAAGAGCCCGGCGGACACCTGCTGGGTCCGATCCCCCCACGCGAAGAAGAACGGCGCCAGCACAACGGCGTTCTTGGTCCACTGCGCGGGCCGGAGCGCCTCGATGAAGGCCCCGGCACCGCCCGCCGGCTTTGCTGCGTGGTTGGACATCTTCGGCGCCGTCAGGTGCGCGCGCGGGGTGAGCGGCGGAAGCCGGCCCGGAACCACAGCTTCCAGACCATCCACAGCGCCTCGCGGACGATGGAGGAGTTCATCTTGGAGGTGCCCGCGTGTCGATCCTTGAAGATGATGGGAATCTCCGAGATGCGGAATCCCTGCATCCAGGCCGTGTGCGTCATCTCAATCTGGAACGAGTACCCGTTTGAGGTGATCCGGTCCAGGTCGATGGCTTGCAGGACGCGCCGCCGGTAGCACTTGAACCCGCCGGTCGGATCCGTCACGGGCAGCCCGATCACCATCTGGACGTAGGTGGCCGCGCTCTTGCTGAGGATCAGGCGGTTGAGCGGCCAGTTGATGATCCGGATGCCGTTGATGTAGCGCGAGCCGAGCACGAGATCCGCATCGCGGGCCGCCTCCAAGAAGTGGGGAAGCTCCTTGGGATCGTGCGAGAAATCGCAGTCCATCTCGAAGATGAACTCGTACTGCCGGGCGAGCGCCCACTTGAATCCGGCGATGTAGGCGCGGCCCAGCCCCTGCTTGTCCTGCTTGTGCAGGACATGAACCCGAGCGTCGGCGGCGACCATCTCGTCGATGATCTGGCCGGTGCCGTCGGGCGAATTATCGTCCACGAACAGGACCTCGGCGTCCGGCACCGCCTGGAAGACAGCCTCCGAGATGGGCCGAACATTGTCCCGCTCGTTGTACGTCGGAATGATGACAAGCCGGTCACCCATTGGGCCTAAACTATAGGCGGAGGCCGGATCGGGCGGCAAGCACATTCACGGCAGATGGTCAGTTCGGGGCTATCGGTCCCCTATGTTTGGTTATTGACGGCGGGGGCGGGAACTGGCTTCCTGATAGCCCTTGGCTGCGGGGGGTGCCCCAGCATGGAGGATGAGCGCATGATGACGCCCCGCGAACGTTGGCTGGCCCTGCTGAAGGGCGAGAGGCCGGACCGGATCCCGACCGACTATCGGGCCACGGGAGAGGTTACCAAGCGCCTCCTGAAGGAACTCGGGTGTGAGAGCCAGGAGGCGCTCTACGCGCGACTCCATGTGGACGGCTATGACTATGTGAGCGCGCCGCACCGCACGGGCTGTCATCCGTCGGACCCGCAGGCCGACATCTGGGGCGTCCGGTTCCAGGACATCGACTATGGGACCGGCGTCTATCGCGAGGCCGCCACGCATCCGCTGGCCGGCCTGAAGACGGTGGAGGAGGTCGCGGCCTACGCATGGCCGCGCCCCGAGGATCACGACTACGATGCCTTCCGGCGGAGCGTCAAGGCGCTGGGCGGGCAGCGGATCGTGCTCTGCGGAGGCTACGAGCCGTTCCTGCTCTACTGCTGGCTCCGCGGCATGGAGCAGTCGATGGTCGACCTTCTGGAGAACCCGGAGATCGCAGACGCCATCCTGGGGCGCATCTTCGACTATCACTACGGGGTGAACACCCGCATGTTCGAACTCGCGAAGGGCCGGATCGACATGACGTTCATCGCCGAGGACCTGGGCAGCCAGGCCAACTTGCTGATGGGGCTGGAGCAGATCCGGCGGTTTATCCTGCCGAACCAGAAGCGCATGGGCGATCTCGCCCGGGCGCACGGGCTCTACATCCTCTATCATACGGACGGGGCGGCCCGGGACGTGATACCGGACCTGATCTCCGTCACCGGCATCCACGTTTTGGATCCGATCCAGTGGCGGTGCCCGGGCATGGAGAGGGAAGGCCTGGTGCGCGACTTCGGCTCCAGGCTGGTGTTCCACGGCGGGATGGACAACCAGCACACCATGCCGTTCGGCTCGGAGGCTGACGTGCGCGCGGAGGTTCTGGACAATATCCGGATCTTCTCCGGCGCGCGCTGGATCTGCGGCCCGTGCCACAATCTCCAGCCCGTTACGCCGACCGGCAACATCGTGGCGATGTACGATACGATTTACGAGCACGGCCGGCTATGAGCCGGCCCAGGAGGACCCACGGACTATGAAGCGGCTGATCGCGGCTCTCGTGTTGGCGCTGCCCGCCCTGGCTGGCGCCCGGGTGATTCCGGTGGACGGCGTCGTGGCCGTGGTGAACGACCAGGCGATCGTGTTCAGCGACGTGATGCGCGCCGTGGACTCTGAGCGCGCGAGGGGCTCCGCGGGCGCGCGGGCCAGCGCCGAGGAGCGGATGGCGGCGGCTTATACGAATGCGCTCAACGGCATGATCGAGCGCAAGCTGATCGTGGACGCATACGCGACGGACGACAAGAAGCTCCCGGACGACGCGGTGGATCGGCGCGTGGGCTCGGTCATGCGCGACCGCGCGAAGAAGCGCGGGGCGTTCATGGAGGCGCTGAACCGCGAGGGGCTCTCCGTGGGAGACTGGAAGGGCAGCGTCCGGGACCGGATGATCATGGGGTACATGAAGAGCCGGTACGGCGAGCATCGCGGCGTCGTGTCGCCGGCCTCCGTCCGGGCGGCATACGAGGCCGACCCGCGGAAGTTCCAGACGCCCGAGAAGGTCCATCTGCGCCTGATCATGATCCAGAGCGAGCCCGGGGCCGGCCGCGCCGCGCTCAAGCAGGCGGCGGATGCCGCGCGGGAGCGCGTGGCGAAAGGAGCTGACTTCGCGGCTGTCGCCGAGGAGGTGTCGGACGACTCGAAGGCGAAGCGCGGCGGGGACTGGGGCTGGATCGAGCCGGCCATGCTGAACGAGGCGCTGGCGCGGGCAATCGCCGGCCTGGCCGACGGGCAGCTGAGCCCGGTCCTTGAGGTGAAGGGCGATTTCTACATCCTGCGCGTGGACGGGCGCCAGGCAGCCGGTGCGCAGCCGCTCGTTCAGGTGGCGCGGGAGATCGGCGAGGGGCTGCGCAAGCAGGCCGACGAGGCGCGCTACGCCGAATGGATCGGCCGGCTCCGCGGCCGCTCCTACGTGCACATGACGGACAGCGGGCTGATGTGATGAGCCGGCCGATCGCGCTCGGGATCACGCTGGGCGATGTGGGCGGCATCGGGCCCGAGGTGGCGGCCAAGGCCGTCGCTTCCACCGCATGGCCGGGCCGCTGCCGCTTCGTGCTGATCGGCTCCGCGACCGCGATCGCCCGCGAGTTCCGCGCCCTGCGCCGCCGGCCGCCGCCGTCGGTCCCGGCGCTGCCCTGCGATCCCGCTCTTCTGCCGGCCCCTGCCTGCGTCTGGGACCCGGGGCCCCAGCTCGCCCAGCCGCCGCGCGCCGGAGTATGCACGGCCGGAGCCGCGCGCGCCGCAGTCGGCTGGATCGAGGCCGCCGTCGCGGCGTGCCTGGACGGCCGGCTGTCCGGCATGGTCACGGCTCCGATCTGCAAGGCGGGCCTGCACCGCGCGGGGATCGCAGCGCCGGGGCATACGGAGCTGCTCGCCGAGCTGACGCACGCGACCCGCTTCGCCATGATGCTCATCGGCGGCGGGCTGCGCGTTGTGCTGGCGACGCGGCACCTCCCCCTGCGTGACGTGCCGCAGCGGCTGACGCGCGCCGCGGTGATCGAGGCCGCGGAGCTCGCGGCTGAAGCGATGCCGTGGCTGGGCGTCCGCGCCCGGACGGTCGGGGTGTGCGCGCTGAACCCGCACGGGGGCGACGGCGGGGCGCTGGGCCGCGAGGAGATCGACACCATCGCGCCCGCCATCCGCAGCCTGCGCGCGCGCGGCCGCGACGTGGTCGGACCGATCCCGGCGGACGTGATGTTCCACCGGGCGCGCCGGGGCGACTTCGGAGCCGTAGTGGCCATGTACCATGACCAGGGGCTTGGGCCCCTCAAGATGGTCGGCTTCGAGAGCGGCGTTAACGTCACGCTTGGCCTTCCGATCGTGCGGACATCGCCGGACCACGGAACCGCGTTCGACATCGCCGGCCGAGGCGTGGCGAACCCGTCCAGCATGATTGCCGCGCTCCGGCTCGCCGCGCGCCTGGCCGCGCGGCCCAACCCGTGGCGGCGGGCGTGAGCGACCCGGCGCGCGAGTTGAACCTGTCGAGCCCGACCCAGGTGCGCGAGTTCCTGATGCAGCTGGGAGTCCGGCCGAACTCGATCCTGGGGCAGAACTTCCTGATCGACCGGAACATCCGCGACATCATCGTCGATACCGCCGGAATTGAGCCGGCCGACGTGGTTCTGGAGATCGGCCCGGGCCTGGGCACGCTCACTGAGCCCCTGGCCGCGCGGAGCGGCCGGCTGATCGCGGTCGAGAAGGATCCGGTCTTGGCGGCGCACCTTCGGGATCGGTACGCCGCGAACCCGCGTGTGGACGTGATCCAGGCGGACTTCCTGGACTTCGACGACGGAGCGCTGCTGGGCCTCGGGTTCAATCGGGCGGTCTCGAACCTGCCGTACTCGTCCGGAAGCCGCATGCTGGTGAACCTGGCCCGCCTGTCCCGGCCGCCCGAGCGGATGGTCGTGACGGTTCAGCTCGAGGTGGCGGAGCGGCTGGCGGCCGAGGCGGGCACGGCGGACTACGGTCTGCTGACGGTCTGGACCCGGCTGCGCTACGACGCGCGGATCGTGCGCAAGGTGAGCCCGACCTGCTTTTCGCCTGTGCCGAAGGTGATGTCGGCCATCGTGGAGCTTCAGCTGGCGCAGGGCCGGGCGGCTGCGCCCGGGAGCGGAACGCTGTTCTACGACGTCACGCGCTACGCGTTCCAGCACCGCCGCAAGCAGTTGGCCCCGCTCCTCGCCCGCGCGCCTGAGGGGGTCCGCCTGCCGGCGGCGGAGACGGAAGCGGTGCTGGCCGGATTTGGCCTCGACGCACGGGCCCGGCCGGAGGCGCTGTCCGTCGATGCGTGGCGGGCGCTGACGACCGCGCTGTCCGCTGCGGGCCGCCCGTCCGCGCCGGAGCGGTGACCGAACGATCCCGGAGGAGAAGACCATGCTGAGAGCCGGAGCCGCAACCGTTGTCATCACGCCGCCGCTCGGGCACACGATCCAGGCGGCCACGCACCAGAAGCGTGCCCGGGTGGTCCGGGACGAGTTGGAGGCCAACGCCCTGTACGTGGCCGGGGATGGCGATGGGGTCGTGCTTGTGAGCGGCGACCTGGCGGGCATGGAGCCGGAGCAGGTGGCCCGCATCTGCGGGCGGGCCGGCGCCGCCGCGGGCATCTCGCCGCGCTCGATCATCCTGGCGTTCACCCACACCCACGGCGGCCCGGTCATGATGCCGTCGAATCGCTACAACGCGCCGGACCCCGCGTACCACGCGCAGCTGGAGGACCGCCTGGTGGACGTGGTGGCGCGCGCCGTGGCAGCGGCTAGGCCAACCGAGCTGGCCTGGGGGCAGGGGCAGGCCGTGCTGGGCTACAACCGGAGGCTCTGCTTCGCGGACGGCTCGCATGCCATGCACGGGAACACGCGGCGCCCCGACTTCACGGGGCTCGAGGGGGCGAGCGACCCGAACCACACGGCGCTGTTCGCGCGCGGAACGGATGGCGCCCCGATCGCCGTGGTCTACAACAACACGTCGCATCCGACGACGTTCTATGGGGCCGACTGCTTTTCGGCGGACTTCCCGGGGGCGGCGAGGAAGCTGATCCGGGAGGCGCTGGGCGGGCCGGTGCCGGTGCTGTACCTGAACGGCGCGCAGGGCGACATCTCGCTCGAGGACATGCTGGCGCCGGCGCCGTACGGCGAGAAGCCGGACCTGAAGGTGATGCGGGGCGGGGCGATTGCCGCGGGCGAAACGCTGCGCTTGCTGTACGAGGCGGAGTTCACGGGCGAGGCGGTGGTCCGCCACGCGGTGTCAGATGTGCGCGTCGCGGTGCGCCTGCCGGCCCCGGAGCGGCTGGCGTGGGCGAAAAAGATGCTGGCGGAGGCGGACCGGCTTCGCGAGACGAAGAGCTTCGAGACGCTGTTCGCGCACGGCGCCATGCTGCTGCAGGAGCGCTTCGGCGCGGATCCGGTGGATGTGCTGCCGGTCCATGCGATCCGGATCGGCGGCCTGGGCGTGGCGACGCTGCCCGGCGAGTTCTACTGCCAGTTCGGGATCGATATCCGGCGCCGCAGCCCGGCGCCGGTCACCGCCGTGGTGGGCATCGCGGACGGGAGCCACGGCTACTGCCCGACCATGTCGGCCATCATCGGCGGCGGATACTCCGGCGAGGCCATCTTCTGGACCCGCCTGGCCCCGGACGCGGGGTACCGCGTCGTGGACGAGGCATGCCGCCTCCTCCGCACGCTCTGGGGCTGATCGCTCCTCGTCGTTTCGCGTGTTCGGGGGTTGGCAGTCGCGTGGCGCGCGGGTACTGTGCATGCGAACCGGGCATATGCGGCGCGTGGGATGCAAGCCCCCGTGGCACCGGATTCGGGAGGTCGATGTGTCGCCACCCACTGATCGTCCGGGCTCCGGTCCGGCCGACTGCTTGGCAGCCGAGGAGTTGTCGTCCGTCGGGAGTCTGGATTACGACGTGAAGTCGGGCCGGGTGTTCGTGGATTCGACGGTTCGAGCCATGGCCGGGCTGCCTGCGTCCGACGAGGCCGTGCCGCTCGATGCCCTGCTGGGACGCATCCACCCGGACGATCTGGAGCATGTGGTCGCCGCTCTCAATGCGTGCCTGGGGCAGGGACACCGCGAGGTGTCGATGTCCTTCCGGATCGTATGCCCGACGGGTGGCCTCCGCGAGGTTCTGACGCGCGGCCTGGTGGTTCGCGACGCGGACGGTCCGCCCCGCGTCGTTGGGGCCGTCGTCGACGTGACCGGGTGGCGGGCAGTCGAATCCCGGCTGCGGCAGAGCGAGGACTGCTTCCGGTCCATCCTGACCAACTCGCTGGACGTCGTGTACCGGCGTGACCTGCAGACGGACCGGTACGACTGCGTCAGCCCGTCGGTCGAGTCCCTGACCGGCCTGACGCCCGAGGAGTTCATGGCGGGCGGCATCCAGAACACGGTCGGGCGGATTCACCCGGACGATCTGCGCGAGGCGGTCGATGCGGTTGAGCGCGTGATGGCGAAAGCGCCTGCTTCCGGGATGGCGGAGTATCGGTACCGCCGCACGGACGGCGCGTACCGCTGGTTTGCCGATCACTTCACGGTGACGCGCGGGGCTGACGGGCGCCTGCTGCACTGGGTGGGGACCGTTCGCGACATCACCGATCTGAAGGAGGCGGAGGCGCGCCTGAAGCAGGCGAAGGAGGACTTGGAGACGCGGGTGCGGGCGCGTGCGGCGCAGCTCGCCGCGCTGACGGCGGAGCTGATCGGCGCCGAGGAGGCGGAGCGCGAGCGGATCGGGCACGTCCTGCACGACGATCTCCAGCAGATCCTGGTGGCGCTGCGCTACGAGCTGGAAGGGCCGCCGAAGGCGCTGGGGGCGGCGGACTGCTCCGCCGCCGTCGGTATCGTCGAGCAGGCGATCCGCGTGACGCGGATGCTGAGCGCGGATCTGCTGCCGCCCATGCTGGGCGAGGAGAGCCTGGAGCGCGGCCTCGGCTGGCTCGCCGGCGACATGCGCGAGCGCTTCGGCCTGACCGTCCACCTGGCCGTTGCCCCGGGCTTTCGGTCGCCGTCCGAGCCGCTGCGCTTGTTCATCTACCGCGCGGTGCGGGAGTTCCTCTTCAATGTCGTGAAGCACGCCGGTGTGGCCGAAGCCGATCTGTCCGTCCGGGCGCGCGAGGACGGGCGGATCGAGATCACGGTCCGGGACTCCGGCGCCGGGTTCAGCGGCCTGATCACCGGCGCGGGCGGCCTGGGGCTGCGACGGATCCGGGACCGCACCGAGCTGTTCGGCGGCGATCTGTGCGTCGCCAGCGCCCCGTCCGGGACCCGGGTCACGCTCGTCCTGCCCGAGCGGTGACGCCGGCCTCCGCCCTCAGACGGCCACCCCCGCGTCGCGGTCCGAAGATGCGGTGCGGCCATGGCGCGCGGCGCCGGCATGCCGCTCGGCTCTCATACTCAATCCGGGGTTGGCGGTGGCCCATTGATGTGGCCATAATGCCCGTTTTCCAGAAGGGTGCGATCGGCATCCCGTGCGCCTTTGAAAGGCCGGGCGGGCGGACCTGTGAGGTGATTTATGGACACGGTGAGGCTCGGGGTGGTTGGGGTGGGCGGGATGGGCGGACAGCATGCGGACTCCGCGCTGGCTGGCCGGATCCCGCGCTGTGAACTGGGGGCCGTCTGCGACGTATCGGAGCGGAGTCTTCAGCGATTCGATTCCGTGCCCCGCTTCACGGACAGCGCGAAGATGATCCGGTCGGGCGCCATCGACGCGGTGTTGATTGCCACGCCGCACTACGCGCACACCACGGTCGGGATCGACGCCTTGAACAACGGCCTGCACGTGCTCGTGGAGAAGCCCATTTCGGTCCACAAGGCGGACTGCGAGCGCCTGCTGGCCGCGCACCGGGGCCGCAAGACGGTGTTTGCCGCGATGTTCAACCAGCGCTCGGAAACCGTGTACCGCAAGATCAAGAAGATGGTGGCGGACGGGGAGCTCGGGGACATCCGGCGCGTGAGCTGGATCGTGACCGACTGGTTCCGCCCGGAAGCCTACTACGCCAGCGGGGCCTGGCGCGGGACCTGGCAGGGCGAGGGAGGCGGGGTGCTGATCAACCAGTGCCCGCACCAGCTGGATCTGCTTCAGTGGATCATCGGAATGCCGTCGCGCATCCACGGGTTCTGCCGATTCGGCGTGCGCCATGACATCGAGGTTGAGGACGAAGTGACGGCCTACCTGGAGTTCCCGGGCGGGGCGACGGGGGTGTTCGTGACGTCGACCGGCGAGGCGCCGGGGACCAATCGGCTGGAGATTGTCGGCGACCGCGGCCGACTGGTGGCCGAGAACGGGCGGCTGGAGTTCCTCCGCAACGAGATCCCCGCGGCGGAGTTCAGCCGGACGACGCGCGAGCTGTTCGCCAAGCCCGACGTGTGGACCATCAGCATTCCCGGCGCGGGCGGCGGCAGCCACGAGGAGATGACCCGCAATTTCGTCGACGCCATCCTGGACGGCACGCCGGTCTATGCGCCGGCGGCGGAGGGCATCGGGTCCGTGGAGATCGCGAACGCGATCGTCTACTCCAGCCTGACCGGGAAGCCGGTCGATATTCCGCTCGACGCGGCGGCATACGAGCGCAAGCTGAAGCAGATGATCCGGACATCGACGTTCCGGAAGAAGGCGGCGCCGGGGCGCTGAGGGTCAGCTTCGGGTACCCCTGCATTCGGCATCTGCCGCGCGCAGAGCGCGGCCGGAGATTTGACAGAAGACGAGAGAGGATGAGTTCATGTACCTGACTGGCTTTGCGGACGAGGCGGCGGCGACGATCGACGGGCAGATCCGGGCGACGAAGGAGCTGGGCTGGACGAACATCGAGTCCCGCGCGGTGGCCGGCAAGAACATACACGACATATCGGACGCGGCGTTCGACGCCGTCTGCGCGGCGCTGGCCGCGGCGGGCGTGTCCATCAACTGCTTCGGCTCGGCCATCGCGAACTGGGGCAAGAAGATCGACGAGCCGTTCGACTCGTCTCTTGCGGAGACGCGGCGGGCGATTCCCCGGATGCAGCGGCTCGGGACGAAGCTCGTGCGGATCATGAGCTTCGCCGTGCGCCCGGAGGCGGACCAGATGGAAGAGGAGCGGTTCCGGCGGGTGCGCGAGCTGCATCGCATGTTCACGGATGCCGGGATCACGCCGGTGCACGAGAACTGCATGAACTACGGCGGCATGTCGTGGAAGCACACGCTGAAGCTCGTCGAGAACGTGCCGGGACTGAAGCTGGTGTTCGACACCGGCAACCCGATCTTCACGGACGACCGCAGCCAGCCCGAGCCGTACCCCAAGCAGTCGGCCTGGGAGTTCTATTCGCATGTCCGCGAGCACGTGGCCTACATCCACATCAAGGACGGGCGCTGGGACCCGGAGCAGAAGAAGCCCGTCTACACGTTTCCCGGCGAGGGGCAGGGGGACGTCCGCCGGATCATCCGGGACCTGCTGTCGCGCGGGTACGCGGGCGGGATCTCCATCGAGCCGCACCTGGCCGTGGTCTTCCACGACGCGAATGTGACGTCGCCGGACGAGGTCCGGTACGCGAACTACGTGGAGTACGGCCGGCGGATGATGAAGCTCATCGACGGCGTGAAGCGGGAGCTGGCGGCCCCGGCCAGCCGCTGAGGTCGGCCGGACAAAGTGGACAGGAGCGCCGATGCCCGAGACCGTCACGCCCATGATGCAGCAGTACCGGCGGGTCCGAAGCGGACTGCCCGCCGGAACGATCCTCTTTTTCCGGCTCGGCGACTTCTACGAGATGTTCTACGACGACGCCAAGGAGGCGTCGCGCATCCTCGACATCGCGCTGACCAAGCGGAACGGCATGCCCATGTGCGGCGTGCCGTATCACTCGGCCGACAGCTACCTGGCCAAGCTCATCCGAGCGGGGAAGAAGGTTGCCATCTGCGACCAGATGGAGGAGCCCTCGGCGGGCAAGGGAATCGTGCGGCGCGAGGTGACGAGCGTCGTGACGCCGGGGACGGTCATCGAGGGAAGCGTGCTCGAGTCCAGCCAGCACAACTACCTGGCAGGCGTGTGCGCCGTCGGCGGCGTATACGGCCTGGCCATGCTGGACTTGTCGACCGGTGCTTTCTGGGGCGAGGAAACGAGTGACGCGGCGGCTCTCGCCGACAACCTGCGGCGCTACGCCCCGAACGAGTGCCTGGTGCCGGCGGAGCAGGCGGAAGAGCCCGGGGTCCGCGCGGCGCTGGGGCGCGCGGCGGGCGCGGTCGTTTCATCCTGCGAGGGATGGCCGTTCGAGTACGCGGCGGCGCACGACGACCTGGTCCGGCATTTCGCGGTGCACTCGCTTCAGGGGTTCGGGTGCGAAGGGCGGGTCGCCCTCGTCGGAGCAGCGGGTGGCGTGCTGCACTACGTCCGCGAGGAGCTGCACCGCGACGTCCGACACGTGCGCGCGCTCCGGGTGAACAACCCGTCGGCCTTCATGGTTCTGGACGAGACGACGTGCTCCAACCTGGACCTCGTGCCGGGCCGCTCGCCCGGCGCGGGCCGGAGTGAATCGCCGTCGCTCCTTCGTGTTCTGGACGCCACGTGCACCCCGATGGGCAGCCGCATGATGCGGGAGTGGGTGCTGAGGCCGCTGGCGTCGGCGGAGGGTATCTCGGCCCGGCATGCTGCGGTCGAGGCTCTGAGCCGGGACCGCGAACTGCTGCACGATCTGCGCGACCGCCTGGCGGGAGTTCGGGACCTGGAGCGGCTGATCGCCCGGCTCGGGGCCGGCAGCGGCAATGCCCGGGACCTCCGGTCGCTCGGCGAGTCGCTCGACGCGCTGCCGGGGATCCGGGACCTGGCCGGGCGCGTTCCGGCCGGCGCTCTGGAGCACGCCGCGTCGCGCATCACGCCACTGCCGGAGCTCAAGGATCTGATCGCCCGCTCCATCGCGGACGAGCCGCCGATGACCGTCAAGGAGGGGGGGCTCGTGCGGCGGGGCTACAACGCCGACTTGGACGAGCTGCGCGACATCGCGACCGAGAGCCGCAAGTGGCTGGCGGAGTACCAGGCGGCCGAGCAGACGCGGACCGGGATCAAGACCCTGAAGATCCGCAACAACAAGGTCTTTGGGTACTACATCGAGGTGTCGCGCGGGCAGGCCGGGAACGTGCCGGAGCACTACATCCGCAAGCAGACGATCGTCAACGGCGAGCGGTACATCACACCGGAGCTGAAGGAGTACGAGGGCAAGATCGTCGGCGCGCAGGACCGATCGATGGCGCTCGAGTACGAGATCTTCCAGCAGATCCGCGAGGCGGCGGTGCGCGAAACGGAGTCGATCCAGGCGAGCGCCGATGCGCTGGCCACGCTGGACGTGCTGGCCGCCCTGGCGGACCGGGCGCTGGCGCTCCGCTACGTGCGGCCCACGGTCACCGCCGGCGATGCGGTCCGGATCAAGGGCGGGCGCCACCCGGTGATCGAGCAGATGCCCGATGCCGAGCGGTTTGTGCCGAACGATACGCGGCTCGACGGCGCGGACCATCAGGTGATCATCATCACCGGCCCCAACATGGCGGGCAAGTCGACCTACATCCGGCAGGTCGCGCTGATCGTGATCATGGCCCAGATGGGCTCGTTCGTTCCCGCCGCGGAGGCGGAGATCGGCGTCGTGGATCGCGTGTTTACGCGTGTCGGTGCGAGCGACGACCTGGCGCGGGGGCGCAGCACGTTCATGGTCGAGATGCAGGAGACGGCGAACATCCTGCACAACGCGACCCCGCGCAGCCTGATCGTGCTCGATGAGATTGGGCGGGGGACCAGCACGTTCGACGGGATCAGCATTGCCTGGGCCGTGGCCGAGTACCTGCACGGCAACCCGGCTGTGAAGGCGAAGACGCTGTTCGCCACGCACTACCACGAGCTGACGGACCTGGCCCTGACCATGCCCGGCGTGAAGAACTACACCGTGTCCGTGCGGGAGCGCGACGACCGGGTCGTGTTTTTGCGGCGCATCGTGCCCGGTGCGGCGGACAAGAGCTACGGGATCCAGGTTGCGCGGCTGGCCGGTCTGCCGGCGGAGGTGATCGACCGGGCGAAGGAAGTGCTGTCCAACCTGGAGGAGGGCGAGTTCGGCGAGAGCGGGCAGCCGAAGCTCGCGAAGCACTCCATGCGGCGGACTCAGGTGGACATCAGCCAGTTGCCGTTGTTCGGCGGAGGGGATCGAACGTGAAGATTGTGTGCGCCACCAATATGCCGTTTGCGGAGGAGTCGTTCCGGACGCTGGGCGAGACGACCATCGTCGAGGGGCGCGGGATCCGCGCGGAGCAGGTCCGGGACGCGGAAGTCCTGGCCGTGCGCTCCACGACGAAGATCAATCGCGCGCTGCTCGAGGGGAGCCGGGTTCGGTTCGTCGGGACGGCCACGATCGGCACGGACCACATGGACATCCCCTGGCTGGAGGAGCGGGGGATCCGCTGGTGCTTCGCTCCCGGATGCAACGCGAACAGCGTGTCGGAGTACCTGTCGACGGCACTCCTCACGCTGGCGCACCGGCACGGCCTCGCGCTCGCGGGAAAGACGATCGGCGTCGTGGGCATCGGCAACGTTGGCCGGCGCGTCGTCCGCAAGATGGAGGCGCTCGGGTTGCGCGTGCTGCAGAACGACCCGCCGCGCGAGGAGGCCGAGGGAGCGGCAGCCGGGCTCTCATTCGTGTCGCTCGACACGATCCTGAGCGAGGCGGACGTCGTGACCCTGCATGTGCCGCTCACGAAGGGCGGCCGGCACCCGACCGCCGGGATGGCCGACGCGGACTTCTTTCGCCGCCTGAAGCCGGGCTGCATCTTCGTCAACGCGGCCCGCGGCGGCCTGATGAGCACGCGCGCGCTGCTTGACGCCATGGACCGCGGCGTGGTCCGGCATGCCGTGATCGACACCTGGGAGGGCGAGCCGGCGTTCAGCCGCGAGCTGCTGGATCGGGTGGACATCGGAACCCCGCACATCGCCGGGCATTCGTTCGAGGGGAAGGTGAACGGGACCGTCATGGTCTACGAGGCGGCGTGCCGGTTCCTGAACGCGGTCCCTTCCTGGTCAGTCGAGGGGGCGCTGCCGCCTCCCCCGGTGCCCGCGCTCACGGTCGATGCGGCCGGGCGGCGGGACGATGACCTGCTGTGGGAACTCGCCCATCAAGTGTACGATATCGAGGGCGACGATCTGCGGCTGCGAGCCGGGAACGCGCCGGACGATGCGCTGCGCGCGAAGCACTTCGATCGCCTGCGCGAGAGCTATCCCATGCGCCGGGAGTTCCCGTACACCCGCGTGACCGTAACCGGCGCGAGCACCTCCCTGCGCCGCACGATCGCGGACCTCGGCTTCCGCGGGTGATGTCCTCGCCTGGCGATTCGTTGATCCCTCGAGCCCGCGCTCGTGGATGTCGGACTCATTTCGCCTTGAGCGCGCGGCGAACCACTCCACAATCCCCACCATGTTGGCGGTGGCAACGGCCGGTTGGCGGAAGAAGGGCAAGTGATGAGACTGAAGCCAGTGGCCTCCGTGGTGATCGGCATCGTCGTGATCGCACCGTTTGCCGCGTGGATGGGGGTGCGCCGGCACGAGGTCTCGCAGCGAAATCAGTGCATGGAGAACCTCCGGCAGCTATCGGCTCCCCTGGCGTGTTGCGTTCCGAGGGAGCAGAACCTTTCGAAGGGCGCTGCCTTGGACCCGAAGCAGATTGCGCAATATCTCAAAGGCGGCACGATCCCGAAGTGTCCGTCCGGAGCGGAATATGACGTTGTCTGGAAGGTCGGAGCGCGATACCCGCGCTGTCCGTACCACGGTGCGCTCCTGGGGACGAATGAGATGGGATCCGATGTGGAGAGCGGGAGTGCCGGTCACGGTGGCGAATCACGGTGATACCCGCCGCTGCACACGAAGTAGGCGGGGCTCTGCATAGTGACCCGCGAACGATGGGCAGGCGGAGACGACGATGAATCAGAAGTCAGGCATGACTTTCATTGACTGGATTCCTCCTTACGTGGTTGGACCCGAGTTCGCCGCTCTCGCAAGCTGTCTCGGGCTCATCGCCATCCTATGTCTGTTGGGCATCGGAATTCGGCGGTTAGTCGGGCGACAGCCGTCCGGCGATCTTGGCTGGTGGAGCGAGCGGACCGGCGTCGGGCAGCTCCTTCTCAACGTGCTGATTCTGACGCATGCCATGGACATCGTGCTTTGGGCACTAACTCCCGGCGTCTACCGTGGACCGGGAAGGGATGCGATACTGCTGATCGAACTGGCCAAGTGCGCTTGGATCTTCGCTTGGAGCTGTGGCGTCGCATTGTGCGGGCTCGCGGTGTCGATGGTCCTCCGGTTGCTGGAACAGAGGAGCGGGACCTAGTGTGCTGACCGCAAATGACCAAGCAAGATGCGTAAGTGCTTGTCATTCCGAGCGGAGCGAGGAATCTCGGGCCAGATCGCACGGCGAGAGGTCCTTCGCTTCGCTCAGGATGACCTTCATACGGTGATCGAATCATGCTGCGAAGATCAACTTACGTGCTGGTCGTGGTAGGGCTGGCCGTCGTCATTGCGATTGCTGGCCTGACGTGGGTCATTCATGCGCGCTCAGTCCCGGCGACCAATGCCTGTGTCCAGAACCTCCGATCGATTGCTGGGGCCAAAGAGCAGTGGGGGATTGAGAATCACCGGGCGGCGAGCGATGCGCCATCGTGGGTTGATCTCCTCCCCTTGCTGCCGCACGGCATTGAGCCTCCCTGTCCCGCGGGCGGTAGCTATACCACCGGGAAACTGAAGGAGCCGTCGAGATGCTCGGTTGGCGGGCGAGGGCATCGTCTCTAGGCCGGAATTCGGTCAGCCGGATCGGCGACAGGTGAGTCGTGTTCGCCTATGCTGGCCGAACCTGGTGTAGTGTCCCTCAAGTAGGTAGACATATTGGGCATCTCGCGCAAATCAGGAGTTGGCCGCAAAGAGCACAGAAGGCGCAAGAGAGCTTGTCGGTTCCATGCAGTATCGTGAGCTCGTGAACCGGTTGTCGTCTGCGATTCAGACAGTGGGGGGAGGGGCGCAGCCGCGGCAGGTGCGGTAGCTGAG
>CAYSLU010000042.1:0-41254 GCA_964431965.1 uncultured Verrucomicrobiota bacterium
ACATGGACCCGCTTTCCGCTCAATGAGGAATCCCCCCACAAACCCGGAAGCGCCTTTTGGGAACAGGCGTGGCAAATTGCTGAACACGCTGGAATGATGCCTGAGACCGTGGATCCGTTCTGGGATCGATGCTGAACCGATAGAACCATCAAGGAGGCAAGCCGATGGCGGAGGAACGTTCGTCTGGAGTGGCTGTCGCGGGCTGGTACTCGTTACTCATGAGCGCGGTATTCTGCGTCCTGGCTTTCGGGACGTGGCTCTGGGAGAGGCGGCCCGGCACACCGTGGAAAGAGAGTGCGGACCTCGACTCACTCTTGTTCATCGCCGCCTTCTTTGCCCTGTTCAGTCTCGCAAGTCACGGCGTGCTGAGGCTGAAAAAGGTCGGCTATTTCGGCCTGTTGCTCCTCCACACCATCATGCTGGTCCTTACGAGCCTCACCATCGTCCGCCTGCTCGGTCCAGATGCGCAGACGGGACTCAGCCGGCAAGCCGCCATCATTCCCGTCGCTCTCGGCCTGGCATCCGCCGGGGTCCTGGTGCTTCTGCTGACCGGTGGAGCCCGGCGCCAGTTCTTCGGAGAGGCCGCGCGGTGGCTGGGAAAAGGAAATGCCTTGCCGAGCGGTATCGTTACCGCACTCTGCGGCTGCCTGGCTGCCTCCCTCATCGCCATGCGGCTGGCGCTTCCCGATCCGTTCAAGGGACGGGCGCGGTCCGCCGAAGCGAGCGCGACGCGGGAGACGGCGCCGCGCCCGCAAGCCGTGCAGCCGGCGCGCGATGAGACCAAGATCCGCGCCCGGCACATCCTGATATCGGTGCCGCACGACGCCAGCCCCGAGGTCAAGGCCAGCGCCCGGGCAAAGGCCGAGAGCGTAAGAAGAGCCCTGGTCGACGGACAAGACTTCGCCGCGCTCGCGAAGACATTCTCCGACTGCCCCAGCAAGAGCGCCGGAGGCGAGCTGGGTTTCTTTGGCCGCGGCGCGATGGTCAAGTCGTTCGAGACCGCTGTCTTCGCGCTGACGCCGGGCGAGATCAGCCTCGTGATCGAAACGGAGTTCGGTTTTCACATCGCACAGGTAACCGACGTCCAGCTTCCGCCCGAGAACTCGGCGGATGCGTCCCCGGCGCCCGTGGCGGGAGCGAGCTTAGACGCCGGACAGGACGCGGCTGAAGCGGCGCGAATACGGAAGCGGATTGACGAACTACGGCAGGAGGAAAAGGCGCTAGACGCGCGCCATGAAGCCGGAATGAAGCAACTCACGAAAGAGGCCTCGTTAGGGAAAGAAGCGGACGCGCTGAGCGAGGCGGGGAAATACGACGAGGCACTGACGAAGTATGCGCGCTTGATTCAAATGGCCTCAGCGCATGACGACGGGAGTCCGGAGCGATGGGATGTCGCCATCCGGATCTCGATGACGTACGTGAAGATGGGAGATGTGTGTTGGGCAAAGGGGGAGATTGTTGAGGCAAGGAAGCACTACCAGCAGGGCTCCGATGTCGTCTCCCGTATTTCCGCTGAGGCCGTTGCGCAGGGGGACGTCTTCAAGAAAATGCCCGAGCTGCTCCCGGCGATGCAGAAGGGGCTTGGCGATGTGAAGGCGCTATGCAGCCGGAAGCTGGCGCAGGCGGACGCGATGATCAAAGCGGGCGGCCTGTCAGAGGCCGAGTGAGCACCGATCCCGATGACGAGCGAGAACGGGAGACCAACACCGTGACAGGGTTCTCCCTGCGAGAGGACAGCATGAAGATGGTGCGTTCGTTTCAAGGGTCATGGATGGGCTTGCCCTTTTCCGTGGCCATCCTGGCCGGCCTGTGCGCAGCTTTGCCTTGCGGCGGGGCGGTCTCCGCGGAGACGAGTGTAAACGAAGCGGCGGGCCTATCGTCGCCATCCCGGGAAGAGACGCGCCCGGCGCCCGCCAGCACTCCGGAGGAGGCAAAGTGGATGTCGCTCGTGAACGAGGCACGCCAACCCCCGGTCAATGGAGAGCTCGACGCGGTGGAACGCCGGTGGACAACGGCCTGTGAATACGCGGAGCAGGCCTTCGGCAAGAGGAGCTTCAACCACGGGGTCACCTTGGGCATGCGCGCGGCCTTCTACCGGGACACGCGGAATTTCGAAGCCGCCACGCGCGATATCCAACTGGCGCTGGACATTCTGAAATCGGTGTCCACCACTCCCGACCGCAAAGAGATCGTGGCGACTTTGGATACGGCCCGGGAGCAGATCAGCAAGGGCGCGGAGTGGAAGGGCAAACGCGACCAGGCCGAGACGCTGCTGTCTTCGGGGGATATCGAAAGAGCCGGCCGGCTCGCCGCCGACGCGCTCGCCGCCGCGCAGACGGCATTCGGGGAGGACGACTTCGACACGGCCAAGACTATGACTTTCCTCGCGGAGATCAGAGGGCAGTCCGGGAGGTTCGAGGAAGCAGAGGCGCTCATGGAGAAGGCCCAGTCGCTATGGATCGCGCTGTGCGGGAAAAGCGACGTCATTGTCCATACGCACGTGGCGAAGCGCTGCGCCGTGCTCATGAGGGGAAGGCAGTACGCGAGCGCGAGCGCCGTGCTCGAACCGATTCTCTACGGAGACGAGGACTATCGCCTCGACCCGATGATCCGGGCAAGCTTCTGCCAGATGCTGGCGCAGGCGCTTCTGAATCAGAGAAAGAACAAGGAAGCCGTTCGCCCTCTTCTCGACGTGCTGAACTACGTCGTTGAGGAAAAAGGATCGAACACGGTCGATGCCGCCGTGGCCCGGTCCGCGTTGGCCGTCGCATACATGAACGCGGGTGAGACGCCGCTGGCGGCGGCCACCATCGGCGCCGGCATGGACACCTTCGAAAGGCTTGGGGAGACGAACCGCGCCGAGTACGCGTCCCTACTGTTCGGCAAATCCATGCTTGCCGAACAACAGGGCAACAAGGCGGAGGCCCTGGACTGGTTGAAGCGGGCCGATCGGATACTCAACGCACCAGGCGTGGGAGGCGGCGCCCTGAAGCAGCAGACCGCCGAGCGCATGCGGGCGCTGAGCGGCACGAAGCAGACCGGCGGCATGTACGACTCCGAGGCCTACCAGCGCGGATTCGCCACCGCTCAGAAGGGCTTTGCGCTGAGCCGGAAGATGACGGAAGACCCCATGAGTATCGGCGAGAACGACTTGGGGTCCAATAGCTGGTTCATCCTGGAGACCTCCGCAAGAGGTCGGGCGAGGGCCGGTAAACAGGAAGAGGCCGAGGTCCTGTACGCGCGAGCGCTCAAGATGGCTGAACGGCAGCTCCCCCGGGACGACCCGCGGCTGGTGCCCCTCATGCGGGAATACGGGACGCAACTGGGCTATCTCAAGAAGTACGACGAAGCCCAGCAGGTTCTCCTGAGAGCCCGGGCCATCTGTGATCTTCCTGGGTTCACGAACCGGTCGGAGCGCGCACGGACCGCGAAAACGCTGGCGACTCTATATTTCGAGACGGGACGGTACGGAGAGGGCGAGGCGCTTCTGGAACAGGTCCGGGCCTTCCACGCCAAGGGCCCTTCCACGGATAAGGAGGACGACGCAGGGCTTCTTCACACGTCCGGCGTCATCGCGATGAAGATGGGCAATCCGAAAAAGGCGCTGGAGTTGATACGCGCCGCGCTCGCCCTGGAGGAGAAGCGATGGGGGAAGGACAGCGCGCTCCTGGTCGACACCCTCACGAGTCTCGCGGCCGTGGAGATGCACGAGGGCGATCCGGCGGCGGCGGAAGCGCATCTGCAACAGGCGCTGGACAACATGGAGAAATCGACCGCGGGCTGGTCGCGCTTCATCAAATCCAAGACGACCCCCGCCCACGTGGAAACCATCGATGCGCTTTCCTCCCTGGCCGCGGTCTATGCGAGCGGGAGGAAATACGCGCAGGCGAAGGAATTACTGGAGAAGGCCATCGCGCTCAGCGACGCCGGATTTGGCTCGGATCATCTCGTATCGGCGTCGGCCCGAACGTCGCTTGCCATGTTGCTGCTCACAGCAGAGGGAGACAAGGACCAGGCGGAACAGCTCACGCGAAAGGCCCTGGCCCTCCAGGAGAAGAGCCTTGGCCCATCGCATCCGGACGTGGGAGCGACGGTGAGGCAGCTCGCGGAGATCAAGACCGCTCAGGGCTCTCTTGCGGAAGCGCTGGAACTGTTCCAGCGCGCCAATACCATCGAAGAAAGGATGATTCGCGACATCTTCTCCTTTTGTTCGGAAAGCGAGCGGATGAACTACCAGGATGCGATCGCGATTCACCAGGACGAGTTCCTTTCCTTCTGTCTGGAGCGCCTCGGAGCGGACGGCGCCGGGGTTGCCCTGAACTATCTGCTTCGCAGAAAAGGATTGGTTCTGGACTCCATAGTGGAAGACGCGGAGTTCGCGCAACTCTCCGCAAATCCCGAACTGAAGGACATCCTCCAACAACTGAAGTCGACAAAGACGCGCATCGCGCAACTCGTCATGTCCAGATCGAAGCCGGGCGAGGCGGAATCCACCCGCTCGGAGCTGGAGCGTCTTGCCCAGACGGCTGAGTCGCTTGAAAAAGAGCTCGCCCGGAAGACGGCAAGAGATCGGGCTGGGAGCGCCGTGACGGAGATTGCGTATACCAACATCATCGAAAGGCTGCCACCGGGGGGCGCTCTCGTGGAGTACGCGAAGTTCTTTAGAGTCAGCCTCGACGCCGGCAGAACGAACGCGGCCGGCGGCGCTGCGCGCTTCAAATACGTGGCGATCGTGCTGCGGAAAGACGGAACAGGCCCCGTCGCGATCGATCTCGGCGACGCCGTGGGCATAGACGGGCTGGTCGGCTGGCACCGCGACATGCTGGCCAAAGCAGCGGAGAAGAAGCTCCCCTTCACCGCGATGGTCGGGAGATCAGCAGCCGCCCTGGAGCACGCCGTGTGGTCCCCCGTAAAGGCCAGGCTGAACGGGGCGAATAGAATCTATCTCAGCCCGGACGGCGACCTCCACTTCGTCTCGTTTGCCGGGCTTTGCGACAAATCGGGCCGGTATGTCCTGGAAGACTACGACTTGGCCTACGTCTCCACCGGCCGCGACCTGGCCAAGCGTTTGGCCCAGGCAGACAAGACGTGGAAGAAGAAGGCCGTTCTCTTCGGTTCGCCTGCCTTTGGCGGAACGCCCACGGACCTTGGCACGGACATGCTGACTCGATCCGCTGCGGCGCCGAACAACGCCCCGGATGTCCGTTCGTTCCAGGGATTGAGATTCCCCCCGCTGGCCAACACGCTCACCGAGGTCAACGCCATCGAAAGGCTTGCTGTCGCTAAGGGGCTGGAGCCAGAGAAGTACTTGGGATTGTCTGCCACCGAAGAGAGAATGAAATCTACGGCGCAGCCGTTGATCCTTCACCTCGCCACGCACGGATTCTACCTGTCTGCGGAGGGTTGGACAGAGGGAAGAGGCAGTCCCGGTACTGCAGTGCAACGCGAGCTGGGCAACCCGATGCATCGGTCGGGGTTGGCTCTGGCGGGCGCGAATGTGACGCTGGAAGGCAAAGCCGGCACAGGCAAAGAAGACGGCATACTTACGGCGGAAGAGGTGGCGTCCCTGAATCTCGTAGGCACGGAACTGGTAGTTCTGTCCGCATGCGAGACGGGGCTCGGGGAAGCCAGAGGCGGAGAGGGCGTTCTGGGTTTGCGCCGCGCGTTCGTTCGCGCGGGTGCCGAGAATCTTGTGATGGCGCTTTGGAAGGTGCCGGACGCCGAAACGGCCGCTCTCATGAAGAGTTTCTATTCCAGATACCTGTCTGGTATGCCGCCCTGGCGCGCGTTGATTGAATCCCAACGCGAGGCTTTGGCGGCGCAGCGGCAATCCGGATTTGCTCCCAACCCCTATGCCTGGGCTGCATTTGTGGCCAGCGGCATGGGCTCCGAACTCCCATCCAACACCCCCGAGTGACGTAGGCCTCGCGCGGCTTTCACCGTGAGTAGCCCCCAGGGCAACGAGATGCACGCCGGGGTGATGGTGTGGAACAAAACCTCGCAGGAGATGAAACCCCCAGAGCCCCTGCTGCTCTCGGGTGCCGCAACGCGGTGAAGCGGGATTGCGCAGGATCTGGGCGCGACCCACGGCGGGAGGGTGCCGCTCCCGCACCGGTGCCGCCACAGCCGAGGCACGCTCAACGTGGGCGATCTGGGATGGGCATAGACTGGTGGTCGCAACCATTGGCGAGCAACAGTTTGGCCGTTTCCGGTTTGGTTCGGGAGGAGTTAGCGAGTGGGCGGCGGAAGAAGAGCGGCTGGGTGGCCGAGGGGCCGTGCAGGAGCAGGGCCTGGAGGAAGGCGAGCGGATCGCGCTGTTGGCGTTCAGCGGCGGCGATGCAGCAACGGATGGCTGGAGAGGCCCGGACGAGGATCGGGGCTCAGGTCCCACACGTCGGTATGCGTGCCGACGGTCACCTCGATGCGTTCGGCGAGGAAGGCGAGTCCATCCGCCAACGGTCTGCGCCTCAGCAGGGCAATCCGAGGCCGCTTGCCTGAGAACGGCACCAGCACGGTGACACACCCGATGGCCCCGGCGGTGCCCGCATCGTTCCAGCATTGCAGGCGCAACTGGTAGCGTTCGGGAAAATCCAGCTTGCCGCTGGTTTCTGCCGCGGTATAGACGGTGCGCGTTTCCGTGCACCTCAGCCAGGGGTTGACATCGGCCGCGATCAGCATGCCGCGCCCCCCACTCATCACGGAGGCGCGGCCCGGCGCCAGAATGGTGAACGGGAACGGCGAATGCCATCGCTGGCTGATCACGCCGGCCGCCGAGCCGCCTTCCGGCAGGGCGCTGTCCATCACGGTCACGGGGACATTGCCGGCGCGGATCGCCGCCCATTCCTGGAGCAGACTGCCGGCGTGATATTCGACCAGCAGGGCGTAGGCGATCCTGCGCCTCCCGTCTCCTCCTTCCCGGGCCGCGCGGGCGCGCAGGTCCCGGTGCCCGTGTGCCCGCGCGGGCGATTGGCTGGACCAGAAATCGGTCTCGTCGATGTTGACGATGCGGGCGGGATAATCGGGATGGTTACCGGGGCGGACGGTAGACAACTCGATCCATGAAGAAGCCGTGATTACCACGCCCCCACCGACCGTCAACCGTCCAGCGCCTGAAAAAGGGTGGACGACAGGCGCCCGCTTCCCTAGTATTCGCCGCGCTTGTGGATGCGAAGAGTACCCAGATGAACAAATTGACGCTCGGTTTGCCCAAGGGAAGCCTGCAGGAAGCCACCTTCCTGATGATGCAGAAGGCCGGCTTCAAGATCAAAGCGGACAGCCGGTCCTACGTCCCGTCGGTCGATGACCCGGCCATCAACGCCCGCCTCATCCGCGCCCAGGAAATCAGCCGCTACGTGGAGCTCGGCGTCCTCGACGCCGGCATCACCGGCTACGACTGGATCATGGAGAACGAGTCGGACGTCGTCGAGGTGGCCGACCTGATCTACGCCAAGCAGGGCATGCGCCCCGTCCGCTGGGTCCTGGCCGTGCCCAACAGCTCGCCCATCCAGTCGGTTCGCGATCTTCAGGGCAAGCGCATCGCCACCGAGGCGGTGGGCCTGACCCGGCGATACCTCGAACGGCACCACGTGAAGGCGGACGTCGAGTTCTCGTGGGGCGCGACCGAGGTCAAGGCGCCGGAGCTCGTCGATGCCATCGTGGAGCTTACGGAGACCGGTTCGTCGCTGCGCGCCAACAACTTGCGCATCGTCGATACAGTTCTCGAATCGACGACCAAGTTCATCGCGAACCGGAAGGCGTGGAAGAATGCGTGGAAGCGGGAGAAGATCGAGCAGATCTCCCTGCTCATGCGCGGCGCGCTGGCCGCCGAGTCGCGCGTTCTGCTCAAGATGAACGCCTCCCAGAAGAATGTGAAGGCCGTCACCAAGATCCTCCCCTCTCTGCACGCGCCGACGATCAATGCGCTGAGCAGCAAGGGCTGGGTCGCAATCGAATCCGTGGTCGAGGAGCGCGTCGTGCGGGAAATCATCCCCGCGCTGAAGCGAGCCGGAGCGGAAGGGATCATCGAGATCCCGCTCAACAAGGTGGTACCGTAACCCGCTGACGCCCGACGCGTCGCGCACGGCCACTCATCAATACGAAGGAGGAACCCCCATGGGATCCATCAAGAAGAAGCGCCGCAAGAAGATGGCGAAGCACAAGTACCGTAAGCGCACGAAGGCGCTGCGGCACAAGACGAAGTAACGATCCGACTCCCGACATGCGGACGCACGCCATCGTCGCCTTCGTGGCCGGCGTGTCGGTTCTGCTCGGTTGCCGGACGCCGGACCGCGCGGCGCGCCAGGCGCCGCCGGGCGACAGCCTGACCCGGGCGGAGTCCGACTTCGCCCGGGCGCTTGCCCATTACAGCGCCGGCATGTTGCACGAGGGCAGCCACACCTCGCGCGTGGCGGCCGTCCAATATGCCCGGGCGCTCGAGCTCGACCCGTCCCGGATCGAACTCTACTCCCGCATAGCCGCCGATCATCTGGCTGGCCAGGAGTTCGACGAGGCCATCGCGATCCTCCGGGTATCCGCGGAGCGGAATCCCCGCTCGGATAGCGCCAGGATCATCCTCGGCGCGGCCTGCCAGATCGCCGGCCGGATCGACGATGCCGCCGAGCAGTACCGGCAGGCCATCCGCATCGCCCCCGGTCGGGCGGAAGGATACGCGAAGCTCGCGACGCTCCGCGCAGCGCAGAACCGGCACGCCGACGCCGTCGATGCGCTCGACGCCGGGATGGCGCGCGCCACCAACACGGTCGACCTCCTCCGGATCTACGAGGGTCTCGGCAAACTCTACATCGTCAACCGGCAGATGCCGGAGGCCATCCGCTGCTTCCGACGCATCTCCGAGGTGCAGCCGGATAACGCCATCGCCCAGGAGATCCTGGCCCGGACGTACGTGGCCGCCGAGGATCACAAGTCCGCCCGGGTCGTCCTCCGGCGCCTCGCCCTCCTGCAGCCCGAGAACGGCGCCGTCGACGAACTGACGGGCGAAGTCGAGGAAAGCCTGGGCGACACCGAAGCCGCGATCCGGAGCTACACGGCCGCCATTGCCAAGCCTCCGCTGCAGCGCGACCCGTACGTCCGACTCGCGCACCTCCAGATGCAGAGGGACATCCCCCAAGCCGTCGCCACCCTCGAGGAAGCGGCTCGCCGCCTCCCCCGCGACCCCCTCGTGCTCACCTTCCTCGGCCTGGCCCGAAGCATGGCCCGCCGCCTCCCCGAGGCCGTGGAGGCGTTCCAGCAGGCCGAGCGCAACGCGGCGATACCCGATGCCCGGGACCAGACGCTCGTCCCGATGTTCTACTTCTGGTACGGCTCCGCCTGCGAGCGGAGCGGCCGCTTCGACCGCGCGGAGGAACTGTTCGAGCGCTCGATCGCCCTCTATCCCGACCTGCACGAGGCATACAACTACCTCGCCTACATGTGGGCCGAGCGCGGAGTGAAGCTCGACCGCGCGCTCGCCTACGTCACCAAGGCGCTCGCCATGAAGCCCGACGATCCCGCGTACCTCGACACGCTCGGCTGGATCTACTTCCGGCAGGGCCGGCACGCCGATGCGCTCGAGAAGATCCTCGAGGCCCGGAAGCGGCTCCCGGACGATCCCACCATTCTGGACCACGCCGGAGACGTATACGCCGCCATCGGGAAGGTCTCCCAGGCGATCGACGCCTGGAAGCGCAGCCTCCGACTCGAGCCCGCGAGTGAGACCGTCGCTGGAAAGCTGCGGGCGCACGGGATCGACGTCGAGCGCATCCGCCGCGATGCCCCCCGCCGCTCAACCCCGGACCGGAAGGATCGCTGAGTGGCCGCCATCCACCAGTTCCTCGCCGGCTTCAGCCGCGGAGACGCGATCAGCAACGAGGCGATCGCGATGCGGCGGATCTTCCGGTCATGGGGACGCGAATCGGATATCTTCAGCGAGACGAAGCGCATCCTGCCCGAGCTTCGTCGCGATTCCCGCGACGCCGCGGCCGCCGCCCCGGGGCCCGACGACCTCGCCATCCTGCACCTGTCGATCGGCTCGCCGGTCAACGGGCTCTTCGCCAGCCTGCGCTGCCGGAAGGCCATCCTCTACCACAACATCACCCCGCCGGCCTACTTCCGCGCCCTTCAGCCCCGGATCGCCGCCGACCTGAGCCGCGGCCTGGCCGAGGCCCGGCAGCTGGCCGGCGTCGCCGCCATCAATCTGGCCGACAGCGCGTTCAATGCCGAGGAGCTGACGGCCATGGGCTACCGTGACGTGCGCGTGCTGCCGCTCGTCCTCGACTGGGCCGCCCTGGAGACCGACCCGGCCCGCCGCGTGATGCGCGACATGAACGACGGGAAGGTGAACGTGCTGTTCGTGGGCCGCTGCGCGCCGAACAAGAAGATCGAGGACGTTCTGACGGCCTTCGCGTTCTTCCAGCAGTCCGTTGAGCCGAACTCGCGGCTGATTCACGCGGGCTCCTGCGCGGGAACCGAGCGCTACCACGCGCTTCTGCAGTCGCTCCGTGCGGACCTGCGCCTGCGGGACGTCTTCTGGACGGGCTCCATCCCGCAGGCGGACCTCAACGCGTACTACCGACGGGCCCACGTGTTCCTGTGCATGAGCGAGCACGAGGGATTCTGCATCCCGCTGGTCGAGGCCATGCTGAACGGCGCGCCGGTGGTGGCCTACGCCGCCGGAGCCGTCCCGGAAACGCTCGGCGGAGCCGGCTGCCTCGTGCATGAAAAGCAGTACGATCTGGTCGCCGAACTGATGGGCCGGCTGACCCATGACGCCGCGCTGCGCGCTGCGGTCGTCCGCGGCCAGTCCGAGCGAGTCGCCCGCTATCGCGCCCGCGACCTCGGCGACGAACTCAAGGGTCTGCTGGCGCCGTTGCTCTGAGGCCGAACGTCGGAGCCGCCCAGACACCACGTGCTCGGCCAGCACGCCCCCGCCCGTGGCGCATTCTGGGCGCTCAGCCCTGCACGCCCAGGCGCTGCCGCACCTGTGCCGCGGTCACGCCGGCGACCCGCACCCGCTTGGAATGGCTTGTCTCTCCGGCGATGAGCGCGACGCGGCTCGCCGGGACGTCGAGCGCCTCGGCCAGGAACGCCGCCAGCGCCTGGTTCGCCTTTCCATCGACCGGAGGAGCCCGCAGCTTGATCTTCAGCGTGTCGCCGTGCACGCCGCGCACCTCGTCCTTCGACGCCCGCGGCACGACCCGAAGCGCCAGAACGCATCCGCCTTCGACCTGACTGATCCATGACATCGCGGGAAGACCTCGCCGGCCCGGGCCGCCCGAGCGCGACGGCCGAATCGTAGCACGCGTGGCACGCTGCGCCCAACGGCCAACTAAAGATTGGTGTCCGCCACGGCCCTTGGTATCCTTATAAATTCAGACATCGGCCGCGCGGCTTCGTCCGCCGGGCCCGACGGATACGCACGAACAACAAGGAAGGATGCCGCCATGCCGTTCTCAACAACCGTTCGGGCTCTGACTGGAGCCGTCCTCGCGCTGGGCGCAACCCTGCTGTTCGGCTCCGGATGCAAGCCGTCGGGCGAGGCAGACAAGCTCCCCGCGACGGCGGAGAAGGCGGCGGCCAAGGCCGAGCCTCAGAAGAAGGTCGATCCCGCCGCCGTCGTCGTCGAAGTCAACGGCATGAAGATGACCGAAGGCGATGCGGACGCGAAGGTCATCCAGAAGCTCGCCCGGATGCAGGATCGCATCCCGCCCGACCGCCTTGCCGAGTACCGCCCGCGCGTCCGGCAGCAGGTCATCGATGAGTTCGTCGTGCAGAACCTGCTCATGCAGGAGTCCAAGAAGCGGAACCTGACCGTGGCCGAGAAGGAAGTGGCCGCCGTGCTCACCAAGATCACGTCGAGCCTGCCCCCGGGCGTGACCCTCGAGATGGCGATGGAAGCCGAGAACATGACGGAGGCCGATCTTCGCCGCGAGGTCGACCTGCAGCTGAAGGTGAAGCAGATCCTCGAGGCCGAGATCGGCACGAACGGTCCCGCCGAGCAGGCGATCGCCGACTTCTACGAGAAGGAGAAGGAGCGCTTCTCCATGCCGGAGACGGTGCGGGCGCGCCACATCCTGCTCGGAGCGAAGGAAGGCGACGAAGAAGCCGCCCGCCAGGAGAAGAAGGCCAAGGCCGCGGCGCTTCGCGAGCAACTCGTGAAAGGCGCAGACTTCGCCACGCTCGCCGCCACGAACTCGGACTGCCCCAGCCGCAATCGGGGCGGCGATCTGGGCGAGTTCTCGCGCGGACAGATGGTGAAGCCTTTTGAGGAGGCCGCCTTTGCGCTGTCCAGCAACGAGATCAGCCCCGTCGTGGAGACCGAGTTCGGCTACCACATCATCCAGCTCCAGGCGCACACGGATGCCCGGACGGTGCCGCTCGCGGAGGTGCATGATTCGATCAAGACGTTCCTGCGGCAGCGGGACGAGCAGACGGCGTTTGAGCCGCTCATTGCCAAGCTGAAGAAGGACGCGAAGATCACGTACGCGCCGGGCTCCGAGCCGAAGCCGATGGCGGACCCGCGCGGCATGCCCATGATGCCGCCGCCGGCGAACTGACGCCGCGCGACGCCGAGCCCACGGCCCCGCCTGAGCCCCCGAGGCTTCAGGCGGGGCCGCTGCGTTCAGGGACCGGACGCGGCGGGAAATGACGACCGCCTAGTGGCGCTTGGGCCGCAGGAACGCCAGGTAGACGCTCAGCGTGCCGATCGCCGTCCACGCCCATACCCAAAGGTGCGGGTGCGGCACGTCCAGCTCCGAGAAGTTGCGGAAGTTCATCCCGTAGTAGCTGGTCACGATCACGATCGGCATCGCCAGGGTTGCGGCGATCGTCAGCACGCGAATCACCTCGTTGATCTGCACCTGCTGCAGGTTGAGGTGGATGGAGAGGGTGTTCGTAAGGGCATCCCGGTAGCCGTCGCCGCGGTCGCTGATGCGGACCAGGTGATCGAGCAGATCCCGGTAATACGGCAGCATGTGGGCGCGAACGATCTTGAACTCGCCCCGCGCCAGGCGCGTCAGCACATCGCGCTGCGGAGAGACGATCTGCCGCAGACGCTGCACCTCGCTCTTAAGCTTCAGGATCTCATTCAGGGCGTCCCGGGGCCGCGCCGTCAGGAGCGACTTCTCCAAGTCCGAGATCTCCGTGGCCAGTTCGTCGGTGGCGGGGCCGTAGCTGTCGAGCAGGAAGTCCAGGATCGTATAGGTCAGCCGATCGGGTGCGCGAGCCACCGCCGCGGCGTTCTTGAGCACCCGGTCGATCGTCGAGGCCACGCAGCGCAGCGGGTCACGGTGCACCGTCACCAGGAAGTTCTTCCCGATGAACATGTTCACCTCGTTCGTCTGGAACTCGTGGACGTCGTGCGAGTAGTCCACCGCGTGGATGACCATGAAGACGTAGTTGTCGTACTCGTCGATCTTCGGGAGGTCGCTCGGCGTCAGGCAGTCCTCGATCGCGAGCGGATGGAAGCCGAAGACGCCCTCCAGCAGCCCCTTCGTCTCCTCGTCGGTGGACTCGCTCACGTCCACCCACATGTGCACGCCCTCGTCGTGAAGCACGACCTTGAGGAAATCGAGCGTCAGATCCTGCCCCAGCAGTTTGCCCTGGCTGAAGACGAATGACCGGATCATGGAATCAGCTCCCGAAAGCCTGCCTCCCCCGCGCCGTGCGCCAGTACTTTTTCATGCGCGGCGCTCGCTTGGCAAGATTCAATTCCGCATCGCCGCGCGAATCATCCGCCCGATGCCCCGGATGGTCGCGTTTGCCAGGCGAAGCACGGTGAACACCACGCGCGCGACCGCAAGCGGCACGGGCGGAAAGTCGATCCGCCGGTCGACCGGGGCCGATCCGCCGGCCAGCGCATCCGCGATCATCTGCCGCTGGAGGAGGGGCAGGACGCGGGGAAGCGCGTCCACCCGGCACCAGTTCAGGCCCGTTGTCTCGAGTCCGATGCGCCTGGGCTTCCCGCCCACGGCGCGGGCGGCGAAGGCCCGCGTCTCCTGGAACCCCGGCCCGTACACCGACTGGTGAACGTACCGGCCGACCTCGCGCTCCACCTCCACCACGTAGCCGGTTTCCTCCATCGTTTCGCGCTCGGCCGCGGCCGCGGCCGATTCGCCGGGTTCGACGCCGCCTCCGGGCAAGTCCCACAGGACGACGACCTCGCGCCGCAGGAGCAGGACCCGGTCGCGCTCCGGTGCGAGCACCACGGCCATGGCGCCCCGGCGCCTGATGGCCGCATCCGGCACGGCCGTCGATGAGTGTTCCGCGTCGGGCATGTCGCTCCTCCCTCCCGTGCCGCCGCTGCCGCCAGCTGGCAGACACACTAGGCCCGGCCGCCGGCCGCATCAACCCCGAACAACGGGCCGCCCTTGGCAGAGCCGCTCCCCATGCACTAGAATGCCGCCGGTTCAAAGCCAACGCAGAGGAGAGACGCCGCCATGACCTCACGCGAACGGGTGCAAACGGCCTTGGAGCATCGCGAGCCGGACCGGGTTCCCCTCGACATCGGCGGCTCGCCCACTTCGGGCATGCACGTGAGTTCCGTCTACCGGCTGCGCCAGGCGCTCGGGCTGGATCCCTCCGGCACGCCCGTGAAGGTAATCGAGCCGTTCCAGATGCTCGGCGAGATCGCCCCGGACCTCCGCGCCGCGGTCGGCATCGACGTCGTCAACCTCGCGGGCAGCCGCACGTTCTTCGGGTTCCGCAACGAGGGATGGAAGCCGTGGACGCTGTTCGACGGCACCCCCGTGCTCGTCCCGGCGGGGTTCAATACGGACCCGGAGCCGAACGGCGACATCCTGCTCTACCCCGAGGGCGACCGCGCCGCGCCGGCCAGCGGGCGCATGCCGCACGGCGGGTGGTACTTCGACGCCATCATTCGCCAGCCGCCGATCGACGAGGATCGCCTGCGGGTGGAGGACAACCTCGAGGAGTTCGGCCCGATCGCCGACGATGAGCTCGAGCACTTCCGGCGGGAGGCCGACCGGCTCTACACCCAGACCGACTGCGCCATCCTGGCGACGTTCGGCGGCACGAGCTTCGGCGACATCGCCCTGGTGCCCGCCACCTGGCTCAAGAATCCCAAGGGCATCCGCGACGTCGAGGAGTGGTACGCCAGCACGGCGATGCGCCCCGACCACATCCGCCGCATCTTCGAGCGCCAGTGCGAGATCGCCCTGGCGAACCTGGCCAGGATCCACCGCGCCGTCGGAGACCGCGTCACGGCCGTCTTCGTCACGGGCACGGATTTCGGCACGCAGACGAGCTGCTTCATCTCGCCCGATGCCTACTGCACCCTCTTCAAGCCGTTCCACCGGGCGGTCAACGACTGGATTCACCGGAACACGACGTGGAAGACCTTCATCCACTCGTGCGGCGCGATCATGGGGCTGCTCGACCACATCGTCGATGCCGGCTTCGACATCCTGAACCCCGTGCAGTGCTCAGCGACGGGCATGGCCCCGGACGCCCTCAAGCGCCGCTTCGGCGAGCGCCTGACGTTCTGGGGCGGCGGCGTGGACACGCAGCGCACGCTCCCGTTCGGAACACCCGACGCGATCAGCCGCGAAGTGGCGGAGCGCATCCGCATCTTCGGCCGGAGCGGGGGGTTCGTGTTCAATCCCGTCCACAACGTCCAGGCGCAGACGCCGGGGGAGAACCTGCTGGCCCTGTTCGACGCCGTACGCCGAAACCGCGACTACACCCCGCACACCCGGAGCGCCCGATGACGAAGCCCCGCCCGAGCCGCACCCGCATCGCCAAGCCCGCGCGCGCGCCGAAGCCGCCCGTCTACTTCGGATCCGTGGCCGTCCGCCGGCCGGAGGCGAGCTGTTCGCTGCCGGCCAAGCTCCAGCGGATCCTGGGCCAGTTCGACGTCGCCAAGCTCAGCCAGGGCGCCTGGGTGCCCATCAAGATGCACCTCGGAGGCGAGCTCGGATTCACCACGATCCATCCCGTCTTCGTTCGCACGGTCGTCCAGGCCGTCAAGGCGGCCGGCGGCAAGCCGTTCGTGCTCGATGCGCACATGGGCGCCGTGGAAAGCGCGGCCGCTCGAGGGTACACGCCCGAGACCATCGGCTGCCCGATCGTCAGCGCCGGCGGGCCTTACGACCGCTACGTGGTTCCGCGCCGGATCGGATACCGGTCGCTCGACCGCGTGAACATCCTCGGCGCGATCTGGGACGCACCCTGCCTCATCAACCTCTCGCACGTGAAGGGGCACGGCTGCTGCGGGTACGGCGGCGCGTGCAAGAACATCGCGATGGGGTGCGTGGACGGAGTGACGCGCGGCAAGATCCACGCGCTCGAGGGCGGGATCGACTGGCTCGGCAAGCGCTGCACCCGCTGCGGACGCTGCGTGAAGGCCTGCGACACCGGCGCCATCTCCCTGAACGCGGAGTCGAAGGAGATCGAGATCTTCTTCCACAACTGCCGGTACTGCCGGCACTGCATCAGCGCCTGCCCGAAGCACGCGCTCGTCATGCGCCACGCGCACGGCTACGAGCACTTCCAGGAAGGCATGGCCCGCACGACGCGCGCTGTGCTCGAGTCGTTCGACCCGGCCCGGGTGCTCTACATCAACCTGCTCGTCAACATCACGATGTTCTGCGACTGCTGGGGCTTCAGCTCCCCGAGCGTCGTGCCGGACGTGGGGGTGCTGGCCTCGCAGGACATCGTGGCGATCGAGTCCGCCTCGCTCGACCTGATCCACGCCGACCGGTTCATTCCGGGGACCCTCATCGGGAAGCGCGAGCTCCAGGACGGGACGCACCTCTTCGAGCGCATGCACGGAAAGGACCCCTTCGTGCAGCTGCGCGCGCTCGAGCGGCACGGCTGCGGCCGCTCCGACTACGCCCTCGTCGAGGTAAGCTGAGCCGCCTACTTCCGCCCGGTCGGCCGCTTGCTCGGCGGAAGCAGGCTCGCCGTCACCAGGTGCTCCTGGATGTCGGTCGGGGTCAGCTTGCTCAGGTTGGCCGCCAGCTCGCACAGCGTGATCCCCGTCTTCACGAGGGGATCCAGCTCGCGCCGCAGGTGCCCGATCATGTGCGGCTGGGCCGCCACGATCACCGTTCCCACCTGCTCCGCGCGCGTCAGCGTCTCGGTCTCGCGCGCCACCTGCTTGGCAAAGCGCCGCTCGATCTCCTGCTCGTGTGCGGCCCGGTGGTCGTCGTAGCCGTGCGCGGAACCGCCCTGCGGGTTCCGGCTGCGCATGCTCTTCGCGTCCGACGACACCTCGTGCTCCGGCATGGTCTTTTCCGGGTTCACGAAACCCTTGCGCTCCACCAGGCGGGGCCCTGCTTCCGTCTCGGGATCCCGCGCCTCCTCAAGCGTGAAGAGGCGGGCCCGACCCGCGTCAGCCACCACCACGCAGTACTGGCTCATAACATGTCCCTTTCGTTGGACCGCCACTCTGGCCTCCGCCTCCTTGATAGCACCGATCGGGCCGGCCGGCAATCCCATGTGACAGGCAGCATTTCCAGCTGGGCAGCCGCAGGGTACCGGTGTAAAACTCGACTCCGCATTTCTTGGGCAGGCGCCACAGGAGCATGGGATGAGCGATGCGGGACGACTGAAGGTGACCGAGTGCGACGATTTCGCGGCCGCGGTCCAGCCGGCCGACGTGCAGGCCACGCAGGTCGGCCGCGGGGCTTTCTCCGCCGTGCTCTCGTCCGCGCAGCTCGACGCAGTCTGCCTGCAGGGCGGGCGTATCGACTCCGCCCTGCTCCTGAGCGCGGGGGTCCGCCGGGATGTCGTGGTCGCCGACATCCCGCTGGAGCTCTCCGAGACGGTGATCTGGAACGGCCGCCGGCTGGATGAAGGAACCTTCTGCCTGGCGCAGCCCGGAGCGGAGCACACCGAGTACAACGGCGGGATACCCGGCTTCATGCTGGTGTCGACCACCCCCGACCGCTTGACCCGCTGCCTGGCCGCGCTGGCCGGCGGCCGGGCCCCGGCCTTGCCTCCCTACCTGTTCGTTCGCCCCGCCGCAGCGGTCCACGAGCGCATGAAGGCGGCTCTGACCGCTGTCCTGAACGCCACCGTGGAGCACCCGGACGTCCTGGCGTCCCCCGAGGCCCGTGCAGACATGGCGCAGGCCGCACTTACTTGCGTGTGCCAGGCCGTCCTCGCCAACACGCTGAAGCGATCGGCGCCGGCCGACGCGCTCGAGCGCGAGCGAAACCGCGCCATCCGCCGGTCCGAGGACTATCTGCACGCGAACATGGATCGGCCCATCTACCTGGCCGAACTGTGCCTCGCGGCCGGGCTCAACGAGCGGACGCTCGAGCACGTCTTCAAACGGCACTATGGCCTCACGCCCATCCGTGTGCTGAACCTCCACCGGCTCAACCGTGCGCGGCGCCTCCTGAAGCACCCCGACGAGACAATCCGCACGGTCCGGGATGCGGCGCTGCGCTGCGGGATCTGGGAGCTCGGCCGCTTCTCCGTCGAGTACCGCCGCCAGTTCGGCGAATCGCCGTCCCAGACGTTTCGCCGGCCGGCGCTGAACGGATGGCCGGCAGAAAGGCGGGTCCGATCCATATCGCATTCCAACCGGCCTGCACGGCCCTCCTCGTGACCGGGCTGCTCGAGCTGACGCCGGACGCCCGGGGTGATTCCGAGCCCGCGCCCGCGGCCGGAACCCATGCCTCGGTCTGGGAGCGCCACCACGGCCTGCTGCGCGTCCAGATGAGCGGAATCGACCGCGTGGACGATCTCATGAAGCAGGGCCGGACCGAGGACGCGCGCGACCACCTGATCTCGACAGCCCGCGCCGTCTGGCAGTACCGGTGGCCGACCCGGCGCGAGTACACCATGCGCCGGCTCGGCGAGTCGCTCGACACCAACCGGTTCCCCGAGCTGGCGCCCATCGCGACGGATCTGCGCCGGGAGGCGCCGGATTCGGCCCGGCGGTTCCTGGACTACCTGCGGCAGCGGACGCACCCCGACGCGGGGTCGTTCGTCGCCCGGCCCGCCGCGCCGCCGCCGGACTTCGTTCCGGAAGGCCAGTCGGCGCTCGCGCTCTGGCAGGCGGCCGCCGCGACGAACGATCCCGCCATCCGCGCCGCGCTGGACCGCCGCATCGCCGAGTACCTGGATCCGCACGTCGTCATCACCTGGCACGAGACGGCGGGCGGCTACCCCCGGCTCGTGATGAGCGCGCTCGCGCACGGCGGGCTGGACGATCGCACGCTGTGCCAGCTCATCCTCTTCGGGCTCGACCACGCCGAGCAGTGCAACGACACGGCGCACCTCACGAACCCGCCGCAGACGTCGATCGGCGGCAATCACCTCTTCGCCTGGATCTCCGCGTGGCTGAAGTTCACCATCCTGTTCCCCGAGTTCCGGCGCACGCCCGCGCTCCAGGCCGCCGCGCTCGCACGCCTCGACGACGAAGTCTCCAAACAGGTCATGCCCGACGGCTCCATGATCGAGGGCGTCCCCGGCTACCAGAACTGCTGCCTGTTCGGCGCCAGCGAGTTCTTGGGCCTCTGCGCGCAGTACCGCCTGCCGCTGCCGGACCGCGTGCGCGAGGCGTGGGAGCGGATGCTCCGGTTCAACATCGGGCTCATGCGGCCCGACTTCTGCATCCCGTTCCTGGGCGACAGCCACGACCAGCTCGTGCCCAACTACATCTGGCGCATGAAGGAGTTCTACGCGTTCCCCGAGCTGGAGTGGACCGTCAGCCGCGGCGCGGCGGGCCGCCCTCCGGCGTTCACGTCCGTGGGGTTCCCCAGCATCGGCTACTACGTCCTGCGCGGCGGCTGGCAGAGCGACGACCTCTACCTCTGCTTCGACGGCGGCCGCTTCGGCCAGGCGCATCAGCACGAGGACAAGCTGCACATGGAGCTTTGGGCCCACGGCCGCCTGTTCCTGGTGGACCCTGGCGACTACGGCTACACGGACCACTGGATGCGCGAGTGGGTCGTGCTCTCGCAGGCGCACAACACGGTGCTCGTGGACGGCGCCGGCCAGTGCCGCTGGCGCGAGGACCGCGATCGCTGGTACTCGGCCGCGCCGCTCGAAAACCCCTGGCGGACCGGCCCGGAGTGGGACGTGGTCGAAGCGTGCTTCGACGGCCCGTTCGAGCGGGACGTGGGCGGCGTTCGGGTCCGGCGGCGGGTGGCCTTCCACAAGGGTGATCCGGCCTGCTACTGGGTGACCGACTGGATCGAGGGCGCGGGCCGGCACGAGGCGACGGAGCTCTTTCACTTCGCGCACGACATCGCCGCCGTGGACGAGATCCCGGGCGGCGTGCGCACGCGCATCGCGGGCGGGCCCGATTTCGCCGTGCTGCTCGCGCGCCCCGCCGGAGCTGACGCGGACACGCCGCCCGTCTCGGTGCGCCGCCACCGGGCGGAGCGCAATCCCACCCGCGGATGGGTCGCTCCACGCCTGTACGAAGTCGAGCCGGCGTGGGAGGTCCATTTCACCGGAGCCGGAGACCTGCCCCTCCGTCGCGATTTCATCCTCCTCCCGTCAAAGACGGCGCTGCCGGACGACCTGCAGGCGACGCTGGACCTGTCAGGCCCGGCCCCGGCGATCAACCTGGCGATCGGCGGGCGACGCAGCCGCTTCATCAGCCCCCTCGCGCCCTAGCGGCGAAGCGCCATGACTCGGGCGAGACCGCTTGCAGACGGGTGTTGGCCTGTGCATTTCAATGGTCGGATACACCACGGAGGTACAGGGGCACGGAGCGGACCAGAACACAGAGACTCGCGAATGCCGCCAGCCCGCTGCCGCGGCCTGCCGCCATTCGCTCGCATTTGGTCGGGGAGAAGCAGGAGCCGGAACAGGCCCTCCTCCGTCTCCCCAATATGACGCGTACGGACCATGCCGTTGCGTGCCGGTCACATGCCCTTGACGGCTTCATACACTGCGACAGCAACCTTCCCCATGCGGCTGTAGTCCAACCTGTCCGGTGTGTCGCCGGAGGAGTGGTAGGCGCTGTTCCTGTAGAACGCTGTATCGATGCTCATCATGAGCGCCTTGAAACCGCATGGCCAGTAGTTCAAGTGATCTGAGAGGTCGATTCCCGGAATGACGGATGGTGCGCGGATGGAGTACACAGGCAGATCGGTGCAACCCTTCATGCCCGCCTTGACCCTCTTGATCCAGTCGCCCTGGTCCCAACGACTTGCCACAGCGATAAAGTTTGCTCGGCTTGGGTACAGGAGGCGCAACAGAAGCGTGGGGTAGGACTGCGATCCCCACTCGTCGTTGAAATAGCCGACCATTTCAAGCACGATGACGCCTCTCACGCTTGCCTTGTCGTCGGCAATGCTCCTGGCATGGACGGCGCTCCCCATGTTCTCGGTTCGGAAGAACGGCGGTTCCTCAAGCACGTACGCCACTAAGTCGACCGCGCAGGTCGGGGCGTTTCGCCCCAACAGGCACGCGAGTTCGATGAGGGCAGCAACGCCGCTGGCGTTGTCGTCTGCACCCGGGATTTCCCCGCAGGCATCGTAGTGCGCGCCAACGACGACTCTCGGTCCTTTGCCCGCATTGAACCTGCCAATGACATTTCGGTACTGCCTGCCGCCCACAGTGAACGGCTGAAACTCCACGGTGGCGCCTGCTTGACTGAAATGTTGAGCAATATAGTCCGCACACCTGTCGAGATTGTCCCTGTGCTGCCAGTCCCGGGGACATAGGCGCTGCGACAGTATCTCGACATGCTCCCGCAACTTCGCAGGGTCAGACGTTGCCCCTGAAACCCGGTTCCCGCGACACGATGGTTGCGCGACGACAACCCATACGATGAAGACCACGACGGACACTGTGCCCAGGACCCGAGCCGCCGACTTCATGAGTTTCCTCTTCATTGTCCTCTGGTCGAACGGTCGCGTTGAAGCTGCGGCGCGAAGCGACGCTAGCTTCGGACGCGTGGTTGGCCTCCCATCTCATCCGGATTCACCACGGAGGCACGGAAACACGGAGAGGAAGAACACGGAGACTCGCGAATGTCGCCAGCCCGCTGACGCGGCCTGCCGCCATTCGCTCGCCTGTTTGAAAGGGGAGGCAGAGGAGTCGAACTCCGCCCTCTTCCCCCTCCGACTACAAGACGCGAGAGAACGGCGGACTGCGCCGGCTCGGCCGGACAGGCCGCCGTTGTCGAGCCTCCGCGGCCTTCTTCCTTGGCCCGCCGTAGCTTCCGTGCGAAGGCGGCTCCGTGCCTCTGTGCCTCCGTGGTTCAATTCTGCTCCTTCCTCTGTCCCTGGCCAACGTATGTCCTCTAGACCTCAATGTCGGTAGTCCGTCCGCGCGGCCATGCGCAGGGGCTCCCGGGCGCTCCCGAGCGACGTCCTCGGCGAGCCCGCCCTATCCATGGCGGGGATGCCGCCGGTCGCGCTACAGGACGCGGCGGGCCTCGCGGAGCGAGACGGGGTCGAGGCCGGAGAACGGACGGATCTCGTACCGACAGCCCATCGTGTCGCGCAGCATGACGTGATCGTCGGTGATCCACACCGCGTCCCGGGTGGCGTCCTTGAATGCAAGACGGCGCTCGCCCCGGTCCGTTTCCACGTGAAGGTAGCGCATGCCGAAGACGGCCCGGGTCTTGATGACCCGCGTGATCCGCGGCACCAGGTAGCGGGCGGCCAGCTCCTGCTCGGCGATCTGCCGCGATTCCGGGTCCAGCTCGTCCAGCCCGCCCAGCAGCGCCACCTCGTGCCGGTCGGCGGCGAGGACGGACAGCGGTCCGCCGCGGTCCGCGACCGGCCGCGCCCACACCAGCTTCACCGGCCGGGGCTCGCGCCCGTCGCCCGCATCGCACAGGATCGCGTCGCCGCGCCGCAGCAGCCGGATCCGCGCCGGCGCGCCATTCGTCGTGCTCATCAGCTCACTCCTGCCACACCGGAGCCCGCAGCCGGGTCAGCTCGGTCTGGAGCTTCACCAGGTTGGCGTACATGCCGCCCTTCTCGACCAGCTCGTCGTGCGTCCCGGTCTCCGTGATTCTCCCGTCCTCCAGCACGATCAGCCGGCTGGCGTTTCGCAGCGTCGCCAGCCGGTGCGCGATGGCGATCGTCGTGCGGTTCCGGGTCAGGTTCGCGATGGCCTCCTGGATCGCCTTCTCCGTCTCGCTGTCGACCGACGAGGTCGCCTCGTCCAGGATCAGGATGGGCGGATCGTGCAGGATGGCCTGGGCGATCGCGATCCGCTGCTTCTCGCCGATCGACAGGCTCGACCCGCCCTCCCCGATGTACGTGTCGTAGCCGTCCTCCTTCTCCAGGATGAACTCGTGCGCCCGGGCCGCGCGCGCGGCGCGGACGACGTCCTCGAACGAGCACTCCGGCGCGCCGTACCGCACGTTTTCCAGGATGGTTCCGTTGAACAGGAACGGCTCCTGCATGACGATGCCGATCTGGTGGCGGAGCTGGTCGAGCTGGATCTTCCGGATCGGGTGCCCGTCAATCGTGATGGTCCCGCTGTCGGCGTCGAAGAACCGGCAGACCAGGTTGATGACCGTCGTCTTGCCCACGCCGGACTTGCCGACCAGGCCGATCATCTCCCCGGGCGCGATCTCGAAGGTGATGCCCTTGATCACTTCCTTGCCGCGCTCGTAGCTGAAGCGCACGTCCTCAAACCGGATCGCGCCCCGCAGCCGGGCCACCGGGATGGTGTCCGGCGCCGCGTGCACCTCCGGAGGCGAGTCCAGGATCGAGAAGATCCGCTCCGCCCCGGAGAAGGCGTGCGTCATCCAGTTCAGGATGGTCGTGAACCACTGCAGCGGCCCGTAGAGCAGCCAGATGTAGCCCACGAAGGCGAGCAGGTCGCCCAGCGTCAGCGTGGCCTCCGGGCCAATCATGCGCCGCGGCGCCAGCAGCCAGACCGCCGCCACGCCGAGGGACATAATCCAGAACATGACCTCGAAGAATCCGACGAACGTCCGGTCGATGCGGAAGCTGATCGTGAACAGCCCCTCGGTCGCCCGGTTGAACTGGGCCGACCGCTTGTCCTGCTGCCCCATCGCCTTGATGGGCCGGATCCCGCGGATGGTCTCGCCGAGGACCGTATGGACGGTGGCCATGCGGCTGCCGAACCGGTGAAAGAGCGGGATCAGCCTCTTCCAGAACCAGCCGCCGCCGCCGACCAGGAACGGAACCGGAACCAGAACCAGGAGGGTGAGCGTGACGTCCAGGTGGAGCAGGATCGCCGTGATCGCCACAAACGACAGGGCGTTCACGAGCAGATACGGAAGCCCCTCGACCAGGAACTGGCGGAGCTCGCCCGTGTCGTGCATCACGCGCGCCACCAGCTCCCCCGACTCGCGGCGGTTGAAGTAGCGCAGCTGCAGCCGCTGCAGATGGGTGTGCAGCCGCTCGCGAATGTCCGCCGTGATGCGGCTGGCCAGCCACGAGGTCAGCGATCCGCTGATGTAGCGCGACACGAGCAGAAGCAGGCCGCACGCGACCATCGCGCCGACGTACCCGCCCAGGAGATCCTGCCGGCCGTGCTGAATGACGTTGTCCACGATCAGCTTGGTCAGGTACGGCGGCGCGGCCTGTGCGGCCACCATGGCCAGCGTGGCGGCAACCAGAATCGCGACGCGGCCCTTGTACGGAGCGACGAAGCCGACCAGCCGGCGCAGGATGACGCCCGTCGGCACGCATAGCGGGCAGTTCTCGCCCCGGCTGGGCAGCGGCGAGCCGCACCGCCGGCAGTAGGCTCGCTCGTCCTCCTCGGGCATCTCGGGCGTGCGGCCTTGGATCAGGTCGCTCAGGACGCGGCACATGACCGCGAACTCCGGCACGCAGACCTTCGAGTAGTGGATGAGATGGCGCTCGCCGTCGGTCGTCACCGCCACCAGCCGCGCCCCGGCGAACAGCTCGTCGACCTTCGCCTCGCGGATGTCGGCCAGCGGAATCGAGGACACGCGGCCGCTCGAATCGCACGTCGCAACGCGCCCGTCCGCCACGACCAGGTAGCTCCAGCCGTAGCGACGGTCGAGCGTCAGGTCGCTCGCCACCGCATACCGCGGCGCGAACGGCACCCCCGCCTCCCGAAAGTGGGCAGTCAGCCGCTCAACCGCCTCGGCCGGCACGTTCTGCGCTGTCCACGTCAGGTCCATCGGTCCCCAATACTACCGCAACGGGACTCACACGACGAATGGTACCGGTTCGGCGATTGCGCAGCGTGCCAGCCGGGGTGAGTGAGCGCGTCCGACCACCGGAGGGCGCATCCGGCCCTGCTTCTGATGCCAACGTTCGCCCTTGAAGCGCGTCGCCGTTGCGACGTCGCATCGGATGGGGTGTGGGCGGCTCCAGACGTGATTCCAACCCGACTCCTCAAGCCAGAGCCACATCCAGGATCATCATCACCGCAAATCCCGCCATGGTTGCCATGGTCACAACATCAATGTGTCTTTCGTTCCTTTGGGATTCCGGGATCAGCTGTTCCACTACAACGAAGATCATCGCCCCGGCGGCAAAGCACAGTGCATAGGGCAGGATGCCTTGCACGCGCAGGACAAAGGCGGCTCCGATCACCCCGGCTATGGGCTCAACCAGTCCGGACGCCTGCCCCATGGCAAAGCTCTTCGCCCGCCCCATCCCTTCTCTCCTCAGCGGGAGCGATACCGCAGCGCCTTCCGGGAAGTTCTGGAGACCAATCCCGATTGCCAACGCGATGGCGCCGCCGAGCGTGGCAGAAGAGAGATGGGCGCCGACCGCCCCGAAGGCGACGCCGACGGCGAGACCCTCGGGGATATTGTGCATCGTGATCGCAAGCACCAGCAACGTGCTTCGCCGCCAGGATGTCTTGATGCCTTCGTTCGCGTCCGCGGGCGCGCCCAAATGGAGATGCGGCAGCAGGACATCAGCCAGCCTCATGCAGAGGCCGCCACTCATGAAGCCGATTACGGCTGTCAGCCAGGGCACTTGGCCCATCTGTTCGGCCATTTCAATGCCCGGTGCAAGCAGTGACCAGAAACTTGCGGCAATCATCACGCCGGCAGCGAACCCAAGCATGGAATCCATCAGCTTGGCGTTCACCGTCTTTGTGAAGAAGACCAGCGAAGATCCTGCCGCAGTCACGCCCCACGTGAAGAGAGTGGCCATGAGCGCCTGCATAGCGGGGCTGCACTGCTGAATATAGTCGCTCATTCATCTCCTTCCGCCAACGCTGGCGCTCACGGACGGCGAGCCCGCGAGCCGTGCCGCGCGACGCCATCGAGGCCTTTACTGCTTCTCTTCCCCCCCCCTTGGGAGACCCGCCGTCTTGACGTCACGAAGGGATCACCGGCCTGACGCAGGCCGCCGCCGGTCAGTCGATGGGCCGAAGCAGGCAGACTGGAAATGGAGGCGCGAACCGGAATTGAACCGGTGTACGAGGTTTTGCAGACCTCTGCCTAGCCACTCGGCCATCGCGCCGGGGAAGACTGAATCAAAATGCTGGGGTTACGACGGATCGGAGCTACGCCTTCTTCACTGCAGCGGTCTTCTTGGCGGCATTGGCCACCATATTTTTCCGCTTCAGCTGGCGCTTCCGACGCATCCGCTTCACCCGCGGTCTGAGCTGCTGTCCCATAAGAGGTCAAACAGATACCAGAACCGGGACGGCCAAGTCAACGACAGACCGGAGGAAGCGGAAGGAAAGCGAATGGTGGAGGCACAGTCGAGCGGTTGATCGCGCGAAGCCGCCGACCATCAAGCCATGCACCATCAGCCGGTTCTGCTATGATGCGGCCATGGCAGAGTCACTGGGCACCCAGGTCCTGAACGCCGTCTGGGTGGCGGCCCGCATCGCGGCCGCCGCTTACGCCGGGCTATGCGCGGTGCTCTACCTGCGCCAGTCCGCCATGGTGTTTCACCCGACCCGACCCGTCGAGGACACGCCAGCTTCAGCCGGCCTGGCGTTCGAGGACGTGCCGCTCCGGACCGCCGACGGCGAAACGCTCGGGGCGTGGTTCATCCCGGCCGACGCACCGCGCGCGACGCTGATCATGTGCCACGGCAACGGCGGCAACATCGGTCACCGGGTCGACGCCATCCGCTTCTTCCACGGTCTCGGCCTGAACGTGCTGATCTTCGACTACCGCGGCTACGGAACCAGCACCGGCCAGCCGTCGGAAGAAGGGGTGCACCGCGACGCCCAGGCCGCCTGGCAGCACCTGGTCGGCGAGCGCGGGATCCCGGCCGGCCGGATCATCGTCTTCGGCCGATCGCTGGGCGGCGCGGTGGCCGCCCGCCTGGCGCGCGATGCGCGGCCGGCCGGGCTCGTCATCGAAGCCGCATTCACGTCCGTTCCCGACATGGGGGCCAGCCTCTACCCCTTCCTTCCCGTCCGCCTGCTGTGCCGCTACCGGCTTTCAACCGCGGACTGCCTGCCGGCTGTGACCTGCCCGGTGCTGGTGGCGCACAGCCCGGACGACAGCCTGGTTCCCTACCGGCAGGGGCTGGCGCTCTTCAACGCCGCCCGGCCGCCGAAGCGGATGGTCAAGCTGTCGGGCGAACACAATGACGGCGAGAGCTTCTTCTCCGACTCCTATCGGCAGGAGCTGGACTCCTTCATCGGGGAGGCCGTTCGTAGTCCAGCAGCGGGCCGCCCATGACGGCGGCTCCGCCGTCCACGGCCAGGATCTGACCGCTGATCTTGGCGGCGTACGGGCCCAGCAGGAACACCACCGCATCCGCCACGGCCTGCTTGTCGGCCACCGGATCCCACGGGAGCGGGCTCGATCCCTGCCACACGCCCAGCAGCCCCTCGAAGCCGGGGATCTTGCTTGAGGCCGTGGTCTCCACCGGCCCGGACGAGACGGCGTTCACCCGCATCAGGTCGCGGCCGTGCCGCCGGGCCAGCGCCCGCACGAGCGCCTCGAGCGCCGCCTTGTGCACGCCCATCCAGTTGTAGAGCGGGTACGCGTGCCGCGTGTCAAAGGACAACGCCACAATCGCGCCGCCTCCCGCCATGCGCGGAACCGCGTGGCGGGCCACCGTGGCGAGCGACACGGCACTGACGTGGTAGGATTTCCAGATGTCCGTGTGCGAGTCCGTGTGGAACTCCTGCCCCAGGCAGGTCTTGGGGTTCGCGTAGGCGACGGAGTGCACGACGCCGGCCAGAGGGCCGGCCGCCTCGAAGAGCATGCGCACCTCGTCTTCCTTGGCCACATCGCAGAACCGGAACTCCAGCGCCGCCTTCTCCTCCGCGGACAGATCCTTGCTGGCGTCCAGATAACGACGCTTCAGCAAGTCGTTCTGAATCGTATAGATCACGCGTCCGCCATGGCGGACGATGGTCCGCCCGATCCAGTACGCGATGGAGTCCGGGTCGAGCAGGCCCATCACCACATATGTCTTGCCGTGTTCAATCATGCGTTGAAGTTTACAGTCGCGCGCCGCCGCCTGCAATGCCGGCGGCGCGCCGTCGCGGCGCGCTTGCTTTGGCGTACGGCGCGGGCATACTGGCCGGATTCGCACTGATAAGGAGTACACCATGCGCCGATCGATCGTCCGCTCTGCTCTCTCGTGCCTCGCCGCCGGCGGCGTGATCCTGCTGGCGCCCGGATCGGCGGCGGCCGGCGTGGCGCTCGCGCCGGTGTTCGGCGACCACATGGTGCTGCAGCAGGGAGTACCCGTGCCGGTCTGGGGCACTTCGGCGCCCAATGAAGCGGTCACCGTCTCGTTCGCCGGCGGCACAAAGACCGCCCGGGCCGATGCTAAGGGGCTTTGGAAAGTCATGCTCGACCCGCTGGCGGCCAGCGCGCAGGGCCGCGACCTCGTCGTCGCCGGCCAGAGCACGGTAACCATCCGGGACGTGCTGGTCGGTGAGGTCTGGTTCTGCTCCGGCCAATCCAACATGGCGTGGCCGCTGAGCAAGAGCTCCGGCTTCAGCAACCTGCTGTCCGAGGCCGGATCGAGCGCCACGACATTCCGCGTGAACGGCGGATCCTCGACCGCATGGCGGCCGGCCGCGCCATCCACCATTCGCGACTTCAGCGGAGTCGCCTACTTCTTCGGCCGCGAGCTGCATCGCGAGCTCGACGTGCCCGTGGGGCTTGTCTGCCGCGCCAGGGGGGGGACCCGGATCGAGCTGTGGACCCCGATGGCGGCCATCGAAGCCAGCGCATGGGGCGCCCAGCTTCTTCACGTCATGCGCTCCCCCGCCGCGCAGAAGGCCGCAACCGACTACGCCGCAACCACCCGCGTCTGGCAGGCCGCCACTGCGGACTGGGATCGCCGGCGCAAGGCCGGGGAGAACGCGGGACCCGCGCCGGCGCGGCCTCCGGCTCCGACGGGATGGCTGGCCGGCAGCTTCATGCGGCCCGATGTGCTCGGCAGCCTGTACAGCAGCTTGGTCTCGCCGTGCGTGCCGTATGCGATCCGGGGCGCCATCTGGTATCAGGGCGAGAGCAACAAAGAGGATGGCATGCTCTACCGGCTCAAGCTCGAAACGCTGATCGATGCATGGCGGCAGGCGTGGGGACAAGGATCCTTCCCCTTCCTCTACGTCCAGATCGCTCCGGTGGGCTCGACGCCGGGCCTGTGGCAGGCCCAACTCTCCGCCCTGGCCATCACGAACACCGGCATGTCCGTATCGACGGACATCGGAGTCGGAGGAATCCACCCGCTCGACAAGGAGAGCGTCGGCCGGCGGCTCTCGCTCTGGGCGCTGGCACGGACCTACGGCCGCGACGGGGTCGTCTATTCGGGCCCGCTGTTCCGATCAGCTGCGGCGGACGGCGGAGCGATGCGCGTCCGCTTCGACCATGCGGCCGGCTTGAAAACCAGCGGCGGGCCAGCGCCGGCCGCGGTCGAGGTGGCCGGCACCAACGCGGTCTTCGTCGCCGCAAAGGCGAAGATCGACGGCGAGACGCTCCTGGCGAGCAACCCGGCCGTGCCGGCGCCGGCGTTCGTTCGCATGGGGTGGACGCCAGGAACGCTTCCGAACCTCGTAAACGCCGCCGGCCTCCCGGCTTCCCCGTTCACCAGCCAGCCCCTGCCCATGCGGCTGCCCGGCGGTCAGACGCCGCCGAAGGCGGACATGCCGCCGTCGACCGCAATCGTGGCGCCGTGAACGAAGCGCGCGGCGTCCGACAACAGCCATAGCGCGGGCCCGACGATGTCCGCGGGCTCGCCGAACCGGCCCATGGGCGTGTGCGCGATGATGCGCCGCCCCCGCTCCGTCGGCTGGTCGCCGGCCGGCTCGCGCAGCAGGAATCGATTCTGGTCGGTCAGAAAGAACCCCGGCACCAGCGCGTTGACCCGGATGCGCGCCGGGTACTCCTGAGCCAGATGCACCGCCAGCCACTGGGTGAAGTTGGTGACGGCCGCCTTCGCCGCCGAGTAGGCTACGCTGCGCGTCAGCGGCAGAAAAGCCCCACGCGACGAGATGTTCAGCACGCAGCCGGCCCCCTGTTGCACCATGATCCGACCGAACGCCTGGCAGGCGAAGAATGTGCCCAGCATGTTCAGGTCAAACACGGCCCGCACGGCGTCCTCCGGCAGATCGAAGAACGGCCGAGCATCGCTGGTCGTCGCTTCCGGGCGAGCCCCGCCTGCGCCATTCACCAGGATATCGACGCGCCCGCAGCGCGCGGCGATCCGATCCGCCAGCGCCGCAACCGCGTCCTTCGACAGCACATCGACCTGGTCCGCCTCCGCCGCGCCACCCGCCCTGCGGATCCGGGCGGCTGTCTCCTCCGCCCGATCCCGGTGCGTCCCGCCCACAACCACCACACGCGCGCCAGCTTCCCCCAGGCCCTCGGCGATCGCCCCGCAGAGCACGCCGCTTCCCCCGATCACGACAGCCACCTGGCCCGCATAGTCAAATGGATTGCGCATGCGCGTGTCTCCGCCTCCGCTACCGAAGCCCTAACCGCTCCGCATGTCCCGATCGGCCCTTGCCTGACGAGGACAGTAGCCCACCCCCCACTCCACGGCAAGCGCGGCCAGTTGAAGCACCCATGGACCTCATACCCACCGCCGGGCCCAGTCGCAGACCCACAAATACCGTCGGTTTTCATTACACACTACACTTAGATACAAGCTCTTCTCGCATTATCGCGACCCATATTTTTTCGTTTCCTGTTGAGGGACAATATGTTATACATACCAATGATGTTAGGCGTTGTTGATGGCACGCAACCTGCTGTATATTGGGATGGTGGGCAAGAGGGACAAGGGCAACGACAGACGAGAGGAACGACAATGAAGAAGACAGCAATCATGATCGTGGCGGCCTCAATGGCCGTTGCGACTGCAGCGTGGGCACTGCCGCTGGACCTGTCCAGCGGTCGGGTCTATTTCTCCCAGACGCCGGGAACCGGGCTTTTTGCCACGGAGAACTGGGCGAACGGCGGAACGTGGATCGACTGGAACATCACGCAGGTAGCCAACGGGTGGTCGTACACGTATCAGTGGCACACGGACAGCAAGAATCTGAGCCACCTGATTCTCGAGGTCACCCCCGGCTCGTCCATTGACGAGTTTGCGTTTGGCGACTCGTCGTATGCGCCTGGGGCGGACGACCTGCGCTGGTACTCCCCGAGCGATCCCGGCGACAGCAACCCGGGCCTTCCGGCGAACATATACGGGTTCAAAGTCACGCCGGGTATCGACACAACGGACTTCACGTTCTCCTTCGTCACGTCGCACAACCCGGTGTGGGGTGACTTCTACGCCCGGGACGGCAAGAACCGGGGGCGGGACGTGATCGCATACAACGCCGGGTTCAACCCCGGAAACGCCGGAAGCGGAAACAGCCTCGGCGGCTACATAGCGGTTCCGAACGGGCCGCCGACTCGGGCTGTTCCGGACGGGGCGATGACCGTGGCGCTGCTCGGACTCTCTCTCGGAAGCATCGGGATGATCCGCCGAGGACGGCGCGCGTAAGAATCTGATTCAGCCATAGTGGCTGCGACCTGGAGGGGGCGATCGGCTTTCGCCCCCTCTTTCTTTTTTGGACAGGCGAAGCGGGGCGGGGCATAGTGTGTCTGTCAGGGGGGACGACACATGAGCACGTTCGACTGGCCCGCATCGCTGCGTTTCCTGGTGGCGCTCGGACTGGGTTTCCTGGTCGGCTTGGAGCGGGAGAGCGCCCGGATCGAGTTCAAGCGCCTCGTCTTCGGCGGGGTTCGAACGTTCCCGATCCTGAGCATGTACGGCTTCGCCTGCGCCTGGGTCTACCAGCAGGGCGTCCCCATGATGCTCCCCGCTGGAATCATCTCGATCTCAATCCTGGCCGCGCTTTCCTATGTCGAGAAGATGAAGACCGGCCGGTTCGGCGTGACCAGCGAGCTTTCCGCGCTGCTCACCTTCGTCGTCGGAGCCGTCGCGCTCCTGGCCGATGTGCGCATCGCCATGGCAATCGGCGTCATCAATACGCTCCTCCTGTCGAGCAAGGCCACCTTGGAGTCGTACGTCGAGCGCCTCGACAAGTCGGAGTTTCTGGCCACGCTCAAGTTCCTGCTGGTGACGTTCATCATCTTCCCCGCCCTGCCGGATCGGTCGTTCACGGACTATCAGATCAACCCGGCGCGCGTCTGGCGCATCGTGATCATGGTTTCCTCGGTCGGGTTCGCCGGCTACTTCCTGGTCAAGCACTTCGGCGGCCGCGTGGGACTCTGGCTGGCCGGATTGATGGGCGGCGTGGTGTCCAGCACGGCCGTAAGCGTGGCGACGGGCCGCATGGCTCAAGCCCGTCCGGAGCGGGCTGACGGCGCCCTTCAAGCCACCCTGCTCGCCAGCAGCGTCATGTACTTGCGCATTCTGGCTCTTGTCGCGGTGGTGAACGGCGCGCTCGTCCCCGTGCTGGTCTGGAAGCTGTCGGTGCTGGCCTTGATCGGCGTCCTGCTGGCCGTCTGGCCGCGCCGGGGGCGGGACAGCACGGGCGTCGATGAGCCGCCGGCTCTGTCCAACCCGTTCGAGATCCGGTCCGCGCTCATCTTCGCCGCTCTCTTCATGGCGCTGACCATGGTCACGGGCATCGTGCGCGCGCGCTTCGGCAACGCCGGCCTGTTTACGCTGGCGGGAGTGGTCGGGATCGTCGACGTCGACCCCTTCATCCTGTCCGTCGCGCAGCACCCCGAAGGAGGCCGCGCCCTGGTCGTCCAGGCCATGCTGGTCGCGATGATGGCGAACACCGTGATGAAGGGCATCTACTTCAGCGCGCTGGCCCGGCCGGTTCGCGCCGCGGCGGCGACCCGCTACGCCGCGTGGTCCCTGCTGCACCTGCCGCTGATCCTGCTCTAGACGGTCACCGTCATCCGGGGCAAGGCCAGGCGCTGGCGGGCCGTCTCGCCCGGCAGGAGATGGCGGCGGCGCTCGGGCTCATCCTCCCGGTCCCCCCTCGGCTGCCCGGCCAGGAACAGCGACGTGCCGGACCGCACCGTGTGCTTGCCCAGCTTCCCGTTGATCTCGTCCACAGCCCGGCTGATCCGCCGCAGGTTATCGATCCGAACCCGGTCCTCGAACAGCTCGAACTGCTCGTCCGCGTCGTCCTCCAGCTTCCCGAGCACCACCATGGTCGCGCGGTACTCCGCGCCCGCGTGAAACGCCCGATCGAACAGCTCGCCCGCCACCGGCATCACCTCCAGCGTCGAGGCCGTGCCCCGGCTCAGCTCGGCCTCCGCCCCTTCGTGCGTAAAGTCCTGCCGGCGGAGCACCACGCCGATGTACGTCGGCCGCAGCTTGTGGCGCCGGGCCTTCATCAGCGCCGCCTCCAGATTCCGAACAAGCTTCGCGTGGACAAACGCCCGGTCCCTGGACGGCGGCGTGAACGTCTTGGACTTGATGATGGTGGCCTGCGGCGGCGGCTCATCCGTCTTGATCGCATACACCGCGGTGCCGCGCAGCTCGTTCCATATCTCCCGGCCGATCTTCCCCAGCAGCCGACCCGCCCAGCGCTCGGTCCGCATCACGAAGTCGTACGCCGTCCGCAGCCCCTGCTTCTCGAACAGGTTCACCGTGTTGGGCCCGAATCCCCACACCTTCGCCAGGGGCGTACGCTGGAGCAGCAGGTGGATGTGCCGCCCCTCCACCGCCGTAAAGCCGGCCGGCTTCCGGAACTTGGAGCAGAGCTTGGCCAGGCTCTTGGAGAGGCTCAGCCCGACCGACACCGTAAGGCCCAGATCCGCCGCGATCGCCTCCTGAATCCGCCGGCCTATCTGCTCGTATGACGCGCGGTGGATCCGCCGGACGCCCGTGATGTCCGCGAATGCCTCGTCAATCGAGTACTCCTCCACGTCGGGCGTGAATCGCCGCATGATGGCGAACATCCGCCTGGAATAGAGGCTGTACGTCTCGTAGTCGCTCGGCAGGATCACCAGCCCCGGGCAGCGCCGCTTCGCGTCCGACAGGGTCATGCCGCGCGCAATCCCGAGCGCCTTGGCCTCGTAGCTGGCGCACGCGATGATGCCCCGCTCCCGGCCGGTCACCAGCGGCTTGCCCTTGAGCGCCGGAACCATCGCCTGCTCGACCGACGCAAAGAACGCATCCGCGTCGATGTGCAAAATCGCGCGGGGATACGCATGCAGAACCAGTGGCGTTGTTTCCATGGCCGTATCCGGGCGCTCACCCCCTCCGCCCCACCACGGGCGGCTTGCCCCAACCCGGCACCACCACATTACAGGAACTATCGTTCCCGGCGCCAGCCGTTTCGCCTTTTTTCGCCGAAGCGAAGGACTGCCGCCATCTGCCGCCGACCGAACGCCGTCGTTCCCCGGTCTGGACGATCGGGCCCTGTTCCTGCTACCAGTAAAGCGGAGAACATATGAACACCAGCACGCCCCCTCCCCGACGCTTCGCCGTGGCGCCCGATCGCATCTTCGACGGCACGCGCATGCTGACCGGCCTGGCCCTGATCGTCGACGGCGACTCCATCGCCGCCGCCGTGCCGCGCCGCGAGCTTCCGCCCGACATCCCGACGCGGGAGGCGCCCGGCTGCACAGCGCTCCCCGGCCTGGTCGATATGCACGTCCATTTCATGCGCTGGCAGGGACCGCTCTACCTCGCGTGGGGCGTGACCACCATCCGGGACGTCGCGAACCCGCTGGACTGGATCCTGGCCAGGCGCGCCGAGTGGCCCCGGCACACCTGGCCTCGAATCTATGCCACCGGGCCCCAGCTCGAGGGACCCGCGCCCTACTGGCGCGTCGGCCGGGCGTGCGCGGATGGGGCAGACGCGGAGCGGGCGGTGCGCGAGCTCGCCGCCGCGGGCGTGGACAGCATCAAGCTCTATGCGAGCCTGCCGCCCGAGTGGCTGCGGGGCATGGCCGCAGCGGCGCACGAGGCCGGCCTGAAGACCTCCATTCACAGCCAGCGGGCCAGCGTCATGGATGCCGGCCTCGCCGGCGTGGACGAGTTCCATCATCTCGACGGCACGCTCAAGGTCTTCTGGCCCGACCACCCGCCGGGCTGGCTGGAGCTGTGGGGGCATCCGGACTGCGAGCGCCGGCTCGGCGAACAGCAGCGGCTGGCGGACCGTATCCGCGCGTTCGGCCTCGCCGCCACGCCCACCCTCGCCTACTGGGACTCGCGGCGCCGGGCGGGCGATCCGGGCTTTCCGGCGCCCGACGACCTCGCGGCCCTGCCGCCGACCGTGCGCGACTGGGTCGGCCTGCCCTACCGCAAGCGGCCGACGACGGACCAGGCCGACACGTGGGACCGGGCCGTCCGGGCGGCGCAGCAGTTCACCGGATACCTGATGGAGCGGGACGTGCCCATCCTCGCCGGAACGGATGTCCCCTGGATCCTGCCCGGCGTCAGCCTCTGGCGCGAACTCGCGCTCCTGGTCGAAAGCGGCATGCCCCCGATCCGGGCGCTGCAGACGGCCACGCACGACGCAGCCCGCTGGCTCGGCGCGGAACGGATCGGTCGGCTCGACGCGGGCTGCATCGCCGACATCGTACTGGTGAAGGGCGATCCCTCGACGCGCATACCGGAGCGGCCGGACATTGAGGCCGTCATACGAGGCGGCGAATGGCTTCAGCCGGCCGACCTCCTTGCCGCAGCCCGGACAGAGGGCGCGGATGTGGAGCACGATCCCTGGGGCCCCGAGTTCGCCCGCGCCTTCAGCGCCAAGCCGTGAGAAGACCGCATGCGCCGGGAATGATCCCCTCCTTGGAGGGGTACCCGACTTGTCCGCCGTAGCCCGGCGAAGGCGGAACGGCGGGGTGGGTTCCGATCCCGAGCGCGCGCGCCGAGTCCTCTAACCGGCCCGAAACCCAGGCGCCGATTCACTCGCGGGGAACACCCCGAGGAACACCGATCCGTCCGGGCGCTCAACCGTAATGCGCATGTCGCCGTCCGGATCTCCATCAAGCGATGTGATTCGGGGGGGCGACTTCTCGGCGAGACCAAAGGCAAAGAGGCCGACAAAGGCCACGCCGCGACCACGACACCGCGCCACCAGCGCCGAGCAGGCCTGCGTCGGATAGTGATCCGAACCCGGGAAGCCGTTCTCTCGAGAGGGATCCGGCCCGCTGGCAAGGATGAAGCGAACGGCCGATGTGGCACAGACCTGCCCCTTCAGCATGCCAGTCGGATAAGACCATCCAAACAGAGCCGGTTCGCCGGGAGGCGGCGTCCACAGGCCGGCCTCGCGAAGTTGCCGGTAGCCGCGCTCCCGGCCGGGGTCAGTCGGAACGACCGTTTTCGGATGCATCCGTTCGGCCGGCAGATGCATCGCCCAGTCGTACTGATGCTCCGCCTCGCCCAGGCACCGGAAGAGGTCCAGCACAAAGTCCGGGCCAACCACAACGGTCCGATCCAGGCAGACACCCGGGTAGACGGCCGCATTGGTGACGCGGACGGCCTTGTAGGGCGACACCGGCCAGAAGCCAATCAGCCGGCCGTCGGAAATCCGCCCATGGTACTCGTCGCTCTCCCAGATGGACTCCGTCGGGCGATCGTAGGGATACATGGAGCGCTCGTCGACCGTCACGGTGTTGTGGGCGATGGTCGTCCGGCACCAGGCCAGGTGGAGCGGATCGTCGAAGGACGCGGACCACGGCGCATCGGTCAGCCGCCGCCCGCCCGCGTAGAGCTCGAGGTGCAGTGCAGCCGGTCCCTGATGCCCCGCACTATGGGGCCCCCAGAAGACGAAGGCGGCTGGCGCGAGGAGATCGTCCGGATCGCCCCGGAGTAGCGTGGAGCCGTTCGATGGCAGATGAGAGCATCCGCCGCGATGCACGCCAGTCAGACCCACGGCCGCATCATCTGTAAGGATGAGGCGCCCCTCCGGCCACTCGTTGCGGAGCAAGCGGACGAAGTCCAGGTCCGCGGTGGCCGTCTGAAGCGTAGCGGGGAGCGCCGGGTTGGGCCGCTCCGGCCACTCGCGTTCCAGACAGCGCAGGACCCACGCGTGACGCGAATCCTCGTAGGCCTCGTACGCGAGGTTGTAGAAGATTCCCCACGTCGCCAGCCCGCGCAGATGACTCAAGCGCGAGTCACCAAAGAGCGGAAACTCGCCGCTCGGGAAGAGCTGGTAGAGCGGCGCGTCGAAGGCAACTCGCAGCGACTTCTCTCCTGATGGCCCGTAGTCGCGATGGCGATCGGCACCCTCGTTCTCGAGCGCCGCAGGGAACGTCCGATGCCAGAGGTCGATGCCGAGGTTGCGACAGCGATCGGCCACGTCGGCATAGACCGCGAGGGTCAGGAAATGGTGGCGCAGGTTGTGCTCCCATTCGATGCCGTCGGCGAGCAAGTCGTGTCGGAGTTGATGGATGAACCCGTAGCGCTTCCGCCCGTTCTCGCAGGCGCCGTACAGCGCGGCGTGAATGCCCTCCCGATCGCCGGCGGCGGCCGCCAGCGAAAGGCCGGCGCGGAATCCCCACGTGTTGTGGTTGGAGCAGGTGCGGTGGGGATTCGCGGCGACGACCTCCATGCCGGCCGCCAAGCCGTCTTGGAGCACGCGCAGATCGGCGTCGCCAAATCCCTCGGCAGCCAACAGATCGTACGCGCATCCCAGCCAGGACAGGAAGGCCGCTTCGTACATGCCGCCGCCCACGGCCCGGCAGTCGCGGCCCGTCAGGGGCCGGCTGGCATAGGCCCCGGTCAGCGACACGAGACTCCGCAGCGCCTCCCGGTGGTGGTGCGCCCGCCGGGTTAGCTGGAAGGCCAGCGCGTTGCGGGCGGCGTGGAGCACGGCGGCCTCGTACACGCGCCGGGTTTCCGGCGTAACGGGCGAGCGCGGGTCGTCAGCGAAGCCAACCGATTCCGCGGAGCGTTCGATGAGAAGCGCAAGCGCCGCCCGACGCCACGGGCAGCCGGCCAGGTGGGTGCGCGTGAACGCGATGTGCGCCGGCGTGACGAGCACGCGGGGGTGCGGCGGCAACTCGCGCGGCATGATGTCGAACCGATCCGGCCGCGGGTCATGGACTTCGCGTGATATGGGGTCAGCGGGCATTCTGCATCGGCCCGTCGGTTCTCCCTCGAGCCATGAGTTGTGGAATACCAGACATCGGCAGCCCGTTCAACCGGATCATCAAATAGAAGGCAACGATGGGAACGGGGAGCTATGCGAGCCGCACGGTGCCTTGCGCCTGGGTGAGGTGCGAGGTGTCGCTTCCGTCGGCCTCCAGCACCCACGCGCCGGCCCGCTCGGCGAGCCGCACCAGGCAGCACAGCGCCGTATGGACGGACGCGCTGGGCGCAAGCGCGCGCGCCAGGCCGTTGATCGATCCGCCGTGCGCCACGAGCAGGAGATTGCCCTCGTACCGGCCGGTCAGGTGCCGCATCACCTCAGCCGTCCGCCGCAGCATCGCCTCGCTGTCCTCGGGATAGGCGGGATGCACCTGGCCCGGATAGTCCGCGTCGATTCCCGGCAGCATCTCCGCCAGCTCGGCCGCGCTCAACAGGTCGTGCCGGTCCGGAAACCACCGATCCAGCAGCATCTCCGCCAGCCCCGGCTCGATCCGCACGCGGCGCCCGATCACGCCGCCGATGATCGACGCCGTCTGCGCCGCCCGGATGAAGGGAGACGCGAAGACGTGGTCGATCCGCTCGCGCGCCAGCCGCTCGCCGGTCTCGCGGGCCTGCACCTCGCCGTCCGCGGAAAGCGGCCCGTCATGCGGCCGCTCGGCCGTCTTGAGCCACTCCGGATCGACAAAGTCCCGCCGGTTCCCGTGCCGAACGAGCCAGACGACCCGCCCCTCGCATTCGCCCGTCATGTCGCTCCTCCGCTCCGCCTACGCCTCCACCTGACCCGCCCGCATCTTCACCCGCCGCTCCGCGTAGTCGGCCACGCGCGAATCATGCGTCACCACGAGCACCGCGCCCCCTGATCGCGCGAACTCAGCCAGATAGCGAAACACGATTTCCGCGTTCTCCGCGTCGAGGTTGCCCGTGGGCTCGTCGGCCAGCAGGAGCCCCGGCCGGTTCAGCAGCGCGCGGGCCAGCGCGACGCGCTGTCGCTCGCCCGTGCTCAGCTGGTCGGGCCGGTGGCCCAGGCGATCCTCCAGCCGAAAGTGCCGCGCCAGCTCCGTCGCCCGGTCGCGCGCGCCGGCGTCCGGCTGCGCGATGGATGGCACCAGCACGTTCTCCAGCACAGACAGATAGGGCAGCAGGTGGAACTGCTGGAACACGAAACCGATCCGTCCCGCGCGCAGGCGGCTCCGCTGCTCGGGGCTCAGGGCGTAGGGGTTCGTCCCGCCCACCTCGACCGAGCCCGAGTCCGGCGCGAGCAGGCCGCCGGCGGCCAGCAGCAGCGTCGTCTTCCCGCATCCGCTCGGGCCTTCAACCGCCACCATCTCGCCCGGCCGGACGGTCAGCGAAACGGACCGCACCGCGGCCACCGCCCCCGCCGGGCCGAAAAACGACTTGGTCACGCCGTCCAACTTCAGCATGAACTGCCTCTCCTCTCGTCCCGTCATTCGCCCCGGGCCAGGATGTCCGCCGGATCGCGCTGCGACGCCAGCACCGCAGGCACCCAGCCGGCTACAACCGCCAGCGCGGCCGACAGCACGACGCCGGTCGCCGCCACCGCCGCCACCCAGCCGGCGCCGGTCGAACGGAGACCCTCGGCGATCCCGCCCGCTCCGGCCAGGCCGGCCGCGACTCCGGCCGCCGCGCCAACCGCACCGCCGGCCACTCCGGCTAGGAGCGCCTTGCACGCGAACAGCCAAAGGATCGCGGTCCGCCCCACGCCCATGGCGCGCAGCATTCCGATCTCCATCCGCCGGGCCCGAACATTGGCATACGCGAGCAGGCCGATCCAAACGGTGGCCCCGGCCATCAGCGCCGCCGTGAGCAGCCCGTAGGCGCGCTCTCGGTCCGCCCGGCTCGCCTCGCGCCCCGCCCGCTCCTGGTCCAGTAGACGCCGGCCCTCCTCCGCCACGTTCTGCCGCGTCTCCGCCCGGGCCAGGGCCTTGCCGCCGAGCTCCACGACTTGCGTGTCGGGCAGCACGCGGGCCACGTCGCGCCGGATCGTGCCCAGCAGGTCGGCGTCGATGCAGAGGCACTCGAGGGCCAGGATCACGTTGATCCGGCCCGGCAAGCTCAGAAGCTCCTGCGCATCCGCGAGATGGATCCAGGCCGTGATGTCGTCCTTGCTGCCGCGCTCCTCGTAGCAGCGGGCGACCCGGAAGTCGCGCCCCATCAGGCGGACCGTCTGCCCCGTGGTCAGCCCCATCGTGTGGTGCAGCTCGTGCCCCAGCACAACCGCGCCGCGCGGCACCGGCTGCGCCAGCGGCTTGAGCGCCGCCTCGTCGGTCTTGGGGATCTCGCCCCGCGTGCCGACGAGGATGATCGTCCGCTCGCGCTCCGGCCACCGGACCTTCCGCTGGAGGCACGGCATGAGGTGCTGGATCGTCGCGAGCCCCGCCCCGGCCAGGCGCGGCGCATACTCCTCGGGCATCGTCTTCGCCGCGTAGTCCTCGGCGTACAGGTCGCGGAGCTCCTGGCCCGCGGGCAGGATGAGCAGGTTGAAGCTGAGCTTCAGGGTGGCCTTCCGCATGTCGTCATTCAGCGCGGCCACCCGCGCATCCAGCTCGGCGGTCATGCGGGCCAGGGCGGCGTCGGTTTCCCGGTCGTACCGGCGCAGCGAGATCATCGCGGCCGCCAGCACGCCGACTGCGGCCGCCGCCGCCAGCGCCGATAGCGCAAAGCCCCAGGGCCGCCGCGCCAGCTCCCGCACCAGCATCCGCCCGATGGTCATTCGTCCGCTCATTCGCTCTCTCCGTCCGTCGCCGTCCGCTCACTCCGCCTGCATCAGCCGGCCGGGCTCGAGCCGGATCATCCGGAAGGTGGCCGCCGCGGCCGCCGCCGACGTCAGGGCCACCCCGAGCAGCACCGCGGCTGCGATCCCGGCCCAGCCCGGCCCAACC
>CAYSLU010000043.1:0-17175 GCA_964431965.1 uncultured Verrucomicrobiota bacterium
GGAGGTGCTCAAGCATCTGGGCCGGACCCCTCCGCCGCGGAAGAAAGACGGCCAAACTTCGCCTTGAGTCGTGCCGGACCACGTGTTACTGTGCACCGCTTTTCCCCCAGAACGCGCCCATCGTCTATCGGTCAGGACACCAGGTTTTCATCCTGGTAAGCGGGGTTCGACTCCCCGTGGGCGCGCCAACTGCGATTCCTCCTGCTCCTTAGCCCGTAAAGCGTTGATGTACAGGCTGGTTGTGGTGGTTCCAAAACCTTTCTCCGATGTGTAGCTCAAACCATCGGGGAAAACCGTCTTTTGGAACCGCTGGCGCCACTCGATCCCCATCCGGTCCCATATCTCCCGCATGTGGCGGAACATGTACTCGGCAACCTTCAGCGCGGCCTCGACGTCGATCTCCTCTAGTTCGGCGTCATGGCGCTCGGCCTTGCACAGCGCGATCTCTGCGTCGAGCTCCGAGTCCTTCTTGCCGTATACCTCATCTGGAACAATCGCGCTGACCAGTTTGTCCAGCAGGATGCCGAGCTGTTTCTTAAGCCCTTCGAGCCGCCGCTGCTGTCGCTTCCTGTCGTTGATGGCCCCTGTGGGCCGTTCCGTCCATAGATCGCGAACCCGCGCGGAACGCCTTGAACTGCGGCATGGCCGACGCCGTCACGGATTCGAGTGCGGCCCTGAAATCACCCTCCATCTCGTCCTTGGCCACATTGACCCTGCGGCATTCCGTGTTGGCGCAGCGGTAGTAGGCGTACCGCCCGCTGCGGCCGGTGGAGAACGATGCGGTGAGGGGCCTACGGGGGCAGGGCGGCCAGGGCGTAGGGCATGGTGGGGGACCCTCATCTGCTTACAATCCGGCGGCGATGGGGGGGGAAGTCCTGCAGGGAAGCGTCGTTGCCGTTGGGTTGATCCTGATTGACCCGATCAATGCAGGCTGTTACAAATCATCGGTAGATACTCACAACTGCATATGCTATGTCACACATGAAACCGACCACCACGGCCGACAAGGTCCTGAGCCTCGCAAGGGAAATGGGCTTCGTCAGGGCCAGGGACGCCGTGCGGCGCGGCATCCCCACCGAGCACCTTCGCAGGCTGGTCCGGCGTGGCCTGCTCGTCCAGCCGGCGCGTGGCGTGTACCGTCTCGCCGACCACGAGCCGGGGCTGCACCACAGCCTCGCATCGGTCTCCAAGAAGATCCCCAACGGCATCGTCTGCCTGCTCTCCGCCCTGCAGTTCCACGAGATCACCACCCAGCTCCCGCACGAAGTCTGGATCGCCGTGGACGGCAAGGCATGGAGGCCGGCGACGGCCGGGCTTCCCGTGCGGATCGTGCGCTTTTCGGGGGCGGCTTTCGCGGAAGGCGTCGAGGAGCACACTATCGAGGGAGTCCCCGTGCGGATCACATGCCCCGCCAAGACCGTGGCGGATTGCTTCAAGTACCGGAGCAAGGTCGGGCTGGACGTGGCACTGGAGGCCCTACGGGATTGCCACCGCCGCCGGCGGTGCAGCATGGACGACCTCTGGAAGTACGCTAAGGTGTGCCGGGTTGCGAACGTGATGCGCCCGTACATGGAGATGGAGAGCGCGGGATGAGCGAGAAGGTCCCCGAGAACCTGGCCGCATCTGTCTCCCGCCGCCTGCTGAACGCGGCCCAGGCATCTACCAGTACATCCTGGTGCGCTACGGCATTGAACGGCTCCTGTACCGCCTGAGGTTCAAGCCCCCCCGCAGGCTCATCGGCACGCCGTCGCGTTTGGCGTCACGCACAGAAACCTGGAATGCCCTCGATGGCCACGGCGCGGACGCAGCAGGAATCCAGCCCCTTGATCGGCATGGGCTGACAAATCAAGAGGAAGACGTCCGTCCGCAGCCGGTCCAGGTTCCTCATGACCTCGAGAAACAGGATGTCGTGCGGCATGACGACTTCGTGTATTTCGCAGGCCGTCTTGACGCTGTGCTCGATGGCTACGCCGTCGCCGAAGCCGACGCATTTCACGCGCTTGGCCACGCACCACTGGCCCGATTCGCCGCACAGGTAGGGTCGCTGGTCCTTCGGGTCTTCCACGAACGGCTCGCTGTGGTAGGGGCTGTCCAGCACCACGATGTCACCTGCCCGGACCCGCCCGCCGTCGGCCGCGTCCAGCATGGCCTGCGTGATCGGGGCGCGGGGGACGCACGCCAACCGCAGCAGGACGGCGCGGCCCATGAAGGCCGTGACCGGCAAGTCCAGGATGTCCTTCCACGCGTCGTTGTAGTGGTAGGGCGTCTCCACGTGGGTCCCGAGGTGCGACTCGATGTCCAGGTTCGTATGGTAATCCTTGGAGGACTCCTGGAAGAAGCGGTCCAACCTGCAACGCCGCGTGGACGTGGTGGGGTTGACATGCGTGCTCAGATCGACCACCCGATAGGGGCCCAGTCTCTCGTCGTTCATCATATCCTCCAGTTGCCGGTCAGGTCAGGCCGGTGATTCGCATCTGCCGCAGGCTGTGCTCGCCTCCATGCGTCTTCCAGGCCGGGCGACGATAGGCATACGTCACCATCGCAGTGCCATCGCAGAGAAAGGTGCAGTTCAGATTCGTGTAGGCGACGTCCTCCTCCGCGGCCAGATCGGCAACCCGTTGCCAGCTGAAGCCGCAGTCGTCCGATATGGCCAGACTCAGCGGCGTCCGCGGCCCGTAGTGGTGGTCATTGCTGTCGTAAGCGCCGGGTGTCCAGAGAAGGGCCAACCGGCTCCCGCCCGGGATGCGGCGCAGGCAGGTGCAGTTCTCGGGGGCGCCGAGCCCGCCGGTCTGGGGGTGGCTCCACGTCTCGCCGCGGTCAAGGGAGCGCGAGAACATGACCGATCCGAGCTGCGTGCGGATGGAGATCACGAGCTCGCCGCTCTCGCATTCCGCCAGGCTGGGCTCGATGGCACCGCGCATCGGCAGGTCGATCAGGGGATGGCGGACTGACCAGGTGCGGCCGTGGTCGTCGCTCCACGCCATCCCGATCGCATAGTGCTGCCCTTCCTGGGTTGTCCGGTACTCGGCCAGCTTGTCGGGCTCGACCCACGAGGGCGTGAACTGCCACTTCATGAGACGGATCAGCCCGTCGCCGCCTCCGCAGAACGGCAGGATGAGCCTGCCGCTGCGCAGCGTGTAGAGCCCGGCTGCGCCGCCCTGGATCCACTGGGCGTGCTCGGTGTGCCAGATGTCGCCTTGCCGCTCGAAGGTGGCGCCGCCATCGGTGCTGCGATAGAGCCGCATCGTTCCGCTCGACGGTCTGTGACACACCAGGGCGGACAGCAGGATCGCCCCATCGGCCGCCCGGCCAAGCGCGACGCCGTGGACGTTCTGGTCGCCGGGATCGGGAACGACGACCGTGCGCGGATCGCACCAACTCTGCCCGCCGTCACTGGACTCACGCAGCACGCCCTCTGCGTAACCGTAATCCCCCGCTCCGAACGGCGATGGCTTGAACGCGTGGTACGCGCAGAGCAGGCGGCCGGGCGAAAGCTCCAGGATCGTGGCCGTGTCGTTGCGCGGATTCCCGGGTGTGCACGGCGCAATCACCGAGCATGCCACGTCGAGCTTGAGTTTTTTGGTCATGGGCGATCTTCCGCACGCAGTGGACCACCGACAGGCCGCAGAGTATTTCGGTCCTGTCCGTGCGGCAAGGGCTATCCTCGCGGACGCTTCATCCGTTCCAGGTTGATCCGCCCGGATCGCCTCCTGTACGCTCCCACCGCAAGAACGCGCTCCTTCGCCCATGACCGGTGCGGAGATCATCATGGCATTTGATTTTTCATGCGCGCGCGAGTTGTACCGTCGGCGTCAGCACCCGCGCGTCCTGCTGGGCGACGACGATCTCGATCGCCTGCGGCGCCAGGCGCGCACCGGCTTGGGGGCTGCGCTGATGGCGGCGCTGCGACGCAAGGCGCAGCACTTCGCCGATCAGATCCACCGCGATCGCGCCTGGGTCGACCTGCTGCTCCAGTCCGGGCAGTTCTTCTGGCCCAAGCCGGCGGAGAGCTTCGCCTGGGCGTTGCCGGACATGGCGATGGTGGGCGTGCTGGATCGTGACGCGAAGCTGATCGACGCGGTGCGGCAGGTGTTCCGGCGCCTGCCCGAGATCGGCGTCACCCATCGCAGCGGCGGGCTGGTCAATGCCAGCTACTACATGCCGCCGGTGTTCGTGCCCTATGCGTACGACCTGATCGCGCCGGACCTGGACGCGATGGAGCGACGGGCATACGTGCAATGGGCGGCGGCGGCGCACATTCGTGACGCGATCGATCGACGGCGGGGCCAGTACCTGAGGCTGGCGGCGCACAACATGACGCTGGGCGGCATGGTGCTGGCGCTGACGACCCTGCTGGCGATTCGCGGCGACGCCGGGGCGCCGTCCAAGGCGCAGATGGACGCCGACCTGTCGCTGCTGCTCCGCTGGTTTGAGGCGACGGTGAACACATCGCTGGGGCCCGAGGGGTACCCCGAGGAGGACATCGGGTACGGCACGGTGGTCGCGCCGTCGCTGATAGTCGTCGCAGAGGCGCTGATGCGCTCAGGGGTGTTCGATGCGTACGACGCGCTTCCCCGCCTGGCGCAGTTCGGCCGGGCCATGCTGCATTTCGTGCAGCCGTGGGGCGAGAACCTGTCCAATACCGGCGACCATGGCGACCAATTGCGGGAGCGGCAGTTCGCGCTCCCGCGGCTGGCCACGCGCACGGGCGATGCGGCGGTGCTGTGGCTGTGCGGGGCGATCACCTACACGCACAGCCAGACGTTCGCCGCTGATCCGCTGCCAGAGCTGGACGCCGAACTACGCGTGCGGCCCGGAGTTCACGTGCCGGTGTCATGGTTGTCACTGGCGGCGCTTGGCGACATGGATGAGGCGGCGATGGGGAGGCGACCGGCGCCACCGGCCAAAGGGCAGATCCGTCGCGTCCGAGGTCGTGGGGCAGCCAGCCGGAACGATGGCAGCCCCATCCACGCAGCCGGCGGGCATCCCGGCGCTACGCCCACCGCGTTTCGCGATCGCGCCCGCGGCATCGTCAGTTTTCGCAGTGGCTGGCGCGAGGATGACTCCCTGCTGATCTTCGATGGCTCGCAGCGCAGCCCCTCGGCGCCGGGCCACTATCATGAAAGCTGCGGCCACTTCAGCCTCAGCGCGCTGGGCGAGTGTTTCGCCATCGACACCGGCCGCTACAATGTGGAGCAGAACGGGCACAACGTCGTACTCATCAACGGCCGGAGCGGGCGCAGCACCGGCGGCGATTGGACCTGCACCTACCACCCCGGTCGCCTCATTGGCTACCAGCCTGGCGAATTCGTGGACACGGCCGGCGCGGACAGCTCGCACCAGCACAACTGCATGTGGGCGTGGCGTTGGGTCGGGCTGGTCAAGGGCGGGGAAGCGCCGGCCTATGCGTGGGTCGTCGATGACATCAATGCGTGCAACGACTGGGGTGAGTATTGGTGGCAATTGCACAGTTCGCCGGAGAATCGCATTGCCACTCGCGGGCGCGGCGCGACGATCACCGGCTGGCGATGCGGCAATCACCTGGATGTGCATCTGGCGATGCCGCCGGCGGGGGCGTACGCCAAGCCGCACACGTTGCGATGGGAGCAGGACACCGCCACGCCCAGCTCGAGCAAGTACGTGGCCGATCCAGCGGCGTCAGCGCGGCTTTTCGACCGGCCGGCCGACATGGTGCACGGACCGGTGTTTCAGCGGCCGCGGCTCCTGGCGAAGGTGACGGGGTACAACGGGCGGATGCTGGCGGTGATGCTGCCGCGACTCAAGGGCGAACGACGGGCGCATGTGCGACAGGTCGCGTCACTCGACAACTCGCTGGCGGTGCGGATCGCGTTCGAGGGCGTGACGGACACGCTGATCTGGGCCTACGAGCATCGGCTGCTGGAGGCCGACGGGATCAAGGCGCGCGGGCAGTGGTGCCTGGTGCGACGGATGCGGCGGAGCGGGCGAGTGCTGCGATGCGCGGGCGGAGACGTGTCGAGGCTGGTGGTGGACGGCGACCGGATCGATCCGCCCTGATTGCCGACCACTTCGGTGCGGGCTCGGGGGACGGCTCCCCATGCAGTGGTCTACGGGGCCGTGCCGCTCGGCGTGGGACCCACTGGTGGCGCGGGACCGGGCGCAGTCCTACTTCCGCTGCACGGAGAGGTTGTCGAGGTAGAACGCCTGCTTCGTGGTCGCCGTGCTGCAGAAGCCCAGCCAGGTGAGCCGGGTGAAGCGCCGGTCGCAGGCCAGGTCCGCATAAGTCGTCGGCGGCTGCCCGCGCGGAGCCACGGTCACGGTGAATGCGCCGTCCGCACGCTCTCCCAGACGGCATGCCACGTGGATACCAACCCACTGCTCCGCCGGCAGGGCGGCCAGAGGTCGGCCGTTCGCAGAGAGCGTTCCATCGGCTGTCAGGGCGAGCGATGGGCCAACGACATAGGGGTTCGTGGTCCAGTCGCGCCACTCATGGGAGAAGGCGGCGCCCGGCGCGATGCGGACCTCGAAGCTCGCGGACACCGTGCCGCCGGTCAGCGCCAGCGTGTAGAACATGTGCGGGTCCCATGAGTTCGCAACGGTCGGGGCATCCCGGAACTCAAGCGAACGAGAGCCCCCGGCCGCAAACGCCCCGGTGGTCCGAATCCAGGCATCAGCATTGGCGCCCTGAACTGCGGCGTGGCGCGGCAGTGCGCCAGGCCCGCCTTTCTCGAAGTCGTCGTCAATGGCGTCCACCACATTCAAGGGCCGGTGGGCCGGAATGACCGTCGCTTCGCGCTTGACCATCGTCGGCCTGGAAACCCAGGCCGGATCGCCAACCAGGCCGGCCTTTGTGATGTCGACCGGACTGAAGCCTGCGGCCAGGGCCGGCGAACCCGGCTGGAGCCGGAAGTCGCCCTGCGCCGCGTCAACGAATCGCGGATCATCAACAATCGCATGCGCGTCGCGGCCCCTGGCCCTCCACTGGCCGAGGTCCGCTCCGCCCGGGAAGACGACCGGTCCGCCAGTACTCCAGTACAGGTTGGAGTCCGCCGTGAGCTCGCTGTCGCGCATGAACAGGCTTCCGCTCTCGTAGAGGATGACATTGCGCTCGAATGTCATGCTCGAGTTGGTGACAGCCAGCCAGTTGGCGCCGTCCCCGGCGCTCCTGGCGCGGCCCATGTGGATCTGGGCCGAACGGCCGAAGGCGAAGATGTTGTTGCGGATGACGTTGTCCCGCCCGTAGTGGACGTGGAGTCCGCCCCAGGAAGTCTGGTACACGATGTTGCTCTCGATCAGGAGGCCGGTGCTTCCCTCGTCGGGATAGATGCCGCAGGCCAGGTATCCCTCGGGGCAGTCCCACACGTGGTGGATCAGGTTGTTGCGGATCGATGTGCCCGTGGAGATCCCCAGCGTGTAGATGGCCCCGATGTCCGTCAGCACACCGCGCCCCAAGTGATGGAGGTGGTTGTACTCGATCCGGTTGCTGTGACAGCCGGTGGGCTGGAAGCCCCAGCTCCAGCCAACGCAGATGCCCGACCAGTTGAAGTCGCAGATCTCGTTGTGGGTGACCACGTTATGGCCGCTGTCCTGAATCAGAACGGGCGTGCCGCCGAAGTGGACGCTGCCCCCATCGTGGATGAAATTGTTGTGGATGGTGGTGCCCGCGGAGCCGCTGCGGACCTTGATGCCCCCGGCTCCCGTGTTGCGCAGCTCGCTCCCTTCGATCCGGATCCCGCTGCAGCCCGGTCCGACCTCAATGGCGTACCCGCCGACGGCGACGATCTCGCCCTGCTCGAAGCGACAGCCGACTGCATGGGCAAAGGTGACTGCCGCCGACACGCGTTCCGCTGCCTGCGGGCCGCTTTGGCCAGTCGCCTCCAGGGCATAGTCGGCATGCCGGAAGCAGAGGCCGCGGAAAACGAGGCCACTCACCGGCTGGCCCGGCTTGCCATCGAGGACCAGCAGACGCGTCGCGACGGGAGCCGTCGCATCGAGATCGCCCGTGCTCTCGCCCGGCAGAGGGACGTAGGACAGCATGCCGGCTTGGCGATCCAGAAACCATTCGCCGGGCGCATCGAGGGCCTCGGGAAGGTTCTCCACGAAGTAGCGCACCCCGTTCTCGAAGAGCAGTGGCCACTTTACGGATCCGGCCAGCGTCACGGTGCAGGTGCCCGTGTCAACCCCGGTGATCGGGATGGCGCAGCTTTCCCACTTGATCAGGGCAACCACATCGGCCGCGCCGATTCGAGGCCAGTCCCGCACGTCGCCTTCCTCGAACTCGAACGCGCGGCCGGGCGGCTTGCCGGCGGGGCCGAGCATCCTGAAGTACTCGCCGCTATTCGGGGAGCGCGCCAACGTCCGCCGCTGGTCGCCAACGTAGAGACAGCGGAAGATCCGCACTCCACCCGTGGCATCCGCCACCGGCGCTGTCCACGTTCGTCCGTTCCGGCGCCATCCCGTGATCTGCTGCCCGCCGGAGAACACAGGGGTCTCGCCGGGCCACGCCGCATAGGTGACGGTGGCATTACGGCGGGCCGAGTCGTTCGGACCGAAGACCACGGGCGCCTGCAGGCGGTAGACGCCGCCCCGGATCAGCACCGTGATATGGCCGTCTGTTCCCGATGCGAGCGTGCGGCGCACCGCATCACGGGCGCCGGCCAGGCTCGCCAGGGGACGGTCCGGTGTGCCCGGGTTGTCGTCTCGACCGTCCGGAGCGACAACCAGATTCGCCGCGCGACAGACGCTCATGCTCAAGGCCAGGCACAGATACACGCACAACCCGCAACGCAGGGCCGTCCGTGCCTCGGAGCGGAGGCTCTGATCACCATCAGGGTGCATGCCGTGACTTTCCGATGGATGCGCATCCTCTGCCTGCTCGCCACCGGCAGTCGGACGATGCGACTGCGTCCGGGAGCCACAGAAGAACGCATATCCACCCACCGACTGCTATCAGACCCGAATACTCCGCAGGGCCTCGATATAGTGCCCGAACACCTTCAGGGACACCTCCGGCGGCGGCAGGTCGTCCACCGCGGGTATGAACCCTCCATCGCGGATCACGGGCATCAGCCGCTCGATCTCACGATCGATGGCCGCTGGCCCGGCGATGAGCGCTTCCTTGGCGATCCCGCCGCCCAGCCTGAGCCCCCGGCCGAAGCGCCTCCGCAGCAGCGCCGGATCCATTCCGGCCATCTGCTCCAGCGGCCACGTGGCGTTGAACCCGTGGTCCATCAGCAGCGGCAGGAGCGGCATGACGTTGCCAGCCGTCCACATGGCGATCAGGGGAACACCGTGACGCCGAAGTTCCTCGATGATCGGGTCCTGATAGGGAAGCCAGAACTCGCTGTAGATCCGGGGTGAGATGTGTGGGGCCGTCTTGTAGGCCAGGTCCTCCGCGAAGATCGCCACGTCGATCCGAGTCGCGGTCAGCACCGGGCGTAGCGTGCGGAGAATCAGGTCGCTCCAGAAGGAGAACATCTCGTGGATCAGCTCAGGCTGCTCGTAGAAGGCGACCATGAACCGCTCCATGCCCAGCGCGTAGAAGCCCAGCCGGAAGAAGCAGGGGGAGAAACAGACGCCGACCGGCGATCCGCACCCGTTCAGCCCAACGAGGATCCGATCGAGGTCGGACGGAATGCGTCCCTGGGCCGCGGCGTCGAACCGGCGCGCGTACCGCCTCCAGTCCTCGACGCTTTTCACCGGATGGTCGACGTAGCCGTAGTACATGCCGGGTGCCGCCTTGTGGCGGCGCACCGTGGCGCCGAGCCGGTCGATCTGCACGTACTCGGTCTCCGTCTCGGAAACGATCCTCTCCTCAAAGGGCGGAATCGAGTGCAGATGGACGGGCGCGTAGCGGATGCGGTCGATGCCGAAGTGGGTATCGGGCGATACGCCCGCCGGCAGGCCCTCTCTGTACCACTGCTCGACGCCAAACTGCTCGTAGGGTTCGAAAGGTATGAGCGGCAGCCGATCGACCGGCTGGTACTGCATGATGCGGTTGAATCGCTCCCGATTGGTCATATCTGCTCCATTGGCGTCACGGCGTTCTCCGGATCGTCCTCAGGTGAGATTGTGGTAGTTGCGGCCGGTGTGCGCTTCGCTATTTCGGCCGCCAGCTTCATCTTTTCAACCGTTACGCCAGGGGGGCAGGAATCCGAGTTGGCCAGGATAAAAGGCCCTCCGGCGGCGTCTGCAATGACGCTCTCGACGTAAGCGCCGAGGTCGCGCTCGGACAGTTGGAGGAACTGTGTTGGCTCGATCCCGCCGATAATCCCCACATCTCTTCCAAGGACCTTCCGGGCCTCGCGAATTGAAACATTCCCCGTGGGCGGAGGCGAAATGCTTTCCACCGCGAAAACCCCGTGCCTCCGCATTCGACCCAGAAGGGCCTTGGTGTGTCCGCAGGCGTGTTGGACATATCGCTTCCCCGATTGAGCGAGAATGCGACACCACCCGCCGATCTCAGAGCCTATGAACTGGTCGTACTGGGCGGGCGAGTAATTCTGGGTGCTCGAGTCCTCCCACGTGGTGAAGTATGAGTACTCGGACTGGGCCGCAAGGCGCACGGCCTCGAGGTCGTTTTGAACCATGATTTCCCAAAGCCCCTTCACGACCTCCGGGAAATCCGCCACCATGTAGACGAGCTCCTCCGTTCCGACCCAGTGCTCAACGAGGGATTGGTAAGCGGATTTGCGGCGGGGGATGAGCATGCCCAGCGAAACGCCTTCGCGTCCCGGGCCCGTCAGGTGCCCTTGCATCGGGGCTGGATTGTAGACATACCGCGTCCGTTCCTCGATCCACATCGCGATCTTGACGTGTTCCGCGGTCTTGAGCGGATGCTCAACCAGAAAGGTGGTGTTGCCCTGCTGGCTGGTCTGGACTGCCTTCCGCAAGTTGCCGACCGGTGTTTCAATGATGGTCACCGTTTGCCCGTTTTCGTTCAATTCCGTGTAGCGCAAGCCGTCGATACTCAAGGGCTCTACAGGACAGGGCGCGCCACGCCAAAGAGGATCGGCCCCGATCATTTGCTGAAAGGCCAACTGCCCCATGTTGCGGATTTGCTCAGGAAAGTGGTCCCAGACATACGCCAGGAAAGGACAGAAGGGAACGTGATCGGGCTTCTGCCCTTCCAAGGCGGCGATGATTCGTTCTCTTGAGTTCATGGATGTTCCCCGGTATGGGGGGCTGGTCCTGTCAGACCGTTGGGTTGACTATCCAGTCGCCACGGCATTGCTTGAGGTATCGCAGGGCAGCCACCTGTCCACTCATCTCGCGCTCCCCGCGCATGACGGGGTCATGCCAGCCCTCAATATCGATCGAGCCGCGGAAGCCGGCCGCGCGCAGATCGGAGATGATCGCGGTCCAATTGCTGTTGCCGAAACCCGGGGTGCGGTGATACGCGAAAGGCTTGGTTCCCTGGGATCCGTAATGGCGGGCGGTCTCTTCGTTGACGGAAGCGCGGACGCCGTATTTTCGGATCCGATCCCAGTGAACGGTCGCGTCCTTCCCATGGACATGGAATATCTTGCCAGCCCACTCGCGGAGCTGCGGCATGGGATCGATCAGATTGACGAGCTGATGGCAGGGCTCCCATTCCAGGCCCAGATTGTCATCGGGCACCGCGTGAAACATCATCTCCCAGGCCACGGGGTTGTGCGCGATATTCCAGTCGCCGGTCTGCCAGCTTCCGCCCATGTCGCAATTCTCAAACGCGATGCGCACCTTGCGTTTCCGAGCCCTTTGAGCCAGCGGCGCCCAGACCTGTTTAAACCGGGGGATGCTCTGGTCGATGGGGAGCCCGCGCAACCGGCCGGTAAATCCCCCCACGATGTCGCAGCCAAAAAGGTGGGCGTGGTCGATCGCCTCTTTCCATGCCTGCAAAGCCTCCTCGCCCTGCGGGTCTTTTTCCAAAGGATTTCCGAAAACCGCCAGGGAGGAGATGACGGCGTTGCCGCCTTCGAGGACTTTTCGGATTCCACGGGCCCATTCCTTCCACTGGACGCCACGGGTCGTCCGCGAGAAAACCAGGCTGAACGACTCAAAGCCGTAAGGCAGGATCTGACGGATATACTCGGGAGACGTCTCTCCCGCCTTCACCAGCGTGCCGATGCGGATGTCAGGCTGGACAATGTGGTCGTTGTCACTCATCTGATTTGACCTTTCTTTGACGGTTGGATGACGCAGGCTCTTTTTGCCACGAGCATTTAACCTTCCGCCCTTTGGCGGCGCTTTGAATGGCCGCGTGGACCATGGCCAGGCTCTTGATGTTGTCCGAGCAGATCGTTTGAGGCCTCTCGCCGCTCCGGTGGCAGCGGACGAACTCGTCGATGCAGGCCGCGTGCCCCTCCAGGGTTCCAGGGGTGGGGTCGCAGGGGACGGGGATGTCCTCGACTTGACGAAAGGTGCCTTCCTGACTGGTGATCACCTGGGCATGAAATGCCTTTTCGCCGTCCCAGGTGACGGATCCCTTTTCCCCGATGATTCGCCAGTTCGCCTGCCAGGAAGTCCTCAGCCCCTCGGCGCACCAACTGCCGCGGTAGCTGTACACCACCTGGTTGGTCATCTCGAAGACAGCTATGGCTGAAGCGTCATGAGCATACCACGAGCCCGGCGGGTTCCACTCGTGGCCCAGCACCCAGGCAGGATCCTGCCCGGTGAGATAGCGCGCCGTGTCGAAGGTATGGATGGCCATGTCCAGCAGGAGGACATGGCGCATCTCTTCGCGAAACCCGCCGGGATGACACCCCATCAGGAAATCGCAATGCGCGGTTGTCAGCCGACCGATCGCCCCGGACTCCAGGAAACGGCGCAGAGCGGCCAGGGCGCTGATATACCGTCGATTCTGCATGACGGCGTAGGTTCGGCCGGCCTTTTCCGACGCGGCCACCACGCGCATGGCCTTGGGCATGGTGTCGGCCAGCGGTTTCTCCCCCAGGACATGGCAGCCATGCTTCAGAGCGGTGGTGGTCACCTTGTCGTGCACTTCGGGAATGGTGCAATCGAAAACGAAATCGGGCTTCAGCCGGCCGAGCATGGAATCAAGACCCGTGCCGATCTCCGCGCCGTGGAGTTCGTGCGCCGCTTTCCGCTCCTCGGCGGCGGCACGGTTGATATCCACCAGGCCGACCACCTCGATATCCGCGCGCTGCTTGACGGCCTTGAACCAAGCATTGCTGATTTTGCCGCATCCGACATGAACAACTCGCAAAGATCTCATTTCATCTGCTCCACTCTAGCTGGGCTATACGGAATGGCCACCCATTCGCAAGTCCATCTGGGAAATGCGGGCTCAGTTCTCCCAGGGTAGGAAGCAGACCTTGACGGCTTGGCGTTGCTCCAGCAGATCGACGCCTTCCGCGTACCGTTCCAGCGGCAGCCTGTGCGTGACGAGCGCGGCCAGGTCAAGCTTGCCCTGTCGGATCAGGTCGAGCGCGTACTCGGCCGACTCGCGCGAGTGGCCCTTGTACCCGCACAGCCGCAGCCCGCCGAAATGGCGCGGGCTGAACGTGTAGTCCTCGCGCTGCACACCGAAGAGGGCCAAGGCGTCCTGGGTCCGATCCATCAGGAACTCGACCGACGCCTTGGCGCCGACGCAGTCCACGGCCGACTCGAGCCTCGGCCCCTTCGGGCGCGCCGGGAACTCGTTCTCGATCGTGCCGCCCGGATCGTAGCAGCCGGACGCGCCCAGCCGGGCGGCCATGGCTCGCCGGTCGGGCAGGATGTCGAACCCGTAGACCTCGCCCGCCCCCTCGGCGCGGGCCATCTGGAGGGCGACGAGGCCGGCTGCGCCCAGGCCCCCGACGCCGAAGCAGCGGCCGCGGATGGCGTCCATGTCGCGCAGCATCCGGAAGCAGGCGCCCACGCACATGGCCAGCTCGAGCGGCGCCAGCGCCTCGTCCGGCAGATTCTCGGGCACTCGCAGGACTCGCTCGGCTTCGATCGCGACGAACTGTGCGTAGCAGCCCTGGAGGTTCTCCGCGCTCGCGCGCCAGGTGGCCACGCGGTCTCCGACTCCGAAGCCGGTCACGCCGGCTCCGGCCGCCTCGATGCGGCCGACGGCCTCGTGCCCGGGCTTGCCCGGCGTGTACGGGTAGCGGAACGCGTGCCCGACGAACATCGGCTCATTGTGGCGCAGGTGCAGGTCCCACTGCGGACAGGTCGTTACCGCCGTGATGCGCATCAGCACCTCGCCGGGCCCTGGCTTCGGGACCGGCGCGTCGGTAACCACGAACTCGCGCGGCGCCGTGACGTGCAGGATCTTCATCGGTCGGACTCCTTCCTCTCGCGTGAAGCAACGGACATGTTCCCGCCTACCGCACCTGACCCTGCACCCGCCCGAACAGCTCGCGCAGCCGCTTCATGCGCGGCGCATCCAGGTACGGCGGATCAACGGCCCGCAGGTTCTCGCGGAACCGCTCCGCCGTGCGCGCCCCGACACAGCAGGAGCTCACGCCGTGCGTGAGCACGAAGCGCAGGGCCGCCGCGGGCACGCTGTATGGCTTGAGGAAGTCGAACAGGTCCGGATCGGTGTATGGCGGCGCGGGCGGCAGGTACCCGGCGGCGATGTGCCGCCGCACGCACTCCAGCGCCGCCGGCACGCTGACCAGGCCCGACTCCGGCGTTCCCTGGTTCAGCGGCATCATCACCGTCGTGCCGACATCGTGCCGGGCGCACAGCGGCAGGACCGACTCCGCCGCATTCTGCATCAGGAAGTTCATCGTGAGCATGACCGCGTCAAACGCCCCGGTCGGCACCGCGCGCTTCAGGACCTCGTGGGTCCCGTCGACTGTGGACAGCTCGCTGATGCCGATGAATCGGACCTTGCCCTGCTCGCGCAGCCGGACCATGGCCTCGTAGCAGCCGTCGGTCATGAAGCGGTCGAAGGTCTCGACCGACCGGATCGCGTGGCCCAGCAGGATGTCGATCCGGTCGCGGCGCAGCCGCCGAAGGCTTCCCTCGGCGGAGGCAACGAGCTTGTCCGGAGATCCGGTGTAGTTCGCGTCGCCGCCCCACCCGTCGTACGGCTGGTACTTGGTCTCGATGATAACGTCGTCGCGCCCGCACAGGGCCTCGCCCAGCGCGCTTTCGCAGTCACCCTTGCCGTAGTCGGCGGCGGTGTCGATGAAGTTGACGCCCCCGTCGATCGCAGCGTGCACCGTGGCGATGAAGAGCGCCCGATCCTGCGTCGCGCCGCGCGCCGCCCCGTAGCTGAGTTCCGAGACCTGAAGTCCAGTTCGCCCTAAGCGTCGGTACAGCATGGCAGATTCCTCCGTCTGTCAACAGCCGCGCGGGCTGCTCGGCCGGCATGGCCAGCGATTCATCATCCCCGCTCCGACCCACTGTAGCGCAGAAAAATCCGCGCGCACTGGCCAACTCGCACAGCCGCTATGTCGTGTGCATCGTCAATAGTCATCAAGCATCGCAGGCTCGATGCCCGGCATCGTATCGAGCTTCCAGATGTCCACGGGCACATCGTTCGCCTGCCGCGGGCCGGGCGTGCTGCGCCCCTCTGCGACATCCTTCTTCAGCACGGCGAGCAGTTGCCTGACGCGGTCGGGTTGCTCGGCGTGCAGGTTGCGCGTCTCGCCGGGATCGCTCTGCATGTCGTAGAGCTGGACCAGCGGCAGGCCGGCTTTGGCCGCCTCGGCATCGCTGTGGGTCCACCCTCCCGAACCAGGACAGAGCACCAGTTTCCAGCGCCCATCGCGAATGGCGAACTTACCGTTGATCGAGTGGTGCACCACCGTGTGGCGTCCGGAAGTGCCCCCTTGGCGAAACAGCGGCATCATGCTTACGCTGTCCTCGCCGGCGTTGTCCGGGAGCCTTTCTCCCACGATATCGGCGCACGTGGCCATCAGATCGGAAAGACAGACAAGCTCACCGCACTCGGTCCCGGCCTTGATGACGCCCGGCCACCGGGCGACACACGGAATGCGGTGTCCGCCATCCCAGGCATCGGACTTGTACCCGCGGTAGGGCCCGTTGGGGAAATGCCCTTGAGGTTCCAGCGCTTTCTCGCCGTGTCCCCGGCCATCTTGCGCCGTCCCGATGTAATGGGCGCATCCGTTGTCGCTCGCGAAAATGACAAGCGTGTTCCCGGCTACGCCGTATCGCTCCAGGGAGGCCAGCACACGACCAAACACGTCGTCCGTCTCGATGACCAGATCGGCATAGAGATTGCCCAACCCGCTCTTGCCGATCCACGGCTTGTTGACGGACAGCGGCGTGTGGGGCGAGGTCATGGGGAGGTAGAGGAAGAACGGGGTTCTCCTCTGTGCCTGATTCCTGATGTAGAGATCCGCCTTCTTTGCCCACGTCGGGAGGAGCTGCTCGAAATTCCAGTACGGCATCGCCGGACCCGACATATTGGCCCGATTGTCGCCGATGAGGCGCATCGGGAGGAACTCGCAGGGGACGCCGACCGTGCGCTCGTTCTCGATGAAGCAGTAGGGTGGCCAGTTCGGCACATCGACACCGAAGTAGTAGTCAAATCCGCGCTTCGTCGGTCCGCCGGTAGTCGGTCTGGAAAAGGCGTCGCGCCAGCGCATCTGTTGTTCCGCCGACGCCTCTATGTCGGCGTCCGGCTCCCAGCAACTCGGGGCGGTGCTGGCGCGAGGATGGAAATCCTCTTCACTGACTTCAAAGTCCCATCCTTGGCCCAGATGCCACTTCCCGATGCATGCGGTGTGGTATCCATGCCTCTTCAGGAACCCGGGAACCGTCAGCCGATCCGCCGCGATGAGCGGATCGCCGTAGGGTCCAACGATGCCCTTCTGAAGCGTGGAGCGCCAGTTGTAGCGACCGGTCAGCAGACTGTACCGTGAAGGCGAACACACGGACGAACTGGAGTGGGCGTCGGTGAACCGCATCCCCTCGCGCGCCAAGCGGTCGATGTTCGGCGTGCGAATCTTCCCTTCGGGGTTCAGGCAGGAGGCATCGCCATAGCCCATGTCATCGACGAAGAAGAAGACGATGTTTGGTTTCGCTGACTGTGTTTTCACGCGCTCCTATCCCCAACAGCGTACGGTATGACGGACATCGCTGGGCGTGCTGCCCCGGCGTGACCTCCCGCCTGGGCGGCAAGGCCCGCCTCCGGCCCCGCCGCCATCGCGTGCTGCGAACGGTTCATGATGCACCCCTCAGTACATTCCCCTGGGCCGGTCAGCGACGATGCCGGGGGCCTGGCCGACGGCCTCG
>CAYSLU010000043.1:17275-23511 GCA_964431965.1 uncultured Verrucomicrobiota bacterium
GTACATTCCCCTGGGCCGGTCAGCGACGATGCCGGGGGCCTGGCCGACGGCCTCGCGGCAGGTCTTCGCCGCCTGCGCGGACCCCGTCGCCAGGAGCGGCACATCCCCGCAGCAGATGATCATCCGATAGCCCATGGCGATGGCGCCGCGCAGGGCCTCCGGGGTGAAGAAGATGCCGGCGGCAAACTTGCCGGCGCGCGTGGCCGCATCGGCGACGCGCTTCATCGCCTCGTCGAAGCACCCGGCCGGCCGCTGGCCGTCCATCCGCATCCCCTGGCTCTGGGCCATGTCGTCGGGGCCGAAGAAGAGGGCATCCACGCCGTCAACCGCCGCGATGGCCTCGGCATTCCCGAGCGCCTCGACGCTTTCGATCTGGCAGACGACGAGCGGCTGGGGCTGGTCGGCGTGCGAGTAGGCGCGGCCGTAGAGGTCGATCGGACGCCGCCCGCCATACGAGCGCTTGCCGCGCGGCGGGAACCGGGCCGCACGCACGACCGCCTGGGCCTGCTCGACGGTGTCGACCATCGGGACCATCACCGCATGGCAGGCCGAGTCCAGCACCTTGCCGATGGGGCCCGCCTCCGGGCCGGGAACCCGCACCATGGAAAAGAGGCCGATGAGATCGCAGGCGCGGACCGCGGCCAGCGCGTCGTCGAGCCCCCACCCGCCGTGCTGGCCGTCGATCCAGCACCAGTCCCAGTCCTGCCCGATGCGCTCGATGATCCCCGGCGCGGGATACATCGAGCACATGCCCAGCTGCGGCCGCTCCGATAGCGCCTGTGCGAACGATCGACTCTTCATGGCTGCCGTTCCTCCGTTCCGAGTTATTGCGCGAACCGACCAGATTTTTTCGTCCGTGTAGCCAAGTTTAGAGATATGCCAGGAAAGTGACGATCTCGTAACCCCCAAGGTCGACGGTCACCTCCCGCCCCCTGACCGGCAGGGCATCCGGGGACGGGCGCTCCAGGTGGTCGGCGCGCACGGCAGACCTCGGCTCTGCAGGCAGTCCCACGCGGCACCGCGTCGGGCTCCCGTCGACTTCGCGCAGGCGAACGACCAGCGCGAAGGGGCTGAACGCATCCTCGGGGAGTTTGACGGCGCACAGGATCACGTTCGGGGCGTCCACCGTCACGAAGGCATTCCGGCCGGGCTGCGCGGGGTTCGCCCAGCACCACGATTTCAATGCCCCGGGATGTGACGGCTCCCAGCGGCACTCGACGCCGCCCAGCGCGCTGCCCGTCTCCCGCTCGAGGGTGGAAACCGGGGCCGCCGAACGGTACGGGAAGAGCGAGTAGCGCAGCTCGTGCAGCCCCCGCCCCATCTCCGGGTCCATGTCCCGGGCCGTCCGGATAACCATCAGGCTCAACGCTCCGCCCTCGTGGCTCGCTCCGTATGCTCCGTCGGTCATGACGGACAGGCCTTGCGTTCCATCCGAGAGGTCCACCCATTCGTGGATGCAGTACGGCTTCCGGCGATGCGTGACGTCCACGTGCCCATGGGCCGTGGCGGCCCGCACCCGGGCGTCGGCCAGCCGCGGCCGGAATCCCAGAAAGAGGCCGGCATTACCCTCGCGCCACTCGATCCGCAGCCGGAGGTCGATCCGCCCGAGCTCGTGATGGACCGTCGTCTCCCGCGTGAAGCGCGAGAAGTCGCTGCGGCATGTGCACGCCACCGTGGTGAAGAAGGCGTTCTCGGCGACCACGGCCAGGCGCGACTCCATTTCCATGGCGCGCCGCGCCCCCCACGGAACGCCGACCCACGACGTGGCCAGCTCGTGCTCATCGAACAGGTCGAGCGTGTTGCTGTGCTCGCCGAGGAACTCCGTGCCGTCAGGCGTCCGCAGGCTGACAATGTCGCCGGTCTCGTCATCAAACGCGACGCGGAAGCGGCGGCTCTCGAGCACCGAGTCACGAAAGCGCGGGGGTGCCTCGGCCGGCGGGAGCCCCTTCCCGGGCGCAGCGCGAAAAAGGGCGTACCCGAGCGGCGGGAGCGAAACCGGGAAGAGCAGATCGCGGCCCTGGCCGTCCGTCTCCACCGCCCGGCCGTCGTCATGCGTCAGGCGGAGCCCCTGATCAAAGGATGGAGGCAGCCCGTCGGGAAGCGTGGTGGCGGCGTAGCCGGTGAACGGCTTCAGGCCCGCATTGACAACCAGGAGCGCAGCATCGTCACCGCGGGTGTCCAGTCGCGCGCCGATCCGGGCAAGGCCGTCTCCGAGCAGCTCGGACGTCTTCGCGGTCACCCGGCCATAGATGGCTCGGGCATCGCGGTAGACGGAGGCCACGGAAGTCCCCGGGAGAATGTCGTGGAACTGCAGCGTCAGCATGTCGCGCCACCCCTCCTGCAGGTCCACGCGGGGTGAGGCCGGCTTCCGCTGGAGGAGCACGCCCATGGCGGCAACGGCCTCCGCTCGAAGAAGCTGCCACTCCGCCATGCGGTTGGCGCGTTTGATCTGAGCTTGGGAGGCCAGGGCTCCCGTCGAGAAGGAGACCAGCGGTCCCCGGTGCTCGCGCAGGGACGCACCCTGGACCTTCCCGGAGAACCGGTCGAAGTAGTCGTCCGCCCGGCCAAAGCGCCACGCGGGCGCGCCGGACCAGTTCTTCAGGCCATGGAGCGCCTCGACATCGGCGTCGCGCGGGCCGCCGCCGTGGTCACCCACTCCGTAGAGCGTCAGCTCGTCGGGGCAGACGGATGCGTGGGCGTAGGGAGCGAGTCCGTTCAGATACTCGGGAGTGAGCGGCGGGTTGGCGTAGGCGCCAAACGGGGCACAGGCCACGAGCCCAGTGCCGTCGGGCCCGACCCAGCGGAACGCGCGCCGGGTCTCCTCGGGCCGGTCCGGCGGACAGGGGATTCCGCGGCACAGCACATAGGCTCTGAAGCCGCATCCCCCCAGGATCTGGGGCAGCGTGGCGGCGTGCTCAATGAAACTGTCGGGGAAGAACGCGACGGTGTGGCGCGTTACGCCCAGATGCTCGGCCGCGTAGGTGACGCCCTGCAGATGCTGGCGGATCACCGCCTCGCCGGACGGCAGCGCCGCGTCATACTCGCACCATGCCCCGCCAATGACCTCCCACGTCCCCTCCTTGATCTTCTCCCGGATGCGCTGGAACAGCTCCGGGTACTCGCGCTGCATCTCCCGGTACAGCCACATCTGACTCTGGCAGAAGGTCAGGCCGGGCGTCCGGTCCATGAGGTCCAGCACCCCTTTGAACGTCCAGGGCGCGACCTTGTGGATCGTCTCGCGGAAGTCCCATCGGTAACCGAGATCGATGTGCGCGTGACCCAGGCAGACCAGGCTGAGACGGGAGAGATCCGCCGGACCGGCGGGGAACCCGGCCGGGGGGAAGTCCAAGTCCTCCGCCACGATCCGCTCAACATCGATCTCGCCGTCCATGCCGCTCTCCCTCTCCGGGCAACGCTATCGGATCTCCCCGGGCGCCGCCAGGCCGTTCTACCGCACGCCGACGCCGGGACCACGCTGCCGCACCAGCCGGTAGACCAGGTCATAGGCATGCGTGAGCTCCTCGATCGTGCAGTGGTCCTGAACGAAATGGGTCGTGCAGAAGAGCAGCCCGCCGTCGGCGAACATGCCGACCACCCGCTCGATCTCGCGGCGCAGGCGATCGAAGTCGCCGAACCCGATCGTCGTCTGCACGTCGAGGCCACCCATGACGACAAGCCGGTCCATCCACCGGTCGCGGTACTCCTGGAGGCTCATGCCGGCGGACTCCTGCCAGGGGTGGACGACCGAGTACCCGAGCTTCACCACGCCGTCGACCACCTGCGTGAAATTGCCGTCGCAGTGGAGGCTGACGATGCCCCCGCGGGCCCGGACCGCCTCAGTCGTCACCCGGTGGTACGGGTAGATCATCTCCCACCAGGTTTCGGGGCTGAAGAGCAGCCCGCGCTCCGAGCCCCAGTCGTCGGAGACGTGGATCATGTCGATGCCGAGGTCCAGGCAGTTCATCGCGAACTGACGGTTCCATTGTGCCTGGCGAGCGTAGACCGCCTTCAGGTCATCTGGGTACAGCAGCAGCCAGGCCAGGTGGTTCTCGATGCCGAAGACGCCGTTTAGCGCCTCGAAGATGCCCGGCGTCTGCACGTAGACGAACCGCCCGCGCTGCTCCTGGTGATGCCGCACGGCATCGATCAGCCCGCTGTAGCCCGCCCGGTCGTTGGGATCGCCGTAGGGCACCTCCAGGAAGTCCGCCGGCTCGACCGGGTGGTTCAGGCCGCTGCGGAGCTTCTCCAACGCCTCGCGCGGGAAGCACGCCGGCCCGCCAAAGAGGTGCGCGTAGTCGAACTCGTAGCGATCCTCGAACGCCGCGACCGATCCGTACGCGGCCGAGATCGGCTTGTCGAGGTTGGCGCTGACCCATCCGTAGATGGGCATGCGGTCCGGCCGTTCGTGCCGAATCGTCGCCAGAACGCGTTCGCGGGAGGTCACGCGCGCTCCTTCCGCGGCTCAGGGGCCGGCTGCTCCAGCAGGTTGATCGCCAGGATCAGGGCGCGGGGCAGGTGGAACGGGTCCTTCACCGGGAGCGCGACCACATCCGTGATGGGACGCCCCTGCCGGTCGAGGCGCTGTCGCCACTCGCCATGTTCGTGGTCCGGGTAGTGCGCGAAGGCGTAGTCGTGGATCCGGCGGTAGGACTCCAGGCACCAGGGCTCGCCGCACAGCGCGTGGGCCAGCAGCAGGGCGTAGAGCGACTCGGTCGCCGGCCACCACACCTTGGTGTCGGGGAACCGCCAGTAGACGGGCTCGCGGCCGGCCGCGTCGACGCCGTGCAGCAGGCCGCCGAGTTCGGCGTCCCAGCCGAGATCGAAATGGCGACGGATCGCGGCGACAGCGCGGGCGGTCCGGGCGGAGTCGCCGAGCTTGCGGAGCTGATGGATCTGCATCCACATACTCTCGATCGCATGCCCCGGCACCACCGCCCGGCCGGCCGGCGTGTCCGCGGCCGTGTTGTCCAGATTCACATACTCCAGCACGAGGCCGGTGTCGGGCCGCAGATAGCGGTCCATCACCTCGCGGCAATGGAACCCGGCGGCGCTCGCCACGCGCGGATCGGGAGAGACTTCGGACAGGGCATCGAAGGCGTGCGAGAAGATCATCGACACGGCGTGCGCCTTCATGCCCGGCGGGATCTCGTAGGGCGCGGTCTCCAGCTCGGCCCAGCGGTCGAGGCGCGGCAGGACCCGCTCGAAGGTCTCCATCGCGATGTCGAGCGCCGTCCGGTCGCCCGAGGCGCGGTACAGCTCCGACAGGCCCATGATGGCAAACCCCTCGGCGTAGATGCTCGTCGCCCCCGTGAGGATCCGCCCGTCGGGCGCAGCGCGGAAGCACCAGCGGCCGGACGCGTCGCGTCCGTGCGCGGCCACAAACGCGAAGATGTCGCGCGCGTGCCGCAGCCAGACGGGCCGCCGCTCGATGCGGTTGTAGAGGGCGGAGAACGTCCAGATCGCGCGGAGCTGCGACCACAGATAGCGGTCCTCGCTCAGCAGCGATCCGTCATCGGCGAGGCAGGTGTCGATGCCGGGGCGCTGCGAGGCGAACCCGTGCCGCTCCCAGAACGGCATGACGTCGTTCAGCAGGTGCCCGCGCAGGAACGCCCTCAGCTCGTGCAGGTCGAAGTCGGTTCGCCGGCCGTAGAGCAACGTGATCACACCCTCCGCCCCTCCTTCATCCAGCCCATGGAGAACCGGGCCAGCCGGATGCACTCGTAGCGCGCGGCCTCGCCGCTCTCGTAGAGCAGCGCGATGGTTCCATCGCCCAGCACAGCGGGGCATGAGTAGATGGAGTGGCTGGCGTAGATCAACCGCGCAAAAGGCCAGGTGCGGCCGTCGTCCTCGCTGAGCCGCACGGTCATCCGGATCCGCGCGCCTTCGCCTCGACTGGGGCCCGTGTCGGGATTCGAGAACAGCAGCCGCGCCGGCGCCTCCTCGCCCGGCCAGCGGATGAAGCCGGCCTGGCAGGGATCCTCGTTCAGCTCGCGGCTCAGGACCGGCGGCTCCCATGTCTGACCGCCGTCGCGGCTGACCGCCGTGCCGCGGAAGCCGGGGTGCTCCGCGCCCTGCTTCGAGATCCGCCAGTTGAGCAGGAGCGAGCCGTCGCTCCGCTCGACCACCTGAGCCTCGTTCGACATCGGGTACTGCACGCGCCCGCCCAGCCGCCAGACCGTGCCGCCGTCGTCGCTGTACGCCGCGCAGGAGTAGGAGGCGATGCGCGTCCGATCCGC
>CAYSLU010000043.1:23611-41219 GCA_964431965.1 uncultured Verrucomicrobiota bacterium
TTCATGATGGCTTCCTCGCCCCGGCCGACGACGATCCGCTGCATCGGTCCCCAGGACCGCCCGCCGTCGGCGCTGCGCCTGAGGACCAGGTCGGTCGGGCTCGCGTCGCGCGGCGAGACCTTGCGCGCCTCGCAGAAGGCCAGGAGCGTCCCGCCCGGCGCGACGAGCAGCGAGGGAATCCGGTAGGTGTTCACGCCGTCGGCGCCGCCAACGAACACGTCGAGTTGCTGCATGTCCATCTTTCTTCTCCCGTGCTATGCCGGCCTCAGCGGACGGCCTTCCACCCCGCGCGAGTCCGGCGGGCGGCCCTCCCATGCGGGCACGGCTGTAATAATGCCAGCCCGGGCCCGGGATGCGAGCGAAACTGACCGATCCTGTACCGGTTCCGCCACACGATGGGCGGAACGCCGGATTCGACAGGCGTTGATCTCCGCCCGGATTGCGGTCATACGGAGGCCCACTCGGGGGGCACCCGATGGAAGACCCTGTCCATTCAATGCTGAACGGCCCCGCCCGGCTTGGTGTGGCCGGACTCGGGTTTGTGTGTCGGTTTGTGTCGGAATGCGATACCGTTCGCCGCAACGGGGCCGGCGTGGGTTTGGGTCAAGAGGCACGGCCATCGGCCTGTGCGGGCGACGGACGCGGGAAAGGGCGGGAGCATGAAGCGTGAATCCACGGGCATGGCGAATCTGGACATGATGGGGGTTCAGGGGCTTGCCGGGAAGGAGGCTCGCGCCCGGTTCGACATGGAGGGAGCGAACGAGCTTCCGACCCAGAGGAACCGCGGGGTGGTCACCATCGCCGGCGAGGTGGTCCGCGAGCCCATGTTCCTCATGCTGCTGGCCGCCGGTGGGCTCTACCTCGTCATGGGAGAACCCGCCGACGCCGTGATGCTGCTAGGCTTCGTCCTCGTGGTGATGGCGATCACCATCATCCAGGAGCGACGAACCGAGCGCGCGCTGGATGCCCTGCGCGACCTGGCCAGCCCCCGAGCCCTCGTCATTCGCGACGGCGTTCATCGGCGGATTCCGGGGCGCGATGTCGTCCGGGGCGACATGGTGGTCCTCGCGGAAGGAGACCGGGTGCCGGCTGACGCCGTCCTGCGCCGTGCGGTCAATATTTCCGTGGACGAATCGCTGCTGACCGGCGAGTCGGCGCCCGTGCGGAAGGCTCCTTCGGCTGAGGCGCAGAAGCTTGACCGACCCGGCGGCGACGACCTTCCGTCCGTCTTCTCGGGAACCCTCGTCACCGCCGGACAGGGGATCGCCGAGGTTGTCGCGACCGGGGGCCGCACGGAGCTGGGGAAGATCGGGAAAGCCCTGCTGCAGGTGGTGCCGGAGCGTACGCTGCTGCAGAACGAAACCGCGCGGCTGGTCCGTGTGTTCGCGCTCGTCGGACTGGCGGCGTGCGCCGTCGTTGTGCTCGTGTTCGCCCTCACGCGCGGCGGCGGTGCGGCTGTCTGGAAGGAGGGCTTCCTGGCCGGCATCGCCATGGCCATGGCGATTCTGCCCGAGGAGTTCCCGGTCGTGCTGACCGTCTTCCTGGCGCTCGGAGCCTGGCGCATCTCGCGCAGCAACGTGCTCACCCGGCGGATGCCCGCAATCGAGACCCTGGGCGCCGCGACGGTGCTGTGCGTGGACAAGACCGGCACGCTCACGCTCAACCAGATGACGCTGCGGAGCCTGGTGGCGGCGGGTCGCTCCGTGGATCTGGCCCGGCTTGACGCCGATCTTCCGGAGGAGGTGCACAGCCTGATCGAGAACGCCATCTTGGCCAGCCGGCGCGACCCGTTCGACCCCATGGAGCGGGCTCTGCATGCGGCGGGGGATCGACTGCGAAAGCAGCCCGAGCATACGCACCCGGACTGGTCCCTCGAGCGCGAATACCCGCTCGCCCCCTCGCTGCTCGCCGTCAGCCAGGCATGGCGCATGGGCGTCGGCGACGAGCTCGCGATCGCGTCGAAGGGCGCTCCCGAGGCGATTGCCGACCTGTGTCATCTCCCGGGCGAGGCGCGTCAGGCGCTGATGCGGGACGTGACCCGGTTGGCGTCCGAAGGGCTTCGCGTGCTCGCCGTGGCGCGCGGGGCATGCCGAGCGCCGAGCCTGCCCGTGGAGCACCATGGGCTTGATCTGGAGTTTGTGGGGTTGCTGGGGCTCGAGGATCCGCTGCGGCCGACGGTCCCCGCAGCCGTTGCCGAGTGCCGGAATGCCGGAATCCGCGTGGTCATGATCACGGGCGACTACCCCGCCACGGCCCAGAGCATCGCGCGCCAAGCCGGCATCACTGACTCCAACGCGGTGATCACCGGGCCCGATCTCGACGGAATGTCAGACGCCGAACTGGCCCGTCGCATCCGGGACGCGAACGTCTTCGCCCGCGTCGTTCCGGAGCAGAAGCTGCGCATCGTCCAGGCGCTTAAGACCCACCGCGAAGTGGTCGCCATGACGGGCGACGGCGTCAACGACGCGCCGGCGCTGAAGGCCGCTCACATCGGCATCGCGATGGGTGGCCGGGGCACGGACGTCGCCCGCGAGGCGGCATCCCTGGTGCTGCTCGACGACGACTTTTCGTCCATCGTTGCCGCCATCCGTCTCGGCCGGCGGATCTTCGACAACATCAAGAAGGCTGTCGCGTTCATCCTGACCGTCCATGTGCCGATCGCCGGACTGTCCATGCTCCCGGTGTTTCGGTCCGACTGGCCGCTGCTGCTGCTGCCGGTTCACATTGTCTTCCTTGAGCTGATCATCGACCCCTCGTGCTCGCTCATCTTCGAGGCGGAGGAGGCCGAAGCCGATGTGATGAAGCGGCCGCCGAGGAGTCCGGCCGAGCGGCTGTTTTCGATGAGAACGACCGGTATGGCGGTGCTCCAGGGCCTGAGCGTGCTGGGCGCCTGCCTGGCGGTGTTGTTCGCGGCCCGGGTCAGCCACAGCCCGGACACGGCCCGCGCGCTGATGTTTGCGACACTGGTGGTGTCGTTCCTGTTCGTCATCCTCATCAACCGCTCGTGGACCCGGACCATCATTGGGATGTGGCGCACCCCCAACGCGGCTCTGCGCTGGGTGGTCGGGGGGACCGCCGTGTTCCTGGCGTTGGTCCTGGGTGCGCCGTTCGCCCAGAGGGTGTTCCACTTCGCCCCGCTGCATGCGGGAGACCTGGCTCTGAGCCTCGTGGCGGGCATGGCCTGCGTGCTGTGGTTCGAGTTGGTGAAGCTCGCGCGGCGGCTTCGAGGGGGGCGTGCATCGGCCGGGACCGGCGGATGACACACAGGGGCATCCGGGGCTTTGCATCGGCGCATCGCTCTGCTATACGGAAACCAACCTTGGGACGCGTGCGGCGGATGCCATCCGTCCGAGCGGGAAGGCCGGAGCCACGTGCCGTTTCGTCTCAGGGGCGCAACGCAATCTTGGCTTCGGTCGTCCGCCGAGCCGCCCGTACGGAGGTCGTATGCGTGCCAGACGCCTGCCGCTGTCCCGGTTCATTCCCCGGCTCGTCCTGATGGCCTTCTACGGTTCGCTGATCACGGCATCCCCTGCCCAGGTTCCCGGAATCCTGAACTACCAGGGACGCGTGACGGCGAACGGCACCAACTTCGACGGCGTCGGCCAGTTCAAGTTCGCTCTGGTGGATGGCGCCGGAACGACGAACTACTGGAGCCATGACGGGACGTCCGCCGGAGAACCGGCATCGGCCGCCGGGATCACGGTCTCGAAGGGGCTCTACTCCGTTCAGCTCGGCCAGCCCCCGATGCCGGCCGTCACGCCGCCGGCCTTTTCGGGCACGGACGTGTGGCTTCGCGTGTGGTTCGACGGCGGCAGCGGGATGCAGCAGCTCGCGCCGGACCAGCGCCTCGCAGCGGTGGGCTACTCGATGGTGGCGGCTACGGTTCCCGGATCCGGGATCAGCGGCGCCATTCCCGACGCGCGATTGTCCGGGAACGTCGGGATCGGAACGAACAGCCCGGCCGAGCGGCTCGAGGTTGCCGGGCGGATCGTCGTGGCCGACTCGACCAACGCCGCATCGAAGGCCGGCACGATCCGGTGGACGGGCCGCGACTTCGAGGGCTACGACGGGCTCAGCTGGGTGTCGCTGTCGCCGGTGTATCTGCCCGAAGACATGGTCTACGTCCCTGGCGGGACCTTCACGATGGGGTGGACTGGCTTGGCGACGCCGACGCACGAAGTCACGCTAAGCTCCTACTATCTGGGCAAGCGCGAAGTGACGTATGGCCTTTGGTACACGGTGTGCCAGTGGGCGATCACCAACGGCTACGCATTCCAGAACCCGGGCCGCGAAGGCGACGATGGCACGAACGGCGTTCCGCCAACAGCCGATTCGACAGAACCGGTCACTCAGATATCGTGGCGCGACGCGATCGTGTGGTGCAATGCGTATTCCGAGCGGCTGCTGATCGACCCGGTCTACACGTATTCAAACGCGGTGATCCGTGACTCTCGCGACTCCAACGCCCTCGCGTGTGATGCCGCCGAGTGCAACCGGGTCCGGAGCGGCCACCGGCTTCCGACCGAGGCGGAGTGGGAGTACGCGGCGCGCTATGGCAAGGGGAGCGGGTGGACGCCCGGCAACTGGGCCAGCGGGGCTTCGGCGGACTATTCGGATGCCACGGCCTGCGATGCGGTAGCGTGGTACTCGGTCAACAGCACAAGCCGCACCCATGCGGTCGAGGGCAGACTGCGCAACCAACTTGGCGTGTATGACATGAGCGGGAACGTGTGGGAGTTGTGCTGGGACTGGAAGAGCACGGCTTACGATAGTGCTCCGGCCACCGATCCTCTCGGCCCATCTTCAGGCTCCGACCGGTGCCTGCGTGGCGGGGCGTGGAACAGGAGCGCCCTGTACCTGCGAGCCTCATTCAGAAGCAGCTTGATTCCATCGGGCAAGGCAAGCGACACCGGGTTGCGCCTGGTGCGGACAGCGAAGTAGTAGTGGCTTCGACTGGGACAGACAGGAGGCCAGCAGTGATCAGGCGCCACGGTCCCGTTGCTCTTGCGAGCATGGTCTTGCTCGGCGCGGGGATAGCCATCGCCGGCGAACCGGGATGGCTTGACGGAGGCGGGGGGGTGGCTGCCGGCCCATCTTGCACGCTCAATGGCAGCCTCGGCGGAATCGGCGGGGTGGCCTCGGCCGGGACTATGGTCGTCAAGGCGGGTCTAATCGGGCAGTTGTTCGAGGTGACGAATCTCGTTGTGCGCGCGGCTCCGGACTCCGCGCCGGAGGGCGCCGGGAGCCAACTCAGCGGGTTGGCCGCGCTCGATGACGACACGGTCGTGGCGCTGGCGGGAAGCAGCATCGTCTGGAGCGCCGCTGCCTATCCGGTGTCTGCCATCGGGGCTGACGGGCGGGCGACGCTGGGCCCGGTCTATGCCGATGCCTCCGCCGTGGTGACGGGGCGCTATCTCGGCGGCTCCGGGGCGGCGGTCGTGTGGGTGCTCAACGCGAATCCCGACGACTTCGGGCTCTACGCCGGCGACCAGGTCCCCGACGCCTGGCAGGTGCAGTACTTCGGGGTCAACAATCCGGGCGGGCAGGGGGCGGCCACGAACGCCACGGGCCGGAGCAACCTGTACGCGTATACTGCGGATCTCGATCCGAACGATCCCGGCTCGCAGTTCGAGATCCTCGCCGCGTCCAACGCGCCGCCGGTCTTCAGTCTGTGCATTCCGGCCTCCTCGAACCGCCAGTACCGGCTGGAGTGGACCACGAATATGCTCGCAGGCGGGTGGACGAACACCCCCGGGGCCGTCCCCGTCAGCGGTCCTGGCGGCCCGTTCTGGATGAGCGACACCAACTCGGCGTCGACCCGGCTCTACCGCGTCGAAGTCCGCGTGCCGTAGGGCGACGGCTATCGAGCCCCGCCCAGCCCCAGCACGCGCAGGGCGGTCTGGACGTTGCCCATGGGCGCGGAGACTTGGAACCCCGCGACGCGGCTTTCGATGCGGGCGATGATCTCGTGCGCGATGGCGATTCCGGCGTCGCGGCTCTCTTCCCTCGTCTTGCACGCGGCGAGCCGCGACATGACGGCGTCGGGAATGACCACCCCCGGGACTTCGTTGCGCATGAATTCGGCGTTCTTGAAGCTGGCCAGCGGCCACACGCCCGCGATGACGGGGATGCGCTTCGCATAGGACTCGACCTCGTCCAGGAAGCGCAGCAGCGAGTCGGCGTCGAACACCGGCTGCGTGATCGCGTATTCCGCGCCGGCCTCGATCTTCCGGAAGTAGCGCTCCAGCTCCCGCTTCCGGTCCACCGCGCACGGGTTTGCGCCTACCCCGATGAAGATGGCCGTGGGCGGCAGCACCGGGTTGCCGCCGAGGTCGCGCCCGTGATTGAGGTTGTGGATCATCTGCGTCAGGCCGATGGCATCCACGTCGAACACGCCGGTGACGTCCGGATACTCGCCGGTCTTCGGGGGGTCACCGGTGATGACGAGCAGGTTGGTCAGGCCTGCGGCCTGCGCGCCCAGCACGTCGGACTGCATGCCGAGCAGGTTGCGGTCGCGGCAGCAGTAGTGGGGGATCGGCTCGATGCCGACGGCGTCGCGGATCAGGATGGACGTGATCATGGGCGAGACGCGCGACGACGCGCGGGGGCCGTCGGGTATGTTGATCGCGTCGATGCCGGCGTAGTGGCACTCGCGCACCTTCTCGAGCATCGCGGCCATGTCCGGCGACTTCGGCGGCAGGATCTCGACGCTCGTCACCTTCTCGCCGCGCAGCAGGCGGGCGGCGAAGCGGCACTTGCGGGCGGGGGGGACCACGGCGACAGCGGCCTGCGCCTCGGGGGCGGGCACCCGGATCGTGGCGTGTCGCTTTACGCCGCTGAGGCTCTTCACGGCCCGGGCCGCCATCCGGATGTGCGCGGGGGTCGTGCCGCAGCAGCCGCCGACGCCGCGCACGCCGAGTTCGATGAAGCGCTTGGCGTACGACGTGAAGTATTCGGGGCTCGTCATGTAGAGCATGCGCCCGCCGACCTCGCGCGGGAGGCCGGCGTTCGGCTTGACGATCAGCGGCTTCGCCGTGGCCTTGATGATGCGCTCGACGATGTCGAACACGCCGGCCGGGCCGATCGCGCAGTTCAGGCCGATCGTGTCCACGGCGGGATCCTGCTCGAGCGCCGTGACGATGGTCTCGACGGTGAACCCGAGCGCCGTCTCGCCGTTCTCGTTGACCGTGAAGGACGCGTGGACGGGCAGGCCGGTGGCCCGGGCGCACGCGGCCGCCACCTGCAGCTCGCGGAGGTCGGAAAAGGTCTCGAGGAAGAAGAGGTCGACGCCCGCCTCCTTGAGCGCGGCCATCTGTTCCTCGAAGACGCGGGTCGCCGCGGCGGCGCCGGCGTCGGTCAGCGTCTGCCGGAATCCCGCGCAGGGGCCTACGTCGCCGGCGACCAGCGCGATGTCGCCGGCGGCCTCGCGGGCGAGCCGGACGGCGGCGGCGTTGATGGCGTCAACCTTCTCGCCGAGCCCGTAGCCGGCCAGCTTCATGCGGTTGGCGCCGAAGGTGTTCGTGAGGAGCAGGTCCGCCCCGGCCTCGGCATACTCGCGATGGATCTGCTGGATCAGGTCCGGGCGCGTCAGCGACAGCTCGTCGTAGCAGGCGTTCACGAACACGCCCTTCTCGTAGACCATGGTGCCCATCGCGCCATCGAGCACGATCGGGCGCTCCTGAATCCGTTCCAGATAGCTTTTCATCGGGTGTGTCCTGTGCGGCGCCGGCCGAGGCGCCGATTAGTCGAGCGGGTCAAACTGGGTCTTGGCCTGGTAGCAGATGGGGCACGTCCAGGTTTCCGGTATCTTCGCGAACGGGGTGCCGGGCTCGATGTCGCCCGCCGGGTCTCCCGCCTCGGGATCGTAGATATAGCCGCAGTTGACACAGATATACTTGCCCATCCGGCTGCCCTCCTTACACCGCGAAGTACTTGGCCTGCGGGTGATGCGCCACCAGGGCCGATGTCGTCTGCTCGGGCACCATCTGCATGCCTTCCGTGAGCGTCACGCCGATGGCCTCGGGGCGCAGCATCTCGAACAGCGGCTGGTGAACGTCGAGATCGGGGCAGGAGGGATACCCGAAGCCGTAGCGCGAGCCCTGGTAGTCCTGGGTCGCATACCCGGTCAGGCCGGCCGGCCGGTGGGCGCCGATCCCCAGCTCCCCGCGCATGACCTCGTGCCAGTACTCGGCCAGCGCATCCGTGAGCTCGACGCTGTACCCGTGCAGCATCAGGTAGTCGTGATAGCGGTCCGAGTCGTACAGCGCGTGCGCTTCCTCGCCGATCCGGGCGCCGATGGTCACCACGAAGAACGCGGCGATGTCGCCGCCCTCCTCGGCCGTCTTGAAGTAGTCGGCGATGCACAGGCCCGGCGCGAACGCCTGTCGCGGGAAGGCGAACGGCACCTCGCGCCCGTCGTGCGCGACGAGGAGGGAGTCGCCCTCGGAGCGGGCGCGGAAGTACCCGTAGGCCACCGAGGCGCTGACGATGGCCTCGGTGCGCGTCCGGTGCAGGAACTGCTCGTAGAGGGGCCGCACCTTGGTCTTCACCAGCTCGTCGTAGTCCGCCGCGCTCAGCTTGCCGCGCCGGTATCCCCACCGCCCCCGGAACAGGGCCGGCTCGTTCATGTAGGGGAAGATCCGCTCGGGATCGATGCCGGTCACGTGCCGCACGCCGAGAAACGGCGGCTGGGGCACCGGGTTGCGGCGGTCCACCTCGACGCGACGGGCGGCGGCCGCCGGGGCGCCGCCAGCCGTCCGGGCCTGCACCGCCGTGGCGCGGAGCGTCCCGGCCTCGTGCTCGCGCAGCGCGCGAAGGCCGGCGAATGCGTCGGCGCAGTAGACGACCGGGGCGGCCGGGTAGCCCGGCACGCAGTCGTTCGCCACGAACGCCGGGGTCAGCGCCGCGCCGCCCAGCAGCACGGGCGCGGTCAGGCCGGCATCCTGGAACAGCTGCATGTTCTCCCGCATCACCAGCGCCGACTTGACCAGGAGCCCGGACAGACCGATCGCGTCCACCCCGAGCTCGCGCGACTTCGCGATGATCACTTCGGCCGGAACCTTGATCCCGAGGTTGAACACGGTGTAGCCGTTGTTGCTGAGGATGATGTCGACCAGGTTCTTGCCGATGTCGTGCACGTCGCCCTGCACGGTGGCCAGCAGCACCTTGAGCCCGGCCTGGCGGTCGGCCTTGTCCATGAACCGCTCCAGGTAGCCGACCGACGCCTTCATCACCTCCGCGGACTGCAGCACGAACGGCAGCAGCATGTCCCCGCTGGCGAAGAGGTCGCCGACTTTGCGCATGGCCGGCACGAGGATGGTGTTGATGATGGCGTTCGCGGTGTAGCGCGTCAGCAGCATGTCGACGACTTCCTCCACGCCGTCCTTCTCGCCCCGGACGATCTTGTCGGCCATCAGTGCCTCGATCGGCTGGTCGTCGTCGGCCTTCCGGCCCGCATCGGCCTTGGCGCTGGCGGAGGCGAAGTGATCCAGGAACGCCGCCAGCGGCGTCCTGCCCTCGGCGCGCGCGCGGTTGTAGATCAGATCGAGGCAGATGTCCCGGTCCGCGGCGTCGATCTGGTTGAACGGGACGATCTTGGCTACGTCGATGATCGCCGCGTCCAGGCCGGCCTGCACGGCCTCGTGCAGGAACACGGAGTTGAGCAGGCGGCGGGTCTGCGGCCCGAGGCCGAAGCTGATGTTGCTGACCCCGAGGCTGGTCATCACCCCGGGCAGCTCCTGCTTGATGCGGCGGATCGCGCTGAGGGTCTCGACGCCCGAGTTGAAGAGCGTCTCGTCGCCCGAGCCGATCGTGAACGTCAGCGCGTCGAAGAGCAGGTCCGACGGCCGGAGTCCGTGGCTGAGCGCGCGCGCGTGAATCGCGCGGGCCGTGGCGACCTTGTCGTCCGCCGTCATGGCCATGCCGCGCTCGTTGATGGTGAGCGCCATGACCGCGGCGCCGTAGCGCCTGGCGACGCGGCAGACCCGGTCGAGGTTCGCGCCGCCGTCCTCGAGGTTGATCGAGTTGACGATGCAGCGGCCCGGGTGGATCCGGAGCGCGGCCTCGATGCAGTCGGGCGTGGTCGAGTCGATGACGAGCGGGACCTTGACGCCCGTGCGGAGGCGGCGCACCAGCGCGACCAGGTCCTCCTGCTCCTTCCGGCCGGCGTAGGCCGTGCAGACGTCGAGCGCCATCGCGCCTTCGGCCTCCTGCTGGACGCCGAGCTTGAGGGCCGCATCGTAGTCGTCGGCCAGCAGCATCTCGCGGAACTTCTTCGAGCCGTTTGCGTTCAGGCGCTCGCCGATGACGAACGGCGGGATGTCCGGCGTGAGGTCGACCGACTGGTAGACGCTGGCGACGCGGGGGCGCCGCTCCGGCTGGCGGGCGCCCGGGGCGACGCCCTTCAGCGCGGCGGCCAGCGCGCGGATGTGCTCCGGCGTGGTGCCGCAGCAGCCGCCCACGACGGACACGCCGTCCTCGACCACGAACCGCTTGAGGTGCGCGGCGAACTCGTCGGGCGTCAGGTCGTAGACCGTCCGCCCCTGGTCGAGCCGCGGCATGCCGGCGTTCGGCATGACGGAGATCCGGCCGGGCCACTGGCGCGAGGCGTACGAGACGTACTCGGCCATCTCGCGCGGGCCGGTGGCGCAGTTGAGCCCGAGCGAGAAGAGGGGATAGGGCTCGAGCGTGGCGATGACCGTCGCGATGTCCGAGCCGGCGAGCAGGGTGCCGGTGGTCTCGACGGTTGCCGAGACCATGACCGGGACGCAGCGGCCCAGCCGGTCCATCGTCCCGAAGGCGGCGACCAGCGCGGTCTTGATCTGGAGCAGATCCTGGCAGGTCTCGAACAGCAGCAGGTCGACGCCGGCCAGAATCAGGGCCTCCACCTGCTCGGCGTAGGCGTCGCCCTGCGCCTCGACGGAGATCTGGTCCAGGATCGCGAGCTTTGTCCCGGGCCCGAGCGATCCGCATACCAGGGCGCCGGGCTTCGCGGCTGCGGCCGCGCGCGCGTTTCGGACGGCAGCCCGGTTGATCTCGGCCACCCGCTGCTCGAGCCCGTACTCGGCCAGGACGATGCGGCTGGCGCCGAACGTGTTGGTCTCGACCACCTGGGCGCCGGCGTCCAGGTAAGACCGATGCATCGCGACGATCGCGTCGGGGCTGGTGACGTTCAGCAGCTCGTTGCAGCCCTCGCAACCGGCCCAGGCGTCGGCGGGCAGCTGCATCCTCTGGATGCTCGTTCCGCAGGCGCCGTCAAAGATCAGGATCGGCTGCTCCAGCAGCGAATTCACGCATGTGTCAGGCACGTTCAATACCCTCCCGGTCCCGTATCATCTTCCGAGTATAGCGCCCCCGCGGCGGAAATCCTTGCGGAATCGCGATGCAGCCGGCCGTCCCAGGCCCGACCATGCAGCGCCATGCGCTCGGATCACTGACTCGCTATACGGAATCCGTCTGGCCGGGCGCTTGAAATCCCGACCAATTCCCGTAACATTAGCACAATCAGTATCGGACGACCTACGAGTCCGAGCGGTTCACCGAGCGGCCCGGGCCGTGGAACACCCAACCAGTGGGGTCAGCATGCTGCGCGAAGCGTTGGAGAGAGGTGAGTTCGTTTACTCCACGGAAATGGTGCCGGGGCGCGGCAGCGGCGGTCCGGCAGTCGACGCCGTGGCGGCGTTTGCCAAGCGCATCCATGAGTCGGGCCTGCCGATCCGATCGATCAGCGTGACGGACAACCCGGGGGGGAACCCCGCCATCGCCCCGGACGCCGTGGCGCGCGAGGTGCTGGCCGCCGGCGTCGATCCGATCGTCAATTTTGCCTGTCGCGACTACAACCGCAACGCCTTGGAGTCTCGGATGTCGGCGCTGGCCCGGGCGGGCATCGAGAACGTGCTGGCGGTGACGGGCGACTATCCCGAGAGCGGGTACGGCGGGGTGGCGCGACCGGTGTTCGACCTGGACTCGGTCCAGTCCATCGCCTACCTGAAGGCGATGAACACGGGCATCCAGGCGCCCCTTCCGGGCGGCAAGCTGCAGCCCCTCCCGAAGTCCAACTTCTTCATCGGCGCGGCCGTCAGCGTGTTCAAGCAGCGCGAGGACGAGCTCGTGCTGCAGCTGATGAAGATGGAGCGCAAGATACGGGCGGGCGCGGACTACATCATCCCGCAGCTCGGCTACGACATGCGGAAGTTCCTCGAGGTCAAGCGCTACATGGACGCGCGCGGGCTGAACGTGCCCGTGCTGGGCAACGTCTACGTGCTGAACGCCGGCTCGGCCCGGGTCATGAACCGTGGCGCGGTGCCCGGCTGCGTGGTGACCGACGAGCTGCTGAAGCTTCTCGAGGAGGAGGCCAAGGCCCCGGACAAGGGCAAGGCGAAGCGCATGGAGCGGGCGGCCCAGATGGTGGCGGTGTTTCGCGGCATGGGCTTCAACGGCGTGCACCTCGGCGGGTTCGGGCTCAAGTTCGAGGACTTCGAGGCCATCATCCGGCGGTCCGAGGCCATCGCCCCGGAGTGGGAGTCCTTCCTGCCCGGCCTGGCGTTCTCGCGGCCCGGCGAGTTCTACCTGTTTCCGGCGCCGACCGTGTGGGGCACCAGCCGGCCGAAGGATCCCGATCCGATCCCGGCGCTCACGGGCGGCTCCGAGGGGCTCATGAGCGCGGCGATGCGCGCGTTCCACAAGGCCCTGTTCGTCGAGAACACGGCGGGCTACAAGATGATGAGGGCCTTCTACCAGGGCGTCGGCAAGTCCGGGCCGCTGGCGAAGCTGGCCCACGGCATGGAGCTGCTGAGCAAGGGGATGCTGTTCGGATGCCGCGACTGCGGCGACTGCGCTCTGGCCGACATGGCGTTCTGCTGCCCGATGTCCAAGTGCCCGAAGAACCTCCGGAACGGCCCGTGCGGCGGCTCGCGCCAGGGCCAGTGCGAGGTCCATGCCGATCGGCCGTGCGTGTGGACGATCGTCTACCGGCGCAACAAAGCGAACGGCGCGCTCAACGCGATGCGCGAAGGGTACGTCCCGCCGCGCGACGCGAAGCTCGAGGAGACGTCGGGCTGGGCGAGCTTCTACCTGGGCCGCGACTACCGGGGCCGGCAGATCACGCCCGTCGCGCCGGTGAAGAGCGAGCACATCAAGGCGCCCGGAGCGTGAGCCGGCTGTCCGACACCGACATCGTCAACTCCGCCACGCCGCTCGAGACCCGGTTTGCCGGAGTCCACCCGCGGCTTTACGCCACGGGCGCGGAGCTGGACGCGCTGCGCGGCCGGTTCGGCGCCGAGCCGTGGGCGGGCTTCCTGCGCCGGGTTCGCGCCCAGGCCGACGCCGCCATCCGGAGCGGGGTGCCCGCGCCGGGGCCGACCGGAGACGATCTCCGCCCGGTCGGGTGCGGGCTCGCGCACCTCGCGGCGGCCTACCGCTACACCGGCGAGAGCGCCTACCTGGCCGCCGCGCGCGACCACATCGCCCGCATGGCGGAGCACCCCGACTGGACCTGCAGCCTGCAGTACGGCCACTGGGCGCACGGCATGGGGCTGGCCTACGACTGGCTGTTCCACGAGCTTGACGCGCCGCTGCGCCAGCGGGCGGCCGAGACGCTGCGCGACCGCACGGAGCGGGTCTTCCGGCACTGGGGCGAATACCGCGATGCGTACGCGACGGGCTACGCCTGGAACCACTCGGGCGTCGTTCACGGCGGGCTCGTCGCCGCGGCGTGCGCGATCCACGGCGAGATCGACGGCGTGGGGCGGTTCCTCCGGATGGGGCTGGAGAAGCTGCGCCTGATGGTCGATGCCCTGGGGCCGGACGGCGCGTCGGCCGAGGGGCTGGCCTACGGGCTCTACCAGGCGGATTTCCAGCTCAAGTCCATGGTCCTCGCCGACCGCCTGCTCGGGCTCGATTTCTTCTCCGAGTGCGCGTTCTACCGCCAGATGCCGCTCTTCCTGCTCTACTGCACGCTCCCGCGGCCGGTCTGGTCGCCGCGCTCGACCTTTCTCCAGATGGGCGATACCAACGGCAGCCACTGGCATGGGCCGGATGTGTTTCTGCGGCTCATCGCGCGGCGCTATCGGGACGGCCACGCCCAGTGGCTGGCCAATGCCTCGGCCGCGGCCGGCGTGTGCGCCGACAGCTCGTGCTTCCTCAATGCGCTGTGGCACGACGAGACCGTGGCGCCACAGCCGCCGGACGACCTGCCGCCGATGCGCCGGTTCGCCGACAAGGACATCGTGATGGCCCGCAGCGGGTGGGGCGATGACGCCTCCGTGCTCGCGTTCAAGTGCGGGCCGGCGTCCGGCCACCATGCCGCGCGCCGCTACAAGCAGAACGTCAGCGGCGGGCACATGCACCCCGACGCCGGGCACGTGGCGCTGCACGCCTGCGGCGACTGGCTGCTGGTCGATGACGGCTACACGCTGAAGCAGACGGCCTACCAGAACACCGTGCTCGTCAACGGGGTCGGCCAGACCGGCGAAGGCTCGACGTGGTTCGAGGACCTGGAGATACGCCGCGGAAAGGCCGAGGGCCGGATCCTGCGCGCCGAAAGCGCGGGCGGCATCGACTGGGCGATCGCCGATGTCGCGCCTGCGTACGAGCCGGGTGCCCGCCTGCGGCGCTTCCTGAGGCACCTGATCTACGTGCGCCCCGATGTATGGGTGCTCGTCGACGAGCTCGAGGCGGAGGCCAACTCGACATTCGAGCTGCGCTTCCATGCGCCGGCTCCGTTCTCGCCGGCGGAGGGCGGGGCCTGGGACATGCGCGTGAAGACGGGCGCGCTGCGGCTGTGGACGCCGGGGCCGACGCCGTGTGTCGCCCGCCCGTTCCGCGACCTCCTGAAGGGCACCAGCCCGGTTCACCGGGGCGGCGAGCTCGACGCCTTGTCGGTGACCAACGCGGCGCCGCTCAGCGCCGCCTGCTTCGTGACGGTCCTGCACGCGCATCCGGCCGGCGCGCCCGTGGATCTGACCGTGCGGCTCGAGCCGGCCGGCGATGCGCTCCGTCTCACGCTGGCCCGGCCGAGGCGGACGGCATGCCTCGATCTGCGCCCCGGCCAGGCCGACCCCGCGCAGCCGATCCACGCGTGCTGAGCGAGGATCTCCGAATGGCTCCGACACGCTCTTCGCAGTTTCTGCGGTATCCTCTGTTCTGCTGGTCGATATTCGTCCGCGGAATCGCCGACCTCCGTGGTCTCAGCGGTAGATACTCCGAATGGTCACCCCTCCGGCGGCCATCCCGTCCGCTCGCCAGTCCCGCCCCCGTCAGTCCGCCACCGAGTTCTCTTCCCTTGAGCGCGCTGAGGGCCGCCCTATAGTGCCCCATGCCGGCGGTTGCAGCACCCGTGGGCATGTTCGGAAACCACGGGGGGGTGCATTAGCGAACTCGCCCCCCCCAGCCGGCCGTTCCCGGAATTTCCGAACGGTATCTCCATGAAGCTGATGTTGGCCGGATGAAGAGAGGAGAGGGAATCCTTGCTGATGTGTTGCACATGTGACACACTATCGGCATGAAAACAGCAGTCGTTCATGCCCGAATGGAACCCGGAACCAAGCGGCACGCGGAAGGCGTCCTGTCGAAGCTTGGCATCAGCCCAACAGAGGCCATCCGTGTGTTCTATCGGCAAATATCGCTTCGCGGGGGCTTGCCCTTTCCTGTGGCGATTCCGAACGAGAAGACCGCCACCACACTCCGGAAGAGTCAACGGGGCGAGCAGGTTCGGCGGTTTGAGACGCTCGATGCGATGTTTGAGAGTTGGGAAAGGTGAAGCAGCTTTCCCAGTCCACGCAGTTCGCGCGAGACGTGAAGCTGATGCGAAAGCGGGGCAAGGATCTCCGGAAACTTCAGTTCGTGGTCAAGTTGCTGGCGGAAGGCATTCGCTTGCCACCGCAACACAGAGATCACCCGCTGATCGGGACGTGGCGTCCGTCACGGGACTGCCACATCGAACCGGACTGGATCCTGATCTACACGGCAGATGGCGACTCTCTTAGACTGGAGCGCACGGGAAGTCACAGCGATCTGTTCAAGAAGTGAGGACGGTCAACCAGCCGCCGGAGGCTACCTCGCTCCGCTCGGGACCTCAACAGCGGCGTTGGCAGCGAAGGGCAGATGGTCCTTATGTCTCCCTAATGGCACGATCGGTGTCGGAGATAATGTGAACGGAAGCCGAGTTCGGAGACTTGTTGTGCCGTTGTGCGGCCTTGTCGTCGCCATTGCGATTGTCTACTGGGTCGCGATTCCTCGAATTGGATCAACACCACATTTCCCGGTCAGCGCAGCGCGGCACTCCATTCACGTCGTCCTTTCCGCCCTTGAAGCCTATCGCGACAACCATGGATCATATCCCTCCGAGGAGCAGGGCCTCAGCGTTCTGCCACCAGGCCTTCTCGTTCAGGGAGTGCCTCCGCAATATCGTCCCAAAGGCATCACTGACCCGTGGGGAAGGCCGTTGCGTTACAAGTTGATCCATGGGGAGCCCCGCATTCGGTCCGCAGGGCCGGACGCCCAATTCGACACCGACGACGACATAACAAACTGAAAGAGCACCGAGCGACGGCGTGGTGCGCGACTCGGTGCCCGCGGCGGGCACCTCGCCGCACACGCCGGCACGTTGGGTGGATGAGACATGAACAGGACGACGAAGGGCCGGCTCGGTTGCCTCGGCGGGGTTGCCTTGTTGATCGGCGGCTGCGTCGTGGTGACCCATGTAGGCGACTTTCCCCCCCGCGCCGTCTTAGTAGCGGAACCGCCAGGCGATGTCGCGCCGATCAAGAGCGAATGGTATCACGGCTTCGACTCCAGCAACGTTGTTCCTCGTCACATTGGCATGGTTGAGGGGACATTCACCCTGGGAACATGGATCACTGTCGAGTTGCACAGTGTCAGGACCGGTCATGTCGAGACCGTGATGGGATCGTCAGTTGGACGAAGCCCGAATCAGTATCCGCGGTATCTGTGGTCCAACATGCGCATCATCGTGGCCCTGGGCGACGACAAGCGCCCAGGGTACACGCTCACGAGTCTTGGCTGCATCGGAGTATCCTGCGGTACGGGCGGAGGGGGGCCGCTTTCCAACAACATTCAGGTAGCACACTCCCGCGTTTTCGCAGGCCCGTTGCCTGCCCACTCGGAGTACCTGCTGTATGTAGCTGGTGACCGTGCGTTTGAGGCCACTCGGGACACACCGCTGACCACCTTCGCAAAGGAAGCCACGGGGAACTTCATGGTTGTGACCGTGAAGAGAAACTAGGCCGGAGGGACCCAACATCCGCCTGGAACGCTACATCGGTGCCGCTGCGCTCCACCGGCGAGGTTCAGTCGGGGCGTTGGCAGCAAAGGAAAGATGGTCCTATTGGCAATAGCGGGGGGACAGACGGATTCAATCTGGAAATCAGGAAGGCAGGAAACGCGGATGGTGAAGGCAAAGGACTGCCGGACACGGCACTGACGGCGGATGTTATCAGCGCGCCCATCGTGGTTCACAGGGCGCTCGGACCGGGGTTTCTGGAGTCGACCAAGAATGTCAACAGGACTCAAGGCCATGCATGCAGAACAGCGCCACGAGACTGCCGCGCTGCGCGCAGCGACTCAGGAGCGTCGTTCGGTTCGGCAGTCG
>CAYSLU010000044.1:0-40093 GCA_964431965.1 uncultured Verrucomicrobiota bacterium
CCGTGTCTACGACGACGTCCGGCGACACGGGCACAGCCGCGCGCTCGAGCGCGGCGGCGTCATTCTTGTCCGCCTGGACGCGGCGGACGCGGGCGTCCAGCTCGAACCGCCGCGAATCCTTCCCTCGCGTGAGCACGGTCACATCGTGCCCGCGACGCGCCAGTCCGTTCGCGACGTGATGGCCGACTTCGCCCGTTCCGCCCATCACCAGCATGCGCATGGATCGCCTCCGGTCACCTGAGCCAACCGCACCAGGGGAACTATGCGCCGGGCAGACCATGAAGGCGAGATCCACGCTCGCCCCCCGGACGTCGTCCCAACCGACAGAACGGACGGAACGGAAGTTTGCCCATCGTGTTGCGGAGACCCATATCAGAGTGCTGCAACACGGCTCTGCCGTGCACGGACAGTTGTCTCTCCGGCGAGTCTCGGGCAAGCTGTCTGGCATCGGAGCGGGCATTCGGTTCCCGACGGGGCATCGTGGGGGGAGGGACGGAATGTACAAACAGACCCAAGGCGAAGGCAAAGGGAAGGCGTTGGCGTCCGGCGCTGCTGAGCGCGTGTATGGGCAGCACAGCGGCTACCGCAAGCTGAAGGCGTACCAGGTGGCCGAACTTCTGTACGACTTTACCTGTCGATTCTGCGACCGCTACATTCTCCGGAGCGACCGCCATCACGATCAGATGGTCCAAGCAGCCCGCAGCGGCTACCAGAATATTGCCGAAGGGAGTGAAGACAGTGCCACGAGCAAGAAGCTCGAAATGAACCTGACCAACGTGGCACGGTCCAGTCTGGACGAATGCCGAAAGGACTACATCAAGCACCTATCGCGCCGGAAACTGCGACACTGGAGTGATGGCGACGCCGCATTCGCCGAAGCGCGGCTCCTCCGTCCCTCAACCCTGACGGAAGCAGCCGCCTGGGTGAACCGGCCAGGTTGTTCCGAACCCGTCGAAGAGCGCGCCGCCAATCTGGGCGCAATTCTGGCCACACAGGCTCACTGGCTGACCGAGCGTCTAATGGACCGCCAAGCCCGCGACTTTGAAGCCGGCGGCGGCTTCTCCGAGCGCCTCTACCGGGCACGCACCGGACCCGCTTCCCGATCCGTTGAGTCCGTTTCGTCCGTTGCTCCGCCTGCCGAACAAGCATAGGCTCCTGATGGGTGCTCCCCGAATGCGAGTCAGGGCGTGCCGGTTCCCGGCGCTCGGACACCCCATGCTCGGACGCGTTCCATCAAGGCGGCCACCGCCTCGGCTTCCGGAACCGTGGCCACGTGCTCGCCGGCCACGTACAGGGCCACGCGCCCCTTGCCGCCGGCGATGGCGATGTCCGCGTCCCGCGCCTCGCCCGGACCGTTTACGACGCAGCCCATGACCGCGACGCGCGGCAGCGACGCCCCCGGATTCTCGCGATGGTAGCGGTCGAGTTCGCCCTCGACCTCCTGGGCCAGCCGCACGATGTCAACCTGGACGCGGCCGCACGTCGGGCAGGACGTGACCGATGGCCCCGGCGGGCGCAGCCCCAGGCTGCGCAGGAGTTCGAGCCCGACCCGGACCTCCCGGGCGGGCGTGTCCGTCAGCGACACGCGAATCGTGTCGCCGATGCCCTCCGCCAGCAGGATGCCCATCGCGACGCTCGACCGGACCGTGCCGGCCATGAACGTGCCGGCCTCCGTCACCCCCAGGTGCAGCGGGTAGTCCGTACGCGCCGAGAGGAGTCGGTAGGCGGCGACGGTTCGCGCGACATCGGACGCCTTTACGGAGATCTTGATCTCGCTGTACCCGGCATCCTCGAGCAGGCGCACATGCCCCATGGCGCTTTCGACCAGCGCCTCAGCCGTCGCCCCGCCGTGCTTCGCGAGGAGCTCCTTCTCGAGCGATCCCGCGTTGACCCCGATCCGGATCGGCACCCGGCGCGGCGCCGCCGCCGCCACGACTTCGCGCACATGGGCGGGGCCGCCGATGTTGCCCGGATTGATCCGCAGGCCGGCCACGCCGGCCTCGAGGGCGGCCAGGGCCAGCCGGTGGTTGAAATGGATGTCGGCAATGACCGGAATTCGCGACTGCCCCACGATCGCGGCCAAGGCCCGGGCCGCTGCCTCGTCGGGCACCGCCAGTCGGATGATCTCGCACCCCGCCTGCGCCAGTTCGACGATCTGCGCCGCCGTGGCCGTGACGTCGCGCGTGTCCGTCTTGGTCATCGACTGCACGCTCACCGGAGCGCCGCCACCGACCGCCACGGAACCGACGAGGATGCGCCGCGTGGCGCGCCGCGGGATGGCGACCGGCTCGTGCATGGGGATTCCTCCGGGTGTCACCGGCCGGCCGGGGCGGGAGCCGCCTCCGCCGACGCGCCTGCGCCGTTCGTCGCCGCCGCATGCTGCGGAACGGCATTCGTCGCCGCCGCCCGACTGAGCACCTTGCGGATATTGGCCAGCCGGCCGATATCCCGGAAGGACAGGAAGATCATCAGGCCGATCAGCACGACGGCGAACACGTTCACGAGCGCGTCGGCCACGCGCGGGTGCACGCGGCGGCGAGTCACGATCTCCCAGACCGCGAACATGATGTGCCCGCCGTCCAGAACCGGGAACGGCAGCAGGTTGATGATCGCCAGGTTGACGTTCAGGAACCGCGTGAAGCTGAGGGCGGCCAGCAGGCTGACCTTCACGACGTACCAGAACGTGACCAGGATCATGGGCGGGCCGCCAATGCCTTCGGCCGCCTGCCTCGCCTCCCGCGGCGTAACCAGCGCGCGCAGCATGCGGACGATGGCGGTGGCGTCATGCCGGATCTGGTCCAGCGGGGGGCGCTGCGCCAGCTCGTCCATCTGGATGCCCATCGTATCGAAGTGGATGCCGATGCGAGCCCGGCCGAGCTCGGGATCCAGCTCGGGGGTCACCTGCATCTCCAGGGTCTTGCCCTGGCGCAGCACCGTCACCGGCACGGTCCGATCCGGGCGCTGGGCGACCAGCTCCACGAGGTGCCGATTGCTGCCGACGCGGATGCCGTCGAAGGTCTTGATGACGTCGCCGCTCTGCATGCCGGCCCGGTCCGCGCTCTTGCCGGACTCCACGGTGAGAACCCGGCTGGGCGCCCCGGACTCGATGCCCGGGATCGTCCGGATGCCGAAGTCGTCCTTGGCGGTGTCGAGCGACCACGTGATGACCGCATCCTCATGTCGCACGGCCAGCGTCACGTTGGACGCGAGCGTGGCGAGCTGCAGGAACTCCTGCCACGTGCCGACGCTCTCGCTGTTGACGGACAGGATCTCGTCGCCCGCGCGAAGTCCGGTCGCGAAGGCCGCGCTGTTGGTGTCCACGTACCCGAGGATCGGGTGCTCGGCGATGCCGGATTCGGACGGCTTCGAAAGCAGGAACACGACCCACGCGAGCGCGACGGCCAGGAGGATGTTCCCGATCGAGCCGGCCACGGACACGAGGAACTTCTTGCCGGGCGTCACGGGCGGATACGCCCCGCCCCCCGCCGTCCCCTCCTGGCCCTGGATGCGCGCCATGCCGGAAGGATCAAGTTGGGGCAACGCCACGTAGCCACCGAACGGCACGATGCCGATCTTGTACGTGATCCCCTTCCGGGTGCGCTTCCAGATCGCCGGCCCGAAGCCGATCGAGAACACTTCGACCACGAGCCCGAGCCGCCGGGCGACGAGGAAATGGCCCAGTTCGTGCACGAAAATCGTCAAGCTGAAAAGGAACAGCACCACCAGCACGACATAGATCTCAGACAACATGCTCCGCCTTTCCGGGGATCAGCCCGCGGCTTCCGCCTCGCAGCGGGCCCACCGGTCCGCCTCAATCACATCTTCCAGTCCGGGCCGGCGCGCCACGCGGTGGCGACCCATGACGGCCTCAACGGTATGCCAGATGCCCGAGAACCGCAACTGTCCGCGCAGGAACCGCTGCACCGCCACCTCGTTGGCTGCGTTGAGAACAGCCGGCAGGGTGCCGCCGGTCTCGGCCGCCTCGCGGGCCAGCCGCAGGCAAGGGAACCGCCGGTCATCCGGCGTGGCGAAATGCAGCGCGCCCAGCCGGGCCAGATTCAGCAGCGGCAGGCCGCTCTCCACGCGCTCGGGGCAGGTCAGCGCGTACTGAATGGCGAAGCGCATGTCCGGCAGGCTAAGCTGCGCCAGCATGGCGCCGTCGCGGAACTCGACCAGCGAATGCACGATGCTCTCCGGGTGGACGACGACATCGATCTGCTTCAGCGGCACGCCGAACAGCCAGTGCGCCTCCATCACCTCCAGCCCCTTGTTCATCATGGTCGCCGAATCGATGGTGACCTTGTGCCCCATGACCCAGCGGGGGTGCGCCAGCACCTCCTGCACGGTCACGCGGTCGAAGTTGACTCGCAGGCGGGCGCCGAACGGCCCGCCGGAAGCCGTGAGCAGGATCCGCCGCACCCCCTCGGAGGCGCGCCCCTCCAGGCACTGGAAGACCGCGCTGTGCTCGCTGTCCACGGGCAGGATCCGGACGCCCTTCCGGGCGCACGCCCGCATCACCATGGCGCCGGCGGTGACGAGCACCTCCTTCGTCGCCAGCGCGACATCGGTCCCCGCCTCGACTGCGGCCATCACCGGGCGCAAGCCGGCCGTCCCCACCACGGCACACACCACGACGTCCGCCCGCCGAAGCGCCGCCAACGCCTCGAGCCCCTCGGCCCCCCCGTACACGCGCACGCCGCGCGGCGCGCGGCGGCGGCAGGCCTCGGCCGCCGCCGGGTCCTCCACGGCCACCGCCCGCACGCCAAAGCGGCGGGCCTGATCGAGCACGCGGCGGTAGTTGCGGCGGACGGCCAGGCCGATGACGTTGAACCGGCCCGGCAGCGCCTCCACGACGCGCAGAGCGTTCTCCCCGATGGATCCGCTGCTGCCGAGGATGACGATGTTCTTCTTCATGGCTGCGGCAGGAAGAAGCGGGCGTAGTAGTAAAGCACCGGCGCCGCGAACAGCAGGCTATCCAGAATGTCAAGGATGCCGCCGAGCCCGGGAATGCTCATGCCCGAATCCTTGGTGCCGGAGGCGCGCTTGAGCAGCGACTCGGCCAGATCGCCCACGACGCCCACCAGCGGCAGCAGGACGCCCAGGATCACGGCATCCCAGACCGTCATGGCCAGAGCGCCGAACTCGGCCACGCCGGACTCCCCGGGAACCTGTCGCGCAAAGAAGAAGATCAGGCTCGCGGCCAGACCCGCGGCGATGCCGCCGTAGAACCCCTCCCACGTCTTCCGCGGGGAAATCCGGGGAATCAGCTTGTGGCGCCCCAGCAGCGTGCCGGCAAAGTAGGCCCCCGTGTCCATCGCCTTCACGACGACCACGAGGTAGAAGATCAGCAGGCGCCCGGTCTGTCCGGCCGGCTCCGTCCACACCCCGTCGCCCCACCCGAACGCCAGCTTCGTGAAGAAGTTGAACAGAAACGGAACGTACAGGACCCCCAGGAGCGTGCACCCCATCGTCTGGAACGGCTGCAGGTTGTGCTTCTGGGGAAACTGGCGGACGATCACGGCCAGGATGATGCACAGCAGCGTCAGCCACTCCAGCTCGGCGCTCTGCGCGGAGGGGTTCCGGTCGGTCGCGAACTGGAGCGTCCAGAAGGTGACGGTGATGAGGGCGCCGCCGGCGACGGTGCCCAGCACGCTGAAGACCGGCAGGCCCGCGGCCCGGACGAGACCGTGATACTCGCGCACTCCCAGCGCCGACACGACCAGCATCAGCACCCAGATGCCGACCGCCGGAAGGTAGCAGGAGGCCAGAATCAGGCCCGCCACCAGCAGCACTCCGCTGAACACGCGCTTACTCAACATGGCGGGGATCTCCTCCGCTCGTCACACGCCCCCGAACCGGCGGTGGCGCCGGCCGTACTCCTCGATCGCGGCGGCAAACTGCGGCTCGCGGAAATCGGGCCACAGGACGTCCGTGATGTACAGCTCCGCGTATGAAACCTGCCAGAGCAGGAAGTTGCTGATCCGCATCTCGCCGCTCGTCCGGATCAACAGGTCGGGGTCCGGAATGTCCGGGGCGTACAGGTGCGCCGACACCGTCGCCTCGTCGATCGACTCGATGTCCAGCCGTCCGTCCCGGGCCTGGCGCGCAATCTCCCGCACCGCGTGGGCGATCTCGGTCCGCCCCCCGTACCCCAGCGCGAGGACGAGCGTGCGCTCCGCGTAGTGCGCGGTCGCCGCGCACACCCGCTTCAGCTCGGCCCGCACGTTATCCGGGAAGTCCTCCAGCCGGCCGATCGCGCGCAGGCGGACCTGGTTCTCGTGCAGCTCCGACTCCCGCTCGCGCAGGAACTTGACGAGCAGGCGCATGAGCCCCTCGATCTCCGCCTTGGGCCGACGCCAGTTCTCGACGCTGAACGCGTACAGCGTCAGGTAGCGGATTCCCCACTTCTTGCACGCCCGGAGCGCGGCGCGCACGGACTCGGCGCCGGCTTCATGGCCGCGCAGGCGCGGCTGGCCGCGCTGCTGGGCCCAGCGGCCGTTGCCGTCCATGATGATCGCCACGTGCTGTGGTATCTTCTGGTCCATCGGTCCTACCCCGCCGCCGCCCGGAGGCGGCGGCTAGCGATCGATCACCAGCGTGCTGGCCCGCGACGGGCCGATCGACAGCATGCCGAGCGACGCGCCCGAGAGCGCGCACAGCCGGTCGACGTAGGCCCGCGCGCGCGGCGGCAGATCCTCAAGCCGCGTGACGTCCCGCGTGCTGGTCTTCCAGCCCGGCATTTCCTCGTACACCGGCCGGCAACGCTCCAGGATGCGCACGTTGCCGGGAATGGTCTCGTAGAGCTTCCCGTCGCACTCATAGGCCGTGCACAGGCGGATCGCCGGCAGCGTGTCCAGCACGTCGAGCTTGGTCACCGCCAGCCGGTCGATGCCGTTCACCATGACGGCGTAGCGGACGACCACCGCGTCGAACCAGCCGCAGCGGCGCGGGCGGCCCGTTGTGGCCCCGAACTCGTTGCCTTCCTTGCCGAGCAGCTTCCCCACGTCATCGACCAGCTCGGTCGGGAACGGCCCCTCTCCGACGCGCGTTGTGTAGGCCTTCGCCACGCCGAGGATGCGGTGGATGTGCCGCGGCGCCACGCCCGTCCCGGTGCAGGCGCCGCCCGAGGTGGCGCTGGACGACGTGACGAACGGATAGGTCCCGAAGTCGATGTCCAGCATCGTCCCCTGCGCGCCCTCGAACAGGATCGAGCGGCCCGCCGCCACGGCGGCGTTCAACTCGCTCACCGTGTCCGCTATGTGCGGCTTGATCTTCTCCGCCGCACGGCTGATCTCCGCAACGACGGCCGCCGCGTCCAGGACCTCCGCGCCAAGCGCGGCCAGGATCCGATTCTTCTCCTCCACGCGCTGCGCCAGCATCTCCGGGAACGCCGGATCCAGCATGTCCCCGACGCGCAGCCCCACCCGCGACGCCTTGTCGGCGTACGCCGGGCCGATCCCGCGCTTCGTGGTGCCGATCTTCCGGCCCTTCGCCAGACGGTCCTCGTGCCCCGCGTCGAGGAGGCGGTGGTACGGAAGCAGCAGGTGCGCCCGATCGCTCACGCTAAACCGGCGCGTCATCGGCAGCCCGCGCTGCTCGAGGTCAGTCATCTCCTTGACAAGCGCCAAGGGGTCGACGACCACGCCATTGCCGATGACGCACTCCTTGTCCGGACGCAGGATCCCGGACGGAATGAGATGCAGCACGTAGCGCTCGCTGCCGATCAGGACCGTGTGGCCGGCGTTGTTGCCGCCCTGGTACCGGACGACGATGTCGACATCGTCGGACAGCACGTCCACGATCTTGCCCTTGCCTTCGTCGCCCCACTGCGCGCCGATGAGAATGGTATTGGCCATGAAATAAGAGGGTTGTTAGGGGTTAGTGGTTGTATGGTTGATGCCCGTCGGTCGATGGGCCGGGCCGATGGGGCGCCGGGCGCCTCATCCGGCCACCGCCCGCTTCAGCGTTGCGATCACGTACTCCTGCATCTCGCGCGTCAACTCGGGATAGATGGGCAGCGCCAGGGTTTCCGCGGCCGCCCGCTCGCTCTCTGGAAAATCTCCCTTCCGATAGCCCAATCCCCGGAAGCACTCCTGGAGGTGGAGCGGAACCGGGTAGTAGATCTCGCAGCCCACATCCGCGTCCTTCAGCGCCTGCATCACGCGATCGCGGTCCGGAACGCGCACCACGTACTGGTTGTAGATGTGGGGGTGGCGCAGGCCTCGGCCCGCATACACGGCCGCCGGCGGCCGGATGGCCGTACCCGCAAACGCCGCGTCGTAGCGGGCCGCATTGGCCTGGCGCCCCTCGTGCCAGGCGTCCAGATGGCGCAGCTTCACCTCCAGCACCGCCGCCTGCAGCGCGTCCAGCCGGAAGTTGCCGCCGACGACCCCGTGGTAGTACTTGGGCTTCGCCCCGTGGTCGCGCAGGATCCGAAGCTTCTCGGCCAGGCGGCGCTCGACGGCGGTGACCAAGCCGCCATCTCCGAAGCCGCCCAGATTCTTGGACGGGAAGAAGCTGAAACAGCCCATGTCGCCCATGCCGCCCGCCCGGCGCGCTCCGGCGGCGGACGGATAGTCCGCGCCGATCGCCTGGGCCGCGTCCTCGACGACCGAGAGCCCCAGCCCGCGAGCCAGCTCCAGGAGCGGATCCATATCGGCGCACTGGCCGTATAGATGGACCGGCAGCAGAACCTTCGGCTTGAGCTTGCGGTAGTGCACCGGCCACGGCTCAAACAGGGAGCGGACGCGGCGCGGATCGATGTTGAACGTCACCGGGTCGATATCGGCAAAAACCGGCGTGGCGCCCAGGCGGACGATGGAGCCCGCGGTGGCGAAGAACGTGTACGGCGACGTGATCACCGCGTCGCCCGGCCCGACACCCAGTGCCATCAGGGCCGCGACAAGGGCGTCGGTTCCGGAGGACATGCCCACGGCCTCGGCCACGCCGCAGTAAGCGGCCGTCGCGCGCTCGAAGGATTCAACCCGCGGCCCCATGATGAAGCGCTGCTCCTCGCAGACCTCATCCATGACCGCGCGGATATCCGCCTTCAGGGCCGCATACTGCGGCTTCAAGTCCAGCAAAGGAACCTTCATCCGATTCGGTACTCCCGCGTGAAAAGCGGCGAACTGTAGCACGGCCCGCACCCGGGCTACAAGGTTGCGAAAAGGGTTCCTAACGGCCCGAGCGGGCTGGTGCCCGCCCGAGCGCCCGCCCCCGCGGGGGCGGCCGAGAGGCCCCGGATCCGGACCTCCGAGCCAACGCTTTCCGGATTCCGCTCCGAATGAACCGTCAGAACCACCTCCAGCGGCCCCGGTCCGGGCGGCAGAGCCACCCAGCGGGCTCGATCGCCGGGACCCCCGGCGGCCCACGAGTCCACATACGCCACAACCGCGCCGCCGGCACGCACCTCCAGCAGTCCGCCGGCGCCGTCACACCAAACCACGAGTCTCAGGACCGTGCCCGCCCGCGCGGAAAGCCGCGCGGAAGCGCCGACCCCACCCACCTGGCAGGCTCCGCCGCCGGGTTGGTCCCGAGTCGCCCACGGACCGGTCCATGTGATCGGCCCGCCATCCGCCTGCAGGGACAGAGGGCGAGGGCGCTCGAGATCCCGCGCGGCGGACCGGGCCCCGCCCGCCGCGCTGACCGTGCCGAGGTATACGGCCTCCATGAGCTCCGCCATCCGACGGTAGTTCACCTCGTTCCGGATCCGGCGCGCGGCCGCTTCCCCCATCCGCCTGCGGAGCGCATCGTCGGCCATCAGCCGCGCCAGCGCGTCCCGCAGCTCTCCCGAGCTTCCCGGCGCCACCAGGACGCCGTCCACTCCGTCCCGCACAACCTCCGGGACGCCACCGGTCCGACAGCCGACCACCGCTTTGCCGTACTGCATGGCCTCGTGATAGATGAGGCCGAACGATTCGAACCTCGACGGCGCGACGAACAGATCGCACGCCCGGTACGCAGCCCGAAGTTCCGCCTCATCGACGACGCCCCGGAACACAACGCGAGACAGCCACCCGGCCGGTCCATGTTGCGACAGGAACTGCTCGCGCATCGTCCCCCCTTCCGGCAGGGCCTGCCGATCGTCGCCAACCAGTTCGCACTCCCAGTCCGGGAAGCGCTCCAGAAGATCAGGCAGCACCTCAAGCAGTATGTCGACGCCCTTGCGACGCTCGCAGCGGCCGACAAACAGCAATCGACGGCGCGGCCCGGATCCGGCCGTCGGACCGGCCGGATCCGGAACGATGCCGAGCGGCACGACGTGCCGCCGGGGGACCGTATCCGGCCGGATTCCCATAAGCTGCTCGTACGATGTCCATACGCCGTTCGACGGGGTGCACACCGCGTCGGCATGCCGGATCTGCCAGCCGTCCAGGCCCACGCAGGCGCGGAGGTCGTCGTTCAGCTCCCACTGCTCCGCCTGGATCACCTGGGCCAGCGGCGTTACAAGCATGAGCACGGTCGGGTACCTCCCGGCCCGGATCAGGCCCAGCGGCTCGGCGTCCCAGTTCGACGCATGGATCACGTCAAAGCCCGCGCCATCCAGGTCGGCCTCCTGAACCCGCCGGGCGACGGCCGCGCTGTACGCCAGGTTCTTCCGGAGTATCGGCCGGGCCGGATCGCCGCCCTCGAACGCCAGGTCCGCCGAGCCGATGCCATGAACCGCGAACCCCAGGTTCTCCTGGCGGTACGGCTGCTCATCGCGACAGAACAGGTGGACCCGATGCCCGCGCTCGTGGAGCCCGCGAGCCAGGTCATGCGTGTAGCGGCCAATCCCGCCGCATGTGCGCTGCCCCGGAATCGCCTGGGAGAGCAAGCCGATGCAGAGGCGACGCGGGGCCGCCGCCCGGAACGGCAAGAACGGCGGCGGCGGGCCGAACGACACGAGGGCCGGCTGCCGCGCGAGACCGGCCGCCGCGCCGGCCGCGACGCCGCGCAGCCACCGCATCATGCAGCGAGCCCACAGCCCGGCGGAGATGCGCCGGTCCAGCCCGGCGCGCATAATCTCGCGGACGAAGTGCTTGCGCGGCGCGGCCGCCAGCGTCTTGACCAGGCGAAGCGGCAGGGAATCGCGACCGTGCCGGAGGGCGAAATAGGTGTCGCTCCTCGCGATTACGTCCCACGCCCGGTCGAACACCCGCGATCCGTCGCCCGCGGCCCGGTGCGGATAGTGCCGGATCGCGTTGTCATCGAGGCGACGCACCTCCCAGCCGCCCCGGATGAGCCGGACGCACACGTCGGTCTCGTCGAAGTAGTAGGCGTAGAACTCGTCGAACCCGCCTATGCCCGCCAGCGCGGAGCGGCGAAAAGCGGCATTCCCACCGGGCACGCACGGATACCACGTCTGCCGGCCGGCCGGCGCACACCCACTCGGGTCCCCTTGGAAGGATTGAAGTCCGTAGTCGGACGTCCATCCGCGCAGGAACTCGTGCCGGTCCGTATCGCGGTGCAGGACCGCCCCGCCTACGGCCCCCGTCCGGCCCGCGCCGGATGCGGCGAAAGCTTCGCGGAAGCGCTCCAGCCAGCGCGCATCTGCGGGGATCGCGTCGTCATCGATGAACACGACGATGTCGCCGCCGGCAGCCCGAATCCCGGCATTCCGCGACTCGCACAGGTTCCGCCGGGCGCATCCGGCCGTCTTGATGCGACCCGCGTACGCCTGAAGCACGCCCTCGGTGTCGTCGGTGGACGGCCCGTTCACCACGACGACCTCGAACGCCCCGCCTTCCAGGTGGGCCAGCGATGCCAGCAAGCGCTGTAGATCCGCCGCGCGATCGCAGGTATTGATCACGATGCTGACGGTCAGGTCGGGCATGGCCCTCCCCTTCCAGCCGGAGCGCTTCCGCCCGCGGCGAACTCCGTCGTGTCACGGATCAGCGGGCCGCGTTCGCCTTCGGTCATGAACCGGACCGCCGCCGCCAGCCGGGCCCGGGCCTCGGCCGCCGAAAAGCGCGCCAGGTTCTCCCGCTGCCGGCCCCGCAGCCGCTCGCGCAGCGCCGCGTCGCTCGCGACGAGATGAACCAGCTCCGCGACCGTCTCGGGGCACCACTCGCGGACCAGCAGGCCGCCGCGGCCCATGGTTTCGGGCACCGCCGCTGCCGCAAACGCCACCACCGGCAGATCCCACGCCATGGCCTGCGCGATCGGGACGCAGAACCCCTCGTGCTCGGACGCGCAGACGAAGACATCCGCGGCGCGGAAGTACGCGTGCATCGCCGCCTCGGACACCTTGCCCGCGAACGCCATGCGCGAGCCGGACGGCAGCGCGCAGCGGAGCGACTCCAGCTGGGCCCGGTAGTCGGGGTCCTGCTGGTCGTTCCCCACCAGCCACAGCCGGGCGCGGCGGTCGATCAACCGCCAGTAGGCGTCGAACATGTGCATCAGCCGCTCCTGCCGCTTGTTCCGCGCGATGCGGCCGACAAAGAGCAGGTGCGGCCCGGGCTCGGCCCGCAGGCGGGCCAGCAGAGCCTCGTCCACCGGGCTCCGCCGGACCTGCTCCGAGTCGATCACGGGGTGAATGGCCACGGCGGGCAGGGGCGAGCGCAGGTGACGCGCGAGCTCCTGGATGTTGTAGCCCGAGTCGCCGATCACCAGCTCGCAGCGGTTCGCGATATCCCGCAGCTGGTCGTACCCCCGGACTGCAACGCGATGCGCCTCCGACCCGGGCGGATGGAATTCGGCGGGCGTGATGTTGTGGTAGTGGATCGCGCGCGGCCCGGTCACCGCCTCCAGCATCCATGTGCTTTCGCTGTAGTTCCAGTAGTGGAAAATGAGCCCGCAGTCGGGTTGAGCCAGGATGCGGGTCGGAGGCAGCGTCGGCTCGCGCACATCGCGGGAAACCCAGCGGGACAGGATGGCCGCAGGCTGGCCCAGATCGCGCAACATCGTGGCGATGCCCCGCGCGATGTTGCTCACGGCATCTCCCGTGTCCAACGCCTCCATGGCCTGGTACACCACCCGGCTCCGGCGCGGACGCGGCGGAACGCGGCGGGCCGCCTGCTCGTAGAATGCCAGCGTGGCCTCGGCCATGTGCTCGGCGCGGAACGCCTCCGTGAACCGCGCGGCGCCCGCTGCGCCGGCACGCGCGCACCGGGCCGGGTCGCCCAGCCAGGCATCGACCGCGCCCCCGAACGCGCGATCGTCGCCCGGCGGCACTAAGAGGGCACCGCTCCCCTCCCCCCGGGGAAATATCTCCGGGGCCGCACCGGCGGCGAACGTCACGACGGGCAGCCCGACGCGCATCGCCTCCAGGTAAACGAACCCGAAGGATTCATACAGCGTCGGCACCAGCAGCAGCCGTGCCGCTTTGTACGCGTCGGCCAGCCGCTCCTCGGACACGTAGCCCTCGAACCGCACGCGCTCGCACAGCTCGGGATGGCGCTGCCGGAAGAAGTCCGCATAGCCGACCCCGTGCCGGGCTCGCCAGCCATCCGAGCCGCTGTTGTCCCCCCCGACGAACCGCACGCGCAGCGCCGGATGGCGGCGCAGCGCGTCAGGCAGGATATCGAACAGCAGCGGGGTCCCCTTCCGCCGCTCCAGTCGGCCGACAACCAGCGCCTCGACGGCGCCATCCGAGGAGGCGCCACGCTCCGTGGCGGGGGCGGCGGCCGGCAGGCCGAGATACGCGATGCCGCGGGGCACAGCGGGCGGCGGGGGGTAGTCCCGGCACACGGCCTCCATGGCGGCCGCGGAGTCCGCGAGCACGCCGGCGGCGCGCGCCATGCACCGGCGCTCCAGGCCAATGATCGCCCGCTGCTCGTCCGTCGGCGGAGCCCCGTTGATCGCGGCGATCTGGGCGCTGGTCGTCTGGAGCCACACCACGACCGGGACGCTCCACCGCTCGAGCGCCGCGAACCCCGGCGCCGACCAGATCGGGGTGTCCGCCACGTCGAACGGCACGCGGGCATGCAGGGCGGCCGCTTGCTCGAACAACGCCTGGCTCTCCGTGAGGAGGGCATCGACCGTGGGATGTCGGGGGGTGTACGGGTTGGCCGGGCCGGCGCGCACGACATGCACGTGGACACCGCGCTCCAGCCGCGAGCCCGGGTGCGGGCCGCCGGTGACGACGTACACCTCGTGGCCCCGCCGCGCGAGCTCCTCGGCCAGCACCTGGCGCTGCCGGGGTATCCCCTCGGCGCTGTCCGGGGGATAGGTTCGCGTTAGGAGGCAGACGCGCACTAGCGGTATCCCACCACTTCCATCTCCGGGCAGCCGGCGCTCATCCGGTCGCGGGCCACGACCTCGGTGCGCTGGAACCCGCAGGAGCGGAGCAGCTCGGAAAGCGTCTCCGGGGTGTACATGGCGAAGTGGTCGTTGCCCACATAGTCCTGGCCGCCGAAGGTGATGTGGGTAAAGTCCGCCAGAGGCAGACGCCCGTCGCCCTGCCTCGCGAGCATGGCGGCCCAGTCGGGGCACACGATGCGCACGGCGCCGCCCTCCCGGAGCAGGTCGCGCCAGACGGGCAGCACCCGCGTCCGGAACACGTGCTCGCGGAAGTGCTCCACGAGATGCGCCGACATCACCTCCGCCACGGAGCCGGGCGCAAAGGGGAGACGGCGGATGTCCGCCACAACGTCCACCCCGGGATGCTCGCGCAAGTCCACGTTGATGTAGCCGTCCATCGGCTTGTCGCCGCAGCCCAGGTTTACGCGCAAGCCGCCCGGCATGGCCGCCGTCTTGCGCGCGTACCCGGCCGCGTCGGGGACCCGAGGCTCCGGAAGCGTGTCCGAAGCGGATGGGGCGTGCGCGTCGGCACCGGCACGGACGTCCATCGCGATCTCGGCCACCCGGGCCTGAACCTGCCGGAGCCACTCCCCCTGCCCCCGAGCCTCGGCCGCCACGAGCTTGAGCCAGTCGCCCTGGCTCTTCGCGTCCGCCGCCAGCGCGTGGACCGCCGCCTCACATCGCCTCGCCGACTCGTCGCGCCGCTCCTGCTCCGCCGGCATCGGCGCCCACCGGCGCAGCATGGCCACCTGGTCGCGGAGGCCGTCGAGGATGGACATCAAATCCTCGTTGAACCGGATCTGCTTGCGCAGCAGCAGCCGCAGCGGGATGTTGCAGAGCCGGGCGATCCCGGACAGGACCGGCCCGCCCAGCACGAGCAACGGAGCCCGAAGCTCGCGCAGGGCCTGGATACGGCGCTGCAGATCCTCCAGGTCGGCCGGAACGGCCGGGGCGGCGGCGCTCTCGAAGCCCGGCGTCGGCCGTTGCTCACGCACCATGGACCGCAGGCGCAGGTTCTCGTCGAGCCGCCGGAGGATGTCCTCCAACTCGGCCGGATCCAGCCCGGCGGCATCGACAGCTCGATCGGACGAAGTAGTCTCTGTCATCGCGTCACCTGTCCTCACGCCTGGCCGGGCGGTCGCCCGCGGACTCGCACACGCCATCAGCAGACGGTCGCCCGAACGGACACCGGTTCGTGGAACACGTACCAGACCGGGCGCTCCGGCTGAAACGGCACGCTAAACACGACCGCCAGATCGATCTGGTCCATGGGCACGTGCCCCCTAAGCTCGTCGGACGCCTCGACAAACGCGGCTAGAATCGAATAGGAGCCCGGCCCCAGACGGACCGTGAAACAGAACTCGGCAACGAAGCGGGTCGCCGTCGGGTCCATCCGGACGCGTTCCTCGGCCGTCGTGGCGCCGAACAAGTCGATGCGGTTCCGATCCCGGACTATGTATGAGAAATCGACCACCGGGCCGGCGGGCTGGGTCCGTTCGGCGTGCAGCCGCAGGCGTACGCGCTGTCCGTGCGACACCTCGCTGACCGGCTGGGCCGTCGCGTAGTCAAGCAGTTCCACCGCCGTGATCCGGGCCTTTCCGTTTCCGTAGCGCTCGACCTCGCTCCGAACGGCGGCCAGGGCGGGATCACGACGGAACACCAGTTCGTCCGGCTCGGGGCGAACGACGCCACCGAACCATGCGAAGCGGCACGAGGCAGAGCCCGGCCGCGGGCGGGGCCGGATGATGACGTCATGGGCACCGGCCCCCAACGCCAGCCGCCGGTGCCCCGGCCGGGGGCCGTCAGCGCAGCGAAGATCGAAGAAGGTCGGGCGATCGTCCACCCATACCCCCACGCCGTCGCAACCGGGCCCTTCCATGAACACCAGGTCCAGCTCGGAACCGCAGCACCGGAAGCCGGCCACCGCGCCCGGATCCGACGTGTCCCGGCCCAGGGCGGCCAGGCCCGGCGCATCGACCCGACTCCACGCGCCCTTGAGGAACAGGGCGTCGTCGTTCGGGTCGATCTCCTGCGCCACGCGCGGCAGAAGCGCGATCGGACCGGCCGGCGCGCCGGCCACGGCCGCGGGCGGCGCCTCCGGCAGCAGCGACGGCTCGCCCGCAGACATGTCGGGCTGCGCCTCGCGCATGCGCATGAACGCCAGGTACTTCTCCACGGCCACGCCGGAGTCACCGATGAAGCGCAGCTGCCCCTCGTCCAGCCACAGGCCCCGGTCGCAAAACCGCTTCACCATGTCGAGCCCGTGCGAGACGAACAGGAGCGTAGTGCCCCCGTCCAGCAGCTGCCGGATCCGCCGCATGCACTTGTGCTGGAACGCGAGGTCGCCCACCGCCAGCGCCTCATCGACGATCAGAACGTCCGGCTTCAGGAACGCCTGAACCGCGAAGGCCAGCCGCACGAGCATGCCGCTGCTGTAGATCTTGACGGGTTGCTCGATGAAGTCCCCGATATCCGCGAAGGCGGCGATCTCGTCAAAGCTCGAGGCGACTTCCTCCGGGCGCATGCCCAGGATGGCGCCGTTCAGGAAGACGTTCTCGCGACCGCTGAACTCGGGGTTGAAACCGCTGCCCAGTTCGAGCAACGCCGCCACGCGGCCGTTCACCTCGACATCGCCGGTCGTGGGGGCCACGGTTCCGGCGACGATCTGCAGGAGCGTGCTCTTGCCGGAGCCGTTGCGCCCGATAATCCCGATCGCCTCCCCGCGGTGCACCTCGAACGAGGCGTCCCGCAGCGCCCAGAACTCGCGGTAGTAGCGACGCCGGCCCAGCCACAGGCTCTGCTTGAGCCGGTCCTGAGGGCGGCCATAGATCTGGTAGCACTTGCCCAGCCCCGACACCCGTATGGCGACATCACTGATCATGTTCATTCGCCGCATGCCCATCCGGCGTCCGTCAGATCACGCCGTGGGCTGCGAGATGCGCCGAATTATGGCAGAAGACGGCCAGTTCTCAAGCGTCGCCAGATCCCATAGGGCGCAACACCACTCCGTATTCCGACGGCGCTTACGCGCGCCTGCTGCAAACCAGCGGATCTCTATGCCGAGCGGCGTTTGTGGTAGCGGCGCACGAGCCGCGTTCTCAGGCGGGCATGCCCCTTCTCCATCGAGCAGCCCGCTTTCTCTCTGAGCACTGCCGGCACATGGACGGAGATGCGCCCGGAGTCCTCCGCCCGTGTGTCGTCCGCCCGCGTTGACACGTGTTACGCGGCCCCTCTATGATTCGGCCCTCTATGACCATGCCCGCCCGCCCACCCACGCTTGCCGACGCGCTGCGCACGACCGCGACAGCACCCGCGCTGATCGTGTCGGCGGGCATCCGGCACCGCTTCCTGCTCCGCCAGGTGATCCGGCGGCTCGTGGCCGGCCGGTACCGCGGATCGTTCCTGGGGCTCGCCTGGTCGTTTCTCCACCCGCTGCTCATGCTGGCCGTCTACACGTTCGTCTTCGGGGTCATCTTCCAGGCCCGGTGGGGCTCGGATCCGGTCTCGGCTTCGCGGGTCGGGTTCTCCCTGACCCTCTTCGCGGGCCTGATCCTCTTCAACATCTTCGCCGAGGTTGTCAACCGCTCGCCGGGCCTCGTGCTGGAGAACCCGAACTACGTGAAGAAGGTGGTCTTCCCGCTCGAGATCCTCCCCATGGCGATCGTCGGTGAAGCCCTTTTCCATGCCGCCGTAAGCTCCTTCATCCTGGTGGTGGCCATCTCGGTATTCCTCCAGCCGCTGACGTGGACCGCGCTGTTCTTTCCCCTGGCCGTCGTCCCCCTGGTGTTCCTGACGCTCGGCATGGCCTGGATGCTCGCCGCGCTCGGCGTCTTCATCCGCGACATCGGCCAGAGCATCGGCGTCATCACCACCGTGCTCTTCTTCATGACGCCGGTCTTCTATCCGCTGACCGCCGTTCCCGAGCGCGTCCGCTGGATCGTCAAGCTCAACCCCCTGTCGACCATCCTCGACACCGGACGCCGCGCCCTCCTGTGGGGCCAGGCCCCGGACTGGCCGTGGTTCGGCGTCGCCGCCGGGGTGTCGCTCGTTGTGATGTGCCTCGGCTACGCCGTGTTCGCCAACCTCAAACGCACGTTCGCGGACGTGATGTGACGGCCATCGGCCTCCGGCTGGCCCGACCATGAACTGGAAGCAGCTGACAACCGCGGCGATCGAGGAGACGGAGGCGTTGCTCGCCGCACTACCGCCAGGTCTGAAGGAGAAAGCGCGCGCCCTGCCCGTCCTGTACGAGCGCTACCCGGACGACGAACTGGTCGAATCGGGGATCGCACCCGACACAATGGGCCTTTTCGAGGGCCCCTCGCTCATGGAGGGGGCCGATACGGTCGAAGGGCTCCCGCCGCAGGTTACCCTCTTCCTGATGAACATCCTCGACGAAGCCGAAGACGATCCCGACCGATACCGCCAGGAGGTCCGCACCACGCTGCTGCACGAACTCGGTCACTATCTCGGCCTCGAAGAAGGCGATCTGATCGCGCGCGACTTGGAATGAGAGGAACCACATGAAGAAGCTCAAGACCGCAGTCGTTGGATTGGGGCGCATTGGCTGGCAGTTCCACCTGCCGGGAATCCGGGAGCACGAGGGGTTTGAGGCGACAGCTGTGGTCGACCCTCTGGCCGACCGGCGCGACGAGGCGAAGAAGGAGTTCGGCGCCCGCGGCTACGCGACCCTCGAGGACCTGTTCCGCGCCGAGCAGCTCGATCTCGTGGTGATCGCCTCGCCCACGACGTTCCACCCGGACCAGGCCATCGCGGCCATGGAGCACGGGATCGACGTGTTCTGCGACAAGCCCATCGCCCCGAACCTCGCCGAGGCCGACCGCATGATCGCCGCCATGGGCCGGACCGGACGCAAGCTGATGATGTACCAGCCGCACCGCGTCACGCCGGAGACCCAGGCCGCACGCCAGATCATCGACGGCGGGCTGATCGGCTCGCTCTACATGATCAAGATGGGCATCGGCTGGTTCGTGCGGCGCAACGACTGGCAGGCCCTGCGGAATAACGCAGGCGGCATGCTCAACAACTACGGGGCCCACTTCATCGACAAGATGCTCTTCCTCACCCGCGGCAAGGCCAAGCGGGTGTGCGGCCAGATGCGGCGCATCGCCAGCCGCGGCGACGCGGACGACGTCGTCAAAGCCGTGATCGAGACCGAGAGCGGCGTACTGCTCGACCTCGACATCGTCATGGCCTCCGCGTTCCCGCTCAATCCCTGCCTGCTGCTGGGAACAAGGGGCAGCGCGCAGTTTGACGCCGAGAAGAAGGCCTTCCGCGTCCGGTACTTCAAGGAGGAGGAACTGAGCGCGCTCGACCTGAACACCGCGCTGGCCGCCAAGGGCCGCCTCTACGACAACCAGGACCAGATCCCGTGGCGCGACGAGGAAGTGCCCGTGGCGAGTTTCGCGCCCGTCCGCTATTACGACTTCTGCTACGACCACTTCGCGCTCGGAAAGCCTCCGTTCGTCCCCATCGAGGAGACCCGCGAGGTCATGCGCATCATGGCCGAATGCCGTGCGTCAGCGGGGTGGGATGCGTGAGGTGCGATGAGCACCAGTGGTCACAACACCAGAGGTCAGTCGTCGGTGATCCGCAGCCAACAAGTCACTGAGACACCTTCATCATTCACCCCTAATCTTTCGCCCCAATCGCGCAGAGACAAAGGAGAGAGATTAGGGCGAAAGATCAGGAGGGCTCCACTCCCTTCCATCCGGCCCGCCGCGGGCCGGCGGCCCAGCTGATCACTGACCACTGGCGTCCGATCGGCCGCGCGCCAGTCCCTTCACATCTGCCCAGCACTCCCCGGAATCCCGCAGCACTTCTTGTACTTCCGCCCGCTGCCGCATGGACAGGGATCGTTGCGACCGATCTTTGTACGGGGCTCGGGAAGGTGCATCCGAGCCCCCTGCTCGGCGGGAATCAAAGGCTCCTCCGACGGCACCGGTCCGCCATTCGACTCGAGTGCGGCCCGCAGTCGATCGCCCAGCACGGTCAACCTGTTGGGCTTGCGCGCGTGCTCTCTCCGGGACTTCAAACCAAGCGCAACCTGCGCATCCTCCCAATCGCCGTCCACGGTCTCGTCCACGCGCCCGGCGGCAAATGCCCGCTCCATGACCGACGCCGCTTCCACCGCCTTCAAGTCGACGAGATAGAGAACCAGAAACGCATTGAGCGCATCGGATTGACTGGCGAATCGCCCCAGTTGCGCGCACAAGAGGGAGGCGCACTTGTCCCGCGCATCCGGGTGGTGCTCACCGATCAACGCAAGTGCGTGCGCCGCGGCAACGCGAGCCCATTCGCCGTGAGCCGGGTCGCCCAGGTACAGCGCAAGCGGGCCCACCGCCGCAGGTCCAATCTCCGCCAGCACGTCCGGCACATCCTCGCCAACCCAGTCGTCGTTCTCTTCGTCTATCCGGCACAGCAGGCCAAGCAACGGGCCAATCGATTCCTCGGCACGAAACTCCGCGAGCGCGCGCCATGCGTGAACCGGAGCCCAGACGATCTGACTCCCCTCCGGACCCGTGTGCAGCGCTTCGTCCGTCGCCATCCGAATCAGGTCGGGGACATGCTCCCGACCGATCCCCATCTTCGCGTAGCAGCCCTTCTCTCCCTCGCGCGGCAACTTGCCGGCGCGCAGGAGTCGGTCGAGCGGCGGGCCATACGCCTGCTCGCTCAAGGCTATGCCGGGATCCACCTCGGCCTGGATCCCGTAGTCCTCGAGCAAGTCACGGATGCCCAACCGATGCTGCTGGCCGAACGAGAACACGGACGTCCCCGGTTCCGCCACGCGTTCGGATCCCTCGGGCGCCAGGTCGTACCGGATCTCTTCATCGTCCAGCCACGCACACAGGCTCTCCACATCCGCCGCATCGATGCAGACGTAGAGTCCCAGCGCGGGGTCGTTCTTCAACACCACAATCCGATCATCCGTCATGTGTCTATGCTCGCTGATGAGAGATGATATTCACGCATCCACTGCTGAGACAGCGCACGCGTCCGTCACCGCCCCTCGCTCGCCGCTCCAACCGTCAGCCGCTCCGCCCCAACCGACCACTGGTCAACGAGGCCGCCCTGCTTGTCGCGACGGACCACGGCCAGTTCGGTGAAGCCGCGCATGTCCGGCGTCAGCAGCACACCGCTATCGAGCGGGGCGGCGATCGTATCCACGTACGCCTCGCTCTCGACAACCATCGTCAGGACGCGCCGCTGAGCAACCTGGCGAACCGTGAGAGGGGCATCTCCCGTGCGACGCGGCACGATGACGGCCATGATCTGGCCGTTCAGGCCCTCGACCTCCGCGATCAGGCGGGGCCTCCGGACCGAGGTGATCCACACGTCGGCGCGGTCGTGGCTGGGCGCGGCGTCGTTCTTCCCGTACGGCCGCGACCACCACGCCTCGTCGGCGCGCAGCGCGATCCGGTGCGGGTCACTGGGGAAATCAAGCGCGGTCGGAACCGCGAACGTCACGTCCAGACGCCCGGCACGGCCCACGACCGACGCCTGTCGCTCGCCGTCGATCCGGACCGCAGCCGCGGGGTGCGCGTGAAGCTGCCACCAGTAACTGTGCTTCGCGTTGTTCTTGTTGATGTTGTCGATCGCGACCATGTACGCGTCGTCGCCGCCCAGGCGCACGAACAGAAAGTGACGGTCCGCCCAGATGCAGTCCTTCATGTGGGCCATGTCGACCCGCACGTACTCCACGAAGCCGGCGCGCTGGAAGTCCAGCAAGCGCCCGCCCCGCGTGTTCATCCCCCACCCCGCGCACGGCAGGTGCGGCTTCCCGTCCACCATCACCACGCTGTGCTGGTCCTCGTCCACGTTGTACCGGCCCGTGTCAATGGCCAGGTACTCGCCATGGGCGAAGATCGAGAAATGCCCGCAGTCGGCGTGCTTGTGCGTCTGGGACGCATGGCTGCGGCCTGAGCCAAGCACATTCAGGTAGACCGCACCCCGGCTCCACGAGGTCCGGAAGTTGGCCAGTTCCGTGCCCGCCGAGTACGTGGCGGTGGGGACGTCGGAGTCCTCAACCGCCGTACACGGCGCCGCAGCGTCCCAGTACAGCACCGCCTGCATCATGGCCGCATGCGCGTCCACCGACCGGTCCCCATTGTGCGTGCGACGGTACTCTTCCGTCGCATCGCCGTACGGCCGGACCGGATGGTCCGGTCCCTGGTATGCGTACCACAGGCCGAGGTGGCGCGGATCGCCGTAGTACGCCGCCGTTCCGAGCAGCCACGACAAGCTCTCGGGCAACAGTAGGCCGTGGTCGTTGATGTTCACCAGCGCGCCGCGGTCCGGGAACAGCAGGCCGAACGTGGCGGTCGGGATGTGGCGCAGGGTGGGCTCGGTTGCGTACAGGTCGAGCCGCCCGGTCCGGTGCAGGAGGTGGACGAGCAGGTAGATGTAGTGGAACACCGTGTAGCTGTAGCCCGTGCCCTCGTACCCGTAGCCTTGGGCGTCGCAGCCGTAGCGCAAGTAGCAGCGAACGTACATCACCGCGTGCTCGATCGTCTGCTCCCAAGCGGGATGCCTACACTCCGGCCCCCAGGCCAGCGCGCACACGGCGGCGTTGATCGTCTGGCACAGCGAGATGTTCCCGCCACCGGCGTACCCGATGTACGGCTCGGCGCCCCGGTGGTAGTCGATCGCGATCTCGCGCATGAAGGTCAGCAGCGACTCGCGCGCCCGGGGACTCAAGCTGTCGCGGCACAGGTCGCCGGCCAGCGCAAGCTCCGCGTGCGACAGCGCGGGGAGCTTGGTCGCCTTCAGGGCTTCCGTCCACCCGATCTTGCGCGCGGCCTGCACCACGTGCTCGATGCACTCCTCCACATAGCGCAGGCAGTCCGCGTCGCCCTCGAGCCGGTGGATCAGGGCCGCCTCCATGACCATTGGGGTCACCGAAAGCCACGCGAGCGCGCCGTGCGCCACGGGAAAGCCCAAGGACCTCGCATCGCGCATCCGTTCGCGGGTGCGCCACCCCAGACGGCCCCACAGCGCGGCATAAGGCTCGCGCCGGATCTTCGGCTGCAGCTCCGCCACCGACATTCCCGCCAGCCAACCGCGCGACTCGCCTGTATTCGACATGATGCTCATCCTTACGCCTTCCATTCCGCGATGCGGGTGGAGCGCGGCGCGTTCGAACGCGCCGCAAACGGCTCCGCATACGATCCCTCGACCATCAGGACGCTCCCACCCGCTCCCCCGGCCCGCCGGTGCATGTGCACGAGCCCCGAATCCGAACGCATGTCCGGGGCCCGGTCCAGAGCGAACTGCAACCGCCGCGTCCACCAGATCGCGTCGACGCTCCCATCCGGCCAGTCCAGCCGGATCTTGCCGTGGCCCGTCTTCGCCGGGTCGACCACTTCTCCCACGACGGGCCCGGGGTCTTCGCCCACGCGATGCGGAACCAGCACCGTCGCCCAGTCCGCGCTCCACGGATCCAGCCGATCGACCCCCACGCGCAGCAGCGGCGCCGGCTCGGGATCGTCCCCCCGGTTCGCCACCCAGCCCCGGCACGGATCCATCTCGCCCTCGTGGAGCGTGAAGCGCGACCCTTCAGGCGCCAGCGGCACCAGCATCCGGAGCGCGGCCGGCCCATGCTCGCTCCGCACCTCCCGGCGGGCCTCATCGACACGCACGGTGCCCGGCCCGAACTGCCACGCGCACTCTGCCCGCGGCTTCCAGCCGTCCTCCGACGTGTGGTACAAGTTGTCGAGCACGAGCAGAAAGCGGCCCTGCACCCACACCAGCGTCCGGTGGTGATCCCCGTAGATCCCCGCGGCGTACCCGTGCATCGTCGGCTCCCAGTAACCACCCCCGTACAAGCCCTGCACGATGGCTGTTCCCTCTGCCTGGTCCAGCCGCACCGACGCCTCGACGGAGGACTGATTCAAGCCGTTCAGATTGACCGTGCTGTGACCGCGCGTCGAGCAGGCGTAGGCTCGCTGCGGCGTGGCCAGGTACTTCATGCGGCCCGGATCAGCGATCACGCGCCGACCCGCGAAGTGAAGCTGGATCGAGTTCCGGCTCGGATGCCAGTGGTAGCCCGAACGCCGCGTGGCATCGAAAGTCACGTAGGTCGCCTCGGGGCCCCAGCCGTCGCGCATCATCACCTGCCGCGCGTCGGAGAAGCAGCGAATGGCCGGGGGATCCGCCTCGTCCAGGCCCAGTTCGCGCCGCAGGCGCTGCCTCAGCTCCAGCACAGCGGCCAGCGTCGCGTGCGGATGCACGGCCGACGTGCAGTCTCCGATGAGCGAGAAGAGGCCGTCCGGCTGGACCAATGCCACCAGGTACTCCAGAGCCGCGGCGGCCTGCTCGGGCGTAACCTGGAGGCCGAGCTCCGGCCGCCGGTGCGCGAGCCGCAGGTATCGAAACTGCATGTTCATGCAGATGTAGTGGTACCAGCCCGTGGCCTCGACGGAGCTGCCGTCGCGGTTGAAATGCCGGTGAAAGGCGTCGTTGATCGCACGCAATCCCGCGTCCCGCCAGCGCGCGGCATCGTGCAGGAACGCCAGACGCTCCCCCTGCGTAAACAGCGCGTCGCACTGCGTCATTCGGATGTTGCGCGCCTCGTGCAGATGCTCGACTGAGTCGTTGAGCTGCCGACGCGCAGACTCCACGATGCGAGCGAGCGCGGGCTCGTCGAGCGCGGCGCTCCCGACGAACTCCGGCAGCGCTCCGAACCAGCCCAGCACCTCCGTGTCGCCTAGCCGGTGCGAGATGACCAGCGGGTCGTGCCGGCCCTTCCCCTGCTCTTCCTCGGCCTGCGCCATCCCGCGCTCGTAGATGGCCCGGGCAGCGGCGGCATACCGCTCGTCGCGGGTCTGACGGTAAGCGGACGCCAGCACCGGCAGCCAGCCGGGCGAAAGGCCCCGGTCCCAGCCGCCCGCCGGAACGACTGCGCCCGCCGCCAGAGCGACCGCTCGCTCGACGGCCCGCCCAGCCGACTCGCGTACGCTGTCGGACCAGGTCGGGATGTCGTCGCCCCATGCTTCTCGCAGACGAGTCTCGTTACGGATCAGTTCGGTGCCGATGGGGGTCACGGTGGGTAGGGTCCAGAGTTCGGGGTTCAGGTTACGAGGGCCGGGGCGGCTGTGATGGTGACTCCTTGCCAGAATGCACATTGAATGATCGTGCAAGCCTATCCGCCGCCTCCCGCGAAGCAATCACTTTGTCCGCTGCTCGGACGGCCGACACGGAGGTCGGCCCTCCATTCCGGTATCCTGGAGGGACGGGCTACGCCCCGTCCATCCATGGCGTGGACGCATGCCATGCGGCGAGCGAGGCCCTGAGTTCTTCGGCTACGTCCGCCTGCTCGGGCATGCCGGCCAGGTTCCGCAGCTCGTACGGGTCCGACCGCAGGTCGAAGAACTGATAGCGCTCGTCCGTGATCGCGCGCGTTTCGCGGTCCACGCGCATGCCGTACAGGTGATCCGGCGTACGGACGCCGATCAGTCCGGACGAGCACTCGATGAACGCCCGGTCCGAGCCGGCGCACCCGGCACGCCCGTCGAGAACCGGAGCCAGGCTGCGCCCCTGGACGCCGGACGCCGGCGGCAGGCCGCACATCTCGAGCACGGTCGGCATAACATCGATCAGCTGCGCCACGTGGGCGCCGTCGACGCCCGGCCGGATCCGCCCGGGCCACCGGACCATGAACGGAATCCGGATCGACTCCTCGATCAGGAGCTGCTTGTTGAAGCAGCCGTGGCTGCCCAGGTTGTCGCCGTGATCCGAGAGGAAGACCACGATCGTGTCATCAGCCAGGCCGGCCCCCTCCAGGCTCTTCATCAGCGCGCCCACCTGGTCGTCCGCGCACGTCACGAGGCTGTAGTACTGGGCCGTCAGGTCGCGCAGGTCGTAGTCGTCAGGCACCGTATCCGTCGGCCGCGGCGGCTCTCTGAGGCACCACTTGCGATACCAGTAGTCCGGGTTGGTGTAGACGACAAACCACTCGCGGTCGTGCGCCATCTGGCCGTCGCGGAACACGTTCGGCCGGAGCGGCACCGTGCGCCGGTCGTACAGTCGCAGATACGACTCCGGACAATTCCCCGGACCCAGCGGCATGTGTGGCTGGCTGATGCTGTGGAACAGGAAGAACGGGCGGTCGCGCCGCTGGCGCAGGAAGGCGTCGATGCGACGAATCTCGAACTCCGGCGCGAACTCCGGAACCGTGAACGCCGGCCCGCCGTCCTCGCGGTACTTCTGGCCGTAGTGACGGTGGATGATGTTGGGCAGCAGTGTGTGATCGAAGCCGCTGAGCGCGGGATCCGCATCGATGTGCCACTTGCCGATCAGCGCCGTGTCGTAGCCGGCCTCGCGGAACCGCTCGGCGAGCGTGGGCGCCAGGAAGACGGGCCGGCCAGCCGGCGGCCACAGGGCATCGGTGTTGTTCGTCCGGCCGCTGCACGTCCGGCTGTACTGGCCCGACAGCAGGCACGAGCGCGCCGGCGTGCACAGCGGGTTGTTCGTGACGGCGATGTCGAAGCGCATGCCCTCAGCCGCCAGCCGGTCGATGTGGGGCGTGCGGACGACGAGATCGCCATAGCAGCCGATCGTCTGCGCGCGGAGCATGTCCGTCATGCAGACCACCACGTTCGGCCGCCGGCTCTGGACCGTCGTGCGAGCTGAGTTGCTCGACATGTCTTTGTCCTCGCGATCAAAATCGTCGCCGGTCAGCGGCCGACACGGAGGTCGGCCCTCCAATCATGCATCCTGGAGGGACGGGCTCCGTCCCGTCCAATCTCACATCCATGCGAACGGAAACACCTCGCCCTGATACGGCCAGTCAGCGGGTACCGTCACCAGTCCCTTGCGCACCGGGTTCATCCGCACGTAGGCCAACTTCTCGTTGAAGTGATCTCTCCCGCGCATCTGCGTGTCCCAGAAATCCCGCGGCCAAAGCTTGGTGGTAACGCCAGGCACGGCCGACACGGAGGTCGGCCCTCCATTCCGGCATCCTGGAGGGACGGGCTCCGTCCCGTCCGCTCCGGACGCGTCAGCCCTCGGCCACTGCGCCGCAATCCGACCTTTCCAGTACTCGACCCACTGCTTGAGGCTCGGCGCCGGTATGCGCCCGGGCGAACAGAACAGATGGATATGGTCCGGCATGATCACATACTGCCCTACACGCCAGAAATGCGCCTCTTGCCAGACCGACCGACAAAGCGCATGCGCCGCATCGTAGGCCAGGACGCACCGTCGGTCCTTGGTGCAGACGCCGACGTGCACAACCGTCGGCTCGTTGAAGCGCTCGACAGGCGGATGATGCGGGGGGCGGTGCCGTTGAACCAGAAGGGCATCATCCATGGATCATCACACCCCCCTTCTTCCCCCCGCCAATTGACTCGTCACGCCGCGCATGGACAGGCTCTGTCCCGTCCGGCCCGTTCAATCAGCGGCCGACACGGAGGTCGGCCCTCCATTCCGTATCCTGGAGGGACGGGCTCCGTCCCGTCCGGACTCGCATCCCACGAGATCGCCCTCACCGGACGGCCGACACAGAGGTCGTCCCTCCAGTCATGCATCCTGGAGGGACGGGCTCTGTCCCGTCCGATCCGCGACCGATCACGGATTGCGCACGGCGTTCGCGCGGATTAGCTCGTCCAGCGCGAGCGCGATCTTGCGGCCGCCGGCCAGCGTCAGCGTCGCCACGCCGGGAGCCGGGGCGTCAACCGCAGTCACGCGCGGCTCGCCGCGGTGCGGCTCGAGCACGGTCACGCGATCGAAATCCTTTGCGCGCATCCGCTGGATCAGCGTCGGCGCCGCATCGGGGACGACGCGCGTGTTGGGGTTGTTCAGGCCCGTGACGGCGGAGTAGATGCGGCTGTCGTCCGTGCGGCTCTGCCAGAAGGCCAGCCGGGCCCTCGGCGGCTTGGTTTCGCCCCGCCCCTCCACGCGCGACACCTGGTTCGAGAGATCCCACTCGGCCCGCACCACCCCGCTGCCGCGCAGCTCCTTCGGATCGATCAGGTTGCCGTAGTTTCCGGTTCGCCCGAGCGGCTGGCTCAGCGACGCAACGGTCCAGCCCTCCCCGGGCCGAAGCTCGCCGAAGTTGTGGTACACGAGATCGTACTCGTGCTCCCGCTCGGAGCGGACCCGATCGAAGAGCACGACCAAGCCGTCCTGCAGCACCATCGCGCGCGTGTGCGACACGCCCGGATAGATCCCGTCCACCTGGCTCACCGCGACCTGGCGCTCGGGCCGATCCGACCACGCGATCAGCCGCCCGACGCTCGGCAGCTGGTTGGTCTGGTCGGCCACGACCACGTTGTGCGTCAGCGAGAGCGCCCCGCTGATGAAGCTCTTGAGGCGCGGGTCCTCGCTCTTCTCGACGCCGCCGCTACCGACGTTGTAGAGCGAGCCGGGCCCGTGAGTGAACACCAAGCCGAACGCCATGAGCGTGATCTGGTTGCGGTCCATCGCACCGTGAAACACGTTGCGCCCGTAGTCGAGCGTCGCCATCACCTGCTCATCGGCCGTCTTCCCGCTGCGCAGGATCGCCATCCCGGTCGACCGGAACACCACCGGGCCGGTCTCCAGCAGGCTTCGCCACCCGTCGCGACTGGCCGCCTGCCCCGAGCGGTAGCGCGCCAGCTTCGCCCAGAGCGTGCCGTCGCCGCCGATGTCGCCCAGCCACTTCGCCTCGGGCGCAATGCCCATCAGGAAGTCGGCCAGGTGGCTGGCGCCGACACCCTGCCCGCGCCCGCAGTCGCCCGCATTCGGGACGGTCCCGTTGAGCGCCGCGCGCCGGTACGGCATGCGAATCGCCGCCAGCACGCGCTCCTTGCCGTAGGGAATGCCGAGCCCCGACTGGTCCAGGTAGACGAGCGACGGCATGTACTCGTTCGCCGCGGCGCCGTGGTAGTTCAGCGGGCGCCCCTCGGACGAGAACCCGTCGGCGTCGATGTCGGCCAGCCGGGATATGAGTCCGCAGTCGCGCAGCAGGGCCAGGTAGACCATGTGGGCGTCGCGGAACGCCAGGCCGAGCAGGAGCAGGTTGTGGTTCGTGATGTCGGTCTGGTTGCTGATCTGGCCGGGCAGCTTCGCCAGCTCGGTCACGTACGGCAGCAGGAATCCCTCGTAGACCAGGCGCCGGTCCGCCTCGGTCCACGACGGGCTGTCCGCGATCATGGACGCCAGCTCGCACAGCCCCTTGTGGTCCCAGTTCGCGCCATAGGAGCTGTTGGAGCCGATCCGGGTCGACGACTGAATCGGCGCCCCGCGGAAGAACGGCACGTCGAACAGGACGTTCCAGCGGCGCTCGCCGTACTGCCGCGCGTAGAGGCGCAGCAGCTCGATCCCCTTCCGGGCGTACTTCTCGTCGCCCGTGAGGAGGTAGGCCAGCCCGGTCCAGTACGTGGCCCGCCCCGTGTTCCCCAGATACTCCCGCCACACGGCCCCGGCGATCGCGTCGCCCACCCTCCGCTCGCCGGTCTCGCTATTCACCGCCTCGCACATGATGTCCCCGGGCTTCCATGGCGCCGGATAGGCGTTGCGCACGTGGCCGTAGCTCTCCGGCACGGTCAGCAGCTGCTTCGCCAGGAACTCATCGGCCTTCGCGACGGCCGCATCCAAGCCGACCAGCTTCCGCATCGCCGCATCGTTCGTCTGCAGCTTACCGCGGATCAGCGCCTGGTCGGCCGCGCTCAGCACGACCTGCCGGCGCACGCCGGCCGACAGCGGGCGCACGAGCCGCCCGAGCCACCAGGTCGACGCCTCCGGCTCGTGGGCCGGCGCGAAGGTGACCCACAGGGGCTCCGAGTAGAGCTCCGGAGTCTTCGCGATGTCGGCCTCGCGGATCGTCGCCGTCAGCTTGAATGTAGCCGACTGCGACGCCTGCACGTCGATCTGCTCGTGGTCCAGGCGCACGACGAAGCGGCCGAGCTCCCCGAGGCGGCCGTGATTCGAGGCCACGCGGGCCCTGATGGTGGCTGGCCGGCCGCTTGAGTTCAGCACGGTGAACGACAGGGTGTACGCGACCGAGCCGTCCGCCAGGTTCGTAGCCACCGGCCACGTGATCGGCAGCTCGTAGTCGGGCTTCCGGTAGATGAGCCCGCGGATGAGCCGCGCGGAGGCGATCTCGATCACGGTCCCGGGCGCCACCGACATGGCCTCGAACCGGAAATAGCCCTCCTGACCCTCGCCGTCGGGGTTGTCCCACGGGAACCAGTACGGCACCGCCAGGTCCAGCTCGTCGCGCTGCCACGCCTCGCGCGGGGTCGTGCCCACCGCGATCCGGAAGCTATGGACCTTGTACTGGCGGGGGCCGGACACGTGGCCGAGCGCGCGCAGGTCGAACGAGTTGATCTCGCCGCCGGCCACGCGGTACTCAAGCTGCAGCCGGTCGAAGTAGCGGAGCTGGCTGAACAGCGGATGATCCGCCCGGATCGCCAGCCGCGACGTCTGCCCGGTCTCGATCTTCCAGCGCCAGATGGTCCGCCCGCCGGACTCCACCGCCTCGATCGATCCGTTCTCGACCGTCAGCAGATCGGCGGCCGGGAGCCACGTCAGGTCCTCCACGAGCGGGATCGCCGCCCAGGCCGTTGATGTCATGAGCGCCGCTGCCGCCAGGATGGTTTTCAACCGGGTATCCCCTTCGGTCTAGTGCGTTTTCTCGCTGTTGTTCGGCCGGTTGGCGACCATTGGCCTTGCAGCGTCCTGGAGCAACCGCAGAATATCGAACAAGGATCTCCGGATCTCGAAGTCCCCCCTTCGACATTCTGCGGATCCTTGTTCTGCAGTTCGATATTCGTCCCGCTTACTCGATGAACTTGATGGCGGAGAAGTCCGCGAGGTTGTCGCTCGCGCTGGCGCCAAGCGTGTTCATGCGCTGGTACTCGCGCACGCTGCCTTCCGCCTTGGGCTGGCCGGGCTTGCGACCGCAGTCAACCACGCGATGACGCGTGAAGTTGCCGGACCAGGCGGTGTGCGTGCCGGAGCCCGGCACCTTGGCCTCAGGAAAGGCCGCGTACGGGATGAACACCTCCATGCTCCAGAAGTCCGGGCCGCGGAACGACTTCGTCTTGAACCCCTTGCACTCGAAGGTCGCGTCCTTGCGCCGTGAATCCCAGTAGTTTCCCTCGGGATTGACGATGAACTGGTAGTACTCGCCCAGGTTCTCGCCGGTCACGTCGATCATGATCTCCACGTTGTCGTCCCACCACATGTCGCCGTTGTCGTGGCCTCCGTTGGCCGTCTCCAGCCGGTCCGGCATCGGCTCGGCCATGCGGAACCCGAACGTGATGCCGTCGGGCGTCCAGAGGGCCTGCAGAGAGGTCGGATACACCGGCGGCTGACCCGCGGTCTTGCCGCCGGCCACGACGAACATGTTGGACGGCGTGCGCGACCAGGCGGACTCGTCGAGCTTGCCGTCTAGCACGGGATTTTCGCCGACCTTCTGGGCCTCGAGCGGCCGGAACCCCTTGCCGGCCATCATTTCGGACTCCGTGTAGAAGTCCGGCAGGGTCGGCTTCTCGTAGTAGTCGAGCCGGGTCAGCACCAGGTCGTTGCCAGCCGCCTCGCTTCTGGCCTGCGCCATCAGCGCGCGGATGCGCGCCACCGTCGTCGTCGGGAAGCTCTGCTCATAGATGCCGCGCGGCGAGAACCGGCCCGCCGGCCACCGGCTCTTCTCCCAGCCGTCCATCTGGAGGCCGACCAGTTCGCGCATCGTCTTCGACGCCGGACCGAACATGCGCGCACAGAAGGAGTCGACCGCCGCATCGACGTCAAAGTCCGGGTTCCAGAGCACCTTCTGCCAGCAGTAGAGGCTGATGTGCTGGCGCGGCCAGTGGTTGAAGTCGCCGTTGATGAACGTGCCGATCGTCTTGTCGCGGTTGCGCTGGTAGAAATCCTTGATCACATGCGGGTACTGGTAGGCGGCCTTGGTCTTGTGGGCCGGCCACACGTTGTAGTGCCAGTTCTGGATCTTGCGGCCCGAGGTCTTGATCCAGGCATCGATATTCGCCTGCTCGGCGTCGCGGATGGCGGGCTCCTTGTAACAGGCCATGCCGGGCATGCCGCAGATCTGCACCTCGACGTTGCCGGGAAGCTGGAATCCGTCCGGCGCCTTGGTGTAGTTCAGGTACGGAAGGAAGATGACGGTAAAGCCCTCGTCGGGCCATCGCGTCTGGACCTCGCGCGCCAGCTTGTCCACGAAGGTGGCCATGACCTTCGAGGCCGCGCCGTACTCGCCGCCGTTCTCATCCCACAGCTTGCGGCAGTCCGGGCAGTAGCAGGCCAGCTCCACGTCGGCCGGCGACACGGTGATCGCCTTGGTCGCGCTGACCGGCGCGTACACGGGCTTCGTCTTGTCGAGGAACGCCTGAATGCCCTTGAGATAGGTCTCCAGCGTCTTCGGGTTCCCGTAGCAGAGCACGTCGAACTGGCGCGAGCCATCTTTGCGCATCTGGAAACACTCGGGGCAGCCGTTGGTCAGCTCGGGATACTTCGCCCAGTTCGGCTGGTGGACGCTCAGCTGGATCGGCCAGGACGTCCCGGCCCGAAGGAAAGTCTGGATCCGACCGAGGTCGATGCCGGTTCCGCGCGAGGGGATCGACCACGGCGGGTAGATCGTGCGCATGCGGAAGAAGGGTGCATCCTCGAGCCACACCGGGGGAACGGTCAGCGTGTCCGTCTTCGGGATGTCCCGGCCGATGTCCGGAGCGTTCGTGGCGGCCTGCGGGAAGAACCAGCGCATGCCGATGTAGCGCTCGGCGAACTCGGTCGTGCCCCAGAGCGTCCCGTTGTTCACGCGGCTCACATCGCGCCCGACGATGAACACCCGGTTCGGCGCCGTCTTGATGGCGAACCCCTCGGGCGGCATGTTCGATCCGACCAAGCCCACGGCATCGGCCTCGGGGCAGCTCCCGAGCACGATCGCGACCTCGGAGGTCACCGGCCGGATCTTGGCCAGCCGCACCACCGGAAGCTCCGCGCCCGTCGACTCCTTGATGTACTGCTGGAGCTCCTTGTCGCCGAACGCGCCCGGCATGACAACGATCACCGCCTTCGGCTGCCCCTTCTCCACCAGCACGACCGGCGCATGCTCGGGCGCCGCCTTGATCTTCACCGCGTTCAGATCCTTCGCCGTCCACGGCGTCGCCGCCACCGCCGCCGAGGCGGCCACGCCCACCGAAAGAGCCAGCATGCGCATGTGCTTCATCGCGGATCTCCTCGTTGTCTCTCTATCGACCGAGCCCTTGTACCAGAACGCGGACGCGTCAGTCGAGAAACGCGACGCACCCATTCGCGCTTGGCCAGCCGGCTGCCCGGAAGGCTGGCTGACGCCCGCACTACGAACGGCGACCGGGCCATCTCCGGTGTTTGTAGTGCGGCCTTCAAACCACTGGGGACAGACGGATAGTGGTCTTCTTCCGGAAGGTCGTCGAGTTGGTTTCTCTTCCTGGAGCCGGGGCCGCGGAGGTCCAGCACGCATGGCCCGGTTTCCTCCTCGGTATTTGCCTCGCCACCATCGTGAGCCGCTGCTATCTTTGAGCCCGCGCGGCCCGCCTACGGCTGCCAGGAGGTACAAGATGACTGCCACGTCCCTCGCCGACTCGACCTTGGCCCCGGCTGTCCTCCGCTCGCTGGCGGACGGCGTCTACATCACCGATCGCGACCGGCGCATCCTCTACTGGAACCCCGCGGCCGAGCGCATCACCGGGTGGCACGCGCGCGATATCGTCGGAACCAGCTGCTTCGACGACATCCTCGTCCACGAGGATGTCGCCGGCCAGCGCCTCTGCGGAAAGGACTCCTGCCCACTCCACCGCGCGATCATCCAGGGAGACACGAACCGCCTGCCCGAGCTCGTGTTCGCCCGAGCGCGAGATGGCGCGCGCATCCCCGTGGAGGTGACCGTTGCTCCGCTCAAGGACGACCGCGGCCGGATCGTGGGCGGAATCGAATCGTTCCGGGACCTGAGCCCGCTGCTCGAGGAGATCGAGCAGGCCCGGCTGATCCAGGAGCACGCGATGCGCTCAGACTCGGCCCCGGACGCGCGCGTCTCGATCCATGCCGTAAACAAGCCGCACGCATACATCAGCGGGGACTTCTGCCGCTGGGAACGCATCGCCCCCGACGTCCACGCGCTGATGATCGCGGACGTAATGGGCCACGGCGTGGCCGCCGCCCTGTTCACGATGCAGATCCGCTCCCTGTGGGAGGAGTCCCGGCGCCTGCTGCCGGACCCGGCGGGATTCCTCGCGCACCTCAACGCGCAGCTCGGAGCGCTGACGCGCGGCGACGGGTACTTCGCCACAGCCTTCTACGGCATCGTCGACCTCGGCCGCCTGACGATCCAGTACGCCAGCGCCGGGCACCCCCCACCCCTGCTGGCCCACGCCGGCGCCGTCCGCCCGCTCCAGGCCCACGGCGCGGCGCTCGGGCTCATGGCCGACTCGGCCTATACCGCCAGCACCGAGCCCGTCGCACCCGGGGACGCGCTGCTGGCCTATTCGGACGGCGCCATCGAGCTGACCGATCGGAGCGGCGAGGAGCTCGGCGGGGAACGGCTGATGGCGCTCTTCGGGCAGGTCTCCGGGCGCCCGCCCGCCGAGGCGCTGCCGGCCCTGGCCGAATCGCTGCTGGCGTACAGCGGCGCGTTTCGGTTCGAGGATGACGTGATGCTGCTCGGCCTGCGGATCAATCGGCTCGCGTGAGGCTCCCGGGCGCGCGCCGGCCGTCAGCGCGTCGCCGCATCCTTCCACGCCGCATCCCAGTCCGCGGCGATGCGTCGGGCGTCGGCCACGACCGCCTGCGCCTGCGCCTTGATCTCGTCGGCCCGCTTCTCGAGCGCAACGAACACCGCCGTCATCACGTCGGCATCCAGATTCGAACGCAGCCAGTATCCGTCCATGCCCGTGAAATTGCCCACGAGCTGGCTCAGCGACTGGTACGACAGGCTGAGCGCCCCGATCCTCTGCGACACGGCGGGCCACTCCTTGTTTGAAAACGCAGCCCACATGTCGCTGAGCTTCAGCATGCGGGCGTTCAAGTCGTCGATCAGAAACTGGTTCCGGATCTCCGGGGCCTTCGCGCTCTCGTCCTGGATCTGCTTGCTGAGCGCCTGCTGCGTGCGCGTATACGTCTGGGAGATCGCCGCGTTGACCGCCTGAAGCCCGTTGAACGAGGAGTCCGTGAACTGGGGGAGGTCGTTCATTCGGGCCATAGCCCGCATGCGCGCCGCGCCGAGCGCCTCAATCCGGGCGTCCGGATTGGCCGGGACCTTGCCCGCCTCACCCGCAGCAAGAGCCGTCAGCCCGACCGCCGCCAACCCCACGATCGCCGCCTGAATGGCACGCATGATCTCTCCTCCTGCGCCAGACGTCCCGCCCGCTACGCACCGGAACCGCACCGCCGCGGCGTCACGGCTTGGCCAGCATCTCGGCGACTTTCCTGACCAGATGCGTGCGCTTCACCGGCTTCTCCATGAACTCCTGGACCGGCATCCACGCCGGGTCGATGTCGGCCGCCGAAAAGCTCATGGGGAATTCCTGGTTGACGCCCGTAAGCAGGATGATCGGCAGCTTCTTGATCTCGCGCGTCGCGCGGATCTGCCGGGCCAGGTCGAACCCGGCCACCGGATTGTCCGGAAACATGACATCGAGAATGAGCAGGTCCGGCTTGTCCTGAACCAAAGCCGGGACCGCATTCCCGGTCGTATCCAGCGTGCGGACCTCGTGCCCGGCCTTCTGCAGCGCGGCCGCCAAGCTGGTCGACAGCGCCACATCGTCGTCAATGATCATGATTCGTGCCACGGCTGCTCCTCCTCTTTCATGGGATCACCACCTCGAAGGTGGTGCCGGCTCCTTCGTGCGTATCGACGACTATCGTAAGCCCGACATTGGTGGCGACCTGCCGGACGATCGCCAGCCCCAGCCCCGTGGACTGCGGGTTGAAGCGCGCCGCCTCCTGCGACCGGTAGAAATCGTCGAATACGTGCGGCAGCGCCGCGGCGCTGATCCCGATCCCGCGATCGACGACCCGCACGCGCGCGCCGCTATCCAAGTCGGCCTCAACCCGCACGCCGCCGCCTTCCCGAGAGTAGGTTACCGCGTTCACGACGAGATTCGAGAAGAGAATGCGCAGCTGCCGGGGATCGCTGGTCACCTTCCCATCGGGAACCGCGAGCTCGATCGCGACCCGCCGGCTGGCGGCCAGATCCCGGGCATCCTGAACCACCGATTCCAGCAACGCCCGCAGGTCGATCGGCTCGCGCGCGGGCTTCATGCCGGCCGCCGACCGGAGGTTGCCCAGCGTCAGGATATCCCCGATGCGGGCGCGCAGCGTCGCCCCCAGCAGCTCGATGCGGATGATGGACGTGCGCGCCTCGGCGGGAATGCTGTCCCAGTGCGTCAGGCGCAGATCCTCGATGGCGGTCTCGATGCCTGAGAACGGCGCTTTCAGGTCATGCGTCACGCGAAGCATCCGCAGGTTGATCTCCTCGTCGGCCTGCAGAAGCCGTCGGTTCGCCGCATCGAGCTCCTGGTCCCGGTGGCGAAGCGCAACGGATATGGTGGACACGAGATACCAGACCACGATCCACACCACAACGGCCGGGACGGCGAAAACCAAGCCGGGGCCCAAGGTCACGGCAGGCGGACCGGCAACGAGCAGGATGCTTCGGGACTGCAGGATCCCGCCGCAGACGAGGGCGACGGTGGACAGGTAGAGAACGGCGCTGACCAGCACGACCAGGAAGCTGTCGCGGCGCGTGAAGAAGATGCACGCCAGCGCAATGTGAAACAGGTAGGCGAACCCGATGGCGGTGCCGATCGGCCCAACGAGGTAGACCAGCATGGTCAGCACCAGCAGGTCGGCGCCGATCTGCACCCAGATATTGGCCACGACCCGCTCGCGCGGCGTCCCCGGCGGGACCTGCCGGAGCAGGGCCGCCAGCAGGACGTTGACCGCCGCCAGCAGCGCCGCCAGGACCCAGGGCCACATGCGCGGGGCCTCCAGGCCGACGAGCCGCAGCGCCTCCGGCCAGACGCTCGCCCCCAGGCCGAAGAGCGCGAGGGCCGCCACGACAGCCCACCGGATCTGGGTAAACCAGCGCGCGTTATCCAGCAGAACGGAGCCCTCCAGCCCGTCCCAGCCCGACGGCTGGGGCGCTGGACCGTGCGGCATGCCCGCTTCGAGACGAAACGTGCCCACGCCGGAGACTCCTCAGAAGTAGTTCATCGCGCTCATCTGCTTCAACATGGAGAGGTCGCGCTGCTCCAGGCGGATAAGCGCCTCCAGCACGGCGCGGGCGCCTTCGCCGATGGATGGCCCCATCAGGGAACGGTACAGATCGATGAGCGCCCCGTCGTAGCAGACAGCGGACGCCAGCAGTTGCTCGCCCGTCGCCGCGGCGGGCGACACGCCCCGAAGCGGGTGCCGTCGGGTGGGGTCGCGGGCGGCATCGAAACAGACCGCGTCGCGCCTCAGTCGGCTGACCCGGGCGCGGGACAGGCCGGCGACCGCCAGCTCCCCGTGCCGCCGGTGCCGCGCCATGTAGTACGTCAGCATCCGGACGCGGTTGTCGGCCGATCGGTCGCGAACCCGCGTGTAGAAGCGCTCGAGCCCGTCCTCGAACGCCTGAACGCGATCCAACACATCGCCCAACGAGACGCTGGCTTTGGCTTTCGGCACGTCATGATGTCCTCGCCGGGCCGGGTGTCCGGGGACAGCCCGGATCAGCCCGCCAGGCGACTGCTCAAACGGATGCGCACGCGGTGAACTGCTCAATCACCGGAGCGACCACCCGCTCCGCATACTGCGTCCACGCCGCGTTCACCGCCGGCCACCGATCCAAGTCCCGGCCCGCGGTCTGCAGCAGGTTCGCGACGTACTCGGCCGGATCCGGTCCGCCCCCCCGGCACGACGAGGCGGCCGTCAGCTTGCCGGTCCGCGCATCCGTGCCGAGGCTCTTGCCAGCCCACCCCGCATCGCGGCTCGTGTCCAGCAGATCGTCGGCCAGCTGGTAGGCCGTCCCGATCGCATAGCCGGCATCGAGCAGGACCTTCGCCAGGTCCGGATCCGCCCCGGCCGCACAGCGCGCGGCCAGCCCGAACAGGCTGCCCGTCTTCCGCCGGGCGATCCCGACGCAGCGGGACCACGAGGCGTCCTCATGGAACAGGCGGAACTCCTGCTCCACCTCCGCGTCGCACATCTCCTGCATCGTGGACACCAGCACCGGCATGACGTCCGGCATGGCGCCCTGGATGAAGCCGACGGCCTGGCCGACCAGCAGGTCGCCGACCAGCACCGCCGCCTTGGCGCCTTCGCTGACCCAGAGCGCCGGACGCCCGCGCCGCTCCGTGCCCCCGTCCACTACGTCGTCATGCAGGAGGCTGGCCGACTGCAGCATTTCAACCGCGGCCGCCGCGCGGCACTGGGCCGGCCGCGGAACGCCGGCTGCGGGGGCCACGTGGAGCACGAGCCGGGCGCGGAGCATCTTCCCGCCCGAGATGTCCCCGCCGAACCGGTCGATCACCCCCCGAAGGGACGTGCGGCGAAGCGCCGTCTCGATCAGAGACCGCACCTCGGCCACCCCTCCCTCGACGTCCGCCAATCCGGCTGTTGGACTCATGCCTCGCCTGCCCACGCGTGTCGTACGCTTCCTCATGGTGTCTCACCGCCCCCTCATGAACAACAGGATAGACCTATGATTGATTGGAGCTGGCCCCGCGCTCACGGTGAGCCTGAGGCGTCTGCCGGCCCTCGCGCCATTCCCGCGGGGACTTTCCGGTCTTCTGCCGAAATCGGCGCGCGAAATACCCCGCATCGTCGTACCCCACCCGCTGCGCAATCTCCGCGATGCTCAGGGTGAGGTCGCCCAGCATCTGCTTGGCCAGCGCAATCCGCTGCTCGGCCAGGTACTCCGTGAAGATCTGCCCGGTATGCCGACGAAACAGCGACGTGAAATGGTTCGGAGTCAGGCGGGCCGCCGCCGCCACCTCCTTCACCGTCAGCGGCAGGTCCGGCCGCTGCTGGATCAGCTGGCAGACCACCTGGACGAGCACCGGCGGCGCCTTTCCCCGCTCCGCCTTCCCTTCGGGGGCCGGCACAACCCACCGGGTGTTCTTGAGCAGTTCCTCGAGCGCGGCCGCCGTCCGGCTGCCCCGCCCCAGCTCCCGGACCTGATCCTCCAACTCCGCCTGCCGCCGCACCGCCTGCACGGCCGCGCTCATCGCCTGCATGATCCAAGCGGCCAGCCGGCGGCGCTCCTTGTCCATCTTCGGCAGGGTCAGAAACGCCTTGCGCAGCTCCGCCGGCTTGATCCCCAGCCGGACGCCCAGCGCACGCGCATCGGACCAGCCGTCCTGCGATCCGAACGTGCAGGAGCTGATAACGGCAACGGCCTCCGATGACGGGCCGGAGGCCGGGCTGACCATGGCGGTGGCGCCGGCATGACACCGCTGCTCGACCGATCCGCCGCTGCAGGCGGCTACGGCCATCAGGATGTGACACATGCGGCAGTGCTTCACGCCGTCCTGCCGGCTCTGGATCAGCCGGCAGAACGCCGTCTTCGCTTCCACCCCGCCGCCCGCCCGCGTCTGCCCCCACCCGGAGGCGTTCGGATACACGAGCAGCAGCTGCAGGCCGGTGAGTTCGGACGCCATGTCCCCAAGCAAACGGATCAGCGGATGCCGAGACAGCTGCTGATCCAACGGGGCCGGTAATGCCTTTTCATTCATGCCAAAACGCGCGAACGCAACCCGTCCGCAGGCCCATCCCTCTTCTACTTTCCGTAGACTTGTCTCATTCTCGCATCGGACGTGCCGCGTGTAAAGACCGGGAGTCCGCCCCAAATCAGTCCATAAGCGGGAGGGGGATGCGGATGGGGGGCGGCTGGCATTGC